>CANFMT010000013.1 GCA_947448415.1 Burkholderiaceae bacterium | reverse complement strand
TGCCCCTCCCCCGTTGTAATGAGGCGCAGGGTTGGTGTGCCGTATGCCGCGACCCGCGATTAGAAGACAGTTTTCAGGCGCGCGCCTGCATTGATGACCTAAAGGAGGTCTCTGCGGCGATCGTCAAGTGTGGCACCAAATTAACCAACCGTTAACTTGGTGAACTAAGCAAAAAGTGCTTAGATTTGCATGAACCACACTCATAAACCGTAAAAGGCTCAGTCCTAAGCGGTCTTTAACTTGTCCCCTAACGCTAGCGCGCAACGACATCCTCCCCCATAGGAGAGTGTTATGAAACGCATGTTGTTTAATGCAACTCAACAAGAAGAGTTGCGAGTTGCCATCGTTGATGGTCAAAAACTCATTGATATCGATATCGAAGCTGCCGGTCGTGAACAACGCAAAGGCAATATCTACAAAGGTGTAATTACCCGCATTGAACCCTCTCTCGAGGCTTGCTTTGTGAATTACGGTGAAGAACGCCATGGCTTTTTGCCATTCAAAGAAGTTGCCCGTAGTTATTTCAAAGAGGGTATCGATGTCCGCAATGCCTCCATCAAGGATGCTTTGCGCGAAGGACAAGAAATCATTGTTCAGGTAGAAAAAGAAGAGCGCGGCCAAAAAGGCGCGGCCCTTACCTCCTTTATCTCCCTGGCAGGCCGTTATTTGGTATTGATGCCAAATAACCCACGCGGAGGCGGTGTATCCCGTCGCATTGAAGGTGAAGACCGTCAAGAATTGCGTGAAGCCATGTCTCAATTAGAAGTGCCAGATGGCATGAGCATCATTGCTCGTACAGCTGGAATTGGACGTGATGCTACTGAATTGCAGTGGGACTTAAGTTACCTCATGCAGTTATGGAAAGCAATTGATGAAGCCGCTCAAGGCAATTCTGCACCATTATTGATTTACCTTGAATCTAGCTTAGTGATTCGCGCAATTCGCGACTACTTCCAGCCAGATATCGGCGAGATCCTCATCGACACCGATGACATCTACGAACAAGCTGCAGCATTTATGTCAGTCGTAATGCCTGACAATTTACCAAGAGTAAAGCGCTATCACGACGATGTGCCTTTGTTCTCACGCTTCCAAATCGAGCATCAAATTGAAACGGCGTACTCACGTACTGTGCCATTGCCATCAGGCGGCGCAATCGTGATTGACCACACTGAAGCATTGGTTTCAGTAGACGTTAACTCTGCACGTGCAACCCGCGGCTCTGATATTGAAGAGACTGCTACCCGCACCAACTTAGAAGCCGCCGATGAAATCGCTCGTCAAGCACGTTTACGTGACTTGGGTGGCTTGATCGTGATCGACTTTATTGATATGGAGTCGAGCAAAGCTCAGAAGGATGTTGAGAATCGCCTGCGCGATGCTCTACGTCATGACCGTGCCCGCGTTCAAATGGGCAAGATCTCTAAATTTGGCTTGATGGAAATGTCGCGCCAACGCTTGCGTCCAGCACTTTCTGAAGGTAGCCATGTAACCTGCCCACGTTGCAATGGTACTGGCCATATCCGCGATACTGAATCTTCTGCATTGCAAGTTCTGCGCATCATCCAAGAAGAAGCAATGAAAGAAAATACAGCAGCGATTCATACACAGGTACCAGTTGAAGTAGCTGCGTTCCTCTTGAATGAAAAGCGTGCTGAAGTGATCAAGATCGAGACTCGCTTCAAAGTAAATGTCTTGATGGTTCCAAACAAGCACTTAGAAACACCTCACTACAAGTTAGAGCGCTTGCGTCATGACGACCCACGTCTTGATGATCAAAAAGCGAGCTATGTGATGGCCGAAGAAGCTGCTCGTGAACTAGAGACAGACACAACAGTGAGCAAAAAAGATGCCGACGTAAAAGCGCGTCCTGAAGCCGCTGTGAAAGGCATCACACCAACTCAACCTGCGCCAATTAGCCAACCGCGTCCAGCTCGCACCGAAAAAGCCGTGACTGAAAGCTCTGTTGGTTTCTTTGGATTTATTAAGAAGCTTTTCTCTTCATCGCCTGCGGCAGAAGAGAAGCCAGCACCAAGCAATAACCGTGGTCGCAACCAAGGCCGCAATGGTGATCGCAATCGTGGACGCAATCGTCGCGGCGAGCGCAACGGTGAACGTACAGAGCGTCCAGTAGCAAATACTGCTGAAGGGGCTACTGCTGAAGGCGGCAATAATAATCGCAACGGTAATCGCAATAACCGCAACGGTAATCGTAACCAAAATGGTCCAAAGCCTGAACGTCAAGAAGGTAATCGAAACCAAGCGAATATAGCAGTTGCAACTCCAGCTACTGAAGCCGCTCCTGGTATCGAGGGAGCCACTCCAGGCGCAGAAGGTGAAGAGCGTCGTGGCCGTGGTCGCAATCGTCGTGGTCGTGGTCGCGGTCAACGTGGCGAGCGTACTGAAAATAACGGTGAAGTAAGTAATGCAGCTGTTGCAGCGGCACCATCAGCAAGCCCTTTTGCAGGTCCTCCCGTTGGTATGGCTGGCGCATCTGCATCGATGCCAATTCAAAACATCGCCAATAGCTTTGGTAACGCAAAACCTGCTGCAGAAAAACAAGATAGGCAAGAGCGCGCTCCTCGTGCACCGCGTCAATCTAATCGTCCCGCACAAGGCTCTTCCTCAGCAAATGCAGCTACACCAACACCAGTAGTAGTTACTGCAGCTGCAGCAACCATTGAGGTAATTGCTAAGCCAGCCCCAGAGCTTCCTAAAGTAGCCTTCCAGGCACTTGAAGAAACTCCTTTGCATAGCGTTGTCCAGTCTGCCGGCATGATTTGGGTAGCCACTGACTCTTCTAAGCATGCAGAAGCCCAAAACCAAATTCAGGCCGAGCCTATTGCGCACAACTTAGGTAGAGCACCCAAGCCTGCAGCCAGCCTCCCTGAAGGTCCAATGGTTTTAGTTGAAACCGGCGGCCAAGAAAAAACGGTCTAAGCAATCTAAAGCTTTTTCTCCAGGCTGCCATTTATCCCAAAAGGATATTTGGCGGTTTGGCAGAAACCCCGTTTCACAGCCATAATTCAGAATATGGTTGAAAAAGTAATTCCCAAGGTAATACCCATCCGCATTGATGAAGGCAAAGGTCTTGTGCCACCTATTGGCGGCCAGCTTATTGAGCCACACAGCCTTACAAAAGATGCCCGTGGCAGAACTTTGCGTGACTTAAGAATTTCCGTAACCGACCGCTGTAACTTCCGTTGTACCTATTGCATGCCCAAGGAAGTCTTTGATAAAGACTACCCCTATCTCGCACATAATGAGTTATTAAGCTTTGAGGAAATCACTCGGCTGTCTTCTATTTTCGCAACATTAGGTATTGAAAAAATTCGCCTCACTGGCGGAGAGCCTCTGCTTCGTAAGAACTTAGAAATTCTGATTGAGATGCTTTCAACTATTCGCTCTTCAGATGGCAAGCCATTAGACCTTACCTTAACTACTAATGGCAGTATCTTGCGCAAAAAAGCGGCTGCACTTAAAGCAGCTGGATTACAAAGATTAACTGTGAGTCTTGATGGCCTAAATGATGACATCTTCAAGAAGATGAATGATGTTGATTTTCCAGTCAGTGATGTCCTCGATGGCATTCAAGCTGCGCAAGAAGTTGGCTTCAAAAATATCAAAGTAAATATGGTGGTGAAAAAAGGTACTAACGATCATGAAATCGTTGCCATGGCAAAACACTTCAAAGGAAGTGGTGTCATTCTGCGCTTTATCGAATTTATGGATGTTGGTAGCTCCAATGGCTGGAATATGGCGGAGGTATTACCTTCAAAAGAGGTCATTGCCAGAATTCATGAGGCTTTTCCCTTAGAGCCAGCTGAATCAAATTACGTTGGCGAGGTAGCTCAGCGCTGGCGTTACCTAGATGGCTCAGGTGAAATAGGCGTGATCTCTAGCGTGACGCAAACCTTTTGTCATGAATGCACACGTGCCCGCATATCAACCGACGGTCAAATGTACCTGTGTCTATTTGCCAATGAAGGCTTTGATTTCAAAACTTTATTGCGTTCAGGCAACAGTGATTTAGAAATCGCTAACGCCATCATGAACACATGGTCGCAGCGTGATGATCATTACTCTGAGATCCGTGGTTCCAATACTGCAAAACAATCGACCGGCAATCGCAAGGTCGAAATGTCTTATATCGGTGGCTGATGATTTCGTCTGAGCAAATTACTGGACTTATTTTGGCGGGTGGACGCGCCCAAAGAATGGGGGGAGTTGATAAAGGCTTAATTCTTTTTTTACAGAAGCCTTTAATTGAATCTACTATTACCCGTCTCAAGCCACAAGTTGGCTCAATCATCATTAATGCTAACCGCAATATCACTAAATACGCCGCTTATGGCTACCCAGTTATTCCGGATGAAACGCCTGACTTTTCCGGGCCTCTAGCAGGCTTTGCGATTGGACTCAAAGCCTGTAAAACGCCCTACTTATTAACCGCCCCTTGTGACTCACCTCTCTTGCCAACTAATCTTGCCATCAAGCTAAGTCAGGAAATGGAAAATAGCAATCTAGAACTCGTCTATGCATCTAGTAATGAAGCTGATGACAAGATTTGGGCACAGCCCGTTTTTTGCTTGATGCATGTAGAGGTACTGCCATCTCTAGAAGCATTTATTGCCAAGGGCGAACTCAAGATTGATCGATGGTTTAAGAATGTGCGCAGTGGTACCGTCATATTTAAAGATACCAACGCCTTTGCCAACGTGAATACCCCCGAAGAATTAAAGCACTTAGAATCAGTCACATGAAAAGCATTTCACCTAACGATCCGATTCTGTTAACTTCATCACTCCATGTAGATGAAGCACGCAAGGCAATTTCTGACCTAGTAAATGGCCTCATTCATGAATCTGCCTCTAATGGAAATGCTACCGATATTGAAACAGTTCCCTTAGATCAAGCTATTAATCGTATTCTTGCGAGAGATTTACTGTCACCAATCAATGTACCCGCTGCAGATAACTCAGCCATGGATGGATTTGCATTTGATGGGAAATGCCTAGATACCACTGATACTGAGATCTCCCTGCGCGTTATTGGAACTGCATTTGCTGGCAAGCCTTACGATGGTCAAATTGGGTCAGGCCAATGCCTGAAGATCATGACTGGCGCGTTAATGCCAAGCGGTTGTGACACCGTTATTCCTCAGGAATTCACGACCGCCAAAGATGAGCATTTCATAATCTTTGATCAAAGCCAACTAAAACGGGGCGATAACCGACGTTTATGCGGTGAAGATCTGCAAGAAGGAAAGCCTGCTATTGCTGCAGGCCGTTTATTGCGCCCCTCTGATTTAGGCTTAGCCGCTTCTCTTGGTGTTGCAAAACTGGAAGTAAAACGCAAACTTAGAGTCGCAATATTATCTTCGGGCGATGAACTTAGCACCTTAGGTCAGCCATTAGACGCGGGAAAAATTTATGACAGCAATCGCTATAGCTTAACTGGCTTACTCAATCGACTTGATCTAGAAATTATTGATTGCGGAATTGTGCGCGATGATCCGGCATCACTGAAAGCAGCATTTATCGAAGCTGCAACAAAAGCAGATGTCCTAATTTCTTCAGGTGGTGTATCAGTTGGTGAAGCGGATTTCACCAAGCAAATCATGCAAGAGCTAGGAGATGTAGGATTTTGGAAAATTGCTATGCGCCCAGGGCGCCCTATGGCATTTGGAACACTTAAGGCTATCCCCGGGAAGTCCTCTGCCACCCTATTCTTTGGTTTACCAGGCAATCCAGTCGCTGTGATGGTGACCTTCTATCAATTTGTCCGCGCTGCACTCTTACAGTTAAATGGGGCTAGCCAAACAGAACCACCGCTTACCCAAGCTATCTCAGCAGAACCCATTCGAAAAAAGGCAGGGCGCACCGAGTTTCAGCGCGCTATCTTGGGGCGCAATGCCGATGGCAAGCCAACCGTCAAAATTACTGGCAGCCAAGGTGCTGGGATTTTGCGATCCATGAGCGAGGCAAACTGCTTTGTCATCCTTGGTCACGATCAAGGAAATGTTGCTGCTGGTGATTGGGTAGATATAGCGCTTTTTGATGGACTGCTTTAAGATTGCGTCATTATGAAACTTAGCAAAAAAGAACTTGTCTTTTTAGACCCCATGCACACAGCCAAAACCTTAGTTTTGGTTTACCTCTGCTTCTCCGTTCCCATCGTATTATTGGCGCTGTTCGTTGCCTTTATTAGAGATGGGGCAATACCAGGATTCACAGTGTTGTCCGCCTTAATTCTCAACGCCTTGTTAGGATTTGGCTTGCTCTGGATTGCCTGCAAAGTTTATAACTGGGTTGCTGGAAAATTCGGTGGCATCGAATTAGCGTTGCGTGATCTTCCAGAAGAAATTGAAGCTGATTAAGTAGTCCAGCTCAATTAAAAAAGCCGAGTAAACGCTCGGCTTTTTTATTAACTAACTCTATAGCAACCCTAAGCTTTAAATAATTCTGTATTAATTAAACTTGGCGGTTTTTTACCATCCAATGCAGCGCGTAGATTTTCAACTGCAAGGTCAACCATTGCTCTACGAGTCTTTTCTGTTGCGCTCGCAATGTGTGGAGCAAGCACTACATTGCTTAACTTCAGCAATTCAGGATGGACTGAAGGTTCACCCTCAAATACATCTAAACCAGCAGCGAAAATCTTGTTCTCTCTGAGCGCTTGAGCCAGCGCCGCATCATCCACAATACCACCGCGGGCAATGTTAATAAGGGTTGCAGTCGGTTTCATCATGGCGATTTCTTTTGTACCAATCGTATGATGACTCTCGCTTGTATATGGCAACACCAAGACTACATGATCGGCGGTACGCAGCAACTCCTCTTTGGAAACATACGTAGCGCCACAAGCTTTTTCGTCAGCATCAGATAGATGACTGCGGTTGTGATAAATCACCTTCATGCCAAAACCTAATGCACGCTTCGCAATCCCTTGGCCTATGCGTCCCATACCAATAATGCCAATCGTACTGTGATGCAAATCCATTCCTAGTGGATTATTCACAATTGACCATTTATCCCACTTGCCAGCTCTTACCCAATGTTCAGATTCTGTAATACGGCGTGCCGTTGCCATTAATAATCCGAAACCAAAATCTGCAGTGGTATCAGTCAAAACATCTGGCGTATTAGTTGCCATGACACCAGCCGCTGTAATAGCCTGTACATCAAAGTTGTTATAGCCTACGGATATATTGGCAACAATCTTAAGGTCTTTTGCATCCTCCAAAGCCTTCGCATCAATGCGCTCGCTACCCGCCACTAATGCCCCCGCCACTCCAGATAATTCTTTTTGGAGCTCCTCCGAGCTAAAAATCCGATCCTCCTGATTAGACCGAACCTCGAAGAATTCCTCCAATTTAGCCAAAGCCTCCGGAAAAATGGCTCTAGCGACGAAAATTTTAGGTTTTTGGGTGGTAGATTGGGGGGAGGCTTGTGTATTCATACAAAGAACTTTACCTCAAGTAAATTAACCCCTTAACCTGAAAAATAAGCTATTTCAGCTAAAATTGGTCTTTTATAACTTTGCACCCCCCAATTTTGGGGCTCTTGAAATAAAACATCATGACTTACGTTGTTACCGAATCCTGCATCCGCTGCAAATACACCGACTGCGTTGACGTTTGCCCAGTTGACTGCTTTCGTGAAGGCCCTAATTTCCTGGTAATTGATCCAGACGAATGTATTGATTGCGCCGTTTGCGTTCCTGAGTGCCCAGTTAACGCCATTTATGCTGAGGATGATGTTCCTGGAGACCAGCAAGCATTTATCAAGCTCAATGCTGAACTCTCACCATCTTGGAAGTCCATCACTAAATCTAAAGGCGCTCTTCCAGAAGCTGAAGAGTGGAAAGATGTAAAAAATAAACTCGATCAATTAGTGAAGTAAGCGTCCGTCTAAATCCACGCAATATAAATTGCGTGGATGCTGTAACAACCCCTTTCAAGTTTTTGAACTAGGTCTTTAGAAATCTAAATCCGCCAATATCCCTATGCGCCAATATCACGATCTCATGAAAGAAGTCCTTGCAAGGGGCGTTCAAAAATCCGATAGAACTGGTACCGGCACTCTCTCAGTATTTGGCCATCAAATGCGCTTTAATTTGGCCGATGGTTTCCCGATGGTAACCACCAAAAAGCTACATCTGAAATCGATCATCTATGAGCTGTTGTGGTTTCTTAAGGGGAGCACCAACAATAACTGGCTCAAAGAGCGTGGCGTCTCCATTTGGAATGAATGGGCGGCACCAGATGGTGACTTAGGCCCAATCTATGGCTATCAATGGCGCTCTTGGCCAGCACCCAATGGGCAGCATATTGATCAAATCTCTGAAGTAGTTGAGACCATCAAAAAGAATCCAGACTCACGTCGCATTATTGTTTCAGCATGGAACGTTGCAGACATCCCTCGTATGGCATTGGCACCTTGCCATGCCTTCTTTCAGTTTTATGTAGCTGACGGTAAATTGTCATGCCAACTCTATCAGCGTAGCGCTGATATCTTCTTAGGTGTTCCATTTAATATTGCTAGCTATGCTTTGCTTACCCATATGATGGCGCAGCAGTGCAACCTAGAGGTAGGTGACTTTATTTGGACGGGTGGTGACTGCCACCTTTACAGCAATCACCTAGAGCAAGTTGACTTACAACTTTCACGGGACTTCTATCCATTACCAAAACTCAATATTTTGCGCAAGCCTGACTCTATATTTGATTACGAGTTTGAAGACTTCGAAATTGCTGGCTACGAATCTCACCCACATATCAAGGCTCCAGTAGCTATCTAAGGCATTCGGCATGACTCAACCCGCTATTTCCATGATTGTTGCGCGCTCTCGTAATCACGTTATTGGTCGTGACAACCAGATGCCCTGGAAAATATCAGCAGATCTGCAATTTTTTAAACGCGTCACCATGGGTCACCCAGTCATCATGGGCCGCAAGACCTGGGAGTCTATTGGTCGCCCCCTGCCAGGTCGTCGCAATATTGTGGTCACCCGCAATAGAGATCTTCAACTTACCGGCGCCGAGGTCGTTCACTCTTTAGATGAAGCCCTCAATTCCTTGGTTGAATTCTCGCGTGTATTTGTGATCGGTGGCGAACAGCTCTTTACCCAAGCTTTCAATAGAGCTGATCGACTTTACATTACTGAAATTGATCTAGACATTCAGGATGGCGATACCTTCTTTGAGGTACTAGATAACTCTGCCTGGAAAGAGGTAGAGCGAACCCCGGGATCAGAAGGTGACATTACCTTTAACTTTATAACGCTGGAACGCCAATAAAATAAGACTGTAGATTTACTCAAACCATCTAAACAAAAGGGCTCCGAGGAGCCCTTTTTTATTGCACGACAATCTTAGAGTCTTTTGCAATTTGCGACACATATTCATACTGCTTTCTTTGTACTAGTCCGGCACGTATTGATGGCTTGGCTTGTTCAAAAGTAGGCGGTTTGCTAGATTTTTTATCCTCTAGCTTTACCAAATACCAACCTTGTTGAAGCTGGATTGGCGCTTGCGATACTTGCCCCTTAGAGAGATTGGCTAAGACACTTGCGATCTGTGGACCAACTTGACCGGCTTGCACCCAACCAACTGCTCCGCCTTGCGCTTTGTTAGGGCCTAAGGAAACACTTTTAGCCACCTTATCAAAAGGCTCGCCTTTTTTGATTCGATTTAAGGCAGCTTGTGCATCTGCTTCACTTGCAACAGCTATATCACTCACCTTGTATTCATTAATCATGCCTTGAGGACCTAAAGATGCGACCTCTTTGTTGTACTCGGCTTGCACATCTGCATCTGTAATTGGATTCTTTGCCATGTAAGAGGAGAGTTCAAGATCAGCTAAATAATTTTGACGGATCAACATTAACTGACTATTGGCCTTCTCAGAATTTGCAAGGCCATCTTTTTCGGCTTGTTGAGAGAGCAGTAATACTTCAATAAATTTTTGAATAACTGCTTTGCGTAATTCAGGAGAATCTTTTTGCCCTTGGGAAAGAGCCATCTTAATGCCCTGCTCAACCATATCATTAGTAATGATGGTGCCGTTAACCGATGCAGCTGCATTTATTGGTAAACCACTTTGCTGAGCATGGAGCGGAGATATCAATGTTCCAGTCAAAACAGCGCCAGCAAAAATGCTGATCATTGTGAACTGGAGTCGGGAAATAAATAGTTTCATGTACGGGGCTCTCTAAAAGATAGGCCTAATATTAACAGGAGCAGAGTGCAGTAATCCTGATAGCCGCAGTAGAATAAAAGCATGTGTGTTCAATACCTCACCACACCCAATATAGATTGGGTCAAAAGCCATTTTGACCTTGATCTTCCGATGTCTGCGAGTCATGATGTATTTCCCACCTACCCCGGACCAATAGTGCTCAAAAGCCACAATACCGGACGTACCGCTATCGGATTAGCTCGTTTTGGACTTATTCCATCGTGGGCAAAAGATGAAGATTTCGGAAGAAAAACGTATAACGCCAGAACTGAAACCGTCGGCGAAAAACCTTCTTATAAACATGCTTGGTCAAAACGTCACTATGCACTTACCCTTGCCGAAATGTTTTATGAACCTTCTTATGAATCCGGTAAAGCAGTACGGACAGGCATTCAGCAAACAAATGGTGAGCCCATGGCGATTGCCTCTATCTGGGATACTTGGACAGAACCAGAAACTGGTGAGCTGATTGTGTCATTTTCAATGTTAACCATTGATGCAAGCGATCATTCGATCATGAGACGACTTCATAAACCAGATGATGAAAAACGTACCGTAGTACCACTTCGCCCTGAGCTATTTGACCAATGGCTAAATGCAACTCCCGATACCGCTAGATCTCTCTTGCAAATAGATTCAATGCCTGAGCTGAGTTTTGCTTAAGCCAATTTGTCGCGCCAGACAAATTAGAAAGTAAATACTGGGCTCATTGGCTGATAAGGCTCAGCGGATTCTGTTTCAAGAGATTCTGCCTCTTCCTCACCTTCGGGTTGCTGGAAAAACTTAGAGTCAATAGAGGACTTATTCTTTGGACTCAGCACTTGAGCACCTGGGCCGACTGGCCCCATTGGCCCCTCTACAGGGAAAATAGGCTGACTATTTAGTTCTCGCAATTGCTCGGGCGTATAGGGGGAGTAAGTCTGCATGCTTTGACTCGCTTGGGCGCACACATGTGTGTAAGCCCCAATCAGGAGCAAAAAACAGCTAAGCCTCAAATAGGTGGATCTCATCTGCCTATTGTAGGCGAGTGCAGATCCCATATGATGACAACTACGAGCAAATTTACCTTTTGCGCTTCAATTAATTACAATATTCACATGACGTTTTTAAGATTACTTGCCTATACATTACTATCACTGCCATTAACCGCATTGGCGATTGATTTGCAACCCAATGATATCGTTGCGCCATTACCAGGGAAAAATCACGTGATGGTGAGCTACGTCAATACTGATAACAGCACTTTCTACAAAAATGGTTCGGCGTTGGGCTCAACTAGATCAACAAGGCAATACGCAAACCCAGATATAGGTACCCAAAGCGCCATTCTGCGTTTGATAACTTCTTATGCTATTCAGGATTTACCAGCGGTATCTTATTTGCAACTTCCTTATGGCAGCATCAAACCCGCAGGCTCACTTGCAATGTATCCGACAGATACAGGGATCGGCGATCTCACTGTTGCAACAGCTATTTGGCCCTATCACGATCGCGAGAATCGTCGCTATTTAGGTATTGCCGGCTATCTAACAGCACCGACTGGAAGCTATAAGAGTCAACAGCCTTTCAATGTGGGTGAGAACCGCTATAAATCAGATATTCAAATGGGTTACCAACAGCCTATCATTGGCGACCTAGACGGCATGATCGCAGTTGACACCATGTGGTTTGGTGGGAATAGCCAGTGCGCAGCAGCCTGCTTATCTGCAACCAATACATCACTTACGCAAAAACCATTGACTACGACTCAACTTGGTCCCATCTACAAAATCAATCAGACCTATACCATTGGGGCATCCTATTTTTACGTAGCTGGTGGCGCTACAACCATTGGAAACAATTACCAAAATAACGTGGTGAACACACAGAGATACTTATTAAGCGCTTTAGCTTATTACCCTTTTGGCAGAATCAGCTTGCAATATGGTCGCGATATGGAAATTAAGAATGGCTTTATTGAAGATCGCCGCTTCATAGTGCGATATACCACTGAGTTTTAATTCTTTAGATGAAGCGTTTTTTGTAGTGCCGCCTTCATCACTGGCAAACGAGAAAGAAGTAGCGCCAGAATAATGGCGCCATATACCATCACAGTAGATACATCATTCTTACCAGCTTTGTGCCACCAATAGTGAACTATCACGGTAAACGATATTAGGTAAACGAGCTTGTGCAGCATGGTCCAGCGCCGCCCTAATTGTCTTATGGCCCATTGATTGGATGTGATTGCCAAGGGGGTCAGCATGAGGAGCGATAAAAATCCCATGGTGATAAATGGACGTTTCACAACATCTGCCCACATCGCTTGAATATCTAAACCCTGATCAAGCCAAAACCAAATAGAAAAATGGATACTCGCGTAAAAGAAACAAAATAAACCCAGCATACGACGAAATTTAATCCAGGCGGGCGTACCAGTAAGCAATCGCAGTGGTGTCATGGCTAAGGTAATACATAAAAATACCAGCGCCCATGTTCCGGTCGAGCGAGTAATGAACTCAATCGGGTTAGCGCCGAGACCATCATTCATACCGAGCCAAAATAAACGAGCCAATGGCAGCAAGGCAGAAATAAAAATGGCGCACTTAAAGAAATTCATAGAACATATTAGATGATTAAAACAATTTCAAAGCAATAAAAAAGCCGCATTAGCGGCCTTTTTATTTACTCTAGTTTAAATATTAAGCCAAACTGAGGCCTTCTTTGCTCAATGGGAAGTTGCGAACAGGTCTACCGATTGCAGCAGATACAGCATTAGCAACCGCTGGCCCCACAACGCAAATAGTAGGCTCACCAACACCGCCCCAGAAATCATAAGTTGGCACAAGCACAGTCTCAATTCGAGGTGTAGAAGCCAGCTTAAGGAGTGGATAAGTGTCCAAGTTTTGCTCCTTGATACGGCCCTTCTCTACGCTGATTTCTGGCAAGAATATTGCGCCCAATGCCATCGCAACTGAACCCTCGATTTGCTCCCGAGTCAAATATGGATTTACAACATGGCCTGAGTTAAGAGCAAATACCAAGCGATTTACCTTGACCACATTATTTTGGACCGTGACCTCAGCAACACAAGCGGAATAGCTGGCATAACCCATAAACTGGGCTACACCTCTAAAGGTTCCTGCTGGTAGCGGCTTATCCCATTCTGCCTTTTTCGCAACAGCATCCAATACACCCAAATGCTTTGGATGACTTTGCATTACCGCGCGCCTAAACTTAACAGGATCTTGCCCTGCTGCTTTGGCACACTCATCCATAAAGCATTCCATGAAAATACCATTCTGATTGGTATTTACACCTCGCCATGGACCTACCGGGACAAGAGTATTTTTCATGACATATTCAGTGAGTAAGGTTGGGAAGGTATAGCCTAACTGAGCATCAGGCCCTTTCTCATAGAAGCCTTGAAGCTGACGTTCATCCTTGCCATCCTTAATAGCCGATGGCGCAAGCGTGGCATTTATAGATTGGCCCGCAACTTTAATATGCATGCCAGTCACATTGCCAGCCGTATCTAAGCCCGCTGTCATTTTTGCCATCGCAATCGGGTGGTAGTAATCGTGAGTCATATCTTCTTCACGACTCCAAATTACTTTAACCGGAACACCAGGATATTTCTGAGCAACCTTTGCGGCATAAGTCACAAAGTCCTGAGTGGAGCCACGACGACCTAAACCACAACCAGAATCTAATTTATAAACTTCACAATTTTCTAATGGGATGCCAGTAGCTTCTGATAAGGCAGCGTGTGATCCCTCGCCATTTTGTGTTGGCACCCAAGCCTCTGCACGATTACCGGTAATTTTTACCGTAGCGTTCATAGGCTCCATTGTGACGTGGGCTCTGAAAGGCGTGAAATAAATCGCTTCTACTTTTTTGGCAGAAGTGTTAATTACCTGAGGCGCATCACCCACTTTACGTTGCCAAAAATCACCTTGCTCATCAAGGCCATCTCTAAGCATCTTATTGATATCGGCTTGCGAGGTAGCGGCGCCTTTACCCTCATCCCAGGCAATTGGTAAAGCCTTCAGCGCTGCATTAGCATGCCACCAGGTATCAGCTACAACAGCTAAAGTGCTATCGTTTACTTTAACAACCCCCTTAACACCGCGCATATTTTGGATCTTGGCTTCGTCATAACTTGCTAACTTACCCCCAAATACTGGACATGACTTTACTGAGGCGCAAAGCATGCCAGGAAACTGCAAATCAACTCCGTAAACTTTAGAGCCATTCACCTTGTTCGCAGTATCTAAGCGTGCATAAGGTTGACCTGCGACTTTCCACTCTCTTGGGTTGCGTAAAGTGATTGACTTAGGATCAGGCGGATTTAGCGTAGATGCTAGCTCAGCAACTTTTCCATAAGTAGTTTTACGTCCTGTTGGCACATGGGTAATCACACCCTTATCAACTGTTAACTCGCTAACGGGCACTTTCCATTGATCTGCAGCAGCCTGCAATAACATGATGCGAGCAGCAGCTGCGCCACGACGGACATAGTCCTCAGAAGTACGAATACCACGACTACCACCTGTACCGTGCTCACCCCATACCCGCTTACGCGCTAAACTCTGACCAGGGGTAGCAGATTGGGTTTTTACTTTCTTCCAATTGCACTCTAGCTCTTCAGTCACTAACTGAGCTAAACCGGTTCGAGTACCTTGCCCCATCTCTGAACGAGCAATACGTATCAATACAGTGTCATCTGGCTTAATGCTCACCCAGGCGTTAACTTCAGCCTCGCCATATTTAGTTGGCGTATTGGGATCATAGTAGGCGCCAGCTTGCGCAAGTGCGTCAGGGATTGCGCCAATGCCCAATACCAAGCCTCCGCCGAGCATCGTGCCTTTAATAATGAATTCGCGACGAGAATTATTTTCCAAGGAATGATTTTGATTTTTTAATGTCATGTTTTTCTCCTTAACCGCGAGTCGCAGGAGTAGCGTCGTACATCGCCAAAACATCTGCTAATTTCTTTTGACCAGAAGCCACATGAATTCCATCACGAATCTTCTGATAAGTTCCACAACGACATACATTGGCCATTGCAATATCAATATCTGCGTCTGTTGGTTTTGGGTTTTTCTTTAACAACGCTGCAGCAGCCATTACTTGACCGGACTGGCAATATCCACACTGGGGTACATCAAGTGCAATCCAAGCCTGTTGAACAGGATGGGAATTATTCTTTGAAAGTGCTTCAATAGTAGTGATCTTGGCAGAGCCTACCGCAGATACTGGCAACGAGCAGGATCGCACTGGCTCACCATTGAGATACACAGTACAGGCACCGCATTGAGCAACGCCACATCCATACTTAGTACCCGTGAGTCCAACCACCTCGCGAATTGCCCATAACAAAGGCATATCTGGCTCCACATCAATATTGCGGATTTGACCATTCACATTGAGTTGCATACTGTCTCCTATGGTTTTATTTGTAAATCACTATAAATCATTATTGATTTTTTGCAATTGCACATTAATTTAGCCAACCTGTACGGATCAGCTATAGATAAACCCTTTTTTGAGGCCTCCAGAGAGGGGAGCATCATTTATTCCTATCGAATTTGAGCGTATTTTGCTATTCTGAGAGCTCAATTAAGGATAAATATGACTGAAGAAAATCAACCCCAAAACGATGAAGATTTTGACTATGGGTGCGAATGTGCGATGAGCTTGCTCAACGAGCCAACAGAAGATCGCCTGAATGACTTAATTGACGACTTAGATGAAGACGGGATGATTTCTACAGAGGTGGTTTACGGACTCTTGGCAACGATCTTAATGAGTATGAATGAAGAAGACCATGAGGGTGAAGATCACTAAGGAGCGGTCTAAACTCTTTGCACTAACTCATTCATTTTCTGGGCCATCAATACATCCAACTCGGTAAGCCCATCACTTGAATGGGTTGAGAGTTTCACTACCACCTTATTCCACGTATTAGACCAATCAGGATGGTGATCTATCTCTTGCGCATACTGCGCAACAAGGGTCATGAATTCAAAAGCTTGCTGAAAGTCTTGGAATGTAAATGTGCGTTCAATGGACTTTCTATCAGAATGAACAATCCATAAGGGTGTAATGTTCTGAAAGTCAAAATTGTCAGGCAATAAATCTGGGCTCATTTAAGTAGATATACTTTGTGATAGTAGTTTTAATTCCTCTGGATACAACCAGCGCCATTTTCCTTCAACTAAATCTCCTGGCATGAGATAGGACCCAATTTCTGTACGATGAAGCTTTGCAACATGATTGCCAACCGCAGTCATCATGCGTTTTACCTGATGATAACGCCCTTCAACTATAGTCATCGCCAGCACATTTTCCGAAATCTGCCTACAAGCAGTAGCAAAGCATGGCTTAGGATCATCATCTAACACCACACCATTTAGCAGATGATCTATTTGACTTTGAGTAATGGGATCTGGTGTGGTGATTTCATAAACCTTGCCAATGTTTTTCTTGGGCGTAGTCATCTTATGAATGAACTGGCCATCATCAGAAATGAGCAATAAACCGGTAGTGTCATAGTCCAGACGCCCTACACATTGCAAGCCTCTTTCTACAAACGGAGTAGGCAACAAACTATAAACGCTGGGATGATGTGTTGTCTTATGGGAGCACTCATAGTTGGGGGGCTTATTAAAAGCAATATAAGCCTTTTCGTGATGCTCCCAATCTTGACCCTCGACATTCAACACAAGCCCTTCGGTAGGAATGCGCTCCTCAGGATCTTCTGCCAATACGCCATTCACTTTGACCAACTCTGCATAGACCAAATCACTGCAATAGCGACGAGTACCAAAGCCTTGGCTAAAGAGAATTTTTTCTAAAGAAATTGGTTTTGCCATATGTTGCAAAGCATACTACACGACACCTAAAAGAGGGATGAGCGATCCAGCTAGCGCCAATTGATTATCATTGGGGACCGCACTAACTTTAATAACTCAACATGCTTTCAGCCCCGCAACCACGCTCCCTACTTCATACTCGCGAAATTACCTTTCAAGGCTACGCGCGTGAGGACGGCTTATGGGACATCGAAGGACATCTTAAAGATTTCAAAGCCAATCCTTTTACAACGAGCGCAAAAACCTGGCAGCCAGGCGAGGCATTTCATGATATGTGGGTTCGAGTCACGATTGATGCAGAGCTCGTTGTTCAAAATATCGAGACTGCGATGAATGGACATCCCCATCCAGAATGCCCTACCGCAGTACCCCCCATCAAAGGCCTTATTGGCGCTAGACTCGGAAAGGGGTGGCGTAAAACCATTGACACCCATCTGGGGGGCATCAAGGGCTGCACTCACTTACGTGAGCTTCTCAATAGTTTGGCAACTGCAGCTTTTCAATCTGTACCCGGATCTTTCTTTGATCCGAGTGGAGAAAAGCCCCCAGTCTTTTTGGGTACCTGCAAAGCCTGGGATTTTGATGGTCCCGTTGTCATGCGCGTATTTCCAAAATTTTATAAGTGGAAGCCGGGACAATCCTAAGGCAGGCTCATCTGCATTGAGATCAATGCGATTTACTGAACTGGACGCAATCCGTTGTAAGTAAATACCTGGGATCCGAATCGGGATTTCAGCAAAGCGATATAGGAGGATATTTCTGAAGAAGAGGGATCCTTGCACCATAAAGAATATCGTGTAGCCAACTCAAACTCTGAGGGAAATGGGCCAACCAGCGCACTGCGATCTGCCTGAACTACCTCGCTCATCTGCGTCACACCTAACTCGACTTTTTTAGCAAGAACCAGCTTCATAGTTTCTACGCCATCACTGGCAAGAGTCGCCTTAGACATGATTTCTTGTTCAATGCCTAATTTCTTAATCATCTCTTCAAAATGTTTGCCTACGGTAGCCCCTCTTGCGGGGTCTGAAAATGCAATAGATTTTGCATTCAATAAAGTAGCGCGTAGCTCCTGAGAATTTCCAATTAAAGGTTTTGGAGAAACCGAGGAAGCAAGGCCCGCCAGAGTATCTGCTAGCGGAATTTGTTGCTGTCCTTTCAGAGCCCCAGACTTAATGGCACTATTAATTCTGACTTGAGTTGTTACCAAGCAAGTACTCTGTGGATCTGCCAAGAATTTTTGTTCAGCAGCGCCAGCTGTATCAAAATTATTAACAATTTTGCTATCAGGTAGGCTTTGATTGAAGATCTGAGATAACTCAATCAGGGGAACTTTGGCACCAGCCGCTGAATAAAAACGATATTCAGCGGCCCTTACGCCAAAAGAACAACTTAGAACCGCTATATAAAATAGTCTTACTAAATTTCTTACAGCCATTTAGACGATTTTCACTACCAAATCAGGTAAGCCGGCAATTGTGCAGCGAACAATATCACCCTTCACTACTGGTCCAACATTCTCAGGCGTACCAGAATAAATAATATCGCCAGGAAAGAGTTCATTAGCCTCAGAAAGCTTCGCAATTTGCTCTGCTACTGACCAAATCATCATACTAAGATCAGCACTCTGCTTAGTAACGCCATTTACAGAAAGTGCAATGGCGCCATTTTTAAAGTGCCCTACTTTGTCTACTGTATAGATAGGGCCTATAGGTGCTGAGTAGTCAAACGACTTACCAATTTCCCATGGTTTCTTTTGATCACCCATGAAGCGCTGTAAATCTCTACGTGTCATATCAAGACCTAAAGCATAACCAAACACGTGCTCCAAGGCTTTCTCAACCGGAATATTTTTCCCACCTTTGTTAAGAGCTGCCACCAACTCTACTTCATAGTGATAGTTTTTAGTTAGAGTGGGGTAAGGATGATCAACTATTTTATTGGGGGCAACAAACTGAATAGCATCAGTAGGTTTTTGAAAAAAGAATGGTGGCTCACGAGTTGGGTCCGATCCCATCTCTCTTGCATGCGCAGCATAGTTTCTACCAATGCAGTAAATCCTGCGCACCGGAAATTCTTGGGCGCTACCCGCGATAGGGATATAAACATTATTAACAGTAAAAGGTGTTTTAATTTCAGCCGCTTGTGATTGCCCTGAAACACCAGCTGTCGCAAGCGTTGCTAGCCCGACACCCATTTTCATGGCATTGCGTCTGCTAGATGGATTATTTTGATCTGACATATCGTCTCCTTTACTAGTTTTTATATGCTTCCAAGCATTACTTTACCGCAATCCTACTTAGAACTCGCCACGATGGACGTTAAAGGCATTGGAGGCTTGCTGAACCGGCATTACCTCAAGCACGTTGATATTCATGTGGCTAGGTAAAGTTGCCGACCAATAAATGGTCTCAGCTACATCATCAGCGCTCAGTGCCTTAACGCCGGTATAGACCTTTTCTGCCTTGTCATCATCGCCCTTAAAACGCACATTCGAGAACTCTGTACCTGCACACATGCCAGGCTCAATACAAGTTACGCGCACAGGTGTTCCGATGAGATCTGCACGTAAATTTAAACTAAATTGCTTTACAAATGCCTTTGTTCCGCCATACACATTACCGCCAGGGTAAGGATAATTTGCCGCTACTGAACCAAGGCTGATGATATGACCACATTTTCGCTCAACCATCCCCGGAAGAAATGCACGACTCATGTGTACCAAGCCTTTGATATTGGTATCAATCATGCGATCCCAATCACTCAAGACCGCTTGGTGTGCAGGTTCTAAACCGAGTGCAAGGCCTGCATTATTGACAAGAATAGTCACACTAGAAAAATCTGCCGGTAGAGTGGCAGCCAGAACATCGACCTTAGCGCTATCGCAAACATCTACCACCATCGTCAGCAGTTTTTTCTGTTGCTCAGCCGGCAAAGAGTTTTTTAAGGCCTCCAAGCGTTCAGCCCTTCTGCCAACCGCTATAACTTTGTGGCCATGAGCCAAGAAACGTCGAGCGGTAGCCTCGCCAAATCCAGCGGTAGCTCCAGTAACTAAAACAGTATGTTCCATATATCCTCGTTAAATCTTGTATGAATAGTGATTGGTGATGTGTACTGAATTTTTAATATTAAAGCCTATACGGGATCTGCGCTCAATTACTTATTTATCAAGCTACGTCCACTAAGTATTCACCATCAATTCTTGCAGCCCCAGACTTAGCAAGCGATTTTGGCAGCCACTCAATAAGATCATCAATGCTTATATTCAAAATATTGGCAGCACTAATAAGGGCAGGAGTTTTAGCAATCCACTCGTTAACTAATTGAATATCTTGCTTGCGCCATTCTAAAAGTCGATACTTCAATAAAACTTTTGCGCCGTGGCGAGTGTTTCGATCAAGATCTGAGGCCAGATAATCCAGGCGTGAGCGCGCAGTTGCCAGTGATTTATGGATATCAGCAAAAGGTTTGCCATGGCCTGGAATAACGAGATTGATAGGTAGTGCTTCAATCAAATCCAAAGTTTGCGCCACCTCTTCAAAGCCAGGCTCACCCCAAAGCTCTGGGAATATCACCCCAAAACCTTGTTCCCATAAGGCATCTGCTGAAATCAAAATGCGGTACTCTGCTTGATAGAGCATCACCGAATGCGGGTCATGACCAGGGGCAGCCATTATTTGCCAGGTATACCTACCCAGTAATATTTCCTCACCTGGTATTAATAGGTAATCATGTGTAAATCGTGGGCACTCTTGCCCAAGATTTTCAAAGCTCAATAAATTCATATCCCAATTTTTGACTGCTAACTCTTCTGCTGCAGGGATGTAAATCTCGCAATCAAATTCCTTTGCTAAAGCCGCATTACCACCACAATGATCTGAATGAAGATGGGTGTTAACAATCTTATTCAAAGGAGGCAGTCGATGTTTTTCTAAGGCATGCTTGACTAAAGATAAGGTGAGATTTTGATGGACATGAAATCCACTGTCCACCAAAGAGACATCTCTATCTCCAAAGTGCAAGATATTGTTTGCTGAAAGCCAACCTCTTTCGAAGACTTCAATCCCTGGCGGCAATAAATCAGTCGTCACGATTTTTAATTCTTTTGTGTACTGACTTGCGTAGTAGCTTCTAATTTACGCACATCAAACTGCTGCGCCTGCAAACGCTGCAGCAATTCGTCATATACCTTTTTATCTAGCTGCGGGGTTCTAGACAAGATCCACAGATACTCGCGCCTTGGATCACTTACAGCCGCTACCTGATATTGAGGATCCAAATCTATCACCCAGTAATCACCCCAGACCATCGGTAGAAAAGATAGCCAGGCCGGTGCAAAACGTACCTCTAACTTAGGGGAGTCTTTAGGTCCAATCTGACGCGCAGTACCTTCTGCCTCAGATAAAGTCCCTTCTGCAGTTTTGCAACTATTGAGGACCTTTAAATTACCGTCAGGTCTGACTGAATACACGGCCTTTGTATTACTCACACACTTTTTCTGAAACCAATTCGGAAATTTGGCAATCTCATACCAAGTTCCTAGGTAACGAGGCACATCCAAGGATGGAATCGTTTTAACCTGATCATCAGATTGCCCAAAAGCAGCTAAAGAGAATAAACAAAGTAGCCCTGCAAAACAGGTGGAATATATTTTTGTCATTGCTCAATCATACTTAATAGTATTTTTTGAGGTCCATACCAGCATACAAGCTAGCCACTTGATCAGCGTATCCATTAAACATCTGGGTTTTTATCTTCGGTGCAAATGCCCCTCTTCCATCTCCAATGCGACGTTCGGATGCCTGACTCCAGCGCGGATGATCGACCTGAGGATTTACATTAGAGTAAAAACCATACTCACGTGCATCAAATTGATTCCAACTAGTCTTAGGCATTTCTTCTGTAAACCGAATTTTGACAATTGATTTGGCGCTCTTAAAACCATACTTCCAGGGCACCACAATGCGAACTGGAGCCCCATTTTGTTTTGGTAACACTTCGCCATACATGCCAAGAGTTAATAAGGTTAAAGGGTTCATTGCCTCATCCATACGTAAACCCTCTTTGTATGGCCAATCAATAATATTGCTCTTAACTCCTGGCATTTGCTTGCGATCTGCCAAGGAAATAAATTCTACATACTTTGCAGAACCTAGAGGCTCGACTTTATTAATTAGCTTTGATAGCGAGTAACCATCCCATGGAATAACCATCGACCAGCCCTCAACACAACGCATCCGATAGATACGCTCTTCAATAGGAGCCAACTTTAGCAATGCATCAATATCTAACGTGACTGGTTTTTTTACCAAGCCCTCAATAGAAATAGTCCATGGCCGTGTTTGTAAAGTGTGAGCCTTTTCTGCAGGGTCGGCTTTATCGGTTCCAAACTCATAGAAGTTGTTGTAAGTCGTAGCAAGCTTATAGGGAGTTAACTCGTCCTTACTTGAGTAAGTCGTATTCAGGGTAGCACTTAGTTTTTCAGGATCAGCTGCCAGCGCCTCTCTTGAAAACCATGGAGCTAGTGCCGCCCCAAAGCTACCGGCAGCGGCAGCCCTGATTAAAGAACGGCGATTTTCAAAAATAGAACGGGGCGTAATATCGCCCGGAAGAATAGTCTTATCAATAAAGCTCATATCTCACCTCACTTAATCTTATGAGGCTATTTTGCTACCGTTCGCTTTTTATTGCTGAAAATGATTATCTTTCGGTCTCACGCATTTTATTCATCAGTGCATGACTATGCTTATCCATTCCCCCAACCATTTCGGCTAAAGCTGGATACTCTTTGGTTAACGTCTCCCCACCATAAAAACGCAATAGCCAGTCCGGAAATGCACGCTCTGTAATCTCACGAATTTCTAGCAACTCAATACGATGATGACGTTTGTCTTCCTGAATTCGTTTCCAGACCTTCATAATGCTGGCACGCTCACCCTCAATAATTTGGCCAAACTGTTGGTTGTCATATAGGAGGATGCCAGTAATGCCATTCTTTTGATTAAAAGCACGAGCTGACTCTAATAGCCGCATTAAACCTAAAAAAGACATCTCTGAGACAGCTTCGCTCAGATAACTCAATTCAACAAGATCTTTAGGTTTTGGTATGATCGAAAACAACTTTAGAAATTAAAAGGCAAACCCGAAGGTTTGCCTTTTAATCTTAAGCCTAATCTAGAAGATTTGAACTTATCACTTCTACCTATTAAGCTCTTGCAGCTTTCAAAGCTGCGTTGAAAGTTGTGCTTGGACGCATTACTGCTTTGCACTTTTCTGGATCAGCAACGTAGTAACCGCCGATATCTGCAGGTTTACCTTGAACCGCTTTTAATTCGTCAGCAATCTTGACTTCATTTTCCAGCAAAGATTTAGCCAAAGGTGCAAAGTAAGCTTGCAACTCTTTGTCTTCGGTCTGGGCAGCTAATGCCTCAGCCCAATACATGGCCAAGTAGAACTGACTTCCGCGGTTATCAAGCTCACCAGTGCGTGGAGAAGGTGACTTATTGTTATCCAGCAACTTTCCAGTAGCCTCATCCAATGTGCGAGCCAGGATCTTCACTTTAGGATTACCAGTCTTATCACCAATATCCTCTAGAGATACTGCTAAAGCCAAGAACTCACCTAATGAATCCCAGCGCAAATGGTTTTCTTCAACTAACTGTTGAACATGCTTAGGAGCTGAACCACCAGCACCAGTTTCAAAGAGGCCGCCGCCAGCCATCAAAGGCACAATAGACAACATCTTGGCGCTGGTACCTAATTCCATAATTGGGAACAAGTCAGTGAGGTAATCACGTAAGATGTTGCCGGTTACAGAGATAGTGTCTTTACCGCGAATAACGCGCTCAAGCGTGTAACGCATTGCACGTGTCTGAGACATGATTTGGACATCCACACCTTCGAGATCGTAATCTTTCAAATAGGTTTTTACCTTCTTGATCAACTCAGCTTCATGTGGGCGATATTCATCAAGCCAGAATACTGCTGGAGTATTGGAAAGACGAGCACGATTTACAGCCAACTTGACCCAGTCGCGAATCGGCGCATCTTTAACTTGGCACATACGCCAGATATCGCCCTCTTCCACATTTTGCTCAAGCAACACTGTGCCGTCATCTGCAACAACGCGCGCTACACCAGCCTCAGGGATTTCAAAAGTCTTGTCGTGTGAGCCGTACTCTTCAGCTTGTTGAGCCATCAAACCAACGTTAGGTACGGTACCCATCGTTGTTGGATCAAAGTTACCATGTGTCTTACAGAAATTGATCATTTCTTGATAGATGCGGGCAAATGTACTTTCTGGGATAACGGCTTTGGTGTCGTGTAAACGACCATCCGCGCCCCACATCTTGCCGCCAACACGAATCATGGCAGGCATAGAAGCATCCACAATCACATCACTTGGAGAGTGCAAGTTGGTAATGCCTTTGGCAGAGTCAACCATCGCCAAAGCTGGGCGATGCTCGTGACAAGCATGTAAATCTTGAATGATTTCTTCGCGCTTAGATTCTGGCAAAGTTTTGATCTTGTCATAGAGGCTGCTCATACCGTTGTTGGCATTTACACCCAATTCTTCAAATAACTTGGCATGCTTTTCAAAAGCGTCTTTGTAGAAGATCTTCACTGCGTGACCAAACACGATTGGGTGAGAAACCTTCATCATGGTTGCCTTTACGTGCAAGGACAACATCATGCCTGTCTTGTAAGCATCTTCGATTTCTTTTTCATAGAACTCGCAAAGTGCTTTTTTGCTCATGTTCATGCTGTCGATAATTTCGCCAGCCAGTAAAGAGACTTTTGGTTTGAGGACAATGGTCTTGCCGCTCTTCGTTACTAGGTCCATCTTGACATCACACGCCTTAGTCATCGTCATTGACTTCTCGCTAGAGTAGAAGTCACCACCATGCATATGGGATACGTGGGTACGGGAAGCTTGGCTCCACTCACCCATGGAGTGTGGATTTTTACGAGCATAGCGTTTTACTGCAGGAGGAGCGCGACGGTCAGAGTTACCTTCACGCAATACTGGATTTACTGAGCTACCCAAGCACTTGGAGTAACGAGTACGAATTGCCTTCTCTTCGTCAGTCTTTGGGTCATCCGGGAAATTAGGGATCTTATAACCCTTTAATTGCAATTCTTTGATGGCTGCCAATAATTGGGGAACAGACGCACTAATGTTTGGCAACTTAATAATGTTGGTATCAGGCAATAAAGTCATCTTACCGAGAGCGCCCAAATTATCTGGAACTTGTTGCTCAGGAGTCAGACAATCAGAAAACTCAGCCAAGATACGAGCAGCAACAGAAATGTCGCTCGTCACAATCTCTACGCCAGCAGGTGCAGTAAAAGTACGAATAATCGGCAGAAATGCACAAGTCGCCAAAAGCGGCGCTTCATCTGTCAGCGTGTAGATAATCTTTGATTTCTCTGAAGCCATTAACGTTTCCTCAATATTGATAAGTTTATAGAGTCAGGTTATTACCCTGCCACTCTCATGCTCCTCATTTAGTCAGCCGCTTTTAGCGGGTACTTTGTCTATGAGGCGAGTCCTCTATTTTAAATCATCGGGCCTGGTAAAAATGCCGCTTTGCACCTCAAAATGGCATATAAACTCGCAATTTAAGGGATTCCACCAAGACACCCGAAACAGTAAATTCACCGTAAACTGCAAACCATGACCAGCAGACACCCCCTACTCAATAAAAACCTGGTGTTACTGATCGTTTGCCAAGGCCTATTCCTGACGAATAACGTCACCTTCATTGCAATCAATGGTTTGGTGGGGCTTAGTCTGGCGCCTCATAGCTGGATGGCCACCCTTCCCGTAATGGGCTATGTTGTTGGGGGCGCTTTTTCAACCTCTATTGTTGCTAAGTCCCAAAACCACTTTGGGCGAAAGATATCCTTCCAATTAGGATTATTGGTGGCGATACTCTCAGCCCTTCTCTGCGCCTATGCAGCGTTTAGCAAAAACTTCTGGCTGTTAGTAATCGGCACCTTTATTGCTGGTTACTACAGCGCCAATGGTCAGTTATATCGCTTTGCAGCAGCAGAGCTCACAGTACAAAGTCAGAGAGATAAAGCGGTCTCATGGGTATTGGCTGGCGGCATTCTGGGGGCAGTGATTGGGCCTAACTTAGCCTCTTGGACTCGAGATTTATTTGATACTGCATTTCTGGGGGCTTACATCACCCTCTCTATTGCGGGCTGTATTGGGATTTTGGTAATGCAATGCATCCACTTCCCCGAAGAATTCAAAACCCCACACTTACTCTCCGATGGGCGCCCCTTAAGCGTCATCCTGCGTCAGCCTGTATTTATGGTGGCCATCATTGGGGCAGCATTGGGATACGGAGTAATGAACCTTCTGATGGCGGCAACCCCTTTAGCCATGCAAATCTGCGGCCTGCCATTTTCAGATACGGCACTAGTCCTCGAATGGCATGTGATTGGCATGTTTGCGCCTGGATTTTTTACGGGCTCATTGATTCAGCGCTTTGGCACCTTAAGGGTAATGGGGACCGGAGTGATTCTGAACTTTATTTGTATCGCCATTGCCCTATCGGGAACTGACCTCCATCAATTCTTTATCGCACTCTTTTTGCTTGGCGTTGGTTGGAATTTTTTATTTACTGGCGCCACCTCCTTAGCAATGACTGCTTACAAACCCAATGAGCGTGATAAAGCGCAAGCAGCTATTAACTTTTTTGTCTTTGGCACCATGGCCTTCACTTCGTTTGGCTCTGGCGCGCTGGTCACTTCTCAAGGATGGACTATCCTGAATTTTGGGTCATTGACCCCAGTGATAGTGACTGCCATAGCCTTAGTTTGGCTTGCTAGCAAAAATAGAAAGCAGCGCTTCCAATAACAGTAGTTTAGGAAATGCTTAAGAAACTTTTGCGAGCGGCAAATTAAATAAGACGTTTTGTGGTTTCAACTTCAAGAGCTTCTGATCATTCATAGCGATCGCCATATAAACTGGCTTACCCTCTTGGGCTCTAGCTACCGCAGCCTGATCTAGAAAATCTAAGCGAAAGAGGCAAATAATTCTTGCCAACTCCTCAGCATCAAGCGGATCTTTGTTGTAAAGCTTATTAAGAACCTCGGTTGCCGCGGCGTCTAAACCAACGTGCCATGACCACTTAGGATCAGCAATTTGCTGCATAGGAGTGAGGCGCACCTGAACTCCCAGAAAATGCTTTACCCACTTCTCCAATACACGGCAAAAGTGATTAATGGGTTCATGCCCAAAATTGAGCTGTACTGCAAAATCAAACCCTTCATTACGAGGCCAGTATTCAGCAGCATTTTCTTCATAAAGGACGTCTAGGTCTGCCGAGCGCATTGCCATTGACTTCCCTTTAAGCAAATCCATAATATTGCCCGTTTCACCAGCCTCTCCATTTCGCGCCACCACCTCATTATCTGCGCCCATCACAATGCCATCTTCGATAACGCTAATAATCTGAGGGCGGAAAAAGAGTTCGCTCATACGAACCTCCATTGGATGAGGCTCATCACCAAGAATATGTCTAACAAAGATCTGAGCAAGATGCGCAACAAAGAGTGGCGGCACATCTACGCCAGCACCCTTAAATAGGCTCATATAAAAACTCTCTAAGGAGCTTGCAGAAAGCATACGCGCCCTAAAGCGCAGCCAAATACGATAATTTTCCTGAATATCCTGGTCTACCATGGCCGCGATTTCACTATCAGCGATTTCTGCACGGGGACTCTCAGTCAGGCGCTGGTGCAAGGAGCGCTCATTCGCGCAGGATTCAGCAACCAATTTGAGTTCCGGCCTTTGCAAGTAGGTACGCAAAAAGTCATCGGTGACCAACAACTGGTGGTCAGGACTGATTTCTAAGGTTTTATATGCGCAGTTCGGCCAATAATTTGTCATACTTGCTCGGAAAAAGAAGCTCACCCTGTGGATTAATAGAGCTCAGAATATACTAGCCAGTCAATTTGCGTGAAATAGGAAACCATCATGAGTGAACTCAAAAAAATCGATACCGTTGTTGGTGACGGCAAAGAAGCAACTGCCGGCAATCATGTTGACGTGCACTACACAGGCTGGCTCTTCGATGAGAAGGCCGCCGACCATAAAGGGCAGAAATTTGATAGCTCATTAGACCGCGGCCAATTATTTAGCTTCCCACTGGGCGCTGGGCATGTCATCAAAGGCTGGGATGAAGGCGTGGCTGGGATGAAAATTGGCGGTAAACGCACACTGATCATTCCTTCTGAAATGGGTTATGGCGCTCGTGGTGCTGGCGGCGTGATCCCACCAAATGCAACTCTCGTATTTGATGTGGAATTGCACGGCGTGAACTAAAACTCACTTGTACTTCGCTTAAATAAAAAGGCCACCCTAGGGTGGCCTTTGTGTATCTAGCAATGATTGAGCAAATTAAGAACGCAAATCTTTACCGTTTAATGTCAAACGGTTGGACGAGCGGTTCTGGCATAAGCCTATCAAGCGATTTCTTTCAGCCATGACCTTCTCAACATAACCGCCATCATCATCAGCATTTGCTGCGCCAACGTAATATTTCAGGCCGTTACGCAGTGATCCTGCGGTAGCAATGAGGTATTTCAGAATGTAGGCACCAACACGAATATTCACTTCAGGCTTAGCTGCTTCAGATGTGCCACCAAAAAGTGCATACTTATCCTTATGAACTGAGGTCATCACCTGCATGAGACCCTCAGCTCCAGCATGGCTCTTAGTGTTGGGATTAAAGTTAGACTCCACTGAAATTACTGCCAATAAAAGTACTGGGTCAATATTGACCTCTTTAGCAATCAAAATGGTGTTTGAAACATATTCTTCAATCTTCGCGCGATCTAGGCTGTATTTCTTCTCAAAAAAGTCAGCCACGGCACGTTGGTTCTGAATAGAACCCATCAAATTGCTATCCAAAGCTTGGGGATCAAGCTTCGATGAAGGAATGCGATCTGACAAATGAGAAATAGACTTGACCTGAAGCTGCGCTACAGAAGGCATCAACAAAGCCACTGTTTGTTGCTTTGCACTCACTAATCCAGTGTGCCCAGTGCTCTTACCCTTGCTATAAATCACAGCAGCAATTTCTGTGTCAGCTACGTGGGCAGCAGAAACATCTGCTGCATCTTTATATTGATTGAGCGTCTCAAAGCCATTACTCCAGACCACATGACGAGCCTCGTCCGGAACCAGGATGCGCGCTAAATCAAATGCACCGGCATTTGTACCGTTACCTGAAAGCCAGAGTCCCACAACCATAAATACAGTAACAACGAGTAAGCCATTAATGACTCGGTAGACAGGAGCCATGGCGTGCGCCAGCAGCTCTTTAGCAGCCAGTAACTTAGGCTGCGCATTCTGCATGTCGCTTAAATTGTTAGATAAACATTTACTCATTCATTTTTTGCGAGACCCCAAAAATCGAAACTCAGATTTATGCTGCACCGCAATATCTAAAAAACATGGGTCATCCTAAAAAGGTTCTTATATCAAGTCAAGAATAAAGAAAGTCATTTCAATAACTTCTTGATCTAGAAATACGGGAGATCCCGAATATGACACCCAGATAATCTATTTATCCTCATTTAATCAATGACTTACAAATGTTAGGGAGCGCTAATTTCATACTGTAAAAAATTACCTGAAATCAGACTTTTTTACGATTTGCAACAAAATTAGGCACCCAAAAACCATATATCTAGTGCTTTTATTCCTCCAGTTTTCTACCGGTAGTAATGTGAAGTTGCATCTACTCAGTGTTATTCAGAGGGAATTTTTACAAAATAAATGCGCTTTTAAGCCTAAAAGAATTTTTGTGAAGCTTGATTCTTACTTGCCCTAAGGCTAACTGAGAAGCAAACTGAAACAAAAAATGGATCGACACAACAGGCAAGCCCTACACTAAGAACCCATGAAATTCATTCGCAATCTTTTTGCCCTGGCATGCCTTTTGAACTCCCTGAGCGCTCTTGCAGCGTTCGATGAGTGCAGGGATTTGTTTCCGGATCAAAAAATTCCGACAACACACCAAGTTGGTCGCGATCTTTGCTTTGATAGCTTTGCCATCTATTACAGTCCGCTGGATAAAAAACCCATCTTCACGGTTGAGAAGTTAAACAAAGAGCAGCTGTCCGCTGCCCACCCCCGCAGGAGCAACCAGTTCTATGAAGAGGCCAGGTTGCCTTTTTCAGAAAGAGCCCTCCTTTCTGACTATCGTGGCAGTGGCTTTGACCGAGGGCACAACGCCCCAGCGGGAGATATGAGTGATGAGAGGTCAATGGCCCAATCATTTTCATTGGCCAACATGATGCCCCAAGCCAGACAAAACAATCAGGGAATCTGGGCCAAAAACGTTGAGGAACCAACTAGGGCCTATATAAAAAGAGTGTTAGGCGACATCTATGTATTTACTGGCTCAACTGGAAATAGCGGCAGCATTGGAAAAGGCCACGTTACCGTGCCAAGCCACTTATATAAATTGGTTTATGACCCCAATAGAAAAACTGCCTGGGCTTATTGGGTTGAAAATACTAATGAAGCCAATATGTCTCCACCGATTAGCTACCAAGAGCTAGTCCAAAGAACAGGGATCGATTTTCATTTGCCAATTAATGGCAAAGCCGATGACGCTAGCCTAAAAAACACGGAACCTTTACCGGTAAAGGCTCCTAAGAAGCTCCTAGGCGGATGGTATCCCGTATTTTTTGACGATTACGAAACCAATAAAGTGAATGGACTTATTACTCAAGCCAAAGCAGGAAGGATTGCGAGCATTCAGATTCAATATGATCGCAATTCCGATTTAGCCAAAAAAGTAGCCAGTCAAATAGAAATGCAAGGTGGCATAGCAGCAAACCTAATACAAAGCAGCCCACCTGACTCTACAAATGTAAGCTACGAACGAAACCGAGTTACCGCTATAGTGCACTCAAAGTAATTTTGACTTAGCTTGCAAGCCATGCGCCCTTTGTATAGGTGCTAATAGTCCACGCAATCCATTATGGTCAAGCGTGTGCATCAACTCCAGTAGCTGACCCAATTCGCTTTTAGGAAATCCCTCTCTAGCAAACCACGCCAAATAATTTCCTGGCAAGTCTGCAAGCGCACGTCCTGCGTATTTCCCAAAGGGCATCTTCATCAAAACGAGTTTCTCAAGCGCTTCTGCATTCATTGTGGGGAAATCTTACAAGCAAAGCTTATTGCCCCTACGAAATTTGCCATTTACACGGCAATGGTAATTTCATCAAATGAGAATCATTCTTATTTGATATGCTATATTGAGAACCATTCTCATTTACAAACATTACTAACCACCCCCTTAAAAATATGAAACTCTCCATAAAAAGACTTATTGCTTTTAGCCTTTTCATTGCATCTGCTATCCATTGCTCATTTTCATTTGCTGGCGAAGGTGTCTTTGGTTGGATTTACACCTTAGATTTACAGCCCAAAGGAAAACTAGAGTTTGAGCAGCGTTTACAACTGAATAAACAACAAGCTGCTGGAACTTACGACGCATGGACAGCCAGAACAGAGCTTGAATATGGCCTGACCAATGATTTACAAGTAGCTGGCTATATCAACTCTTACTACACCAATGCCGATCAAAACTACACCAACCCAGAAGCATGTGGTGATTCACCCACATGTACAGGCGGATATGGTGTCCCGTCTTCACATGACCCATCCACTCCGTATAGAAAAAGTGGCATCGAGGGAGGCTCTCTTGAGGCGATCTATCGGGTAACGAATCCCGTTACCTCTCCTGTTGGCATAGGACTTTATTTAGAGCCTACCTGGGGCCGTAATAAAGATGAGATTGAAGCAAGATTACTGCTTCAATCAAACTTCATTGATGATCGTTTGGTGTTGGCAGGCAACGTAGTAGTAGCAAATGAGCGACTGAAATTTATTGAAAATGGCAATGTTCCAGAATCAATGCTCGACTTCTTGGTTGGCGCCAGCTATCGCTTTGCTCCTAAATGGTCTGCTGGTGTAGAGGCTCGGTTTCATAACGATTACTCAGAACTTAATCTCAGAAACCAAGTACAACGCGCTACTTTTGTAGGCCCTAATCTCCACTATGCCGCCAAAGACTGGTGGGTCACCGGAGCATGGCGTTATCAACTTGCTGGTGGCACTTGCATGGGTGGAGGCGAAGCAGAATGCTCGAATGCCCGTGTGTGGGATAGCCACTCAGTAAATGAATTTATTGTCAAAGTTGGTTTTGCATTGAATTGATCTAGAGCAGATATGAACTGGAAACCTAATCCCTACTTAATACTTGGTATAGCAATGATCGGAGCTCCAATCATTGCTCAAGCAAAGATTTATGTATCAATAGAACAAGCACAGAAAATTCTCTTGCCCAATAAGGTCCTTGTCAAGAATCCCATCATCATTACGGAAGACTTACAAGATAGATTGCGAATAGCTTCAAGTATTCGACACCCCTTTCAAGGTGAACGCATTTGGAAGTCTGCCGATGGAAGCTGGTTAGTTGTCGATGAAGTCGTTGGCAAGCATGAAATGATTACCTATGCTGTAGCTCTTAGCCCAAGTGGCAGCATTTTGGGTATTGAAATCCTAGAGTATGTTGAATCTTATGGCTATGAGGTTGCGGAACCCCAGTGGCGCAAACAATTTGTGAGTAAAAACGTTAACGACCCCATTAAATTAAATCAAGATATCCAAAATATTGGAGGGGCTACCCTCTCTTGTAAACATATAACGGATGGGGTGAAACGAGTTACCGCTCTTTATGACTTAGCACTTAAGAATTCGAGCCCCAAACCTATGGTTAGCAAATAAGCATGATTCGTTGCAAACCAATCCTTGGAACTTTCGTTGAAATTGCCATCGATGAGGATAAGCAAGCGGCGATAGAAAGTGCATTTTCAGCCATTCAGGAAGTTCATGACTTAATGGGCTTTCATGACTGTAAAAGTGAACTTAGTCAAATTAATCAATACGCCCATAAACAGGCTGTTAAAATTCATGCATGGACTGCGCAAGTGATCAAGGTTGCCAAAGAAATTCATAGTGAGTCAGACGGTCTATTTAATTGCGGCATTGGTCACCGCTTAGTCGCAGCAGGTTTATTACCGCGACATATCAATTTTTCTAATCATGACCTAGGGGGCATTGAAGATATTCAATTCTTGGCACCTGATCTGGTCAAGTCATCTCGCCCAGTATGTTTAGACCTTGGTGGTATCGCCAAGGGCTTTGCAGTAGATATGGCGGTAAAAATTTTAATATCTGAAGGGATTAACTCAGGAGTAGTAAACGCTGGCGGAGATTTAAGGGTTTTTGGAAATACCTCTAGACCGATTCAAATTCGCAATCCTGAATCTCCAGAGCAAATTCTTGAAATTGGATCTTTGCAAAATGGTGCGATTGCAACCAGCAGTCTTTACTTTGCCAAGCGCGATAAACAATCTAGTTACCTCATTAATCCTTTGGCGAATAAGGAGTCCGAAGTGCACTCAGAAGTTAATGGCTCTTATTCAATCCTAGCCAAGGAATGCGTTTATGCAGATGCGCTCACGAAAGTGCTAGCCTTGAGCAACAACGACCATCATCCTTGCTTTAAGCGATTTGGCGCTAAAGCAATCAGGATTGCAGCATGAGACGATTAGGAAAGATGCCTGGGTGGCAAAAGTCGTTTGTTATTTGGGGGATGCTTACGTGCTCTCTCACTGGCTTTGCTTACCTACTTGGACATGAGTTTCACATCCAACGATTGATCCTTGGTACGCACAATATTTTGGTTGCTCATGGCGTAGCAGCAATGCTTGCCACGTTGGCGCTAGGTTCGGTTTTACCCTTTCATATCAAGGCGGGTTACAAATCTGCGCGCAAATGGATCAGCGGCTTTACTCAACTCACCTTCATGTCTGTACTTCTTATATCTGGCGCCTTACTATATTACGGGCCTGAGCAAATTCGGGAGGATGTCATCACTGTTCACTGGATAGTGGGCCTACTATTTTTTAGTATTTTTTTAATACATGCCTTTGCAAAGTTAAAGACGCCAGCTGTAGCTAAATGCTATAAGTAAAAATAGAACTTTGCACTCTCACTATTGTTAATGTGCATGTGAAGTAGGTATAGGCGTTTCCATGGAGTGCGCAGCCCCTTGGTATCCAAGTAAGCCTGGATCAAGCATGCCGCTAATCATAGCAATATGCCCAATGACTAAAAAGAGCGCAACGCAAATTGCATGGATCTTGAGTTTATTTTCTTGGTTTAAATTTTTATTCACTAAGCCAAACTCTTGTAAAGCTATCCAAATAAGAGGTAAGCCACCAATCAAGTAAGAGCCAACCGCGACTATATCAATAACAGTTCGCCATTCACCGGCTTTAGTAATCGGAATCACTGCGCTAGTCATGAGATAGGCAATAATGCCAATGAAATACACACCAACAGCAGTACCTGCAAAGCGATTGAGCCCCCACATGAACCCATGAAACCTTCTAGTAAACAAAATATAGAGCTCAGTAATTGCCAAGGTCTCAGCCAAGACCACCGGTATAGCCATAAAGATCAGCAGATTCCAAGGCTGATTATCAGCTAGCAACTGCATATAGTGGGTCATATTCATTTGAGGGCTTTCGATTGCGCAATATATAAGTTAAGCATACGCCAAAGCTCTAGATAAGCTATTCTTCATATAAAATAAATTGATGGATTACTCAATATTGATCAGTCCCTCCTTAGGTATTTTGGTAGGGATACTGATGGGCCTAACTGGTGCAGGAGGCGGGATTCTTTCCGTCCCACTATTGGTTTTTGTTCTACATCTCAATATTGCCCAGGCGGCGCCCATTTCTCTCTCAGCAATTGCTCTTTCGGCAGGCGCTGGTGCCTTGTTAGGACTAAAAAATCAGATCCTTCGTTACAAGGCTGCCATGTTTATGGCTATCTTTGGGTTAATACTATCTCCCATCGGTATCTGGATATCCCAGCGCATTCCTAATGCACCATTATTAATACTCTTTAGTATCACCCTCTTTTATGTGTCGATTCGGCTATATAGACAGGCGCATAAAGAAATTCATGGAATATCGGATTTTGAGAATAAAACTCCCCCACCATGCTTGCTAGATAAATCTGTAGGCAAGCTTGCCTGGAATGTCCCCTGCGCTAAAGCTCTAATGTTTACTGGAGGCTTGGCTGGCTTTCTCTCTGGACTTTTGGGTGTTGGCGGAGGATTTATCATCGTTCCTGCATTGAAGCGTTATACAGACTTACCGGTTCACTCTATCGTAGCCACCTCTTTAGGAGTCTTGGCCATTATTGCAGGAGGGGGCACTTTCTTTGCAGCGCTATCTGGCGATTTTAATTTGGCGATTGCCGCCCCTTTTGCACTTGGCGCATTACTTGGCCTGCTAGTGGGAAGATCATTTGGTAAAAAATTAAGCGGCCCAAGATTGCAGAAAGTTTTCTCTATCTTGGCATTTGGTGTTGCTATCAGCTTAATTATCAAAGGCATCAATAGCCTATGAAAAGACCAGTTACCTCGATCATCTATCTATTTTTCTTCGTATTATTAGGAGCTCTTTTAATGTCAGCAAACAAGCCTGGCTCTTTCTTATCTAGTTCTATTAGTGCAATTTCTGGAACGGTCAGCAACCTCAATCATGAATTACTAGAATACGTCAATCCAGAAAAGCCAACTCATGACCACTCCTCCCAGTACTATCAGCGTTTTTTTGTTTCTAAATTTAATTTAGGAAACCAAAGCATAGAGGCAAAATTTTCATCGCCTATGAAAATTGCTGATGGGGATCATCTGGCTGTATCTGGCTACGCCAAGGGCGATACTTTTCACGTGCTAGCCTATAAAAACCGAACCCAAGAAATGAGCGGTCATGAAAATTGGCTTGTATCTGTCATAGGGGCTATATTCTTTTTGGCGGTTGCCGTAGGCCTACTCAATAGCCAACTGGTGTTAGAGGGCGCATTAATACCAAAACTCTTCTTATTTGGATTTACCCTAGTCGCAATCTATATGGGATATCGCGCACTGCTGATACGCGAGGCAATCAAACTTGTGTCTAGCTAAATTATCTGTGCCCACTAATAAGAAAAGCCCTTATTGCTAAGGGCTTTTTTCATGCTTACAACTAGTATGCTGCTTAGTGGCCACCTGCTCCACCCAAGTACGCTGCTTTCACAGCCGGATCATCCTTGAGTTTGCTTGCTGGACCATGAGTTGCAATCTTGCCGTTCTCCAGTACATAACCGTAGTCAGCTACGTTTAACGCTGCAGCAGCGAATTGCTCAACTAACAACATGGTCACGCCTTGTGACTTAAGGTTGGAGATGATCTTAAATACTTCCTCAACCAAAATTGGCGCAAGACCCATAGATGGCTCATCCAAGAGAATGATCTCTGGGTTTAACATTACAGCGCGAGCCATTGCCAACATTTGCTGCTCACCACCAGATAAAGTACCTGCCAACTGATTGCGACGCTCTTTAAGACGCGGGAACATTTCTAAAGACTTCTCGAGATCGCTCTTAATATCGCCTTTAGGACGGCTACCAGTAAAGCGTGGAAAAGCACCTAACAATAAATTATCAGTCACTGACATGGTCGTAAATACGCGACGGCCTTCAGGACTGTGAGCCAAACCCAAGCGAGCGATTTTATGAGAGTCATAACCATCAATTTTTTCGCCGCCCAAAGTCACTTCGCCAGCCGTTGGTTTGATCATGCCAGTGATAGCACGCATGGTCGTTGTTTTGCCGGCGCCGTTAGAGCCAATCAAAGTGATTACTTGACCTTTAGGAACATCAATATTGATGCCGTGGAGGACTTTGACTTTGCCGTAGCCTGCTTCAAGATTCTTAATAGATAACATGGTATTTACCGATTCAATTTAGTTCTAGTGATTAAGTACCCAAGTAGGCATGAATCACCTTCTCGTCTGCCTGAACTTCAGCTGGTTTACCTTCTGCAATCTTTTGACCGAAGTCCAATACAGAAACGGTATCGCAAACTGACATAACCACATCCATGTGATGCTCAATCAGGATGAAGGTAATACCGCTATCGCGAATCTTACGAATAATGCGCAAGAGTTCTTTGATATCTGGAGCCGTTAAACCTGCAGCCGGCTCATCTAATAAGAGCAACTCTGGGTCCAAAGCTAATGCACGAGCAATCTCGAGCAAACGTTGCTTACCGTATGGCAAATTGCGTGCTTCTTCATTAGCCAAATCATCCAAGCCAACAAACTTTAAGAGAGCCATTGCCCGAGCATGGGCTTCGGCTTCTTCTTTCTTGTAACGTGGTAGATTTAATGCAATCTCCGCCATGTTCGACTTGAAGGTGTGATGCAAGCCAACCAAAATATTTTGGATTGCCGTCATTTCACCGAAGAGCTGAACGTTTTGGAAAGTACGCGCAATACCTGACAAAGCGATATCGGATGAAGTCTTACCAACTACGCTTTCACCAGCATATAAAACGTTACCAGCGGTAGGTACATAAATACCAGTCAACACGTTCATCATGGTGCTCTTACCAGAACCATTTGGCCCGATCAAACCATGAATCGTGCCGCGCTTGATGCTCAGATCTACATTGTTCAGCGCCTTCAAGCCACCGAACTGCATCAATACAGAGTCAACCTTCAAGAGTTCAGCGCCAGTATTGGTGTTGGAAACGGTACTAATAAAGCTAACTGAGTCATCCACCACTTCAGCATCACCACCACGAGTTGTTTTAGCTTTGCCAGCAATAGATTGGTAAAAGCTCTTTGCAAAACCAACAATACCGTTCTGCAAGTAGTACACCACCAACAAAATCATGAAACCAAAAATACTCAAGCGCCAGTCAGAGATTGTGTTGAGCCAAAATGAGAATGCTGCCAAGCCAACTACGCCGGCGATCGGTACTGCTACGCGACGGACAGTAGTAACTTTCTTAGACAAAGCCATTGCCGCACCGATTACTACAACAATCGCAATAATTGAAGCAACAATGCGGAACAAGTTGATGTCATCTAAGAGTTTTGGTAACAATACGATGATCGCTGCACCAATAACCGCACCAAGGCGTGACTTACGTCCACCCATGATGATGCCTAACAAGAACAACACAGCGAGTTCATTGTTGTAGGTATTTGGTGAGATGTATTGCTCAGAGTATGCGTACAAGCAACCAGCCAAACCAGCAAAACCAGCACTGATCACAAACGCAATCACTTTAAAGCGATAAACGGAGACACCCATACAGTCACAGGCAATCGGACTATCACGTAACGCCTCAAATGCACGGCCAATTTGTGATTTAACAAAGCGATCTACTACGATCATGGAGAGGATCAAAATGATGCCAACCATCCAGAAGTACTCAGCCTTAGTCATGGGCACACCCATCAATTCAGGCTTCGGAATCTTGATACCGAGTGGGCCCTCAGTCAACCAAGTCATCTCGTTAATCAGAATCTGTGCAATGGTTCCGAAAGCCAAGGTCACCATCGCCAAATAAGGTCCGATTACCTTCAATGCTGGCAGAGCCAAGATACCGCCGAAGATCGCAGTTACTACGATGGATGCTGGGAGGGTTCCCCAGATAGTCCAACCAAGGTGGAAGTACAAGACACCAGCAGTGTAAGAGCCAATACCAAAGAGTGCAGCATGACCCAAAGACACCTGACCAACATAACCCACCACGATATCCAAACCAAATAACAAAATGGTGTAGATCAGAATGGTTTCGACTAAGTGAATGTAATAAGGATTATGAACAAACAACGGCAATGCAAAAAGTGCCGCAATTGCAATTAATAGAGGTAGTAGAGACTTCTTCATCATTAAACTTTCTTAATTGCAGATTTACCAAAGAGCCCAGATGGCTTGTATGCAAGCACGAGCAAAAGCAAGATCAAACCTGGAACATCTTTATAGCCAGTTGAGAAATAGAAACCAGTTGCCGTTTCAACAATTCCCAAAATTAAGCCGCCCACAATAATTCCCATGCCGCTAGACAAGCCGCCAATAATCGCTACAGCGAATGCCTTTAAACCTAATGCGCCACCCATGGTTGCGCCTGTCAGCGTCAGTGGTGCAATTAACACTCCAGCAAATGCTGCAGTTAAGGAAGACAAAGCATAAGAGAATGTAATCACCATGCTGGTATTAATGCCCATGAGGCCAGCCGCATCACGATCGTTTGCTGTTGCAACCACTGCCTTACCGTAGATTGTTTTACGGTTGAAAAATTCCACCAACAACATCATGACCAGCGCACCAACTACCACCAAGATTTCCATTGGCAAAATATTCGCACCCAAAAAACTCATTGGCTCCATTGGTAATGGTGATGGGAAAGGAAGAGCATCACGACCCCAGATATTTTCTGCAACATTCTTGAAAATAATGCCAAGCGCAATGGTGGACATGATCCAACCAAACTCAGACTTGATTTTGATTGCAGGACGCACGCCAATCAGCTCGACAAAGCTACCTTGAATCATTCCAAAAATACAGACAATTGGAATCATCGCCCAATAGTTCATACCAAAGGTGTCCACACAAGTGAGACCGACCAAGGCGCCCAACATCAGTGCTTCACCTTGACCGAAGTTCAAAGTGCCTGATGTGGCAAAAGTGAGCTGGAAACCGAAAGCGATTACCGCATAGATCATCCCCACCGCGATACCGCTCGAGAGGATTTGTGCAAGCATGTCCATTTTGTTGGCCTAAAAGATACTTAAAACTGTTTTATTGACGAATCCGACATTGTAAGCAAAACGCCGCTTTTCGGGCGGCGCTTTGCTTATCTATGTTGCAGCGCAAAATAAATTGCCTGCTATGAACTTAGATTACTTCTTCTTAGTAGTTGCGTCCTCAGCATTCAAGAATTCAACACGGCCGTTCTCAACCACGCCCATAACAACGTCTTTAGCTTTGATAGCCTCATGATCGGAGGCAGTAAATGGCTTGTTGTAAGTCATTACAACACCATCAACTGGAGCCTTCAGATCTTGCAATGCTGCAACAATCTTTGGTCCTTCTGTACTGTTAGCTTGCTTGATCGCCGCAGCCAAGAGGTAAACAGAGTCGTAACCTTGAGCAGCAGAAACTGGAGACGCAATGTTGTTGTTCTTAGGCTTGAACTCTTTTAAGTAAGCCTCTTGGAAAGACTTACGCTTAGCTGTTGTAGATGGTGACTGAATGTAAGTCTGTGGCATTGTTGCGCCGTTACCATTCTTACCAGCAGTATCAATAAAGCTAGCCATAGACAATGTCCAAGAACCAATCATTGGCTTTTTCCAACCCAACTTCGCCATACCGTTAGCAATTTGTGCCAACTCAGGTCCAATTGCATAAGTCAAAATCACATCAGCACCAGCATTTTTTGCTTTGAGCAATTGTGAAGTCATATCAACGTCGCCGATATTGAATTTCTCAACAGCAACAGGAGTTACGCCATATTTCTTCAGGGCTGCTTCCAAGTCTTCACGGCCTAATTGACCATAGTTAGTAGAGTCAGCAAGAATCGCTACCTTTTTCAAGCCACGCTTTTCAACCGCTTCTTTAGCGATCATTGGTGCTTGAATATTGTCAGCTGCAGCATTACGGAAAACATAGTTTTCTGGTGCATTAGGGAATTGCTTAGTCAATACAGAACCAGTAGCAACGTTGTTCATTACCGGGATCTTTGCATCTTGGTAGAAGCGTTGGGATGCCAGTGCTACGCCAGTGTTGATATAACCCAAAGTAGCAACTACTTTTTCGTTATTGATCAACTCTTGCGCAATTTGTACGCCACGTTCGTTTTTCGCTTCATCATCGCGCTCAACCAAAACAATCTTGTTGCCATTGATGCCGCCAGCAGCATTAATTTCTTTAGTAGCAAGACGTACGCCATCACGCATACTCACGCCCATTGAAGATGAACCACCAGTAAATGGACCAGAAACACCAAGTTTGATATCAGCAGCGTAAGCGCCAGTTGCGAGCATTGCAGTAGCAGCTACCGCAAAAATGTGACGACGAATGTTCATAAAGTCTCCATGACTAAAAAATGCTAATTAATAAATACTTTTTATAAGTACAACAGATAACGAACGTCTATCTTACAGTCATTGCAAGAGCAAAAAAAGGACGTTCTATTAGGGTTTTACATTAGCCTCGCCGGGACGCAATTTCTTATGAAAAACGCTGTTTAAGCTTATAAGCGATGCTTGGCCAAAATAAATTCACCATCAAGCCAGTAATTACTAACCCCGCAGCCATAATCTTCCATAGGGGCAGTGGCTCGCTTAAGAAATATGCTGATGCCCCCATACCAAAAATGGGTACCAAGAGCGGGGCTGGGGCTACTACTGCAGCAGGATGCTTTGAGAGTAGCCAACCCCAGGCTGCATAGCCAAAAAGCGTATTTGCCCAAGACTGCCAAAGTACCCCTGCCCAGGCCCCAGCAGAAGCTGAAATCATAGATGCGCTGATTTGCGACCAGCCACCTTCAAATATGAGCGCCATTAGCAACAGTGGCGGAATAGAAAAGGCGCTCGCCCATACTACGTAAGCCAGCATATTAATGCTGCCGGCCCTACGGCTTACCGTATTAGCAATACCCCATGAGAAACCAGAAAAAACTACCAATGCTAAGCCCAAGAAAGTTGTGGAGGCATCAGTGTGCAGCGCAATAATTACCAAGCCGATCATTGCTATACCCACGGCAACCGCTTGATATAAGCGCAGACTTTCGCGAGCGAAGAGCATGGCAAAGCCAATGGTAAAAAATACCTGTGTCTGGACAACTAGTGAAGCTAAGCCAGGAGAGATTTGGCCGTCAATGGCGTAATACATCACCCCAAACTGCCCCACCCCCGTTGCTAAACCATAAATGCACAGATTGCTCCAAGGCACTTTTGGTCTTGGTAGAAAAAATACTACCGGTAACAAAGCAAAGATATACCGTAAGGCAGCAAATACAAATGGCGGAAAAGCCTCTAAGGAAATCTTAATGACGACAAAGTTAGTGCCCCACACAGCCACAATCGCCAAGGCCAGCAATAAATGACTGACCGGCATTTGCTGCTGTCGAGAAACCTTACTCACTAGTAAGCAACTCTGCAGCGCGCTGAGCAATCATCATGGTTGGTGCTGCCGTGTTGCCAGAAGTAATTGTGGGCATTGCCGATGCATCCACTACTCGCAGATGATGAATGCCTCTCACACGTAATTGAGAATCTAAGACTGCCATTGGGTCGTCTGCGCGCCCCATCTTACATGTGCCGACCGGATGAAAAATGGTTGTGCCGATATCGCCTGCCGCCTTGATTAACTCTTCATCAGATTGATACTGCGCACCAGGCTTGTATTCTTCTGGCGCATATGGCGCAAGTGCTGATTGCCCAACAATTTTGCGTGTTACTCGCAATGACTCTGCAGCCACCTTACGATCCTCATCAGTTGATAAGTAATTGGGATGTATTGCTGGCGGCGCTTCGGGATCGGTTGAAGTAATGTGCACACTACCGCGCGAAGTAGGTCGCAAATTACAAACACTTGCCGTGAATGCATTAAAAGAATGTAAATCTTCGCCAAACTTTTCTAGCGATAAAGGTTGCACGTGATACTCCACGTTCGCACTCTTTTGTTCAGGCGAGCTATAAGCAAAAGCACCTAACTGAGAAGGCGCCATCGACATAGGGCCTGAACGCTTCAAGATGTACTCCAAAACAATCATCATCTTGCCAAACCAAGAGTTAGCTTTAGTGTTCAAGGTCTTAATACCGCTTACCTTATAGACCATGCGTAGTTGTAGATGGTCTTGTAAGTTTTCTCCAACGCCAGGTAAATCAGCAATCACTGGGATACCAAGCGCATTTAAATGTGCTGCTGCACCGATGCCTGAACGCTCTAAAATTTGGACACTACCAATGGCGCCAGCACATAACAATACTTCACCATCACACTCAATATCACACAAAGCATCATATGCAATACCGTCTTTTAAATATTCAACCCCGTAACAATTTTTAGTGATAGGATCAATTTTGAGTTTGCGAACTACTGCTTCAGTGAGTACAGTTAAATTACTCCGCTTAGTAGCATCCTTTAAAAATGCCTTGGAAGTATTTAAACGCCAACCTGCGCGCTGGCTCACATCAAAGTAACCCACTCCAAAGTTATCGCCGCGATTAAAGTCATCCGATGCCGGAACTCCCGCTTGCACTGCAGCCTCTTTGAACTTATCCATGATCGGCCAACGCAGGCGCTGTTTGGATACCGTCCACTCTCCGCCTGTGCTATGCCACTCATTAGCATCACTGTGGTAATCCTCAAAAGATTTATAACGGCGCAAAGCATTTTGCCAAGACCAAGAATCGTCCCCTGTTGCTTGGACCCATGAGTCATAGTCGATACTCTGACCGCGCATGTAAATCATGCCATTAATCGATGAGCAACCACCAAGCACACGGCCACGGGGATAGAGCAATGAACGACCGTTAAGACCTTTTTCAGCAACAGTCTTAAATCGCCAATCTGCTCTTGGGTTATCAATACAGTAAAGATAGCCGACCGGAATATGAATCCAAATATAGTTATCGTTTTTGCCAGCCTCAATCAACAAGACTTTCTTAGCGGGATTCTCAGTCAAGCGCTTAGCCAACATACAGCCAGCGCTGCCTGCCCCAATAATGATGTAGTCGTAGGTATTTGCTTGAGTCATGGTCTAAATATCAAATTGAGCTGCTTTTGCTTTGGCATTTACGCCGATTCACCACTCTATTATTTACCAAACCACAAAATTGAGCATCTATCTAGGTAGGGACAAATACCCGTCTAAAATAGCAACATGCATATTAATGAGAAAAATCGCACGCCTAAATTGGTTGAAGCCGATGAAGGTCCGAGCAAATCAGAGTTAAAGCGCCAAATGACGGAGCGCCAGAAATTGGCGGAAGTCCTGGCCGCTCTAAGTGGCGATGCTCTCAAAACCATCCCTTTGGATGAAGCTATCAAAGCGGCTATTGCAGAAACTAACAAGATTAAGAGTTTTGAAGCAATTCGTCGTCATAAGCAATACCTTGGCAAGTTGATGCGCTTTTTAGACGAAGAAGAGCTCGATGCTATTCAGAAACGTTTGGATGCCATACAAGGTGTGAGCAAGGCGGAGACTGCAAAGCTACATTTTTTAGAAAGCTACCGCGATCGCCTCATTGCCAATGATGAGACCTTTACCAAAATGATTGAGCAATATCCTGATATGGACATTCAGAACATGCGCACCTTGATTCGAAATGCGCGCAAAGAAAAGGAACAAAACAAGCCGCCTAAGGCTTTTCGAGAAATCTTCCGCGTTTTAAAAGATATGGGACTCTAGTCTTTTCTAGATTTTGAGTTTCACCGACGGCACTTCTATCCATCGATAGAGATAATTTGCAGCAGATACGCTACACACAAGTACACCCAGCATAAATGTCATTGCTAAGAGCCCACTCTCATACTCATTCAGGCTGAGCGCGATATAGAGCGTATTGGCTAATAAGATAAATGCAAAGTGAATGAGGAAAGCGCAATATGATCGCTTGCTACCCCAAGAGATTGCCTTAAACAATGGATTGTCTTGAGTGCCTGCTGGATATGGAGCATTACCCCAGAACACTAAGATGATGGCTACACACCAAGCTAAGTAGTTGCGCAGCCAAATTTGCTGGAAAGAGGAAATAACAATCACCAGACCAATCAGTACAAGACTAATCTTTGCAAAGCGATTAACGCCCTGACTTTGGAAACTCTTAGATAAATAGGCTAAAACACCCAAGCCATAAGCACCAATAAAGTAAATAAAGTAAGCCTCGTATTCTCCAGAGCGATTAAAGAACAATAAAGAAGCAACTGCAACGATGCTAATGAACCAAATCACCGCCTGATAACTAGAGAAGCTAATCAACAAAATCGCTAGTACGGCATACAGTTGCCAATCAATGGCGATATACCAAGCGCCTGCAGAAATCGAATCTAGGCCAAGGATGCCCTGAATAAAAAAGAGGTGCGCTAAAAACTGAGATAGCGTCTCAGATTCACCGACGAATTCATCATTCACCCAAAATCGTGCGATGTACGCGCAGACAATCGTAAAGATTAAAGCGGCAGCGTAAGGAGCAAAGAGCCGTAGATAGCGATTCAAAATGATTTTGAGCAAAGCATTCGCGCTAAATTTTTTATCGGCGTAACGACTTAAGGACTGAGCCGCCAAATAACCTGCCATTACCAAAAAGATCTGGACCGCATAACGGCCATATTCAAATAGCCAGGTCATGATCTGCGGCAAAACTAAATACGCATCCTCGGCAATCTGCCCATAACTGGAGAGGTGGTGAAGAATGATCAGAAGAGCGGCAAAGACCTTCAGAAAATCAATCAGCAACAGGGAGGATGCTTGTTTCAACACAATTACGTAAATTGCGCGCTGATCACTTAGACTTATCTTTACCCATCAAAGAAGCTAGCAAGGGATTTGACTTTGCTAGTTCTTTTTTAGACTTTGCTACTGCTTCGGCAGCTCCAGGCTTGGGAGACTTAGCTGCATTCTTCATACGCTGAGCAGTAGTCAGGGCAAGATTCTTATACAGGTCTGTTTTCTTCATTGCCATGGCTGCTACTCTTTATATGTGCTCTTTGTGTTCAGTGACTGTTATTGCTTAGATATTACGAAGCTATTACTTAGCTTTAGTTAATGAGCGCGCTGCAAAGCCCAAGAACAATAAAGACCAGCCTTGCAAGAGCAATTCGATTGCAATCAACAAGCCAGGCAACCATAAGCTAGAAGCTGGGAAGTTATTCATGATGAGTACACCCATCAAGATGGAGATCGCTGCAGACAAGGCAAGCCAAAACCATTCAGCAAATTGGCGATGCTGAAATGCAGAAACCAAACGCAAGAAACCGGTAATAAAGAAAATTACAGCAAGCCAGAGAGTAATAGCCTCAAGTGCTGGAATTGGGAATGCCCAAACATAGATAGCGGCGGCAATATACAGAACTGCGAAGATCAATTGCACGCTAACACTTTTCCAACCGGTCGATTTAAAAGCATGCACGCCTTGGAGCAAACCACCGGCAAACAGAAAAATACCTAAAATGTTTACGGAGATAAATGAGAACAGTACTTGACCAGCTACACCAATCATTCCTAAAACAATAAACAAGACACCAAGTCCGATGAGTGCTCCAGGAACCTTGCCTGCCGCGCCCAATACTTTGCTGCGGATTTCGGTTAATTGCGCTGCATTTAATTCGGCCATGTTTTTCTACTTTCGAAGTGGTAATCGCTAAAAATACTGATTAAGGTCTCTACTGTATCAATAAACTCTGATATTCCCTAAATACAGGTCAGTACAGGTAGTCAATGACGATCAATCTGTGCGTAAACAGAAAACGGGTATTCTTTAGCCTTTAAAACACCCTTACGCAGAAAGGCATCCTTGATGGATACCACTCTCACAGTCATTTTGGGCATCGTTGCCATGCTTTTGCCATTGGTAGTCGGACGCTTGGTCTGGAAACGCTTTGACCAATGGTTTGGTCGCAATGACGAAGCCTATATGGATAGCCTTGAATACTTCCTCAAGAAAATTGGCTTTACTGTACTCGTTGCCTTTGTGCTCTTGTGGCTGGGGATGAGCTTGGTCTTTAACGGTAACGGCGCCCCGTTGACCTAAATTTTAATATGAACGATCAACTTAAAACTATTCTGATTAATGCAAAGCTGAATTTTGCTATCTTGGCTGGCATATTGGTCATTGCGACGCTCGGAAAGTTTATCAACACAGAATTTACCAAGACCGTTTTTGTAACTGCCGATCAACTTGTCTCAGATCTCTACATTGTTTTTATAGCAATCACCTTGGGTGCTTTTATTCCCAATTTCAAACTGGTCGCATTTGGATCGATTGGTGCTTTTATTGCCGCAGTAATACTTCTGCAATATGGCGTCTTCACCTACCTGACAACCGATTACCTATTTGCAGTGCTCATTGTCATTCTTGGATTCGCATCAATCGCCAATCTATATAGGCACTATCAATCCTTTAGGCTGTAAGGCAAGAGAACGTAGATACTAAAAAGCCCTGATTAGTCAGGGCTTTTTATTTCAACAATGAATCTATTAAGCGGCCATCTGAAAGACGCGTATTCTAGGCTCAATTTCTTTCTGAAGTTTTCGCTTAGCAATTCGCATGTCGAATTCAGACTGTAAATTTAGCCAAAATAGTGGCTCCATTGCAAAGAATAATCCTAAACGCAAGGCGGTATCTGCCGTAATGGGGCGAGCTCCATGAACGATTTCGCTAATCCGACTTGGCGATACATCAATATCAGCAGCAAGTTTACGAGCAGTGATTCCCATCGGCTTCATAAAGTCTTCAAGCAGTATTTCACCTGGATGTATCTCATCAAGTAATTTTGTTCTCATCATATCCTCAGTGGTAATCCACAATTTCTACGTTGTAAGCTCCATCCTCTTTCCAAAGAAAACAAATACGCCATTGGCCATTTATGCGAATACTATGCTGCCCTTTTCGATCGCCTTTTAATAGCTCCAACATATTGCCAGGAGGAATCTTTAGATCACTCAAACTAACTACTGCATGTAATTGCAATAACTTACGCCTGGCCACCCTTTCGATACTTCGGAATACTCTCGAAGGCTTGCTATGAAATAAATCTTCGGTTTGCCTGCAATGAAATGATCGAATCATGCGACATAATATTCCGTGTAACAGATTCTGTCAAATAGAACTTTTATCACTTTTCCTGGGCAGCAACCACTCGACAAAATAAAAAAGTCCCGATTAATCGGGGCTTTCAGCACTATAAAGACACGTTAGCTCATTTCTCTAAGGCGCCATAAATTACAGAATTCAATTGTTCACGATGAATCTTGCGGATATCTCCTGGTGCAACACCCATCATCACAACAACCATTTGCTCTTTAGGATCAACCCAGAAGATGGTACCGTTTGCGCCATTCCAGGTGTAGTCGCCAACGTTGCCATTGATCGCTGATAATCCGCGCTCCATGCGAACGGCTACCCCTAGACCAAAGCCATAACCAACACGACCTGGCTCCGTTAGACCAACATTATTTTTAATATCTTTATTCAGATGATTTGAAGCCATAAATGCCACGGTTTGTGGGCCTAATACACGCTTGCCATCAATACTTCCGCCATTAAGCAACATCTGACCAAAACGAACATAGTCTCCTGCTGTAGAAAATGCGCAAGAGCCTCCGCAATCAAATTTCACTTTTTTATCGAGTATAGAAATAGATTGTGGTTTGCCACTGATTGGATCGACTGGCAATGGTTGCGCTAAACGTGCACGATCTTTTTCTGCCACATCAAAACTAGTATTAGGCATGCCTGACTTACTCCATACTCTTTCTTGCAAGATGCTACCGAGCGGTTTACCTGCAATCTTTTCTTGAATGATGCCGGCGACATCAATGCCAAAACCATAATCCCACACCGTGCCTGGCTCATAGAGCAATGGAGTGCTGGCTAATTTTTCAACAAATTCTTGAGAGTTATATTGCAATGCTGCTGGTGCTGAGCCTGCTGGGTAAAGCTTATGTATTGGCGTATTTCCGCGAGCACCATAAGTTAAGCCGCTGGTATGACGCAAGAGATCTTGGACAGTAATTGGATTTTTAGCAGGTACAGTAGTCAACTTACCATCTGCATCTACCTGCCCTACTTTCATATTCTTAAATTCGGGCAGCCAATTAGAGATGGGTGCATTGAGTGGCAGTTTGCCTTCTTCGTAAAAAGTTAAGGCGCCTACTGAAGCCATGACTTTGGTCATCGAGGCCAGATTAAAAATGGCATCAGTCGTCATGGGCTTATTAGTAGCCTTATCTAAATATCCATATGGCTTATAGATGCTGAGCTTGCCATTTTTGGCAACTGCTAAGACTGCACCAGGCATTCTATTGTTGGCAATTTCGCTTGCAAAGAAGGCATCGATTCTTTTTAGGCCTTCTTGAGAAAAGCCTTGGCCATTGCTTACTGGCAATGGCGATGTTTTTGCACTGTCAGCAGCAAAAAGGGCTGTACTGAACAAAAGGCCCAAAAGCCCAACGAGCAGCCCTGTAGTCTGTAGTTTTTTCATAATGTCTCCACTTTGTAATAAATAGGGCTTTATTAAATTTAGTAAATCAGCCGCCCTTTCGTGGTCTATTGAAGCAGACTTTTCAGAAATAGTGGGTTTTCTGGGTTCTTTATATCAATTTAGATATATAGAAGCGATTTTTGAGTATTTGAAGGAATATTGAAAATCTAAGACAATCATGGGCTATGTATAAATATGACCACATTGACCAAACCCTTGTAGATCAACGGGTTGCCCAATTTCGCGATCAAGTAGCTAGGCGTCTTAATGGCACTCTGGCTGAAGAAGAATTTCGCCCCTTGCGCTTGCAAAATGGTTTGTATCACCAACGCCATGCTTACATGCTACGCATTGCGATTCCGTATGGCTTGTTTAATTCCAAGCAACTCAGAATGCTTGCTCACATTTCTGAAAAATATGATCGTGGTTATGGGCATTTCACAACACGTCAAAACATTCAGTTCAACTGGGTCACCCTAGAAGACACTCCAGACATTTTGGCTGACTTAGCCAAAGTAGAAATGCATGCTATTCAGACTTCAGGCAACTGCATTCGCAACATCACGAGTGATGCTTTTGCTGGTGTTGCTGGTGACGAGTATGTTGATACTCGCCCCATCTGTGAATTACTCCGCCAATGGTCAACGCTTCATCCAGAGTTTGCGCACTTACCCCGTAAGTTTAAGTTTGCAGTCAATGGCGCCAAAGAAGATCGCACGGTATTGCTCTGCCATGACGTTGGTATTGAACTCAGGAAAAATCCTAATATCAACAATGGTGAATTGACTGCCGATATCTATGCTGGTGGCGGTATGGGTCGCACCCCAATCTTAGGCTCACTCATTAAGCAAGGCTTGCCGTGGCAGCTATTACCGAGCTATCTGACCGCACTCTTAAGAGTTTATAACCGCTTTGGCAGAAGAGACAATCTCTACAAGGCACGTATCAAGATTTTGGTGAAAGCTTTAGGTCCAGAAGAATTTGCTCGCCAAGTTGAAGGTGAATGGCTGCACATTCAGAATGGTGATGACAATTTCACTAAAGCAGAATGGGAACGCGTTGCCAAACACTTTACTAAGCCTGCATACAAAAACTTACCGTCACTGACTACTGAGCAATTGATTACCGGTGCCAGTGAAGCAGAAAAAGCATCTTTCGCTCGTTGGTTAGAGCGCAATATAAAACCTCATCAAGTCCCTGGTTATGCCAGTGTAATTCTCTCTTTAAAGCCACATGGCTCAGTTGCCCCTGGTGATGCGACTACCGCTCAGATGAACGCGATTGCCGATCTTTCTGATCAATATAGTTTTGGTGAGCTACGCGCTACTCACGAACAAAACTTGGTATTAGCTGATGTTGAGCAAGCTAAGCTTTATGAACTCTGGCAAGAAGCTAAAAAACAAAAAGTGGCCCTGCCAAACGTGGGCTTACTTACCGATATCATTGCTTGCCCAGGTGGCGACTTCTGCTCATTGGCCAATGCAAAATCATTGCCGATCGCTAAAGCGATTCAAGAGCGCTTTGATGACTTGGATTACTTGTTTGATCTAGGTGATATCAGTTTGAATATTTCTGGTTGTATTAACTCTTGCGGCCATCATCACGTTGGCAACATTGGTGTGCTTGGTGTAGATAAAGACGGTGAAGAGTGGTATCAAATTACTTTAGGCGGTGAGCAAGGCAATGATGCTGCTATTGGCAAAGTAATTGGACCTTCCTTCTACGCAGATGAAATCCCTGATGTCATTACCAATGTCATCAATACCTACGTAGAACACCGTAGCGAAGATGAATCGTTTATTCAGGCTTATCGCCGCCTTGGAGTTGCGCCTTTTAAAGAGGCTGCCTATAAAGATAAAAAAGAAAAAGCAAAAAATACAGAATCACATGGAAAGACTGCTGGCGAGGGTGCACTATGAGCAATACACATCCTAACCAGACAAGTCTTATAAAGGCTCATGCCCAAGTACTGCACTTTCCTAAAGGCGGCAAGCCTAGCCTTGCTCCTAATGAATGGCTAGTGTGGAGCGGCAATCAAAATAACAGCGAAGATGAAGGTGGTCTACCTGATTTAGAACATGGTCCATCAGCAATTACTAAGATATTGGTACCATTTTCTTGGTGGCGCAGTAATATAAATTCGCACCATCACGAAGCAGATGTCATTGCTAAAGCCAAAAATGGTCAGATCGGCGTCTGGTTTGCTACCGATGATGATATTTTGAAGCATGCTGATCTCATTGAAGCTGGTAAACAATATTGGCCGCTTGTAGCAGCCTACTTCCCACTCTTTAGAGATGGCAGAAGCTTTAGTACTGCTGCACTTCTGCGTGATCGCTTGGGCTGGGATAAAGAAATTCGCATGATTGGTGATGTATTAATTGATCAACTATTGCAAGGTGCTCGTGTTGGCTTTGATAGCTTTGCGCTACGCCAAGATCAAGATGTAGATGTGGGACTTAAGCAGTTTGATCTGTTCTCAGTAAGCACTCAAAACAGTTGGCGCGGCAAAAGAACTTTGCTACAAGACAGCTAAAAAATAGCTAGCAAAGCTAAAAGCAGAACTTCATAAATTAAGCAATTATGACTAACTCATCTTCCACCCTCGGTAAAGTGTATTTGGTAGGCGCCGGCCCTGGCGCTGCCGATCTCATTACCGTGCGTGGTGCCAAACTACTGGGGCAAGCAGACATTGTGTTTCATGATGCTTTGGTAGAACCCGAGATGCTTAATCTGTGCCCGCAAGCCCTTAAGATTGCTGTAGGTAAACGTTGTGGCAAGCTTTCTTCTGCACAGCAATTTATTAACAAGCGTTTAGTCGATGCTGCCAAACAGTATCAAGTAATTGTACGTTTAAAGGGCGGCGACCCGATGCTCTTTGGCAGAGCCGATGAAGAAATCCAATCTTTGAAAGATGCTGGTATAGAAGTTGAAGTCGTACCAGGCATTACTGCGGCACTTGCTGGAGCAGCAAGCCTGCAACAATCGCTCACATTGCGCGGAATCAGTAGAAGCGTAGCCTTTATCACCTTGGCACAAGCTACTGAAGGTAGCCAAGCTAGCGATAATCAAATGGCTCAGCCTATTTGCAATCCAACTGCAGATACTTTGGTGTATTACATGGGCCGTAAAGATACCGCCAAAATTGCGCGGCAATTGATCGAGCAAAGCCCTAATCAAACTGTCAGTACGCCAGTACAAATTTTGGAAGCAGTTAGCACAGCGCGTGAACGTTTATGGTCAAGCACCCTTGGCGAACTAGCTCAAGGTAATGCAGATCAATGGTTTGATAGTAGCTCGCCTGCATTAATTATGGTTGGCGAAGCTTTAAGAGATAAAGAGTTAGAGAGCGCGAGCGCCAAAATCGACGATAGCTTGCAAGACCCCCAAGTCTTCACCGACAGCAAGCGTAGCGCTTAAAGTAACGGCCGGGAACTTTTTCTGGCAATCTGCCAGCAATACTGGAAAGTCATTTCGCAAATGGCCACCCTGGCCAAAAAATACCGGCACTATAGTAATTTGAGAGGCTCCTTTAGAAACCAGAGAAGCTACTGCGTCCTCAAGACTAGGTTGCATCATTTCCAAGAAAGCCAATTCCACAGGGGTCGCGCTATGCTGCTCACGCCACAAGCTAGCAAGGCGGTCAAAGGGTTCACGCCATCTAGCATCACGAGCGCCATGGCCAAAGAGGATAATTGCTTTCATATAGGGAAATCTGACTTTAAAAGTGGATACACTAAGTATAGATACAGTGTAAAAACCCTGCTGATAGTGTCCCGTCAATAAACCCCATAGCTAGCGACTATTTAATACTAACTATTTAAATGACTACCTTTTCCGCCCTACTGAGCCAAACTTGGTTTATTGCCTTAATGAGCATCCCCCTAATTGGTGGCGTTTTATCAGCTGTCCATCATGCAGAAGTCATCGCCCATAAAACGGGTGAGCCCTATGGCACTTTAGTGCTATCTATTAGCGTCACCATTATTGAAGTGGCATTAATTGTTTCGATGATGCTAACTGGTCATGATGGCTCAGAATTTATTGCACGCGATGCGGTATTTGCCACTGTCATGATTGTGGTCAATGGGGTCATTGGTATGTGTATCTTTATTGGCGGTCTAAACCAATATGAAATGAGCTTTAGAAATGATGGCGCCACTTCCTCTCTTGGAGTGCTCACTGCTTTAGCTACTTTTATTTTGGTAATGCCCATAGTCACTGTTAGTAGCCCTGGTCCTGATTTTACGAAGGGGCAGTTGGCTTTTGCTGGTATCGCCTCTTTTGCACTCTACGCCGCCTTCTTATTCTTTCAAACAGTCAGTCATCGTGATTACTATCTACCCAAAAAAGATGATCAAAAGATAGATGCTAATACTCACGCACTCAAACCAAGCAATCTGAAGACTGCTGTGAGCTTTGTTCTGTTAGCGCTCTCTTTAATCACTGTAGTAGCTCTGGCTGAACTCTTGAGCCCTGCGATTGAAGCTGGCGTTAAAGCCGCTGGCGCACCTAAAACGATTGTGGGTATTGCGATTGCGCTATTAGTTCTTTTACCTGAAAGCTTTGCCGCTGTCAGGGCGGCAAGAGCTAAACGCCTGCAAAGTAGTTTGAACTTAGCACTGGGATCTGCTTTAGCAAGTATTGGCCTAACTATTCCGACTGTAGCAGGCATTGCAATCTTTTTTAATCTTCCCTTAAGTCTCGGAATTAGCGATCTCAATATGACGTTGATGTATCTGTCATTCTTTATTGGTGCACTAACACTTGTAATTGGTAGAGCTACCTCATTGCAAGGTATGGTTCACCTCATGATCTTCTTTGAATACCTTTTCTTAAGCTTGGTGCCCTAAAAACTTACTAAGGACACGCTTTAGAAAAAAAGCTCATCATGCGATGAATGACGAGATCCCAAGACAAGGGGTCAACCTTGGCAGGACTTGGCGCAGGCGCAGGACCAAAACTAGAGGCCACATCAGAGATGACATTAGCTACGGAATTTGGCTTCTTGGGCTCACACAATAAACTTGCCGCCCCCTTGAATAAGACAAATCCAATAAGAACTATTGCAATAACGACAGTGAGGGATGAGCGACGCATAGTCTATTAGTTGATTATGAAATTAAACAGATTGATATCACTTACATAGCTGGTATTTTTCTCAAGTCCACTTGTATCGTAGCGCCATATTGAGCATTTAAACCAATCACTGAGCGCAATGGAATATGCTCTTTTTCTGAGAACCAGACCTCAAAGGTAGCGGTATCGTCCTTGGAGGTAGTCTTGTAATAACGTATTGCACGCACTTTACCGCCATCAAAGGGGAAGTCCCATGCCTCTCCCCGCACCAAGGTGTAAGTCTTTAACGAGCGGCCATCTGTTACAGGAAGTGCAACTGACTTGGTAGGCAACTCTCGACCGATGAACTGATAGCCCACTGTAAGCATGTCATACAAACGTCCAGTAAATGGGGCGTTTCCAGTGGGCGGAGATCGTGATGAAACTTTATAAAAGTTCACCAGACTCTTTTCAACTTTTGCGATTAATAACTCAGTATTGCCACGCTTCTCTTGATAGGTATTGGTAAGCATTCCATCCTTAGTCACAGCACCTACCGAGTCACGCAGTAATTTTTGGTCGGCTAACACAGTAGCCAAAACTGAACCTAAGGTGCCAGTTGAATTAATATGATACTGATCTTTACGAAGATCGACCTTATCAACAATAGTGGCTACTGACATGGAGCCCTTAACTAGATTAAATACTTGCTCATAAGGACTTGGTGATTCACCCGATTGCTTGAGATAGTCAGCCCTTTTAACAGGATCTGCAGTGATTTTGAGGTCATACTCAAACTGGATAGTCTGAGCATGAGCTGAAAAGGAGGTTAGACCAATACATGGCACCAAAGATAAAACAAAAAGCACTCTAAGAGGTAGCTTACCGACTAGGGATTTAATATTGATTTTCATGAGTTCATTTTATTAGAAATACCACTAAAAATCCTTCATAATGAGCTGTATGAGCAAGCACCTGGTATCCCCCAACTTAACCATCGGCCGATCTGAGCGAGAAACCCTACTGGGACAAATAGGCAAGATCATTTGGTTTACCGGTCTATCTGGGTCAGGAAAGTCTACATTGGCTAATGCCCTTGAAATCGAGCTCCACAAGCAAGGAAAGCACACTTTTTTACTGGATGGGGATATTGTTCGCCAGGGCCTGAATGCTGACTTAGGTTTTAGTGATGAAGACCGCACAGAAAATATTCGACGCATTGCTCATACGGCAAAATTAATGATGGATGCTGGACTGATAGTCATCTGCGCTTTTATTTCGCCCTTTCAAAAAGAGCGTGATTTAGCAAGGCAACTTGGTGGTAAACACTTTCTAGAAATTTATCTCAGCACCCCTTTGCAGGTTTGCGCCGAAAGAGACACTAAAGGTCTTTATCAAAAGGCAAATACGGGTCAACTGAAAAATCTGTCAGGCATGGGTAGTCAATATGAGGCACCAATTAATCCAGAGCTAATCATTGATACCTCAACACTTTCCATTGACGAGTCTATCGAGGTGATACTGAAGCGAATTTAACTAATTCATTCAAATTTCTAGCCCATAAAAAACAACCTAAATCGTACCTTGACTGCTCAAGCTGGGCTGTGAATTAGGCCTAAATCAAGCAGTTTAGAATTCCTTAGGGAGCGATAGCGACAATATAATAGATATATGAATGCTAGCCATACAGATCGTCATCAGCGCCCCCTTTATTTTTGGTGCGCCTCGGGTCTCGCCCTCCTGGCCACGGCTATTCATTTCTACATCATCCATCGCTATTCAAGTGGTATGCCTTACAGAGACGACTTTGATGCCATTTTTGGATTTTTAAATCTATTACCCGACCTCACCACTTGGCAAAAGTTTTTACACCTATTTAACCAAAACAATGAGCATCGAATCTTTTTAGATAACTTAATTAGTTTATCCATGGTTTCACTTACAGGTAAATTTGATTTTGTTTGGATGATTTGGATAGGTAATATTGGTTGGTTTTTGATAGTCATTCTTTTCTGGAAATACGCCAAAAACAATCAAATTAGTTTTGTGGAGTTTTCCCCTCTTGTCATTGGAATGATGTGTCTTTCTCACTATGAACTTATGACCATGGCGATGGCTGGAGTGCAGCACTACTTTCAAGTATTCTTTTGCATTCTATCAACTTACTACCTGGTATCGGGAAATAGAAATCTAGCCCTTCTATTTTTCACCTGCGCTATCTTTTCTGCCGGTGGCGGCATCTGTCTTGCGCCAGTTATTTTTCTCTACTACTTTGTTAAAAAAGAATGGTGTAGTTTATTCATTAGCATCGCTGTAGTTAGTACAGTTTTAGTTGTTTACTTTCCACTTCTAGGCTATGTGCAGCCAGTAGGACATCCTAATGTACTGTTAGCCTTAAAGGCCCCGCTATATTTAATAACCTACGCTATGGGCTTTCTTGGCAGCATTGGTAATACCTATAAATTCTCTATTGGGCTTGGAATTATTTTTACAGTCTTTCTTGTTTTCAAGTGGAAATTTTTATACGTCAAATATCCTTTCTTATTTTGGCTAACGGTATATCTCCTGGTTACCGCCATGACTAATGCCATTACTAGGGGCGCTATTGGCATTCGTACCGGGCAAGGTAGTCGTTATACCACTTATTCGGTGATCTTTACTTCAATTCTGTATCTGACTTGCTTATTTAGCGCTTCGTCTATAAAGATCCGATTGCGCACTGCGCAAGTGGGATTATTTCTATCGCTAGTAATTTTTTCTTATTGGTTTTCACACGGGCAAGAAAATATTGCTGCCAGGTATGATGATCTAGAGAGTGGTGTCCTGCAGCACCCCACCCTAGAATATGCAATTCCCACACTTCAACGTGCAATTGACTTGGGTTACTACTACCCTACGAAAATGCCCAGCCCTCCGATCGTCCTTAAGGCAACCGAATGACTTCGTTAAAGCAACCTTCCGCCATCACAATATCGGTCGTGATACCTGTCTATAAAGGGGAGAAGAGCTTACCAAGCTTAATGCAGGAGATTTCTGCTTTTACCGATAATTGCGTAACCCCCAAAGGAGTTTCATATGCTATTAAAGAGGTTCTGCTAGCTCATGATTGCGGCCCCGATCGCTCTGATTTAATACTGGAAGTGTTAGCCGCACAATATCCTTTCGTAAAACCAATTTGGCTTTCTCGAAACTATGGTCAACATGCTGCAACGCTAGCGGGAATGGCTAGTGCAGCTGGTAATTGGGTAGTCACTATGGATGAGGATGGGCAACAAAATCCTGCCGATATCCGATCTATGCTCGATATTGCCTTAGATAATCACTACCGAATTGTGTATGCCCAACCGATGAACCAGCCGCCACACGGTGCGTTTAGAAACCTTTGCAGCAGGCTAGCGAAAAGAATCGCACTCCAATTTTTAGGGGGTCAATACAAGGCCGGGACATTTAATAGCTTTCGTTTAATTGATGGTGAAATTGCCAGAATTATTGCTGCCTATTGTGGCAATGGGGTTTATCTTGATGTGGCCTTATTTTGGGTGGCCAACCGAATTGGCTATGCGCCCGTTTTACTCAGGGGTGAATCGCGACCATCAAGCTACTCATTAAGCATGCTAGTAAATCATTTTTGGAGAATGGTCCTCACTTCCGGAACTAGGCCCCTAAGGCTTATCACCATTATGGGTGGTATATCTTTTGTACTTGCACTCTTCCTACTAGGCTATGCACTTTATTCTAAATTTATTGAGACAACTCCTATTCAAGGCTGGACTTCACTACTCATTGTCATTACCTTCTTTTCGGGAATGATAATGATATCGCTAGGAGTTGTTGCTGAATACCTAGCATTAACTACCGGCATTGTGATGGGCAAACCGCTATATGTAGCGACATCAAAACCAACTAGGCCAACCAAATAGCAATGTCATTAGTCTGGGTTATTGGTAGCGGTGGCATGCTTGGTCAAGCCTTAGTAAATGAACTTAAGCAAGCTGAAGATAAGTTATTTGAACTACCTGCTAAATTAAATTGGAATAATCCAAGTGAGGCTTGTGAGCAACTCAAGCAAGCAGTAAGTCAGCTCTCAAAAGAGGCGGGAAAAGATGGGTGGATCATCTATTGGGCTGCAGGCACCGGAACAATGCATAGCAACAGGGAAGATTTAAAAGCGGAAACTGAGCTTCTTGAAACCTTAATATCAAGCCTACTAAACGACGATAAACTTATTCTTCACGCTGGAAAATTTATTTTTGCAAGCTCAGCGGGTGCTATTTATGCCGGTATACAAGAAGGCGTAATCACAGAATCCATGCAAACAGCCCCTATAAACGTCTATGGCGAAACTAAGCTGCTACAAGAAGCTGTACTAAACAAGCTAAATCAAAATGGTCAGGGCGCAATCGTAGTTACGTGTCGGATAACAACACTCTATGGACTTAAATCCAAGGATGGTAAACAGCAAGGCCTAATAGCAGAGATGATCCGCAATCTTCTAACAAATCAAGTAATACATATTTATGTACCACTTGAGACTATGCGTGACTATATTACCCCTAAAGATGCTGCCATTCAAATGATTGATGCAGCTAAACACTCAGAGAAGACTCAAGGCATAGCAATTAAAATAATTGCCTCTGGAGTTTCAACATCAGTGGCGGAGATCATTGCAATTTTGAAGAGGATCTGTAAACGCAACTTAAGAATTGTTACTCAAGCCGACATTAAGGGCTCTCAATATCAGAGAGCCGTTCAATTTAGGTCTGCACTCAGGAAAAAAATTGATCTGCAAAATAGAACTAATTTGATAGAAGGAATTTCAGATCTCTTAAATACAATACAAAATGATATTGTGAAAAATAGAAATAATCCTTAAGTCAGCACTAGAGTGGATTAAGGGTTATTCGACTCATAAACAATAATCGCTAAGATGCATTAATTACTTCGATTTTTCATCTATTAAGCGCTGATAAAGAGCTGCATAAGCTTGACACATTTTGTCTGCAGTAAATAATGCCTCATAGCGCTCGATCGCTTTAAGCCCCATCCTTGCTGCAACCTTTGGGTTGTCCCACAAATAAGTCATCGCTATATTTAAATCTTTAGGGGATGATGGTGGAACAACAATGCCAGTCTGCTGATCGCTATTAATAAAGGAGGTTCCTGTCCCAATTTCACTGGAAATCATAGGCTTTCCAAACATAGCGCCCTCCAATAATGAAATTCCAAATGCTTCTGAGCGTAAATGAGATGGAAACACTACTGCGTAGGATAAGTCTAGAATTGCAACCTTATCTTCTTCAGACACCTGGCCTAAAAAAGTGATATTTTTCAAACCCAGGGATTCGGCCTTAACCTTTAATTCATATTCGATAGGGCCAGCGCCAATAATGACTGTAGGTAAATCTCCTAAGGCCAAGCTATCTAACAAGATATTTAAACCCTTGTAGTAGCGAAGAACACCCATGAATAAGAAAAATTTTTTACCTAATACATTTTCCCAATACTGACGTCTATCAGCATTTTTTGGGGGATAGAGCCCCCTATCGAGCCCGATGGGAATGACCTCAACCTTTTTTTGATGGCGTTGCAAGAGATCGCTTGTGACTCGATAATTAGGCGAGGTTGCAACAATTGCGTCGACACTTTCCAAGAACTTATTTTTAATCGGTCTATAGAGCTTTAACAGATTTTTTTGCTTTACGATATCCGAGTGATATGTCACTACGGATGGCTTTTTTACTTTGGCTGTTAAATGAACTAGATCCATGAAAGGCCACGGGAAATGATAGTGAATAATGTCTGCATTTCTAGCCAACTCATTAAATCGATAAAATGCACTTAAAGAAAAGTCTGTAGATGCGATTTGAAAAATACTACGGCACCGATGTACGCTGTGGCCATTAACTTGTGTAACTCTACTAACTTTATGGGGACTTAGTGTAAGAACCGTTGGCTCCACTCCACATAAAGCTGAACCGGATGCCAGTTGATATATAACCTGTTCCACCCCGCCATATGAGAGGGGGTAATAAGTTTTATAAAAATGGAGAACTTTCATTTTTATAAACGCTTTAATTTATTCACTAAAGACTTGTAGAATACCGAATAAAGCATATACATCCACCACTTTAGCGGAAGAAATCCATAATGCCTCCTAACAACACTCATTGCCTCTTGATAATGGAGGCGACGATGCATATTTGTCTTTGTATCCAAGTGAATAATATTAACGGCGATGTAATCATCCACAAAAGATAAGGGAGCAATCTCTTTAAAAAGTCGCCACCATAAATCGTAATCCATGGCCATGTGAAGCCGCTCATCGAGACCGCCCACCTTATTCCAGGCCGTCCTTCTCATTAAAGTTGCGGGCTGAGAAATAATGCATCGTCTTGCCAATTTTGATACGCTGAATGATTCAACCCAGACCGGGGTTAATTTGGAATCAAACGAAGTTTGATTCCAAGCGTTACCGTACGCTGCAGGAGCTAAAGGAAACCTTTCAAGCTCTTGGTAAAGTTTTAGCAATCCACCAGGCAAAAAACGATCGTCACTATTTAGCCAGCATACATATGGCGCAACCCCAAGAGCTATGCCCTCATTAATGGCAGCAGCTTGCCCAGCATCTCTACAACTCCTCCAGCCGGCCAACCTTGATTCCCATTTTTTAATGACTTCAAGTGATTGATCGGTTGAGCCGCCATCCATTACAAAAACCTCAGCAGAAACATCCTGCTGAAAAATAGACTCCAATGCTTCATTTAGATAGCGTCCCTGATTTAAAGAGGGCACAACAACTGTGATGATAGGATTAGCCACTAAAGTTTATTTAAGATTATGTCTTATAACCGCGGCAAAAAATTAAAGCTTAAATCCCGCCTCTACAGCATCCCTATAAAACATCTTCACCGTATCTAGGGAGTACTCATCTAAGTCATAACCCACCAAAGATAACTTTTTCAGAATATCGTTTGTAACAGTAATTACCTGACATCCAATTTCGTCAGCCTGGAAAATATTGAGTAATTCTCGTGGGCTTGCCCAAATTAGCTCTGCTGCAGGGGCTGCTTTCAACATCTCAACAGCCTTAGCCATGACGGGCACAGGATCTACCCCGGTATCCGCTACACGACCCGCAAATACTGAAACATAGCTAGGTATATTGGGATTCAAAGAGGCAACCACATCACGCACTTGGTCAAGCGTCATCAGTGCAGTCACATTAAGCTTGACTTTTTGTTCGGCCAATTTTTTAACCAAGGAATAGCAAGTTTCTTGTTTGGTATTCGTGACGGGAATCTTGACATAAACATTCTCACCCCAGCTAGCAATCTCCATAGCCTGTCGTTCCATTTCAGCGAAATCATCAGAGAAAACTTCAAAGGACAATGGCTTATCTTTAATAGATGTCAGAATATCTTTACAAAAAGCACGGTAATCGGTAATGCCCGCTTTTTTCATGAGCGTTGGATTGGTAGTCAAGCCCTTTACGAAAGGTTTTGCATGCATTTCCAACATGCCATCCTTATCTGCGCCGTCGGCAAAAATCTTCACTTTTAAATCTTCTACTTTTTTCATTTAAAACTCTCCAGTAATAATTTGTTGCGCCTCTAGCAGTGATGAGACAATAAAATCAGGCGTCTCGGGCTGCTTCTCGGCATAGCGATAATTAATAAAAAATGTCTTACAACCCGCACTTTGGCCAGCCTCTATGTCTCGCCAGCGATCACCCACCATAAAACTCTTCGACAAATCAATATGATGCTCTTTAGCTGCCTCAATTAAGGCGCCTGGTAAAGGCTTGCGGCACAGACACCCATCTCCACTATCGTGATAACAAGTTTTAATATCATCCAAAGACAGCATGTTGAACAAATGAGCATTCATTTGTTCAACATGCTCTTTTTTGGCTGTACCGCGAGCCACATCAGGCTGATTGGTCACCACTATCAATAAATAATTGCCATCATGAAGTTTTTGAAGGGCTTCAGGCACTCCCGGCAAGATCTCTAGTTCATCTAGGTTGGCAGGTGGGAAAGGCATCCCATCACGGACAATTGCCCGATTGATAACGCCATCCCGATCCAAAAAAACCGCTCGCCTCATAAAGGTATCTAACCGCACTACTTAACGGTTGACTCCCATTTGGTTTGGTTCGCCTTTAATTTCGGGTGCGAAACTAAAAGATGCCAAACCACACCCTGGAAAGCCTCAGAGTGTGGGGTAATATTATCTGAATTGACTGTTGGCACAATGACGCAGGCATCAGCAACTTGAGCCGTATAGCCGCCGTCACGTCCGACGACACCAACAACTTTGGCTCCTATAGTTTTTGCAAACTTTAAAGCCTCAACTAAGTTCGGACTAATATTTTTTTCTAAATTTCCACCGCCAACTGAAAAGATAAAAAGCATATCTTTTGCTGTCAGCTTACTTACTTTGAGCCACTCAACAAAAATTGAGGCCCAACCTTCATCATTGGTTCGCGCAGTTAACTCTGAGACATTATCGGTAGGGGCGTAAGATTCAATCCCAACAATTTTACGAAAATCATTAACAGCATGGGAGCAATTACCGGCGCTTCCACCAACACCCAAGAAGAAAATTCGTCCACCATCAGATTTGACTTGTGACAGTAAATCTGCCATTTTTTCAATTGCAGCAACATCTATGTTTTGGATGATTTCAATTGATTCATTTAGGTGTTGTTGTGCGTAACTCATAAACTGTCCTTAGCTGTTTGTTGCAATAAATAGGTTTGGGTATCAGCAATTCCCTGAATAGAGCCAATTTCATAAAAACGATCAAAAACTTCATACCCAGAAAGCTGCTGCTGCCTAGAAAGCTCATTATAAACTTTAGAAAGATCAAAGGGTTCACCTTCGGGATAGTGGCTTAGGACGGTTGCCTGCAATGCCCCCAGCCCATAATCTATGTAATGCATACCCGGATTAATGACTTCTTTGTTGTATTCAATCAATTTTCCGAGCTCAAACGTGACATTACTTCGATCCCACTGATTTTTATTTTTTAATACTGTCATAAGGCCCAATTGATTGCTGTCAATAAAGGCCTTTTGAACATTTGCATAATTTATGGGCAAATAGGAATCTCCATACAAAACAAAGAATCTATCTCCAAGCGTGGGGAGAGCCTGCTTTAGCGCCCCTCCAGTTCCAAGCAAAACTGGTCCATCCGGGGAATAACTCACTTTGAGACCCCAATGAGATCCATCGCCCACAAATTCCTGAATCATCTCACCCAGGTATCCAATGCAAAGAGTCACGGAAGTAACACCCTGTTGTCGAAGATATTTCAGTTGATGCGCAACAAAAGGCTTACCCGCTACCTCAATTAAGGTCTTAGGGATTGTTTGAGTGATAGGCCGTAAGCGAGTAGCTAAGCCGCCAGCCAGAATTGCAACTGGCAGCATTAAGAGGACATCATTACTTTAGCGCCCTCAAAATCAAACTTAAAGCGCACTTCTTCAAGGCCGGCACCAGTCATCACTTTGCGTAATTGGTTGCGGTCTTTTGCCATAAACATTAAAAAGCCACCGCCGCCAGCACCTACCAACTTACCGCCAATGGCGCCATTATTCATTGCCAACTCATACCACTCGTCAATTTGCGGATTACTCATCCCACCAGAACGACGTTTCTTATGCTCCCAGTGTTCATGCATGAGTTCACCAAACAAAGCTGTATTACCCTCTTCAAGTGCTAACTTACTGCGAAGCCCAAGATCTTTCACATAATGCAAATTAGCGATCATGTCAGCATCATTTTGCTGCGACTTTACTTTTTGATCTTTCAAAATTCCGCTAGCGCTTCTAGAGAATCCAGTAAAAAAGAGTAGTAAGTTATCCTCTAAATCAAACATAGTTTGCATGCTGATCTTTAAAGGCACTGCAGTTACTTTTCCATCTTTATGAAAAGTAAAGCAGGTTAAACCACCCACTGCAGCAATATATTGATCTTGCTTGCCAATTGGCTCACCCAATCGATCTATTTCTATATGACAAGCTAGCTCAGCCAATTCTTCTTGGTGAATATGACGCTTGCGATGGGTGTAAAGCGCTTTGAGCAATGCCGTAGTAAAGCTTCCTGAAGACCCCAAACCTGTTCCCGCAGGGATATCAGCTAAAGTAGTGATCTCAACTTGAGGGGTACGAAAATCCATCAACCCTAATGCTTCTCGAATAATGGGATGCTGTACTTGCTCAACCTTATCCACATGCTCTAGTTGTGAATACTTCAGGTATATCCCCTCGGTAAAAGGACGCATTACAGTGACGTACACATACTTATCAATAGCGGCTGCAATTAAAAAGCCTTCATGATCTTCATAGTAAGAAGCTAAGTCCGTTCCACCGCCACCAAGAGTAATTCGAAGTGGGCTACGCGCAATGATCATAACCAGAATCCTTATAAATTTGATCAATAATTTTTAATGCTTGATAGGCATCATTGAGACCTGCAGCTGGCTCGCGATCCAAAAGAATATCTTGATAGAACTCTGCCATTTCTACTGCCCATGAATCATCAGCCATTGGGTACTCCCAGGATGTTGTTTCTGGTGGGCCCATCTGAGGAAGCATCTTGTAATAAGTTAACTTTTCTAAACCATAGCTACCGCCTAGCCCAGATAAATCTAACTTACCATCTTTGCCATAAATTTCCATAGAAAAGAGATTTTTCCATTCCGTGCAAGACGCATGCAAAAATGCCGTTTGTTTCTTTGGGGTTTTTAGCAGCATAAAGCCATTGTCATCAACTGGCATATCCCAATAGTAGGTATGGGCAAACCCTTGCACCTCAGAAAAGTCTCCTAGAAACCAACGTGAGAGATCAATCAGATGAGGCCCCTGATCTATAAGCTCACCACCCCCAGAAAGCTTAGGATCAGCGCGCCACTCTTTGTCGTAACCAATCCTAGCACCATGACCATAACGAGCGCGAACAAACATCAATTCACCCAATATGCCTGAGCTCACGATTTCCTTGGCCTTCTGCAAACTGCGGTGATAGCGGTGATTAAATCCCACATGAACTTTGATATCGGATTTTTTAGCTGCAGCAATTACTGGAACCAATTCTTCAGCTGATCTTGCAGCAGGCTTTTCTACCAAAACATGCTTGCCAGCATTAATGGCGGCCAATGTAATTTCGGCAAGAGAATCATGTAGTGTTGAAACAATAACAATATCGATATCGGTTCGAATCAATAGATCCCGCCAATTATCAAGGGCGACAGCATCATGCGGCAAAGCCAAACTTTGAGCCCTACTTAAATCAATGTCAGCGCAGGCAAGCAATTTTCCTTGAGCTCCCAAAGAGCTAGCTCTTTTTTTACCAATTAATCCGCAGCCAATAATACCTATGCCAAATATATCCCTAATACCACTCATTTATCGCCCCAATTAAAACCACGGTCGCGGCCCACTATTCGCCTCAAAGTATAGGCATCACTCTTATCCAGTGATTCAATATGATTAGGCCACTCCTCCCAGTTATCCCATACAGCACTGATCAACTTTCCTGTAATGCCTTTGCTTGCACCATCAGATAAAAAGAGGGCAAGATCAGCAACCCTATCCATGGATGCGCCACCCTCAGAAAATACTTTTTTTGCTATTTCTAGCTCGCGTTCACCTGCATTCCCAAAAGATACCAAGACCTCTTCAAGCATATCGGTTTTCATAGCCCCCGGAGCTATGCAATTGACTCTAATATTTTGAGGCTTTAACTCATCAGCAAGGGTCTCGCTAAATCGCACTAAAGCTGCTTTTGATGATGCGTAAGAGCTAAAGTTTGGCCTAGGCCCAGTAGCACCGCCGCCAGATAGATTAATGATCGATGCATTTGACCCATGGTTTAGCAGTGGAATAAGCTCCTTGCAGAGCAAAATCGGCGCCAATAAATTAATTTGTAAGGCCCCAATCCAATCATCAAAATCATTCTTCTCCAGAAGCCCAATCGGACCCTGAATTGCGGCATTATTAATCAGAAGATCTAAGAACTGATATTTTTCTTTAAGGGAAATTGACAGTTTTTTAATTTGATCGTTGGATGCAAGGTCACATGAAACCAATTCAAGGGTCTGTGAAGGTCTATCTTCGAATGCGTCACAAGCACTAATAAGAGCACACTCATCGCGTGCCACCAACACCAAACTCCACCCAGCGTGCCAAAATCTACTTGCGAGGTGCGCGCCCAGACCTCTTGAAGCGCCAGTGATTAGACCCAATCGTGAAGTCATCAGCGTGCCTCAAATACCCATTCATTTGCTCGTAAATATTCCACTGTCTTAATGACACCCTCTTCGATAGAAACCTTTGGCTTCCATCCCAGGGAATTTATTTTTTGCGTATCTAAGAAAATAAAAGGGTTATCACCAATCCATCCACGCTCACCGCCCGTATATTTAAGCTCTGGAGCCACACCAAGCTCTTTAGAAATCCACCCAATGGAATTGTTCACTTCACAATAGCCATCCACACCTAAATTGAAAATATTTACCTTATCTTGCGCCTTTTGAGTCGCTACCAATATTGCATCAATGCAGTCTTGGACATATAAGTAAGACTTACGCTGCTTACCATTTCCCAATACCTCTAATTGAGTTGGGTCTTTCATCAGTTTTTGATAAAAATCAAAGATATGCCCATGGGTATAACGCTCGCCAAGAATGGAGACAAAACGGAAAATCCAAGACTGAAAACCAAACCCCTCGCAATAAGCAGAAATGAGGCCCTCACAAGCAGCTTTAGATGCGCCATAGAGGGAGGTTTGAATCGGAAATGGACCATCCTCAGGGGTTGGTATTACGACTGCCTCGCCATACACAGAGCCCGTTGAAGAGAATGCAATCTTTTTGATCCCATTGGCGCGCATTGCCTCAAGAACGTTATATGTTGCAATCGTGTTTTGCTCTAAATCTCTCCGAGGGTGATCCGTACCAAAGCGAACATCTGCATTAGCAGCCAAATGAAACACCATCTCTCCACCAGCAAAAGCCATTTTCAAGGAATCTAGATCTAGAAGATCAGTTTCTATTAATTTAAAATTGGGACTCTTAAGAGCCCACTCCAAGAAGCGACGCTGTCCGGTTGAAAAATTATCAATGCCGATAACTTCATGCCCACCCAACAAAAGCCGGTCCACTAAAGTGCTACCTATAAAGCCGGCGCAGCCAGTAACCAAATAACTTCGAAATGAATTCATGGTTTGAAAACCTAAAAAAATAAAAAATCAACAAATATTAATGTGGAAGATGGTATTAAGAATGCCTAAAAACATGTCAAGGAAATATAGAAAATTTAATTTGTTATGTTGTCAAATATATGCTGAATAAAAGACATTGTAATTACTTGAAAATTATCGAGGTTTTATTGCGGAAAATAACACTGGCTGAACAGGAGTAACCCAAGTTGGGCACTTAATACCAAATTGCAAAATATATTTACCAAGCGGAATATTATTACTGGAAATGTTTTCGAAACCCGCCTCATCTATCAAGCTTACTAAAAATGCCGATGGGTACTGAAGGGTGGGTGGATGATTAATTAATTTTTCTATTAGGAATGATGCGGGCTTATATACAACCTTTTCAAATTTATAAAACCATTCTGGAACACACGACTCCATAATCACAAGCTTACCACCAGGGCTTAAAACTCTATATGCCTCAGATATCGCTCTCTTAATATTTTCTATGCAGTCAAATACTGAAGTACCAACCAAATGATGAATCAACATCACCATAACTACAGTATCAAATCCATTAAGGTTAGCAGGAATATTCAAAGCACTTCCTTGAATCATTTCAACATTTTTAGGAATTTGGGCACCCCCAGGAAGCTTGTCTAAAAATAAATCTAAACCCACAATTTTATTAATAGAAGAGGTTTTGTAGTCAAATACACCCCCATTACCTATATCCAATAAATAATTCACCGAACCCAGCTCTTCACTTAATGCCAAGGACATTGCAGCATAGGAGTCTAATGAATTTACATTATCTCTATATTCTTCATAATTGTTAAGAAAAAAATCGGCATTTTTTTCAGCTGATTTTTTTGTTTGGCCGCTTTCATTTGGTTTATTTTTTTTCATTTTATTTTTAATAACAGAATATAAAGCGATTTATAGTTTTATAGCATAAATCGTGAAATATTAAATACAAAGATTTTTTACTTAAAATCATCATTAAAATTAATTTTTTTATCAATAATATACATAGGCCTGCGTTTTACTTCATCGTAAATTCGCCCAACATATTCACCTATCAACCCAAGCCCTAAAAGCTGAACTCCAGAGAAAAAAGAGATGAGCAAAACAGTAGTCGAGAGCCCAGGTGTAAGATTAAATCCTAAGATTTTTTGGAGGAAATACCACCCACCAAGAAGAAAACTTGCCCCCGCGAGAAGGAAGCCTGTAATAGACATGACAAAAAGCGGTTTTGAACTAAAACTAATTAAGCCGTTAAGACCGATTTTCAAAGAACCTACCAAGCGATTATAGTTACCCCTACCTGAAAATCTTGCGTCACGATCATATTCAATAAAAGTTTGTTTGAATCCAATATATGCTACTAAACCCCTCAGAAATCCATGAGACTCGTTAAGTGCACGAAGTTGCTCCAAAACACGACGAGACATAATTCTAAAATCTCCAGTGTTACGAGGAATTTTTACATCACTGAATTTGTTAATTAAAAAATATCCGACATGGGCAATTAACTTTTTGATTAATGTCTCTCCATTGCGAGTTCTTCTCTTAGCATACACAACGTCGTATCCAGTTTGCATAAGTTCATACATAGGTATGATTAATTCTGGAGGATCTTGGAGGTCAACATCAATAACTACGCATGCATCTCCAATGCAGTTTAAAATTCCGGCTATAGTAGCAGCAGGCTGGCCAAACCTTCGCGAAAACGCGAGTAACCTTATATTAGTATTACGCTTTATTTCTTCCAAAATAATTTCCTCACTTCTATCGCGTGAGGGATCCAATGCAAAAATTATTTCATAATTTACATTTATTGAAGATAGGGCCAATTCAAGCCTCTCGAGAAATGGACCTATATTAAGCTCTTCGTTATAGACTGGAACAATAATTGACAAATCTGTTTTTTTAATCATTATTAAAGCCTATATGTTTAATTTTTGCTGAAATAATTCTTCCATCTAGACCTGGAAGGATTTGTGAGCTACTGAAATTAATAACAATTTTTTGCTTTTTTCCAGTTGATATATTCGGTATTCTAATATCAAACTCTCCAATATCCAGAATACTACTATGTATTTTCTTCCCATCGATTATTATGTCAATATTTAGGTTAAATTTTTTATCATTAATTAGCGGAATAAATCCTGATAATTTGAGAGATTCACTTTTGTTATCTGCGGCTAAAATAAAAAATGAATTTTCTGAGATCCAGCCATCTTCATATATTCCAGAGTATTCTAGGTACTTATTTTGTAGATCTTTTGGGAAAGTTCTAATTTCTCTAACTTTAAATTTCTCATATTCCATCTTTGTTATCAATGAAATATCTCTTACAAAAGTAGTAATCCTTCTTGAGTCCAAGCTAATATTTTTGTTATATAAATTCATTAATCCAGATCTATTAATGGCAAATTTTTTCGGCTCCCTATTCATATCAACCATTAAAAAATAATTATCACCGATTTTTTTTAGTTCAAAATTATCACTACTAACTCTTGCGGATCCTCGACCTATAATTGGAACTTCACTTTCATTGACTAAGGGATTAGGTAAGCTACTTTTGTCCTGCTTATTGAGTGTACTGGTTATATCAAAAACAATTCTTGGCTTCTCTGATTTATTTTTTACCTCGAACAATATATATCGACCTAAGGCATTAAATTTTTTTCCAATGAACATTGGATCATGTTCGGGTGGGTAATAAGCAATATATCTCGGATCACCAAGGTAGTAGTGATTTCCTAGATCGGAGTGTATAAATGAAAGAATATTTTTTTCTGAGCTGTTTATCTCATATTTAAAAGGAAATTTTTGTTTGTCAGCATTAAATGGATCAGCAGGATTAATAAATGTGATGTAATTTAAATCTTTATTAGAAATAAGTTTATTCTTCAAGATTTTAAATTTATTTTTATATATCTGCTCATTATCATATTGTTGAATATCATCAACAGATGGGCTTATATTAAAAAACATTGGCCTTGAAGAAAAATAAATACTAATTCCTTTGGACGCTAGCGCCTGATACTTAGCATTTACTATATTTGTAGTGTCTAATATGTATTCCTTTGCTGAGCTCATCTGCTTTAAAATTTCATAGTAACCTAATCTAGTGTTTGATAGATACCCCATTGGGACGCCAATTCCAAAATCATTTACACTCTTTTTTATATAATGTTGTTGATTGATAAACATTCCAGTAATTAAAATAATCAATAATGGTATTGATATAAATTTATTACAATTTTTTTTACCCCAATGAATTGCTAATATCCCAATAAAAAATGGCTGCATATACATTACAACTTTAAATAAAGCAAAATCTCTTTTTTCGATAAATAATAATATCGCCATAATAGCCATGGTAATTAAAATACAAGATAAAAAATTAAACTTTTTTATTTGCGTTGGAATTACAAAAGCCAAGAAATATATTGTATAAAATATTCCTAGAAAAATTGTAAAAGATAAAATTGGCTCAAAATAATTAGGGCTAAATGATAAAAACCCCCAAAATGCCGCAATACCACTTGGTAACATAAAATACGGAAAGCTGACAGAACTCGACAGATCCTTAGTAAATCCAGTTTTCGATTGTATTAATAAAAAATTTAAAAAATCAATAAAATAAGTATTAGTAAGTATTAGTGTAAATATTACAGCTACAGCAATAAGCTTTAGGTACGGTATCCAGATTATTTTCTTACTTAAGTAATTTCCTACTATATAAATAATAAATCCAAGAAAAAGAAATGGCGTTAACTCCGGATACCAAATTAGCAAGGCTGTAATGCATATTGCTATAGGGAGCGAATTTCGTAGAATAAATTCAATTTTTCCATCTATATTTCTCAAAAAAAATATAGAAGAAATCATTAATATTAAGCCGCCAATTTGCCCAATGAGTTGCTGTAACATTGCAAATGTATTCAAAGGCGATAAAGCTAAAAGCAAAATAGCTATTGATGCTGCTTTTTTAGTGCCTCCTGAACTTAGTACCAGAGAGGACATTGCTGATATTAAAACTAAGTTTAAAGCTATAACTGCTGGCATGAATATTAAATTAGCATTAATTCCTGTTAGCGCCCATATAATCGCTAGAAAGAGGTCACTTCCTGGCCTTACCCCTGTGAATACGTGAAAATACCAATAAATATCTGAATAAGATTTTCCGTATAGTGTGGAATTTATATCTACTGGAGAGTAATAGCCCTTTTCATATAATCTTTGGGCTGCTAATGAATAATTACCCATATCATCATTTGAATAACTAAGCCAATTTAAATCATAATAATAAATTGGCCAAGCAAACAAAGATATAATGCTTAAAATAAAAATTATGCATAAAAATATATTTCTATAATTTTTAATAATTACCTTAGTTTCAAAATATAGTAAAATTATTAACATAATTAGAAATGGAATGTTAATAAAATTCGCTATTTTTTGAGCCGAAAGACCAAGTCTACTTAAAATAAAAATTAATATAATAGAAATTGAGAGCCCAAAAGCGGGAGAAATCAGAATTATTTCATATTTAGATAATATTGAATTTTTTATTAATTTTAGAAATGAAAATCCTATTAAAAACAGACACGCATATATTATTAAAATTAAAAATAAAGAATTCAAAAAATCACCTATTCGAAATATCTAAACCATTTTCAAATTTGGCAGTACCCGTTAATTCACCATTTTCATTCCAGCTTTTTGTTTCACCATCTAATACACCAAATTTATATGCAGCCTCCCCCTTCATTTTTCCATTTTCATAATAAGAGATGGATTTACCATTGAGAACACCGCCTTCATAATTTGCCTCCCCCATCTTTTTCCCATTCTCATAAAACATGGTTGATGGGCCCTGCAATAATCCATTGACTATTACAGCTTCAGATTTTAATTTTCCGCTTGGATAATAACTTCTCCCAACTTCTTTTGGAGCACAAGCAGCGACTAAGAGCAATGAACCTAAAATTAATGCTATAAAAATCTTTCTCACAACCTTCTCCTTATAAATTCTTTAAATGTTAAATTTGCGTGCTTAATCTTATGTTTAATTAAAAATGGTGTAATTTTTTTGTTAATTTCAGTGTGATCGGGAACATGCCCAAGACACCTCTCTCTTAATAAATTCATCTCCCCCATTCCCACTTCATTGATTTGTGCTGATGTTTTTTGACTTTCATGAATTCTAAAACTTCCAATATATCGAGGTATATGGGCAAATTTTGCACCCGCCTCTCTAAATCTTAAAATTAGATCCCAGTCCATTGCAAACCTAAAATTCTCATCGATCTTCCCTCCGCTAGCCTCCCATATACTCCGCCTGAAAAACATAGTTTCTTGAGGTACATAATCTGCAAAACTTAATACTTCATCATCATGACCGGGTAATATCCATCGCCCTATCATCAAATCAGATTCGTCAATAAGTAATCTATTGCCATAAACCACATCTACTTCTGGGTGTTTATTGAGGTATGAAATTACAGTCTCTATCGCCCCTGGCAAAAGAACATCATCAGAATTAACCCAGGCCATAACATCGCCAGAACACTTATTAAATCCGAGATTTAAGGCATGTGACTGGCCATTATCTTTTACGGACTCCCAAGTGATGTCGTGCAAATCATCATATCCTTGTATAACACTAACGGTACTATCGCCTGAACCACCATCTTGAATAATGTATTCCAAATTCTCATAATTTTGATCCAAAATACTTTCTATGGTTCGACCAATAAAATGTCCTTGATTGAACGATGGCGTGACAATTGATAATTTTGGGGTACTTGTTAACTTCCTTTTCCTATAATAAGAACTGCTAAGATTAATTTCCCTTGGTTCATGTTGATACAAATTACCAATTTTTGGCCTACAAAAATTACGCAAACTATTTTTAACGCTTTCTAACTGAATTAACTTATTAATTCTATTTTTAAAGATACTTAACCGCTCGTATGCTTCACGATAGGCATTTAGTGCAGAGGATAATTCATTTATTACACGCTCCTTATCCTCCAACGCCCTTACTGTGGCTTTTAATAATCCATTAGATTCAAGGGTATTTTGCGAATCAATCACAAATGAAAGCTCTCTACCCTTGAGCATTAGCTCTTCCTTAAGGGCGTGTAATTCTTGCAATTGAGCTTCTTGAAATTGGTATGTGACTTTCTGCTGCAAGCTATTTTCAATCTCCAAAACCAACCTACGCTCTAACTCTTCATTGGTCTTTTGGGCATTCTCATAAGCAGTACGCAATTCTTGAATAACTGCTTCTTTGGCAGATAAGCCAGTTTCATTCTTAGCTTCGGCGGCGCTGAGCAGTTGTTTGACCGATGAAATATCTTCAATCAAGGTAGC
>CANFMT010000012.1 GCA_947448415.1 Burkholderiaceae bacterium | reverse complement strand
TTTCGTATCAATCCAGATCTGGGCAGATCGCAACTGATCCTGAGGGCTATCAGTAATAGATAACAGCGCCAAAGGAACGGCAACATGCTTATTAAGTGCCAAATCTTTGAGTAGGTAATCGACATCATTTTGGTAATTGGACCAAAGGCCAAGGGTCTCTTTAATGCGCAGAACCAAACCATTCAAAAAAGCAAATTCAGAATTGAGTTCAGATGCCTTTAAGTAGCATTGAAGGGACTGATCAAGTACGTTAAGCTCACCAAAAATCTTTCCCCCATTTAGCCATGCTTGAGCATGATTTGGGTTTAACCTTACCGCTTGATCAATACTAAATAAGGCCTCTTGATGACGATTTAATTCAGATAACGCATTACCTTTGTTGGAATAGGCTTCTGCATATCGAGGTTCAAGAGTAATAGCCTGATCATAGTTTTTGATGGCTTCTTCGTATTGTTTGAGTTCAGATAACGCATTACCTTTGTTGGAATAGGCTTCTGCATATCGAGGTTCAAGAGTAATAGCCTGATCATAGTTTTTGATGGCTTCTTCGTATTGTTTGAGCTCTAAAAATACATTTCCTAAATTGCTATACGCTGTACCATTTTTAGGGTCAATACTAATAGCTTGAGAAAAAAAATTCTTAGCCAGCGACCAATCAGATTGTTGTGCGTAAATGATCCCAAAAAACCTTAATACATGTGTATTTTTTGGGTCAATTTTTAAGGCTTCATTAAGATGGCTTTTGGCTACCTCAAAATTTCCAGCCGTAAGATTTTGCAATGCTTTATCGATGAGAAATGCAATTTGAGGGGTCAATTTTTTAAATTCGGTTTTGGCCGCCTACCCGCAAGTATTTTTATTTCAAACTCTTTATTTTTACGTAATATTTTGAGGTTGGCCTGATCGCCTGGACCAATCTGCGCAATTTGATTTAAGAGCTGCCTAACATCTTTTGTTGGATTACTATTTACTGCCGTTATGACATCTCCTGGCCTGACCCCCCCTTTAGCTGCTGGGCCACCCTCAAGAACGCCTGAGAGCAAAACGCCGGTAGTGCCAATCGGTAAACCTAGTGAATCCAAGAGTTCTTTATTGAGATTTTGGGGTTCTACTCCGATCCATCCGCGAGTAACGCTTCCATTGCCGATGATGGACTCCATTACTTGTTTTGCCAGATTTATGGGGATAGCAAAGCCAATTCCCATCGAGCCTCCATTATTGGAATAAATGGCGGTATTGATGCCGATAAGATTGCCGCGAGTGTCTATCAGTGCACCACCTGAATTGCCTGGATTAATTGCTGCATCAGTCTGAATAAAATTTTCAAATGTATTAATACCGACATGATCACGACCCATCGCAGAAATAATTCCAGAGGTAACGGTTTGACCCACACCAAAAGGGTTACCAATTGCCAAGACCACATCTCCGACGCGCACCGATTCAATTTTTCCAAATGTAATTGGTGGGGGTAATTGTTTCGTATCAATCTTGAGAACTGCAATATCAGTTTCTGGATCGCTGCCAATAATTTTCGCTTTTAATTTCCTACCATCTGCAAGTGCCACATCAATGTCATCGGCATCACTAATGACGTGATGGTTAGTCAGTATGATTCCTTCCGGACTTACTAATACCCCAGAACCAAGACTGGATATGGGCTCGGCGTCTGGAGCCTGTTCACCAAAAAAGAACTTAAACAAAGGGTCGCCAGCATTTCCGCTGCTACCTTTGCGTGCCTTAGGTTTTTTGGAAGTTTGACTTGTAAAAATATTGACCACTGCAGGCATCGATTTTTTTACAGCACCATAATACGAGCCAGGGTTAATTGCATTTGAGTCATAAGCATCCTCTTTGAGGGTGACGCTTTCCACCGTTGAATTAATTTCAGTATTGGATAGCCAGCCTGGCTTGAGTGTGGCGACAATAAACCATGCAGCCAGCAAAATGGTTGCAGTTTGTGCAAAAAGTAACCATAGCCGGTTAATCATTTTTCAGCACTAGAAAAGAAATTTATTTTTTAAGACTGTCGCGGATTTCGCGCAGCAAAACAATGTCTTCTGGTGTTGGTGGTTCTGGTGGCGCATCAATGAGGCGTACCTTATTCACTATTTTGACCATTTGAAAAATAACAAATGCCAGCAAGATAAAGTTAATCGATATGGTGATGAAGTTGCCGTAGGCAAAAATTGGCACACCAGCTTTTTTGAGGGCATCAAAAGTCCTGGGTACTCCGTCTGGAACATGGCCTAAAACAACAAATAGATTTGTAAAGTCGATATGCCCCCCTAAAAGGGTTGAAATCACTGGCATCACAATGTCATTTACCAGGGAATCGACGATTTTCCCGAAAGCCCCACCAATAATCACACCAACTGCCAAATCAATGACATTGCCCTTAACGGCAAAGTCCCGAAACTCCTTTAAAACCGCCATAAATGCCCCCTTTTTTGAATAGATAGAGATTAACCCGAGATTAACCCCATAACTTTCTTGCTTACCCCACTTTTTACTTTAAAATCCTACCTTTAAGCAATTTCCACCCATAAATACCCTTTTTAGGAATTTTGTAAATGAGTGACAAGCCCTGTATGGACAAGGATCGCCGTAATTGGCTGATCGCCACTTCGGCGGTTGGAGGCGTTGGCGCAGCCGCTGCCCTTTACCCTTTTGTGGACAGTTTTGAGCCTTCTGAGCGTGCAAAAGCCGCTGGAGCAGCTGTTGAAATCGATATTGCAGGTATGCAGCCTGATGAAATGAGAATGGTTGAATGGCGCGGTAAGCCAGTATGGGTGGTTCGCCGTACTCCTGAGCAAGTTGCAGAATTATCAAAGATTGATAGCGAGTTGGCTGACCCGAATTCATTACGTGATCCAGCCCAATTTACCCCGCCTTACGCCCAAAACCAATGGCGCTCCATTAAGCCTGAATACCTTGTAGTTGTTGGTATTTGCACCCACTTGGGCTGCTCTCCAACTCCTAAATTTGAGTCCGGTGCTCAGCCATCCCTGCCGAATACTTGGCCAGGTGGCTTCCTTTGCCCATGTCATGGTTCTACTTTTGATATGGCAGGCCGTGTATTTAAGAACAAACCAGCCCCAGACAATCTTGAAGTTCCGCCGCACATGTATTTAAGCGACACCAAGATTCTGGTCGGCGACGATAAGAAGGCCTAAGGAGAGATAAATGGCATTCCACGAAAAAGAAGTTCCAGCAGACGCATCCGCCGCCCAAAAGCTAATGGCTTGGGTTGACTCACGTCTACCGGTAACCGAAGCATTTAAGCGTCATATGAGCGAATACTACGCTCCTAAGAATCTGAATTTTTTCTACATATTTGGTGCTTTAGCGATCGTAGTATTGGTAAACCAGATACTGACCGGTATTTTCTTAACGATGAACTATAAGCCTGATGCTGCAAAGGCTTTTGAGTCGGTTGAATACATCATGCGCGAAGTTCCATGGGGCTGGATGATTCGCTACATGCACTCCACTGGCGCTTCCTTATTCTTTGTGGTGGTGTACATGCATATGTTCCGTGGCTTGATCTACGGTTCCTATCGCAAGCCACGTGAATTGATCTGGATTTTCGGTTGTGCGATTTTCTTGTGCCTAATGGGTGAGGCATTCTTCGGTTACTTGCTCCCATGGGGCCAGATGTCCTACTGGGGCGCTCAAGTGATCGTGAACCTGTTCTCTGCGATTCCATTCATTGGTCCAGACTTATCTCTGTGGTTACGTGGTGACTATGTTGTGGGTGATGCAACCCTAAATCGTTTCTTTGCATTCCATGTGATCGCTATTCCATTGGTATTGGTTGGTTTGGTAGCCGCTCATATTCTTGCCCTTCATGAGGTTGGTTCAAATAACCCTGATGGCGTGGAGATTAAAGAGAATTTAGATGCGAATGGGCACCCAGTTGACGGCATTCCATTTCACCCTTATTACAGCGTGCATGATGTGATGTACCTGGGCGGTTTCTTAATGGTATTTGCCTGCATCGTGTTCTTTGCTCCGGAAATGGGTGGTTACTTCCTTGAGGCGAATAACTTTATTCCGGCAAATCCGTTTGTAACGCCGACACACATTGCTCCAGTTTGGTATTTCACGCCGTTCTATTCAATGTTGCGCGCAACAACCACGAACTTCTTGTTGCCATTGTGGATCTTCTTGGCAGTCATTCTTGGAATGTTTGCCAAGTCTTCAAGTGATAAGCGAGTAAAAGTTGCCTGCGTAGCGATCGCGGTAATTTTGGCTGGCGGATTCTATTTATTTGATGCCAAATTCTGGGGTGTTGTGATTATGGGCGGTTCAGTGGTGATTATGTTCTTCTTGCCTTGGCTAGATAGATCACCAGTGAAATCTATTCGTTATCGTCCACAATTCCATAAATATATCTATGGTGTATTTGTTGTGAGCTTTGTGATCTTAGGTTACTTAGGTATCCAGCCACCATCACCAGTATTTGAAAAGATTTCTCAGGTATGCACCATTTACTATCTGGGCTTCTTCTTGGCAATGCCGTTCTGGAGCACGCTTGGTAAATTCAAGCCAGTTCCATCACGCGTTACTTTTGAGTCCCATTAATTCAGATACCACAGAGAAACTAGGAACTAGTATGAAACAAATTCTGCAAACTTTGATGGGCGTCTGCCAAGCAGCAGTATTGGTTGTGGCCCTGGGCTTTGGTGTGAATGCCAATGCAAATGAAGGCGGCTTTCCTTTAGATCAAGCCCCTAATCGCGTGAGTAACAATGCGTCATTGCAAAATGGTGCAAAGTTATTTGTGAACTACTGCTTGAACTGCCATGCAGCCGCAAGTATGCGATATAACCGCTTACGCGATATTGGCTTAACTGATCAACAAATCAAAGATAACCTCATTTTGACTGATGCCAAAGTGGGCGACTTGATGACCATTTCGATGACGCCAAAAGAGGCAAAAGCCTGGTTTGGTAAGACTCCGCCTGACTTATCTGTCGAGGCACGTGCTCGTGGTGCGGATTGGCTCTATACCTACTTCCGTACTTTCTACAAAGACGATACCACTCAGACCGGTTGGAATAATTTGGTTTACCCTAAAGTCGGTATGCCTCACGTTCTCTGGCAGTTGCAAGGTGAGCGTGCTGCAAAGTTTGAGGAACGTAAAGATCCGCATGACCCAAGTCGAACAGAAGAGGTCTTTGTTGGGTTCGAACAGCTAACTCCGGGCACTATGAGTTTGCAAGAGTACGACGATAACATCGCAGACTTGGTTGCTTTCATGTCCTGGATGGCTGAGCCAGTTCAGTTAGAGCGTAAACGTCTTGGTGTAGTGGTGCTCTTGTTCTTGGCGATCTTCACCCTCTTGGCTTGGCGTTTGAACAAAGCTTATTGGAAAGATATTCACTAATAGAGTTTGATGATGGGTTCTGTAATCAGGGCCCATCGATGAAAAGGTTTAACGTGTTGTGCGTTTGTTGTATTGAAGTAGAAATTTAAGGAAATAAATTTATGATGGTGTTGTACTCGGGTACTAATTGCCCATTCTCGCAACGCTGCCGTCTAGTGCTTTTTGAAAAAGGCATGGACTTTGAAATCCGCGATGTTGACTTATTTAATAAGCCAGAAGATATCTCGGTAATGAACCCATATGGCCAAGTTCCCATCTTGGTTGAGCGTGACTTAATTTTGTATGAGTCCAACATCATCAATGAATATATTGATGAGCGTTTTCCTCATCCACAATTAATGCCGCCTGATCCAGTAGCTCGCGCACGCGCACGTCTCTTCCTCTTTAATTTTGAGAAAGAATTATTTGTGCACGTAGCAGCACTTGAGAATGAAAAAGGTAAAGCCGCAGAGAAAGTTCACGAAAAAGCGCGCTTAGCTATTCGTGATCGTTTAACTCAGTTGGCACCTATTTTTGTTAAGAACAAGTACATGCTCGGCGATGAGTTTTCAATGTTAGACGTTGCAATAGCACCATTACTATGGCGTCTTGAGCACTATGGCATTGATCTTTCTCGTAATGCCGCAGCTTTATTGAAATATGCTGAGCGTATATTCAGTAGACCTGCCTATATCGAGGCTTTGACTCCTTCTGAGAAGGTAATGCGCCGCTAAGTAGCTAGAGCGGTTCATTAGAGTCGGCATGCCTGACGTTCCAAGTAATAAACCCTACCTCATCCGTGCTCTACATCAGTGGTGCACGGATTTTGGTTTTACGCCTTTTATAGCTGTCTTTGTGGACGCTAGGGTGGAAGTGCCTATGGAGTTCGTCAAGAATGACGAGATTGTCTTAAATCTCTCCCTAGAGGCCTGCCATCAGCTAGAAATGGAAAATGACTGGATTAGCTTTCAGGCTAGATTTGGCGGCATTCCAAGAAGAATTATGGTTCCGGTGAGTCATGTGTTGGCTATCTATGCCAGGGAAAATGGTCAAGGTATGTCATTCCCATTTGATCCGGCACACGCCCGGGATTTGCATGTCGCCGACTCAAAGGATGATGCCTCCGAAAAGCCTAAAACTGGAAAACCATCCTTGAAGATTGTGAAATAGGATAAAATATTATTCGTTGCCCCTTTAGCTCATCTGGTAGAGCAACTGATTTGTAATCAGTAGGTGGTCTGTTCGAGTCGGACAAGGGGCACCACCACTTCCTTTATGCTCTCCCTCCCAAATGTCACTTTATTAGCTGTTAGCTCAGTTGAGCTAGAGGGAACTGATTTAGCCTTGCGCATTTCCTCTCATGACATTGAGTTTGGACATATTAAATTTCTATGTTCAGAGGATTGGGTGTCATCTGACCCAAAGATCCAAACCCTTAAGATTCCCAGGTTAGATTTCATCGGCTACAGCCGCTTTATATTGTGCGATTTGGTACGTTATGTCGATACCCCTTATTGTTTAGTTATTCAGGCTGATGGATTTGTCTTAAATGCAAATCAATGGCGATCAGAATTCTTTGATTATGACTACATTGGTGCGCCTTGGCCATATGACTTAAAACTAGGCAATATTCCCCTGGACCTCACAAAAAATTCTGTTGGTAATGGCGGTTTTTCATTAAGAAGTAAAAAGTTATTGGATGAAACTGCCAAAATAAATTTTGACTATTTAAGCCTTCCAACTGCTTCCGAAGATTTAATTGTCTGCCATTTTTTATACGATCAAATGATTGGAGCGGGGATTAACTTTCCCTCTCCGGAACTAGCGGCTCAATTTTCAATAGAATCACCCACCGCTTCTTATGGCCAAAATCCTCAGACTGCTTTTGGATTTCATGGCAAAGATCTTCGCAATGCAATCTTTGCAAGTATGGGGGTTCCTTAGAATTATATTTCTTACAACAGCGAGTTGTCTTTAGTTTCCGGTAGATAGATTATTGCGATTAAGCTAGACGTTAGTAAGAAAATAGTGGGGTACCAAAGTCCAGCTAAATCGCTTGACCATTTTTGATTGAGCCAAACCACAATTAAAGGCAGTAAGCCACCAATCCAGCCTGCCGCTAGGTTATGCGGAAGTGTAGCGGCAGTATTTCTGGTTTTTGCTGGAAAAAGTTCTGCTAGCAAGGCGGTTTGTGGGCCAACGACTAGGGCAAGCGCCAAAGATAAAGCGCTCATTAGTAATCCAATCCGGATGAGATCAGTGATGCTAGTAGGGGTCATCAGATATTGTTCGCCCAAAGCTTGGAGAAGTCGAAATCCAGGCTGTATACCTATAGCCCCAAGAAGAAGGCCGCTTATCACAACTGGTTTTCGTCCAATCTTGTCAGATAACCATCCAGCCAAAATTGTCAGGGGAAATAGCGCCGCCGTAGAGTAGATGCTGAGTTGGTCAACAATTTCTGGCGGTAGTTTTACAGATGTTTTTAAAAATATTGCCGTGTAAACCTGTACACAGAAGAAAAGTACTGCGCCTCCTGCTGAAATACAAAAGAATAAAAGAAACATATGTTTGCGTGTATGGGCATCACGAAAATTTTCCAGCAATGGATTGGTGACTTTTAGATTTTTTTTGGACAGCTCTAAAAATGCAGGCGTTTCTTCTAGTGCCATGCGTGCTTTAAATGCAATCAGCAACAACAAAGCAGAAAGCCAAAATGGCACACGCCAACCCCAGCTTTGAAACTCTTCAGGAGTGAGGTAATTTCTTAGCAATGCAATTTGCAGCGTGGAAAATAAAATGCCCAGCGGGCCCATGAGTTGTAAAAAACTTGTTTTGAACCCGCGATATTTGTTGCCAGCATGTTCGGCTAGGTATACCGAGCTTCCTCCAATTTCCCCTCCCGCAGATAGTCCCTGAAGAAGTCGTAAGCTCACCAAAAGTATGGGAGCCCAAATTCCAATTTGAGCGTAGGTGGGTAAAAACCCAACGCAAAGAGTCGCCAAACCCATGATGGCTATGGTGATCATGAATACAGGCTTGCGGCCGATACGATCGCCCATAGAGCCAAAAATTGCGGCGCCAATAGGCCTAACCACCATACCTACGCCAAACGTGGCAAGACTGGCTAAAAGGCCTGCGCTGGGGTCGCTAGATGGAAAAAATAAAGGACCAAAAACAACCGCTAATGTTGCAAAAGTAAGAAAGTCATACCACTCTAAAAAGGTCCCAAAACAGGCGGCAATGGCCACTTTTCGGTAAGAGTGTGAGGTATTTTTTGATTTTAAGTTATTGATTTTATTCAAAATTTATCTTTATTGATCATTTTATATTGCATAGCAGCAAAAATTTCTTGCTTTGTCATACCCCTTCAGTTACAGTTTCATGGTGCAGTGCAATATTTAAGGCATCTACTTCTTCCCTAAATAGCACTTAATTGACTAGTTGTACCACTTAATCTCTGGAGAAATATATGAACCAAGAACAAATCACCGCTAAATTGTCCCAAATTAATAGCAAAGGCCTTGAGGCTTCATTTTCTTTGAGCGAAGCCGCTTTGGAAAATGCTCAGAAATTGGCTGAGTTGAACTATGCAGCATCTAAAGATGTTTTAGTAAACACTCAAGATAGCATTCAACAAGTACTGACAGCAAAAGATCCAAAACAAGTTACCGAACTTCTAAATGCTGAAACATTGCAAGCCGCCGGTAATCAAGCTGCAGCGTATCAAAAGAAAGTAAGCAAAGTATTGCGTGATAGCAATAAAGAATTTACAAATGTTCTTGATGCCAGTATCGACCAGTTGCAAGATGGTTTTCAGGATTGGATTAATACTGTTGCTGCTAATGCGCCTGCAGGTTCTGATGTATTCTTATCTTCTTTCAAGACTGTATGCGGAAGTGCTTTGCAAGGTTTTGAACAGTTCCGCGCTGCTAGTAAAGAAGCTTTTGCTACTGCAGAAAAAACTGCTGATCAAGCAATCGAAACAGTTCAAGGTCAAATTGCTCAAGTGAAAAAAGCTGCTACACCTTCATCACGTAGTCGTAAATCAGCTTAATAGCGGATTAACTAAAGCATTACTGAGTAAAGAAAACCCTATCTAGTTAACGCTAGATAGGGTTTTTGTTTATTCAAAATCTGAGGAAGACTCAAGCAGTGGCGCTGCCAAGTTTTTGCTGGGCTTAACGCCGAGTTCGCGCACCTTTTCTGCGGAGCGGATAAGATTGCCTTTGCCGGTCTTCAATTTATTGAATGCATCGTGGTAGCTGGTTTGGGCTTGATCCAACCTTTGGCCAAGTTTTTCTAGATCATCAACAAACCCAACAAATTTATCGTAAAGATTGCCACACTGTTTAGCAATTTCAAGTGCGTTACGGTTTTGGTGATCTTGTCTCCATAAATGCGCCACTGTACGCAAAGTAGCCATCAAGGTACTTGGGCAAACCAAAACAATATTTTTTGCGAGAGCCTCTTGGTATAGATTGGGGGCGGTTTTCAGGGCCAATAAAAATGCTGGCTCTATGGGTACAAACATCAAAACAAAGTCTACTGAGCCAATGCCATACAGGGAGCTGTAGTTCTTGCTAGAAAGCCCTTGAATATGCTGGCGCAGCGACTGAATATGGGCCGCGAGCTCTTGTTCCGCCTTCACTGGATCAGTAGTTTCTGCGTGTCTTGCATAAGCTGTAATAGACACTTTGCTATCAACAACTAGGCTTCTTCCTTCAGGCAGTTTGATGACAACGTCAGGCTGTAGACGTGAGCCATCGGTTTGTGTGTGACTGTCTTGTACAAGATATTCTTCGCCTTTGCGTAGGCCTGAAGATTCAAGAATTGACTCTAGAACTAACTCGCCCCAATTGCCCTGAACTTTAGAGTCACCCTTTAAGGCTTGGGTTAATGAGCGTGTCTCATCAGACATGCGTAAATTGAGATTGGCTAGACGCTCGATCTCACTTTTCAGGGCATGGCGTTCTCGCGCTTCATTCCCATAAGAATTACTAACTTGCTCTTTGAATTCAGTAAGCTTAGTTTGCAGTGGCTTTAGCAAAGCATCTAGGCTAGCTGCATTTTGTTCGGTAAAGCGCTTAGATTTATCTTCCAAGATCTCATTAGCCAGGTTTTTAAATTGGTTTGTGAGCGCTTCTTTAGCGTCATTGAGGGATTCAATGCGTCCTAAGCCTTGCTTGCGCTCCGAATCCAGTTCTGCCTCGAGGCGAATCGCATTCTGAAGCGCTTGATCGCGCTCGGTACGCAAACTTAGCGCTAACGTAGCTTCAATTTGGACTTGTTGCTCAATGCGCGTAAGGGATGAGCGTAAGTTAAGTGCGTAAACCAAGAGACCTGCACTTAGGGCAAATGGCAGCCCAAAGAGCAGGAGAGAGCTTAGATCAAATGTCACAGTCTTAGGGCTTAGGCCTTCACTAATTTTTGCAATTCGCCAGATTGAAACATCTCAGTCATGATGTCAGATCCGCCAACGAATTCACCATTAATGTAGAGTTGTGGAATAGTTGGCCAATTGGCATATTCTTTAATGCCTTGGCGAATACCTGCATCTTCCAGCACGTTTACGGTATGCAGTTTTTCAACGCCACTAGCGCGCAGAATATTGATCGCGTTTCCAGAGAATCCGCATTGCGGAAATTGAGCAGTGCCCTTCATAAACAAGACAACAGGGTGGCTAGTAACGATTTCTTTAATTTGAGCTTGAGTATCCATACATTCTTTCTAGAAAAGCAATAAAGCGGTAAAAAGGATTTGTAACTGCTGTTGGTTTGATTTTAAGACTTAATACAAAAAAGGGTAATTTGAGGTCTTATTTTCGGGCAGACACCACACGGTTGTGGCCACCTAAATCCTGGTGGATTTGAATATCGTGCAATCCTGCAGTTTTCATAAGGCTTACTACGGCCCCTGACTGGTCAAAACCATGTTCTACCGCAATCAAGCCGTTAGGTTTTAAGTGGGTCATTGCACCGTAGATGATTTCATTAAGGCAGGTAAGGCCCTGGGCATGGTCTGTAAGTGCCGAAATGGGTTCAAATCGTAAATCGCCTTGATTTAGATGCGGATCTTTAGAGTCGATATAGGGTGGATTGCTTAAGATGATATCAAAGAGCCCCCTAGTCTTTAAGGCTGCATACCAGCTACCTTGTTTAAATTGCACTTGGGAGATTAGATCTAAATGCCTGGTATTCATTGCGGCAATTTCTAGTGCTTCTTTTGACTCATCCGTTGCAGTGATCTGTGCCCTAGGTTCTTCATGTGCGATAGCTAAAGCAATTGCACCTGAACCGGTTCCAAGATCCAGGATTTGAGTTTGTCTTTCAAGCCGAGTAATCTCTTGTAATCCAATTTCAACAAGGAGCTCCGTTTCTGGGCGTGGTATTAAGACGCCAGGCCCAACAGATAACTCAATGTTGTAAAAGCTTCTTTTGCCGATGAGATAGGCAATCGGCTCCCCGGCCATTCTTTTTCTCTCTAACTCTTTCCAGTGTGCAAAAGCTTCAGAATGAAGTGTCATGTCATCGCGAGAGAGTATTGCTGAGCGTGGTAATTGGTAATGGTGCTCAAGTACATGAGCCATCAGAATTCTGGCTTCATTAGGGGGGAGTAAAGAGGCCCCCAATAGTGAGCGCAAACTTAAATCGACACTCATGGAGGTTTAGTTGTCGCCTAAAGCCGCAAGTAAATCCGCTTGATGCTCAGAAGCAAGAGCATTGCATAGGTCATCAATATCACCATCCATCATGGCATCTATCTTGTAGAGGGTTAGATTAATGCGGTGATCGGTAATGCGTCCTTGGGGAAAATTATAGGTACGTATGCGATCACTACGATCACCTGAGCCAACAAGAGATTTTCGAGTTTGTGCTTCAAGCTGATGTTTCTCGCGTTCACGAGCGTCCATGATGCGCGATACCAATACCTTCATTGCTTGTTCGCGATTGCGATGTTGGCTGCGATCATCTTGGCACTCAACTACTGTGCCTGTTGGTATATGAGTAATACGCACCGCTGAGTCGGTTTTATTGATGTGCTGGCCACCAGCACCTGAGGCACGGAATGTATCAATGCGTAATTCAGCTGGATTAATTTTGACGGCTTCTAATTCATCTGCCTCTGGCATCACTGCAACTGTACAGGCTGATGTATGAATACGCCCTTGCGTTTCGGTTTGTGGAACGCGTTGAACACGATGACCACCAGATTCAAACTTGAGGCGGGAATAAACAGATTGACCTACCAAGCGTAAGACTACTTCTTTATAGCCACCTAAATCAGACTCGGCGGCGCTAACCATTTCTACTTTCCAGCCTTGACGTTCTGCAAAACGGGTATACATACGCAAAAGATCGCCAGCAAAGAGGGCACTTTCATCGCCACCGGTGCCGGCTCGAATTTCTAAGAAGACATTACGCTCATCATTCTCATCTTTTGGAAGTAAGAGCTTCTGAAGAGTGCCTTCAAGCTCTTCCATGGTGGCTAGAGCTTGTTTTTGTTCTTCATCAGCAAAGTCCTTCATATCTGGATCTTTGCGCATTTCTTCTGCAGCTTGAGAATCAGCCTCAGCTTGCTTATAAAGCCCGAACTGCTCCACCACTGTTGCGATATCAGAATGTTCGCGCGTGAGTTTCCTATAAGCATCCATATCTTTGGTTGCTTCTTCGGAGGTTAAAAGGGAATTGAGTTCGGCTAAGCGCGTGTCTAGGTGGTCTAGCTTAGCCCGCATGCTGGGCTTCATCTAATGGTCTTCTGGCTTGGTGTGTGAGGCGAATAGTTTTGGCAATAACTTAATCAAAGCATCGCGCTCTGCGCCGTTTGAGTGTTGCAATGCATGTAAAGATCCATGCAAGAATTTATTAGTTAAACCTTGAGCCATGGCATTGAGAACTTCTTGCGGGTCATCACCACGCATTAAGCGCTTCATGGCGCGCTCTAATTCTAGTTGGCGTAAGCGTTCACCTTGTTGTTGAATGTCTTGAATGAGTGGAACAGTTTTACGTCCTTGCATCCAATGCATGAAGTTACCAACCCGATCCTCGATGATGGCTTCAGCTTGAGTAACAGCTGCTTGACGTAAGCTAGCACCAGTCTGAATCATGACGCCTAAATCATCAACGGTATAAAGATATACATCTTCAAGTCTTGAGATCTCAGGCTCAAAGTCGCGTGGCACGGCTAAATCAATCATCACCATTGGTTTATGGCGACGTTGTTTTAGGGCGCTCTCCACCATACCCAATCCAATAATGGGCAATGAAGATGCAGTACTGGAAACGATAATGTCGAACTCATGAAGTCGACCAGGTAGCTCTGAAAGTTTGAACGATTCAGCCTGCACATCTTGCTCAGAAATGGAGTCAGCCAGTTCTTGACCGCGCTCAATGGTGCGATTAGCAATCGCAACGCTCTTAGGCTTGCGTGACACAAAGTGTGTCGCACATAAAGTAATCATGTCACCAGCACCAATAAATAAAATGCGCTGATCAGAAATTTTTTCAAAGATGCGCTCTGAAAGGCGAACCGACGCTGCTGCCATCGAAATAGAGTGCGCACCAATTTCAGTAGAACCACGAACTTCTTTCGCTACCGAAAATGTTTTTTGGAAGAGATGATTTAAGTAAGTGCCTAGTACGCCTGCGTCATTAGCAGTGCGTACAGCATCTTTCATTTGCCCCAAAATTTGGGTTTCACCAATCACCATCGAGTCCAAACCGCACGCTACCCGAAATGCATGTCGTACTGCATCTGATTGGGGTAGCGAGTAAATGTGGGGCTCAAGACTGCTTGGAGCAAGCTGCTGGGTTTTAGCAAGCCAATCAAAGGTGGCTTCATGCAAGAGCCCTGCGACACTGTCATCGTTGGCGGCGCAATAGACTTCGGTACGATTACAGGTCGATAAGATAGTGGCTTCTGGTAGCCCAGCCTGATTCGCGCCAACTAAATGATGGCGTAGGTCATGCAACGCTTCTTGAAGAAATTCAGGGTCAAAGGCGACCTTTTCCCGAATGGCGACCGGCGCTGTGTGATGATTGATGCCGAGTGTCAACAACTTCATAATGGCGATTATAGATTTGATGACGGCATTAATGGGGGCAAGAATGGGGTTTTTAGCTTTTCTCGTGATTGGAGGCTTATCTGGGCTATCAGCCTGGCTCTTTTATCCTGGCCAATCTCGCCATCCTGGGGGAAGAAAATTCCTGTTTGCGATGTTTATCGGCTTCATTTGTGCCTCTGGTAGCTCATATTTAGGCCAATACATGGGCTTTTTTCAGTCAGGTCAAATGCTTGAGTGGCTTGCCGCCATATTTGCCGCCTGTACGGCAGGCTGTATTTACACCGCCTTAGCCAAATAAGTCTACCGGCGTTTTATCAACCCATTGAATGGGTAAATTGGCATGATCCATTAGCCACTGATTGGTTTTGGAGAAATGACCACAGCTTGCCATACCTCCAGGCTCTAAAAAAGGCTTATCCGTTTTATAGACGCCAAGACCCGAGGGGTGAGATGACTGCAATATCAGCTGGTCAGCTCCAGTTGCAATGAGCGGTAATTTTGATTGGGCATGTCCTCCCCATAACATCCAAACTATGTGTGGTTTTGTTTGGGCAAGTGCAGTGATCAATCTATCAATCAAACTTTTCCACCCCAAATTTGCATGACTTCCAGCCTCGCCTAATTTAACGCTTAGCGCTGTGTTCAGTAGCAATACCCCTTGTTGCGCCCATTGATGCAGGTCACCGTGAGGCAATTTACCAAATCCTTCTAAAGCAAGAGCCTTAGCAATATTTCTTAGTGAACTCGGAAACTCTCGAGAGTTTGTGGGGATGTTTTCAGGAATTGAAAAAGCCAATCCTTGTGCTAGCCCTGGGGAGTGATAGGGGTCTTGTCCAAGAATCACCACCTTAACCGAATGGACTGGAGTCAGTTTCAGTGCTTTGAAGAAATTTTCTGGTTCGGGGCGAATTTGTGCAGAGTTGGCATCTAAAACAGATTGCAAATTTTGCTCTAATACTTTCCAGTCAGAAGACTGGAAATAGTCTCCCAATAGTGTGCGCCAATCTATGGGGATATCGTCTTTAGAAAAATAATGCATCCAGTTTATTTGCGAGGATTTAATTCATATTGCGCTGGTAATTGCGATGGCTGTAAAGCCAGCATCCGTTCGTGCCCCATATCATCTCGATAAAAAGAGATTTGTATGCTTTGATTCTCAGAAAAACTACCAAGCACCTTATCCCAGCGAGCACTAGTGATGCGTTGCCCATTTAGACTTGCTAGCAAATCTCCCGCAGCAAGTCCAGCAGCTTGAGCGGCCCCACCATCTAAAACATGGGTCACCTTCAGCCAGCCATTGGCATCGGTGTGACGGATACCAAGCTGTAACTTAATCTTTTCGAGCTTTGTTTGGGTTTTTGACTTTACGGAAATGACTTTGGAATTGAGCCACTTTTGTAAGGGAATATCTTCGCTACCAAAGATATAGCGTGATTTCATATCATGCCAAGTTTTTGAGAACCCGTTGCCTAATAATTGAAGTATTAATTCATCTAAGCCATCTTCAGCAATGCCATGCATAGTCACACCATGCGTTTTCCAAATTAAACGCATTAAGTCATCAAGAGACTTTTTATTTTTAGAGAAGGCTCGAATTTGTAAATCCAGACCAAGGGCAAGAAGGGCGCCCTTACCGTAGTAGCTCACAACGGCGTTTGGCGTGTTTTCATCAGCCTGGTAATACTTTGTCCAGGCATCAAAAGAGCTATCTGCCAAACTTTGCTTAAGTCTTCCGGGGCCACGTAAAACCCCATTCCAGTTGTCAGCTACTAGTCGCAGATAAGTGCCAAGATCAATTCGTTTACTACGGAACAGTTGAAGATCATCGTAATAACTAGTGAAGCCTTCAAATAGCCAAAGCAAACGCGTGTAATTACGTTGGCTTAGGTCATATGGCTGAAATGCTTTTGGTTGTATGCGCTTGACTAGCCATGCATGAAAATATTCATGGCTACATAGACCTAGAAATTCACGATAAGAACCCTCCTCAAAGAGAGTGCCCTCTTGTGGAATTTGATCACGTCGACAAAGGAGAGCTGTGCTGTTGCGATGCTCTAATCCACCATAACCATTGAGAACAGCATTCACCAAAAATAAATAATTGGAAAATGGCGCCTGTTTGGTTTTGGGTTCAAAAAGATTGATGGTGGAGTTGCAAATCGCCTGCAAATCTTGCTCTAGACGTGCCTTATCAATTGGATGGATGCAGCCTTGTATTGCCATTGCATGGGGTGTGCCATTTGAAATCCAGCGAGCAACTTGAAATTCACCCATAGCAACTGGATGATCTAGTAAGTCATCATAATTTTTTGCAAGGTAAAAGCCAAAACCCTCACTATCAGTATTTGCTGCTGTCAGACTGGTCTTCATAGACCAGTGATCTGCGAATGAACTCTCTGGTTTGATAATAGCAAGCGAGCAAGGAAGATGTTCTTGACCCGCTACGGCTAAGCAAAGACTCGTAGCGTTAAAAAATGCGCGCTCAGTATCAAGGTAAGCCGCACGTACTGACGAGTCAAAGGCGTAAACCGTTGTCAGAATTTCTACTGGGCTATTTGTTTTAGGTAAACGCCATTGGTCGTTATTTACTCTTTCAAGAGAAAGTTTTTTCTGTGCACCTTCAGCTACAAATGCCTCAATTGATTCTATGTGCTTACTGAAGTCGCGAATCAGGTAGCTACCAGGAATCCAGGCAGGCATTTGTAATATTTGCCCCTCGGGATTGGGATTGGAGATGTGAAGTTTTACTTTAAAGCGATGTCCCTGAAGATCTGCTGGCCAAATGGTGTACTGAATCGCTGGTAAATCAGATGTCTTCATATCCATTATTTCAATGAGCTAAATTTCTTTTCAATATCTGTAATTTGTACTGCACCAGGGAAGCGGCTACCGTCCGTAAAGAAGAGGGTAGGAGTGCCTGTAATGCCGTAGGTTTTTGCATAAGTGAGGTTTTTGTCTAGCGGTGTGACGCAGTCACCTTTGCCGTTTGGGCTGATACCATTAATCATCCAATCAATGTAAGACTTATAAGGGTCTGCCGAGCACCAAATCTGCTTTGATTTTTGTGTTGAGTCAGCTGAAAGAATCGGAATAAGGTAGGTATAGATTGTGACATTATCTAATTGCTGCATAGATTTTTCTAAGCGCTTGCAATAGCCACAATTAGGATCCGAAAAAACAGCAAGTTGGCGACTGCCATTTCCGCGAACGGTTTTGATGGCATTTGCCGGACTTAAATCAGACCATTTAATGCGATTTAAATCTGCTTGCCTTTGCTCGGTAATATTTTTTCCATTAGATAACTCAATGATCTCTCCTTGAATAAGGTATTTACCAGTGATATCTGTATAGACAATCTCATTGCCGACGATAACTTCATATAGGCCAGCAACTGGCGCTGGAGAAACACTTTTTACTTTTACATTTGAGCCTAATTTTTTTTGTAACTCGGCCTTAATGTTTTGCTCTGATTGTGCATTAACCTGCCCTACGCAAATAATTGAAGCGGCAACCAATATGGCAGCAGATAAAAATTTAATCAAAATCAACTTCTCCTAGTGCGCGCTCAATCAGGCGTTGTTTTATAAAATGACTTTTGTTAACAAGACCAAGACCCCAGTTACGCAGTTGCCTTTCGGTATTGCTACTTGCAGAAAATAATTTTTTTAGCTTATCAGTAACCCATAAAAGCGCACTAGTATCGCCTTGACGTTGGCGCTCATAGCGGCGCAAGAGCACCAAATCACTCGGCGAGCGAAACGATTCACGTTTCCCCAAAATATGGAGCAATACGGCTACATCTCTTAAGCCTAGATTTAAGCCTTGCCCAGCCAAGGGGTGCATTACATGAGCGGCATCGCCAATAAGCACAACCTTTGGAGAGGCTTCTGGGCCAATAAAACGTTGCGCTCGGATTTTTCTAAGCGGGAAGGCGGCAGGTACTGAGTTAAGCGTAAGGTCACCCAACTGCTTGATGATTGCGCCATTTGCAATCGTAGAAAATTGATCGGCCCATTGATCCTGATTTAGCTGCAGTAATTGAGCGGCATTCTCTGACGATGTAGACCACACCATAGAGACTTGCTTGTCTGGTAATGGCAGCATTGCAACAATATCTCCGCCAGGTAAAAACCATTGAAATGCAGTTTCAAGATGTGGGTAGGTGCAAGTCCAATTTGCAACAACAGCACTTTGCGAGTAGCTCTCTTCAGTTGCTGTAATTCCTAATTCAGTGCGTATTGGAGAATTAGCCCCATCAGCCGCAACAAGGAGCTTTGCGCGTATTGCGCTACCGTTGGCAAGGTGGGCTGTGACACCATCTGCATCCGCTTCAATGCAATTGACCGCATCACTGATGCGCTCTAGCTTATTTTGAAAACGGGATGCTTGATCTAGTGTGTGTTCAATTAAATTGGATTCACCAATCCAAGCTAATTGGGGTGTGCCAGCTTCAAATGCTGAAAGATGGAGTTGATCATTCTTCTCACCCCGATCGCCATAAATTCTCATATCGCGAACAGCTTGGAGTCGGCTGTGATCTAGCGCATCCCAAATTTGCAAGTGAGCTAGCAATTTTTGCGTACTCGGAGAAAAAGCATAAATTCGCTGACCCCATTGCGCTCCTTGGGGGCTTTCAACGTTCTGCCCCAAATCGGGGGCAATTTCAATGGTTTGTAGGCCAATCTGAGCTAAGCCTAGGGCACAAGCCTTGCCAGTAATACCTCCGCCTACCACCAGTACATCTGTGGTGCGGATTTGAGCGGAATGCCCAGGGTAATTGGTTGGGGAATTTGGACTAACTTCTGACATAACTCGATGATATCGAAACAAGCCCCTTTACAATACGAACATGTCTTTGAAATGTGGCATCGTCGGCCTGCCTAACGTCGGCAAATCTACCCTCTTTAATGCGCTTACCAAAGCTGGAATCGCAGCGGAAAACTATCCTTTCTGCACGATTGAGCCCAATGTAGGCGTTGTTGAGGTTCCTGACCCCCGTTTAGCCCATTTGGCTGAGATTGTGAAGCCTGAGCGTATCTTGCCCGCCGCTGTCGAATTTGTCGATATTGCTGGCTTGGTAGCGGGTGCATCCAAGGGCGAGGGCCTTGGCAATCAATTCTTGGCAAATATTCGAGAAACTGATGCTATCACCCATGTGGTGCGCTGTTTCGAGGATCCGAACGTGATTCACGTGGCTGGAAAGATTGATCCAATAGCCGATATTGGCGTGATTGATACTGAATTAGCTTTATCTGACCTGGCAACAGTTGAGAAAACGCTTAATCGCTCCACAAAAGCGGCCAAGTCCGGTAATGATAAAGAAGCAGCCGCTTTAGTTGCTGTGCTCACCAAAGTGCAGGCTCATCTTGATTCCGCTTTGCCAGTTCGCAGTCTGAATTTAAGCGAAGAAGAAAAGCTCGTCATTAAACCTTTATGTTTAATTACGGCCAAACCTGCAATGTATGTTGCTAACGTCAAAGAAGATGGTTTTACTAATAATCCTCATTTAGAGGCTGTTAAGCAGCACGCTGCCAAGGAAGGTGCGCCAGTGGTTGCTGTTTGCGCCGCTATTGAAGCGGAGATTGCGGATTTGGACGATGCTGATAAGACTGAGTTCTTAGCAGACCTTGGAATGGATGAACCCGGTTTAGATCGAGTGATTCGTGCAGGATATGCATTGCTTGGCTTGCAAACCTATTTCACGGCTGGCGTCAAAGAAGTGCGTGCCTGGACTATCCACGTGGGTGATACAGCGCCACAAGCTGCAGGAGTAATTCATACTGACTTTGAGCGAGGTTTTATTCGTGCGCAGACAATTTCTTATGAAGACTTTATTCAGTTCAAGGGTGAGTCTGGAGCTAAAGAGGCAGGCAAGATGCGTGCCGAAGGTAAAGAATATGTTGTGAAGGATGGTGATGTGTTGAATTTCTTATTCAACGTGTAATGTTTTTTATTGAATACAACAGATGCATGAAATTTATTAAGAGGCTTTAGCCGCCTTTTCTAGACATTTAGAAATTTCTTCGTAACGCCTGAGTGCAAGCTTTGTCGGTAACACTTGTTTTTTTCGACCATCGTCACTAGCGCCCATTTTGATGTAACCCATTGCGCTCAGATTCTTAAGGCGACCATGCAGGGTGGCCTGTGAGCCCAAGTCAGCACTGGAAATCAAATGGCCAACTAAGATGACTTGTTTTGCGTGTGCGCAAGCAACGATCTTGTCCAAGAGACCTTCTTCAATGCAGTCAAGTTTCTTGCCTGGATTGATTCGATCTAGTGCGTCAATTAAATTTAAAAAACGCAGGTAGGATGATTGCTTGTTTGTTGGCATAGCTTCGATTATAGGGTTGAATTTCTTTACTTGTAGGGCTGATGCTATCCTATCCCCTACATTCCATCAAAAGAATTGATCTTGGTCAAATGAAGGCGTCCACACCACAGAGAGTAGAGCTTGATCCATCGCTTATGCGCATATGGTTGTCAGGCGTTTTAATTAGTGCGCTCACTTACGGCACACTTTTTTACATTAATTCATGGCTAGCTAGTAGTTTGACATTTAGCGTAGGTGTTAATTGGATATACCTTCCCGCCGGCTTGCGGCTCTTTCTCACCCTAATTTTCGGTTTACCAGGTGCGATTGGAATTGCCTTATCTTCATTTCTCATTAGTTATTGTGGCGCGTTGTCGGACGACCTGACAGTTTGCATAGGCACTGGCTTAATCTCAGGGTTTGCTCCTTACATTGCCAGAATATTTGTATTGCGAAACATTGATCTTGCTCCGGACTTAAGTAACTTAGATCTACCCAAACTACTTATTTGCATTTTGGTTTACGCCGGCTTAAGTGCTGGCTTACATCAGTTTTGGTATTCGACTGTTGACCTGGACGACTCAGGCACTATGAATCATTTCTTTGCTATGTTCACAGGCGATGTATTGGGCTCAGTCTTGCTGATCTCCCTGATTAAATACAGCTTAGATTTTTTGAAACGGTTTAAGAAAATAGATCGCTAAGAGCGGCGCCCGGATCTACTGCCCTCATAAATGCCTCACCAACTAAAAATGCATTAACTTGGTTTTCACGCATTAATTGCACATCATTGCGTCCAAGTATTCCCGATTCGGTTACCAGGGTTTTGGTATCTGGGACCATAGAAAGAAGGGATAGTGTAGTTTGCAGCGTGACCTCAAAAGTTTTGAGATTACGATTATTAATTCCCAGAAGTGGTGTTTTGAGTTCTAGTGCTTGTTCTAATTCTGGTGCGTTATGCACTTCGACTAAAACATCCAAACCCAATTCATGCGCACAAGCTTCAAGCTCTTTCATCTGATTGACTTCAAGGCAGGCAACAATCAGCAAAATTGCGTCAGCACCAATCGCACGCGCTTCATATACCTGATAAGGGTCTATGGTGAAGTCTTTGCGTAAGACTGGAATATTGCAAGCATCCCTAGCCTGCTGAAGATAGGCATTGCTACCTTGAAAATAGTCTACGTCGGTCAGGACGGATAAACAGGCTGCACCATGCTTTTCATATGACTTGGCAATCTGGGCGGGCATGAAGTTTTCCCGCAAGACTCCTTTACTGGGGCTAGCTTTCTTGATCTCAGAAATCACCCCTGCTTGACCTGCAGCAATTTTTTGTTCAATGGATCGAATAAAACCCCGAGGTTTTAGTAAGACATCTTGATTGTTAGCTTCAGCCTGATCACGTTGATTACCAAGAGAGATTTTCTGCAGGCAATGAGCAACTTCAATTTTTTTGGCCGCTACAATTTTTTCGAGGATATCGCTCATGAATAAGAACTTATTTAGATTGGGTGGCGGCAACAAAGGCGTCTAATTTTTTGCGGGCAGCGCCAGATGTAATGGCTGCCTTAGCCATTGCAATACCATTAGCAATATCTTTAGCAACCCCTGCTACATAGAGGGTGGCGCCGGCATTGAGGCAGACAATGTCACTAGCAGCGCCAGATTTGTTATCAATCACATCCAAAACAATTTTTTTCGATTCTTCTGCATTGGCTACCTTGAAGGTGCTTGTAGGGGCAGTATTCAGACCAAAATCTTTGGGGTGAATTTCATATTCACGAACCACACCATCTTTTAGCTCGCCTACTAATGTGGAGCCCTCGAGAGAGATTTCATCTAAACCATCACGACCATAAACTACCAAAGCATGATCCATGCCCAACGCCTGTAATACACGCGCTTGAATACCCACTAGGTCAGGATGAAATACGCCCATCAAAATACGCTTAGCATCTGCAGGATTGGTTAATGGACCTAGAATGTTAAAGATCGTCCGAACACCTAATTGCTTGCGGATGGGTACGACATTTTTCATGGCTGGGTGATGATTGGGCGCGAACATAAATCCTGCACCTACAGTCGAGATACATTGAGCAACTTGCTCGGCTGATAGCGCTAGATTGACTCCCAAGGCTTCTAGTACATCAGCGCTTCCAGACTTGCTACTCACGCTGCGATTGCCATGCTTGGCAATCTTGGCGCCTGCAGCAGCAGCGACAAACATAGCTGCAGTAGAAATATTAAAGGTATGCGCACCATCACCACCGGTGCCAACTACATCTACTAAATGCGAACGATCGTCAACGTGCACTGAGGTTGCAAACTCGCGCATCACTTGTGCGGCAGCAGCGATTTCACCAACGGTTTCTTTTTTGGTTCGCAGGGCCACTAGTAATCCAGAAACTAACTCCGGTGACATTTCACCGCTCATGATGAGTCGCATCATGGCCGCCATTTCATCATGGAAAAGCTCGCGATGTTCGATGCAGCGTTGTAAGGCTTCTTGCGGAGTGATTGGCATAGCGCTTGTATTGAGGTGACTTATTTATTTTGTAAAAAATTCTTGAGGAGTGCGTGACCGTGTTCTGACAGAATCGATTCAGGATGAAACTGTACGCCTTCTACTGCAAGTTCCCGATGGCGCACGCCCATAATCTCTCCATCAGAGGATGTGGCAGTGATTTCTAGTCCTGCTGGTAAGGAGCTTTTTTCAATGGCTAGGGAGTGATAACGTGTCACCTTAAATGGATCAGGCAGGTTCTTAAAGACTCCAACGCCTGTGTGATGGATGCTATCAGTTTTGCCATGCATGACCTTTTGAGCGCGGATGACTTTGCCGCCAAAGGCCTCCCCAATGGCCTGATGTCCTAAGCAAACACCTAAGATCGGAATCTGACCTGCGTAGCGCTTAATAGTTTCTACAGAAATACCAGCCTCAGCGGGGCTGCATGGCCCAGGAGAGATACAAATGCGATCGGGATGAAGTTTTGCAATTTCCTCCACTGCAATCTCATCATTCCGAAATACCTTTACCTCTTCACCTAGTTCCGCAAAATATTGAACCAGGTTGTAGGTGAATGAATCGTAGTTATCAATCATTAGGAGCATCGAGTCCTCCTTGTACTAGCTCAGCTGCGGTTAATACTGCGCGTGCTTTTGCTTCAGTTTCTTTCCATTCGGCGGTGGGATCAGAATCTGCAACTACGCCAGCCCCTGCTTGAGAGTGCAGCATGCCGTCACGAATAACGCCGGTACGAATTGCAATAGCCACGTCCATGTCGCCAGAGAAAGAGAGGTAACCAACAGCGCCACCATAAACACCACGTTTCACAATTTCCATTTCGTCAATAATTTCCATTGCGCGAATTTTTGGAGCTCCCGATAGGGTGCCAGCCGGGAAAGTAGCGCGTAAAACATCCATATTGCTCATATTGTCTAGAAGATCGCCTTCTACAGAGCTCACAATATGTTGGACATGGGAATATTTTTCAATCGACATGGAGTCGGTGACCTTTACAGAGCCTGTTTTAGCAATACGCCCTACATCATTGCGCGCTAGGTCAATCAACATCACATGCTCAGCAATTTCTTTGGGGTCAGCCAAAAGTTCTTTGGCTAGACGCTCATCCTCTTCAGGATTGGCACCACGAGGACGAGTTCCAGCGAGAGGTCTAATAGTGACAATCTTCTCCGCTGCGCGCTTTTCCTGGCGCACCAAAATTTCTGGCGAGGATCCGACGATTTGCATATCGCCAAAATCATAAAAATACATATATGGCGATGGATTGAGTGAGCGCAAGGCTCTATACAAGGCTAACGGCGAATCAGTAAATGGCTTGCTAATACGTTGACCAATCACCACCTGCATACAATCTCCGGCCAAAATATATTCTTTGGTTTTAAGGACGGCCGCCTCAAAGTCTGTAGCTTTAAATTTACGAATGAGTTCAGTCTTAGTGCTAGGCAATGAAGCAGGCATGTGTGCTGGTTTGCTAAGACAAGTCAGTAATTCTTTTAATCTTTCCTGTGCTTTTTCAAAACCATCGCTAATACTAGGATCAGCATAGACAATGAAATAAATTTTTCCTACGACGTTATCTATTACGGCTAATTCTTCAGTCAACATCAACTGAATATCTGGCACACCTAATTCATCTGGTAGTTGATGCTTCGCAAGGCGCGATTCAATGTAGCGAACAGTATCGTAACCAAAATAACCAGCAAGACCTCCGCAAAAGCGTGGGAGACCCGGTTGCAGAGCCACTTTAAAACGCTTGAAATAAGCGTCAACAAAATCTAGCGGATTATCGGTGTTGCTTTCGACAACTATATCGTTTGTGAAAACCTCATTGATTGGTGCTGAAGGAGTTCCAATAGTTCGAACAATGGTCTTTGCAGGCAGGCCTATAAAGGAGAAGCGGCCAAAGCGCTCGCCGCCTAGAACGGACTCCAAAAGATAGGTATTTTTGCTGCCAAAAGCCTGGCTCAGTTTGACGTAAAGCGAAAGCGGAGTTTCTAAATCAGCCAATACCTCTTTGACAAGAGGAATGCGGTTAAACCCCTGTTTCGCTAGAGCATTAAATTCTTCGCGCTGCATTAAGATTTTCCTGACTTACCCAATTCGCTGTGCATCGATGCAATAACTTGAGCGTAATTGTCTTTGTCAAAAATTGCAGATCCGGCAACAAAGGTGTCGGCGCCAGCTTTTGCTATCTCTGCAATATTGTCTGTTTTGATTCCGCCATCTACTTCTAAACGGATATGACGTCCAGTCTCTGCTTGATAACGATCTAGTCTAGCGCGGACCTGAGTAATTTTATTCAAAGTACTCGGAATAAATGATTGACCACCAAACCCTGGGTTGACTGACATAAGTAATACTAAGTCTAGTAATTCCAGTGTGTGATCTAGGTGATCTAAAGGCGTTGCTGGATTGAGAACAAGTCCTGCTTGGCAACCTTGGTCACGAATTAAATTCAGAGTCCGATTTACATGGGGACTCGCCTCGGGATGAAAGCTAATTAAATTGGCCCCAGCTTTTGCAAAATCGGGAACGATGCGGTCAACGGGTTCAATCATCAAATGCACGTCAATCACAGCAGGTTTGCCGTTTTTGACTGCGTAAGGGCGTATAGCCTCACAAACTAGAGGGCCAATAGTCAGGTTTGGGACATAGTGGTTATCCATTACGTCGAAGTGAATCCAGTCAGCACCTGCGCTCAAAACATCTTGGACCTCTTTGCCCAAACAGGCGAAGTCGGCCGACAAAATGGAGGGGGCAATGACAAATTGGCTGGTAGGTGGTGATTTTTGGCTTTCCATCCCTAGATTCTAGCTTGCAGTTGGCTCTAGGATGGAGCAGAATTCGAGCATGAATCCCCACGAAATTAGCGTTACAGTCAAAGCCCAGTACCTTCCTGAGCAATCTGACCCCGATAATCGTCAATTTGCCTTCGCCTATACCGTCACTATTCGCAATACTGGAAGTGCCAGTATTCAGCTAATAGCCCGCCATTGGTTCATTACAGACGGGGATAACGACGTTCAGGAGGTTAGGGGCTTGGGGGTAGTTGGTCAGCAGCCTTTGCTGCGCTCTGGCGAGCATTTTGAGTACACGAGCTGGGCTACTTTGCCTACACCGGCCGGAACTATGCGTGGGGAATATTTTTGCGTCACAGAGGATGCCCAATTCTTCCAGGCACCCATTCCAGAATTTGCCTTAGTGATGCCCCGGACGCTGCATTAGGCAAATAGGCGAAAAGATTACTTTTTTCCCTTGCCGGTCCAAAGCACAATAAATAACAAAAGCCCTAAAGCAATAGCCCCCTCAACAGCAAAGAGGATCATTGGGTATTCATCGAGTAAATTGGCAATCATGATTTCTAAATTTAAATTAATGCAATTTGTTGCAAAAGAAGTAACTTTAGTTAGTGTATTCGCTATCCTTCTTGCAAGTTTGATTTCAGGTTGTTCGACACCGCCAACTCGTGGTTCGGGGATTCGAGCTACATCAGGCGTGGCGCCTAGTTCCTATAGCTCATCTATTGCTAGTTTTAGCGCTGTATCCTGGCAAGCATTGCCTGGCTGGCAGGATGATGATTTATCACAAGCTTGGCCTGCTTGGCAAAAAAGCTGCGATGGTTTACGTAAGCGCAATAGTGAAATCAATTGGCATCAAGTATGCGCACAAGCGGCAAATGTATCGGGTCGAGACTCTCAGGCTATCCGTAAATATTTTGAAAATAATTTTCAAGTTTACGAGATTCGCAACAGTGCGGGAAGTGATGCGGGCATGATCACTGGATATTACGAACCAGTGATGACTGGCTCACAAACGCGCACAAATACTTATACCGTTCCGCTGTACTCCTATCCAAATGCTTGGAAAAAATCGAAGCCGAACCCAGGACTAGCACGTGCAGAATTAATGAGTTCTGGCATTCTTCAGGGTTCTGAAATTGCATGGGTGCAAGATCCAGTTGCTGCCGCATTTATGCAGATACAGGGGTCTGGAAAAATTCGCCTTCAGGACGGTAAAGTCCTGCGCTTAGGGTATGCAGGTACGAACGATCAGCCATTTAAGTCTTTTGCTCAGTGGCTACTAGATCGAAAAGAGATTTCAAGAAGTGAAGCAACTATGCAGGGCATTTCACAATGGGCTAAACGTAATCCTGATCGCGTTAATGAAATGCTTAACGCCAATCCTCGTTTTGTGTTCTTTAAAGAATTACCAGGCAATGTATCTGCTGATTTAGGGCCTAATGGAGCACTCGGAGTTCCATTGACCGCCGAGCGAAGCATTGCGGTTGATCTCCAAGCTATGCCGTTGGGCGCGCCAGTATTTTTGTCCACCACTAAACCTCTCAGTTCTGAACCATTGCAAAAATTAGTTATGGCGCAAGACACCGGTAAGGCTATTGTCGGCGGGGTCAGGGCTGATTACTATTGGGGTTCAGGGGAGGCTGCCGGTGAAATGGCTGGTCGCATGAAACAAAATGGCAAGATGTGGTTATTACTGCCACGTTAATTAATTGGATATTTGAGAGAAAAACATGAGCTACAAGACAATTTTGACAGAAGTGGATGGTAGGGTTGCCACTATCACTTTGAATCGCCCTGAAGTGCTCAATGCCCTCAATGATCAATTGATGGATGAGGTTGGCGTTGCCTTATTGGGTTTTGATGCGGATGACAATATTGGTTGCATCATTGTCACTGGAAGCGAAAAAGCATTTGCTGCGGGAGCTGATATTGCATCTATGGCGAAGTATGGATTGAAAGATGTTTATCGAGAAGATTTCATCACTCGCAACTGGGAAGAGATTAAAAAAGTTCGCAAGCCCGTCATCGCAGCAGTATCAGGATATGCACTTGGTGGCGGATGCGAATTGGCGATGATGTGCGACACCATTATGGCTGCTGATAATGCGAAGTTTGCTCAACCCGAAGTCAAGCTTGGAATTATTCCTGGGGCAGGCGGCACACAACGCCTTCCACGTGCAGTATCTAAGGCAAAGGCTATGGATCTGGCGCTTACAGGTCGCATGATGGATGCTGCTGAAGCAGAGCGCTCTGGATTGGTGGCTAGAGTATTTCCTCAGGCTGAGCTACTTAAGGAAGTCAAAGCGATTGCTAAAGGCATTGCTGATATGCCTTTACTCACTGCCATGATGGTCAAAGAAAGTATTAATACCGCTTACGAAACTACTCTTTCAGAGGGCATTCACTTTGAGCGTCGTTTATTCCATGCTTGCTTTGGAACAAATGATCAAAAAGAGGGCATGGCTGCGTTTATGGAAAAACGCCCAGCAAAGTTTACAAATTCTTAATTAGAAAATCTGCAAAGAGAATTAATTTTTGCCTAGGTAGCGTTGAGCTAGTGTGACCCAATAGCTCACGCCCACCGGAATCAAAGCATCATTGAAGTCATAGGATGGATTGTGTAGGTGGCATGGACCCATGCCATGACCTACCGAACGATGATCACCATCACCGTTGCCCAGGAATACGTAACATCCTGGTTTTTCTAGCAACATGAAGGCAAAGTCTTCCGCACCCATGGTTGGATCGATTGAGGTGCTCACGTTTTGTTTGCCTACTAGTTCACTCATTACTTCGCTAGCAAATTCAACTTCCTTAGCGTGATTGATTAATGGTGGATAGTTTCTGGCAAAGGTAATCTCTGTTTGGCAATCAAATGCACTGGCTACATTATGAGAAATTTCTCGCAGACGTCGCTCAATAAGATCGAGAACTTCTAATGTAAAGGTGCGCACCGTACCGCCTATAAAGGCGCTATCAGGAATGACGTTACTAGTTTCGCCCGCATGAAATTGTGTAACCGATATTACGGCCGCATCTACCGGACGTTTATTACGCGTAATGATTCCTTGTAGGGCAAGAACAACTTGCGCACCGGCAAATACTGGATCAGCGCTATTGTGTGGCAAGGCTGCATGACCGCCTTTGCCTTTGATGGTAATTTCAAAAGTATTGCTAGAGGCCATCATAGGGCCAGCAGTAACGCCAAAGTGACCCTCTGCTAAGCCAGGCCAATTATGCAAACCAAATACTGCATCACAAGGAAACTTTTCAAACAAGCCATCCTTGATCATTTCGTTTGCTCCGGCACCGCCTTCTTCTGCTGGCTGAAAAATGAAAATGACAGTACCTTTGAAGTCCCGATGATTCGATAAATATTGAGCTGCTCCTAAGAGCATGGCCGTATGGCCATCGTGACCGCAGGCATGCATTTTTCCTGGGTTACGTGAGGCATGCTCAAAGTTGTTATGTTCTTGGAGGGGCAATGCATCCATATCTGCGCGCATACCTATCATCTTGCCATGACCCAAATCACCGTCCAGCCGACCAACAACGCCTGTTGTGCCCATGCCGCGGAAAACAGTAATGCCCCAGCTCGAAAGTGCTTGTGCAACTAAATCGGCTGTGCGATTTTCTTCGAAACGTAATTCAGGATGAGCGTGAATATTGCGTCGAATTTCTTGAATGGCTTCTGCTGAAGCGATGATTTCAGAAGGTAAATGCATCCCTTCATCTTATCCGAAACTCTTTTGCTTCGCAGCTTTGGATTGAATCACTGCAAATTAATCCAATTTAGGCGGATTCAATTTTAGGTAGCTCTATGTGCTGTGCAGCAAATTCAAGAGCTGTAATTGAGTATGGGCTGTTTTCTGGTTTTTGAAGTTGCTTGGGCAGTGTAGGGATTAATCCTAAAAAAGGTATCTCAATTTTTGATTTCAAGGCCTCAATATTCTCTTGGAGTAGTGGCATTTCACTTGAAAGGGTATTGGCAACCCACCCAGCAATCTTTAAGTTTCGAGTCTTCATTGCTTCGTAAGTAAGGAGGGCGTGATTTAGGCAGCCTAACTTCATCCCTACTACTAAGATGATTGGAAAATCGATTCTTTGCGCAACGTCACTCAAATCTTGCTGATCATTTAAGGGAATTAAAAATCCCCCTGCCCCCTCGGCAATGACAAAATCAGCTTGGCTTTGTACTTTGCTAAATGCTTGCATGATGGTCTCTAACTCAAGTCGTAGACCTAAATCTGCTGCTACCAGATGTGGCGCAGCGGGTTCATCAAGAATGTATGGACATAAATCTATTTGACCAGGATTGAGATTGGATGCAATGCGTAATGTTTCTAGGTCTTCATTAAGAAGAGCGCCGTGATTATCTTGGTATGTACCCGCAACGACTGGCTTAAATCCAAGCGTATTTATTCCTTGGGCGCGAAGCTTGAATATGAGGGCTCCGCTCACCAAGGTTTTACCAACCTCGGTATCGGTACCAGTAATAAATAATCCAGAAGCTTCACTCAAGCTTGTTTTCCAATCACTTTTTGTTCGATGACTTTGAGAGTGGCAATCAATTCTCGCAAATCTTCAGCGCTATGGTTTGCTGAAAAAGTAATGCGTAAACGTGAGCTGCCAAGCGGCACGGTGGGCGGACGAATTGCTGGGATCCAATAGCCTTCACCATCTAATAGTGTTGACGCCATAAGAGCATTGGCATTGCTACCGAGGATCACTGGTTGAATGGGTGTGCAAGAGGAAACTTTGTCCCAGTTTACAAATGTCATCTCTTCTTGCCAAATAGTAATGAGCTGATTTAAATGCTTGCGACGTGTACAGCCCTCTTCACCTTCAATCAAATCCAGGCTTTTTAGCAAGGTATGTGCAATTGCAGGGGGCGTTGCAGTGCTGTAAATATAAGGACGCCCTTTTTGAATGAGCCATTCAATAAAAGAGTCCTGCGCACAAATAAAAGCACCGCTGACACCCGCAGCTTTTCCTAGAGTCCCGATATAAATGATGCGATCAGAACAAAGCCTTTCTTGTTCCAAAATTCCGTGACCATTTTTACCCAACACACCAAAGCCATGAGCATCATCAATCAATAACAGCGCATCGTAATCCTCGGCAATTTTCAGTAGCTCTTTAACTGCTGCTAAATCTCCATCCATGCTGAAGACACCATCAGTAACGATAATTTTGAGTGGTTTTTTATCAGCTTTAAGGAGCTCAATTAAAGAGCTAGGGCATGTGTGATCGAAGAGCGAGACCACAGCATTTGTTTGGGCGCTAGCTAAGCGTACGCCATCAATGAGCGAGGCATGATTGAGTTTGGCGGAGTACAGGCTGACCTCACCCCGTTGAGTGAGTTTTGCTAGCCCAGTAATTGCGGCGAGATTTGCCATATAACCTGTGCTAAAAAATAATGCACGTACGTTAGGAATATGTTCCGCCTGAAATGAGGCCAACTTTTTTTCTAGTAATTCATGGGCAATGCTATGACCACTAATTAAGTGGGAGGCTCCGCTGCCAGCGCCATATAACTCTCCGCCTTCGGCCAAGGCATTAATTAAATCTGGGTGATTAGCAAGTCCAAGATAGTCATTGCTGCAAAATGCCTTGAGATGACGCCCAGCAACTTGTATATGGGTATCACAGGGCGTATTTGTTACCCGCAAAGAGCGCTTCAAGAGTTGTTGATCAAGGTCGGCAATTTTCTCTTGCGCCATTGCGAGGGCATTAAATGACTTGGTCATATCAAAGTCTTATTAAGAGCGTTCCTTACGGAGCTTCCCATCTGCATCGTTTCCTGCGTAGACAAAATATATGGCGGCATTACATAAACAGTACTACCGATTGGCCTAATCAATACACCTTCTCTAAGCCCATTTGAAAACATTTCACGTGCAAAAGCGCTAGGATTTTTAATATGCTCACTATTTACATCAAAAGCCAAAATCATTCCCTGTTGCCGATAATAAGAAATTCGAGAATCTGATTTGGCCCATGAAAATGCATTTTCTAAATCTTGTGCGCGGATGAGATTTTTTTCTAAAACTTTTTCTGCTTCAAAAATTTCAAGACAGGCTAATGCAGCTGCGCAGGCAAGTGGATTACCCGTATAAGAGTGAGAGTGTAAAAATCCATGACGAGTTTGATCGCTATAAAAAGCACGATAAATCTTGTCGGTAGTCATGCATAAAGATAGCGGGAGGTAGCCGCCGCTAATCCCTTTAGACAGTGTTAAAAAATCAGGCCAAATTTCAGCATGTTCGCAAGCAAAGAATTTACCGCTACGCCCACAGCCAACAGCTATCTCGTCGGCAATCAGATGGACTTGGTAGCGATCACAAAGCTCTCGTACTAGTCGCAGGTAAATGGGTGAGTACATAGCCATTTGCCCTGCACATTGCACCAGGGGCTCAACGATGATGGCAGCAATATGTTCATGTTCTTTTTCTAGTAATTGCTGTAATTTCTCTGCTGCATATTTCGCAACATCTTCCGCGCTTTGTCCTGATTTCGCCTTACGTGCATCCGGCGAGTCAATGGTGTAAACATCTTGCAAGAGAGCTCCATAAGCATCTCTAAAAATGGCGACATCAGTTACTGCTAATGCGCCAAGTGTCTCACCGTGATAACCATTTTCAAGACATACAAATCTCTTCTTTTTCTCTTTGCCATTCAGTTGCCAAAAGTGATAACTCATCTTTAAGGCAATTTCTACTGCAGAGGCGCCATCGGATGCGTAAAAGACGTGGCCTAAATTTTCATTAGTCAGTGCTGAGAGTTTTTCAGAGAGCTCAACAACTGGGGCGTGAGTAAATCCCGCAAGCATGACGTGCTCAATTTTTTCTAACTGCCCTGTAATCGCTTTATTGATGCGAGGATTGGAGTGCCCAAATAAATTTGTCCACCAGGAGCTAATGCAATCTAACAGGGCATTTCCCTGTTCGTCATAAAGCCAAGCACCCTTTCCCTTAGCGATGGCAATTAGGGGAAATGACTCGTGCTGCTTCATTTGCGTACAGGGGTGCCAAACCGCTGCGAGGCTGCGATCTACTAAAGAATCTTGGTTTGGATCAGAAATAACCTTCATGTTTGATATTTGACCACTAGTTTTTCCAAACTTAAGCCTGTATCTGTTATGTTTATGCCTTGAATTGATCTATTTTCTGGAATTTACCCATGCTGGACACTCAAAGCACTGAAAAACCTCTTGCCCACTTTAAATCTAAGGCTGATTTGCATAAGGGTGCTAATACCGGGGTAAGTTCGTCCGGAGAGTGGTCTGTAGTACAAATTGAAGCGCTTTTTGCTCTCCCATTTAATGAATTGATGCTCAAGGCTCAAGAAACCCACAAGATCTATTTTCCTGAGGGTAATGTGGAATTGGCTACGCTGTTGTCCATTAAAACCGGGGGCTGTCCCGAAGATTGTGGTTACTGCCCACAGGCTGCTCGGTATGACACCGATGTAAAAGCAGAGAAGTTGATGGGTCTTGAAGAGGTTCTAGAGGCTGCTAAAGCAGCTAAAGCAGCTGGTTCTAATCGTTTTTGTATGGGCGCCGCATGGCGTGAACCCAAGGACCGCGACATTGAAAAAGTAACTGCCATGATTAAGGGTGTTAAGGCCTTAGGTCTTGAAACATGCGCAACCTTGGGGATGCTGGAGGCTGATCAAGCCCAAGCCCTACAAGAGGCAGGCCTTGATTTCTATAACCATAATCTTGATACCAGCGAAGATTTTTATCGCTCAGTAATTTCTACTCGCGGCTATCAAGATCGCTTAGATACGATCTCCAATGTTCGTGCGGCTGGTATGTCTGTCTGCTGCGGTGGCATTGTGGGTATGGGTGAATCTCGCGAGCAGCGTGCAGCATTCTTAGCGCGCTTGGCCAACTTAAGTCCTTATCCTGAGTCGGTGCCTATTAATCATCTGGTGCCAGTTGCGGGTACTCCTTTGGCGGAGCAAAAACCCTTGGATCCTCTTGAGTTTGTGAGGACCATTGCTGTTGCCCGTATCACTATGCCAAAAGCGCGCGTGCGTTTATCTGCAGGGCGCCAAGAGCTTGGAAGAGCTGTGCAGGCTATGTGTTTCATGGCTGGAGCCAATTCGATTTTTTATGGTGAGCAACTACTCACTACCGGTAATCCTGAGGCGGAACAAGACCGTGAGCTCTTAGCGGAGCTTGGTTTGAAGACTAAACAGAGTTGCAAGGCAGAAGTTTTAGTCTAGTTTTCTGTCCAAATGAGCCCTATCGATCGTCTCATTATTGAGTTTGATACCGCGATGCGCTCAGTGGTGGGAGGTGCAAATGCCGGGCGGCCAACTCCTGGATCTGAGGTTGGGACGAGTAACTCTCTTAATGCAACTGAGCGAGAACATGCAGCAGGATTGATGCGAGTAAATCACGTGGGTGAAGTCTGCGCTCAAGCGCTGTATCAATCCCAAAAATTAGTAGCGCGAAATCGGCAAATTCAGGAGATGCTTAACCACTCTGGCCAAGAAGAAATGGATCATTTAGCTTGGTGTGAAACTCGGCTTCAAGAATTAGGTTCACACACTAGTTATCTCAATCCACTTTGGTATGCGGGATCCTTTGCGATCGGCTTGTTAGCAGGCTTAGCAGGCGATAAGTGGAGTTTAGGATTTGTTGCTGAAACTGAGAAGCAAGTTGAGAATCACCTAGAAAGTCATCTCGAAAAACTACCAAAAGATGATCAACGTTCGCGTGCAATTATTGATCAAATGCGCATTGATGAAATTGAACATGGGCTGGCTGCAAAAAATGCTGGAGGCGTACCGTTGCCCAAGCCAATTCAGAAATTAATGAAGGCGACATCAAAGGTAATGACAGCAACGGCTTACAAAATTTAATTTTTCGATTAATTTAAATATATTTTTGTTTATATACTGTTTTTAAATACAGTATATTTAGGTATTAATAGGGCTAATAGCTAAGACCTATTCTTAAGTGTATTTTCCAAGCCTTTGTTTTAAGTAGCTATTTTATTATCACCATTTTGTGAACAGATGACGCTAAGTGTTTGTAAACATTAGAGAAATTCCTAAAAAAACCCTAAAAACACTTGACCCCCTTAGTGCGATCCTCTAAAGTGGGAGGAAGTGTGAAAAAGTGGGGTAATTGGTGTTTCAAGGTGCGTCAGCTCTTAATTTAGATGCAAAAGGCCGCATGTCTGTGCCGGCAAAGCATCGTGACGCCTTGTTGGTGCAAGGTGAGGGGCGCATCACGCTTACAAAACACCCGGATGGCTGCTTGCTGCTCTTTCCGCGACCAGAGTGGGAAACATTTAGAGCAAGAGTGGCTCAACTTCCGATGGATGCGCATTGGTGGCGCAGAATTTTTCTCGGTAATGCAGCGGAAATAGATCTGGATGGCGCAGGTCGAATTTTGGTTAGTCCAGAATTACGCGCAGCTGCGGGCATTGAAAAAGAAGTGATCTTGCTCGGTATGGGTAGTCACTTGGAGTTGTGGGATGCAGCAACATACGCTGCAAAAGAACAGGCTGCGATTGCGCAAGGCATGCCTGAAGCACTCAAGCAATTTAATTTTTGATGACAGGGTGCTATGAACACAACTCATCGCCCAGTGTTGCTGGCCGAGGCGGTGACGGCGCTAGTCAGTGGCCCGCTCATTCAAAATCAAAGCTCTACAAACAACATATTGGTAATCGATGGAACGTTTGGGCGCGGTGGTCATACTCAAGCATTGCTAAAAGAGTTGAACAGTACTGCGCGCATGATTTCGTTCGACAAGGATTTGGATGCAATAGCAGTAGCAAAGCAAATCAACGATCCACGTCTGACGATTGTGCACGACAGCTTTGCGCACATGGATCAATACGCGCAGGCTCAATCGGCCGATGGAATTTTGTTGGATTTGGGAATCAGTTCTCCACAGGTGGACGAGGCGCATCGCGGTTTTTCATTTCGACGCGAAGGTCCGCTCGATATGCGGATGAATACAGATCAAGGCTTGACTGCGGCACAGTGGCTAGAACAAGCACCGCAGGAGGAAATCACGCACGTGATTAAGACTTATGGAGAAGAGCGCTTTGCATTCCAGATCGCAAAAGCCATTGTGGCGAAGCGAGAGGAAGGTTTGTCACCAAAAACAACCTCCGAATTAGCAAGCTTAGTCGCTAGCGTAGTGCGTACACGCGAAGTTGGTCAAGATCCTGCTACCAGAACATTTCAAGCCTTACGCATTTTCATTAATCGCGAGTTGGATGATTTGGAGCTAGGACTTAAGGCAGCTTTGAATTTATTAAAGCCCGGCGCAAGACTGGCAGTCATTAGCTTTCATTCGCTGGAAGATCGCATTGTTAAGCAATTCTTACAAGCTAATGCCAAAGTAGAAATTCCGCGTGGCTTACCAGTGCGTGAAAAAGATTTGCCAAAAAGTGCTTTAGAAATTATTTCTCGGGTTAAGCCAAGTGATGCAGAAATTCGTGAGAATCCTCGTGCACGTTCAGCCATTATGCGGGTTGCTGAAAAACGCTTTGAGGTGCTCGGATGAATCGCGCTACCTTAACTTTGCTCGCTTTGTTATTAATTTGTGCGCTTTCCTTAGTAGCAGCACAGCAGCGTGCTCGTAAATTATTCATCCTCCAGGAGCGAGCGCAAATTGAAGAGCGTAAGTTAAACCAAGAATGGTTGCGACTTGAATATGAGCAGCGCAATCTTTCGAAGTCTGCCCGTATTCGTGATGTAGCTCGCAATCAATTGCGTATGTCCCCCATTTCCCCTGAGCGTACTTTGTATTTAAGGGAGGCTAAATGAGGCCGGTTGGTTTTTCTACTACGCCAAATTTAGTATTGCGTCTGCCGATGTGGCGGTCGCGTCTCATGCTTTTCCTCTTGTTCTTTGTTTTCATGATGCTATTGCTTCGAGCTTTCTGGATTCAGGGTCCGGGAAATGCATTCTATGAAGCTAAAGGGATACGGGGGACTCAGCGTGAGTTGGAGCTACCTGCTAGTCGCGGAAAAATTTTGGATCGCAATGGTCAAGTGATCGCTACTAGCTTAGAGGCTAAATCTGTTATCGCCTACAACGATACGGTCCCAGATGATTTAGCTGCTGACAAAGTACAAAAGCTTGCTAGCCTGCTGCAAATTAGTGAGGCTGAGCTTCGAAAAAAATTAAGAGAAGAGCGCAAGCAGATTTTCTTAAAACGCCAGGTCGAGCCTGCAGTTGCTCAGCAAATTAAGCAATTAGAAATCCCAGGCATTGGATTAAATAATGAATATCGTCGCTTCTATCCAGAAGGCGAGGCAATGGCACATGTGGTCGGATTTACTAATGTCGAAGATCGTGGCCAAGAGGGTATGGAACTCTCAAGAGAAAAAGAGCTGGCAGGTCGCGCAGGTCAAAGACGGGTTGTGGTTGATCGTTTGGGTAGAGTTGTTGAAGAAATGGCAATTTTGCAGTTGCCACAAAATGGTAAGGACTTAAATCTCTCGATTGATAGCAAGATTCAATTTTTAGCTTATAACGCTGTCAAGGATGCTGTAGAAAAGCATCATGCCAAAGCAGGTGGTGCAGTTGTTTTAGACACGCAGACTGGTGAGATTTTGGCTCTTGCCAACTATCCAAGCTATAACCCCAATGATCGTAAATTTTTAACTGGCGAACAACTGCGCAATCGCGTACTGACCGATACCTTTGAGCCTGGTTCAACGATGAAGCCCCTGACCATTTCCATTGCATTGGAAAAAGGGGCTGTCAAACCGGATACTAATATGGTGATTGGTGCCAAGTATCTAGTTGGGCCTAAACCAATTACCGATACGCATCCCTATGGAAACTTAACGGTTGCGCAGGTTATTCAGAAGTCTAGCAATATTGGTACTGCAAAAATTGCGATGAATAATCTTTCTGCAGAAGAAATGTGGGATTTTTATACTGCAGTCGGTTTAGGGCAGGCTCCTAAAATTGGATTCCCGGGTGCTGTAGCTGGAACGGTTCATCCATTCAAAAAGTGGATGCCTACTGACCAGGCGCGTATTGCATTCGGTTATGGTATTTCTGCATCTTTATTTCAGGTAGCACGAGCTTATACGGTATTTGCTCGTGATGGAGAATTGGTGCCGCTCACTATTGAGCGCAGTCCTGAGTTCAAACCTGGCACAAAGGTTTTGTCTCCTAAGACTGCTATTGAGATGCGGGCGATGCTTGAAACAGTTACTGAGCCGGGCGGTACTGCAATTAAGGCTCAAGCTGAAGGCTTTCGTGTAGGTGGTAAGACAGGCACAGCGCATAAATTGGTTGGCAAAGGGTACGGTAATAAATACCGCGCTTACTTTGCTGGTTTGGCGCCAATTAGCGCCCCTCGTATTGTTGTGGCTGTCATGATTGATGAGCCGACTGGCGGTAGCCACTATGGCGGTGATGTAGCAGCACCAGTGTTTTCAACCATTGTGAGTGAAACCTTAAATACTTTAAATGTTTTGCCAGACAGCAAAGCAAAGCAAATGGTTCTGCAAGATAAAGCCCCCGAAGAGATTCGTACGGCAAATGTACAGCCTCAGCATGTGGTCTTAAAGAGATGAGGGCGGCGTTGAATATAGACACCAATCATTTGATTGAGCACTTACGTAGCATGACAAATTCTGCTGCTAAGTTAAGTGCGGATAGTCGCCAGATTCATGCTGGTGATATCTTTTTTGCCTATCCAGTTGGTCATGGCAATGGAAAGCGTGATGGTCGGGACTATATTGAGGCAGCATTACATCAGGGAGCGGCTGCGGTAGTTTTTGATCCTGTGGGGTTTGACAATGCCTTTGGTAATCATCCGCTTTGTTTTGCTGTGGACAGTCTTGCGATTAAAGTGGGTGAGCTTTGTGCTCAATGGTATGGATACCCAAGTAAAAAGCTAAAAATGATTGGTGTCACTGGCACTAATGGTAAGACGAGTATTACCCACTGGCTCGCACAGTCACTAAATACGGCAGCTCACCGTACTGCGGTGCTAGGTACTCTGGGAACGGGATTTCCTGAGTCAGTAGTGCAGACTGGATACACCACACCTGATGCACCTAAATTGCAAACCCAACTCAAAGAGTTGCTTGATGCAGGTGCTGCTCAGGTAGCCATGGAAGTTTCCTCGCATGCCTTACAGCAAGAGAGAATCGCTGGCACTGAATTTAATTGCGCTGTATTTACCAATTTGACGCAAGATCATTTGGATTACCACGGCAGTATGGCTGAATATGCGCAGGCAAAAGCCAAGTTGTTTCAACAGGTTGGTCTTGAGCATGCAGTGATTAATTTGGATGATGCATTTGGCCGTGAACTAGTAATGAATCTTTTGACTAAAGGTGAGTTAACAGTTTGGGCATATGCGTTAAATCAAAGTGCGTTTAATAGTTTTGAGAAATTCGGTAATCGTTTAAAGCGTATATATGTAAAAGATAGCGCTATTGGCGGTGCTGGTTACGATGCATATTTTAGCTGCGAGGGTGAAGTAGTTGGCCCCTTGCATATTCCTCTGTTAGGTGAATTTAATCTCAGTAATGCACTTGCAGTATGGACAGTACTCATTACTCAGGGCCTTTCATGTGAAGAGGCTGGCAAGAGAGTGAGTCAGTTAAGTCCAGTAGTGGGCCGCATGGAATTAATTCCCCTATCAAAAAATCAAAAATCTGAGGGTGTATTAGCGGTTGTTGATTACGCCCACACTCCAGATGCCCTTGAAAAAGCATTGCAAGCGCTACGCCCTATTGCAGATCGGCGTAATGGAAAAATTTGGTGCGTATTTGGATGTGGCGGAAATCGAGATGCAGGCAAGCGCCCACAAATGGGTAATGTAGCTTCAAGATATGCAGATCAAGTGCTTATTACAAGCGACAATCCACGTTCCGAAGATCCTCAAATAATCATGCAAATGATCCGCGGAGGTATTGATAGCAATGCTCAGAATGTCCAAGTCATTGCAGATCGTGCGGCAGCTATTATGTCTGCAATTCGTCATGCCGATTCTTGCGACATTGTCTTGGTTGCCGGTAAAGGCCATGAGACTACACAAGAGATTAATGGCAAGAAATTTGATTTTTCAGATCAAGAGCATATCCGCTTGGCTGCAGGGGGTGGGATTTGATGTCGACTATGACAACGCTTGGAAAAGTGCATGCCATGCTGCCTGGAAGCAAGTTAATTAATGTTTCTTTGGACTCTGCAAACAATTTAGCAGTCAATATGGTGGGAACTGATAGTCGACAAATCGACTCTGGTGAATTATTTATTGCGTTGGCTGGTGATCGCTTTGATGCACATGATTTTTTATCTGATGTTGCACAAGCTGGAGCTACAGCAGTCCTTATTAGTCATCAAGAGAAGTGCCCAGCTAACCTGCCGGGAATTTGCGTTCCTGATACGCGCGTTGCCTTGGGAGAGCTCGCTAAAGCATGGCGCTTGCAGCATCCTATTCCTATGGCTTTGGTGACCGGTAGCAATGGAAAGACTACCGTTAAGGAAATGATCGCTTCCGTTTTTAAGGCTGCTGTTGGTGATACCAATACTTTGGTTACCAAAGGAAATCTGAATAACGATATTGGTTTGCCGCTTACCTTATTAAAGATGCGTCCTAATGACCGCTTGGCTGTAGTTGAGCTTGGCATGAATCATCCTGGTGAGACTGCTCAGCTAGCTGCCATTGCACAAGCTAATATTGCCTTGATTAATAATGCTCAGCGCGAACACCAAGAGTTTATGGCTACTGTTGCAGCGGTAGCGCAAGAGCATTCAGATGCTATTCGCGCTCTTCCAGAAGATGGTGTTGCAGTTTTCCCTGCCGACTCTGAGTTTGCACAGGTTTGGCGTGAAGCAGCTGCTGGGCGAAGGATCATTGATTTTGTTTTGTCATCTAGCCAGGCACACCTTAAGGCGTCGGTTACTGGTCAACTTTTAAGTAATGGGCGTGTGCAGATAGAAACTGAGCAGGGATCCGTTGAGATTCAGTTAAACACATTGGGAAGTCACAATGTTCGCAATGCATTAGCGGCTAGCGCTGCTGCTTTGGCAGCTGGTGTAAGTCTTGACAAGATTAAACAAGGGCTTGAGTCATTCTCGCCGGTGAACGGACGAATGCAGGCTAAAAAGATTGATCCTAATCACACCCTCATTGACGATAGCTATAACGCTAATCCAGATTCAGTGCGGGCAGCTATTGATGCGCTCAAGCAATCTGGCAATCCTTCTTGGCTTGTGCTGGGGGATATGGGCGAGGTTGGGAATCAAGGCCCTGAGTTTCATCGTGAAGTCGGTGCTTATGCTGCTGAACAAGGTATCTCGAGATTATTTGCTCTTGGCGAGCAATGCCAGTTTGCGATTCTTGGGTTTGATGATGCCAATAAAAGTAGTGGCGCTACATTAAATGCAAAGCATTTCGCAGATATGGATAGCCTTATTGCTCAAGTAAGAGACGCCTTTCATGCGCAGTCTAGTGGCAGCAATCAGCATTTGAATATTTTGGTAAAAGGTTCACGGTTTATGCGTATGGAGCGTGTAGTGCAAGCCTTATTAGAGGAGGCTAAAACATGCTCTTGATTTTGGCGCAATGGCTACAAGACGATTTCGGATTTTTCCGAGTATTTAATTACATCACCTTTAGAGCGGTGATGGCAACGGTGACTGCGTTGTTAATTGGTTTAGCTGCGGGCCCATGGGTTATTCGTAAGCTTGCAGCTTTAAAGATGGGCCAAGCAGTACGTACTGATGGACCGCAAACTCATTTAGTGAAATCAGGTACGCCAACTATGGGTGGCGTTTTGATTTTGATTGGTATCTTTATCTCCTGCATGTTATGGGCTGACTTAAGCAATCGATTTATTTGGATTGTGATGATTGTTACTTTTGGATTTGGTCTAGTTGGATGGGTGGATGACTATCGTAAGGTTGTATATAAAGACCCCAAAGGCATGGCTTCTAGAGAAAAATTCTTTTGGCAGACCTTGATTGGTTTATTCGCAGCGATTTATTTAGCCTTTTCTGTTTCTGAAGTGAACAACCTGAAGGTGTTGCAACTTTTCTATGAATGGTTAAAAAGCGGTTTCGCATTAGATCTACCAGCTAAAACCAACCTTCTCTTACCCTTCATGAAAGAAGTGAGTTACCCATTAGGAGTGATGGGGTTCATTATTTTGAGTTACTTAGTCATCGTGGGAAGTAGTAATGCGGTAAATCTGACCGATGGTTTAGATGGCTTGGTCATCATGCCGGTGATCTTGGTGGGTGCCGCTTTAGGTGCTTTTGCATATGTCATGGGTAATGCGATTTACGCTAAGTATTTATTGTTCCCCTACATTCCTGGCGCAGGTGAGTTGATGATTTTCTGCGGTGCGATGGGTGGAGCGGGCTTGGCATTCCTTTGGTACAACACACATCCAGCACAAGTATTCATGGGAGATGTTGGTGCGCTGGCATTAGGTGGTGCACTGGGAACAATTGCCGTCATTGTTAGACAGGAAATCGTACTGTTTGTTATGGGCGGCATTTTTGTTGCAGAAACCCTATCAGTAATGCTGCAAGTATTTTGGTTCAAGGTAACAAAAAAACATTTTGGTGAAGGGCGACGTATTTTCCGTATGGCACCTTTGCATCATCACTTTGAATTGGGCGGCTGGAAGGAAACGCAAGTGGTTGTCCGTTTCTGGATTATCACCATCCTATTGGTCCTAATTGGTTTATCTAGCTTGAAATTACGGTGAGCCAAAAATAAATATGTTGATCTTACAAAATACCTTTGCTAACGACAGCCTCATGGCTAATGAAGGCTATCAGGCTCCAAACCGATTCCTTATTTTGGGCCTAGGTGAGTCTGGTGTTGCTATGGCTAAGTGGTGCTTGCGCAATGGCGCTGAAGTACATTTAGCGGATACACGTGAGCAATCTACCTTTACAGTTCGCCAAAATGCGTGGCTAGAGGAGCTTCGTATTGCTGGTCTAAAAGATGCTTATTTTGGTCCTCTTGGTGAAGACCTATTAAAAAATATTGATGTTGTTGGAATCAGCCCGGGTTTATCTCCCCTACAAGAACCAACGCAGTCTTTTTTGGCTAAGGTTGAGCAGGCTGAAATCGATGTATGGAGTGAGATTGAATTTTTTGCTCGCGCTCTTACAGCCTTAAGCCGTATGGCAAAAATTCAAGGATCAATTTATACAACTGCAGTGCTAGCTGTGACCGGTACTAACGGTAAAACAACTACCACTGCATTAACTGGTCAATTATGTGAGCGTGCTGGAAAGAAAGTTGCAGTAGCAGGCAACATTAGCCCAGCTGCGCTAGAGAAATTGATGAGCTGTTTAGATGGAGCGGATCAGTTAGAAGATATGCCAGACGTTTGGGTATTAGAGCTATCTAGTTTTCAGCTGGTACATACCCATACTTTGAATGCAACGGCGGCAACAGTTTTAAATATCACTCAAGATCATTTGGACTGGCATGGCGATATGCAGTCTTATGCACAAGCCAAGGCAAAGATATTTGGCGATGACACAGTCTGTATCTTGAATCGAGATGATTCTTTGGTGATGGGCTTAATTTCTGAGTCTGATAGGGCTCAAAAATCCATCATTACCTTTGGCTCTAATCGACCAGATGAACAAGGCGCATTTGGTATTGAGCATGACTTGCGAGCTGGCGGTATTGATTGGTTGGTTTGGGCTGAAATAGACGAGGATGTTGATCCTGCGCCAAAGCGCCGTCGCAAATCTGCAGTAGCAGTCGAAGCTGAGCCTTTGCGTTTAAAGCGCTTAATTCCTGCTGATGCTTTACGTATTCGCGGTCGCCATAATGCATTAAATGCATTAGCAGCTCTAGCATTAGCACGCGCTGCTAATTTACCAATGAATGTTCTATTGCATGGCTTGCGTGATTACCATGGCGAGCCTCATCGAGTGCAAAGCATTGCGATTATTAACGATGTTGAGTATGTCGATGATAGTAAGGGTACTAATGTAGGCGCTACTGTTGCCGCTCTAAATGGTTTAGGTAGCAATGAATCTGGAAAAAGAATTTGGTTGATTGCTGGCGGTGATGGTAAGGGTCAAGATTTCAGCCCATTGCGTGAGCCAGCGTTGCGATTCGTGAAGGGCGTCTTCTTAATTGGTAAAGATGGCAGCACTATTGGTGAAGCTCTTGGTGAAAATATTCCCTGCATGTTGAGTGGCAATTTAGTGGCGGCTGTTCAGGCCGCTGCTGTAAAGGCTATCTCTGGAGATTTAGTGTTGTTATCTCCCGCTTGCGCAAGCTTGGATCAGTTTAAAGACTATGTTGAGCGTGCTCAGGTATTTGCTACAGGGGTTGAAGAATTGGGAATGCGCTTTGAAGGAGTGCAGGCATGAATCTAAAAGATAAATTATTTCCAGAGAATCGTTTGGGGCTGAATCGCTTTTGGGATTTTTCTAGAGGCGGTATCGACAATTTTCGTACCGGCTTAAGAGATGCGGTATCGGGCGTTGAGCAAACTCGCTCTCGCATGATGGATTACGACCAACTACTCGTATGGGCAGTATTGTCTTTGATGTTAATTGGCTTGGTAATGGTCTATTCAGCCTCTATTACTTTGGCTGATGGTCCTAAGTACGCCAACTACAGTAGCAACTTTTTCTTGATCCGCCACATGATTTCTTTGGTGATCGCGATTGGCGTCGGCATTTGGGCTTTTAAGATTCCTACAAAGGTTTGGGATCGTTATTCCCCGGTAATTTTTGGATTCACTGTCTTATTGTTGATAGCCGTACTCATTCCTGGTGTCGGTAAGGGTGTAAATGGCGCTAAGCGCTGGATACCACTAGGCTTGATGAACTTTCAGCCATCTGAGTTGATGAAGTTTGCGGCGGTCATTTTTGCGGCGAGTTATACCGTTCAGCGCCAAGAGTATCTGCACTCCTTTGTGAAGGGTATGCTTCCAATGGGTATTGCAGTTGCTCTGGTTGGTGGCTTATTAATGGCTGAACCTGATATGGGCGCATTCGTAGTCGTTGCGCTGATTGCTTTTGGCATCCTGTTTTTGGGCGGCATTAACGCCAAATTGTTTGGTGGTTTGATTCTGGTTGGTTTGATGAGTGGTGCAACGATGATTGCGCTGTCACCATTCCGTCGTGGACGCATGCTGGCTTTTATGGATCCATGGCAGGTTGATAACGCAGCCAATAAAGGGTATCAATTAACTCACTCCTTAATGGCCTTCGGTCGGGGCGAGTGGTTTGGTACTGGTTTGGGCGGCAGTGTAGAAAAATTGCATTACTTACCAGAAGCGCATACCGATTTCATCATGGCAGTGATTGGTGAAGAGTTAGGTTTTGTTGGCGTGGTGGTGATGATCTTCTTGTTCTACTGGATCGTGCGCCGCGCATTTTTAATTGGCCGTACAGCATTGCAATTAGATCGTAGTTTTGCCGGTCTAGCAGCTAAGGGTGTAGCGATTTGGATAGGCTGGCAGGCCTTCATCAATATGGGAGTAAACCTTGGCCTGTTACCAACCAAAGGCTTAACTCTACCTTTAGTAAGTTATGGTGGATCTGGAATTTTGATGAATGCAGTTGCCATTGCAATGTTGTTGCGCATTGATTTTGAAAATCGCATTCTTATGCGCGGAGGGAAGTTGTGACCAAACCCTCAATTTTGGTAATGGCTGGTGGTACTGGTGGGCATATTTTCCCAGGACTAGCCGTCGCTGAATATTTACGGATATGTGGTTGGAATGTTTCTTGGTTAGGTAATCAATCAGGTATGGAATACCGTCTTGTGAAGTCTTGCGACTTCCCATTTGAGGCAGTTGAGTTTGGCGGACTACGCGGCAAGGGCTTAAAAGCAAAGTTAATGTTGCCTATCAATTTAATGCGTGCAAGTTTCCAAAGCTGGAAAATTATGCGTCGCTTAAAACCTAGCGTTGTTTTAGGTATGGGTGGTTACATCACCTTTCCAGGAGGTCTTGTGACAAAGCTTTTGAAGCGCCCACTGGTGTTGCATGAAGCTAATTCTGTTGCGGGAAGCGCAAACATTGCGCTCTCGAAGATTGCCATGAAAGTTTTGACAGGTTTCCCCGGCACTATAGAAAATGCGGAGTGGGTTGGCAATCCTATTCGCGAAGAGTTTGATCATCTCGCTTCACCTGCTCTGCGCTATGACCAACGCCAAGGACCCTTATCTATATTGGTAGTTGGCGGAAGTTTGGGCGCTGCAGCACTAAATGAAAATATTCCTGCTGCGCTTGCTTTAATGCCCATGGAATCTCGTCCACAGGTAATTCATCAGGCTGGTGATAAGCATTTGGCAGACTTACAAAAACGCTATGTTGATTTAGGAGTAGTAGCCGATATTCGTCCATTTATTGACGATATGCCTATTGCTTATGCACAAGCAGATTTGGTAATTTGCCGTTCAGGCGCAATGACTGTTTCTGAATTGGCTGCATGCGGTGTGGCTTCTTGTCTTATTCCATTCCCTCATGCAATTGATGATCATCAAACTGCTAATGCGCGGTTTTTATCGGATGCTGATGCGGCAGTTCTCTTGCCGCAGCAACAACTTAATCCACAAGATTTAGCTTTAATGATTCAAAACTTCAATCGCGCAGATTTAAAAGAAATGGCTCTGCGTGCATATGCATTGTCTAAACCACACGCCACTCAGCGTGTTGCAGAAGTGTGTGCAAATTGTGCAGGGGTGGGCATATGAAGCATATCGTTCAGCAAATTCACTTCGTTGGCATTGGTGGTGCGGGTATGAGCGGCATTGCTGAGGTGCTTTTGAACTTGGGTTATCAAGTTTCGGGATCAGATCTAGCAGAAGGCGCTGTTACTCAGCGCTTAAAAGACTTGGGCGCTGTAATTCATGTTGGTCATGATCCCAAAAATATTGGCACTGCCGAGGCGGTAGTGATCTCTACAGCGGTTACCGGAAATAATCCTGAAGTATTGGCTGCGCGTGCAGCGAAGATTCCAGTGATTCAGCGAGCTGTAATGCTGGGCGAGTTAATGCGCTTAAAGCAAGGAATTGCGATTGCTGGAACTCATGGCAAAACTACTACAACTAGTCTTGTCGCATCGGTTCTGGCTGAGGGCGGCCTAGACCCTACTTTCGTTATTGGCGGAAAACTTAACTCAGCTGGTGCTAATGCGCGCTTAGGGCGTGGCGATTTCATTGTTGTAGAAGCCGATGAATCAGATGCATCTTTCTTACAACTTTTCCCTGCAATGGAAGTGGTTACTAATATCGATGCTGATCATATGGATACCTACCAGCATGATATGGCTCGTTTAAAACAAGCATTCGTACAGTTTATTCAGCGCATGCCTTTTTATGGTGTCGCAGTGCTTTGTATTGATGACGCTAACGTACGCGACATCATTCCTTTTGTATCCCAGCCCGTTCTTCGTTATGGTTTAGCTGATGATGCCGATATTCGTGCAAGCAATGTTCGTGCTGATGGAACTCAAATGCATTTCAAGGTTGATCGTCGGACGGTACGCAGGCATGGCAACAAACCTGGGCCGCTCAATATCACTTTAAATTTACCTGGTTTGCACAACGTTCGCAATGCTTTAGCTGCTATTGGTATAGCAACAGAGTTGGGTGTAAGCGATGAGGCCATTACAAAAGCCCTTTCGGAATTTAGTGGTGTTGGACGTCGGTTCCAGCGTTACGGAGAAGTCCCGCTAGCATCTGGCGGAAGCTTTACCTTGATTGATGATTATGGCCACCACCCAGTAGAGATGGCCGCCACTTTAGCTGCCGCTCGTGGCGCATTTCCTGGGCGTCGCTTGGTATTAGCGTTTCAGCCACATCGCTTTACAAGAACGCGTGATTGCTTCGGCGAGTTTGTTAAAGTGATTAGAAATTTTGATGCTCTAGTTCTAACCGAAGTTTATCCAGCTGGCGAAGCAAAGATTCCTGGAGCGGATGGTAAGAGTTTGATGAAGGCCGCACTTGTCGAAGACAAGCAGACAAAGACTTTATTGGATTCTGCTGCAGTGGCATTTGCTTCCAGCGTTGCAGAGATGCCAGAAAAATTAAATCAGGTTTTAAAAGATGGAGATGTATTAATTACCATGGGTGCAGGTTCAATATCTGCTTTGCCGCATACCCTGTCAGGGGCAAAGCATGTCTAAGACGACTATTCATTTGAAATCTTGGGGCGAACGCGTTAAGTCTAGCCTTGCAGACTTAGATGTGAAGTCTTTGGGTCGTGTAGGCGTGCTGCTAGGTGGCAAATCTGGCGAGAGAGAAATTTCTTTAATGTCTGGTAACGGCGTCTTAGATGCCCTCCGTTTAAAGGGAGTGGATGCTCATGGATTTGATCCGGGGCTACGTTGCCCAACTGAAATAGCCAAAGAAAAATTTGATCGTATTTTTATTTCCCTGCATGGTCGTTACGGTGAAGATGGAACTATTCAGGGCTTGCTAGAGTTGTTGGGCCTTCCCTACACCGGAAGTGGCGTCTTAGCCTCTGCGCTGTCAATCGACAAGATCGCAACTAAGCAGATCTGGATTAGCGCTGGTTTATCTACGCCAGAATATGAAGAGCTTACTGCAACAAGCGATTGGGATGCGGTCGTTAAGCATCTTGGGTTGCCTCTCATTGTGAAGCCTGCACAAGAAGGATCTTCTTTGGGCTTAACTAAAGTGAAATCAGCAGATGAGTTACCTTCTGCTTACCAGCTTGCTGCTGGATTAGATAAAAAAGTGATTGCTGAGACTTGCATTATTGGTGACGAATTAACTTGCCCATTAGTTGGTCAAGGAGAAAGTGCAGAAGCTCTGCCAGTAATCAAAATCATTCCACCACAAGCCAATTACGATTTTCATAATAAGTATTTCTCTGATGAAACTCAGTACCTCTGTCCAACGGGCCTTAAGCCTGAAGTTAATCTTGCTGTTCAAGAGTTGGCCTTGGCTGCTTACAAGGCGTTAGGTTGTCGAACATGGGGTCGTGCAGATGTCATGTTGGATCATAAGACAGGCAAACCCTATTTGCTTGAAATGAATACATCGCCTGGTATGACATCGCATTCATTGGTGCCGATGGCCGCTAAGGCCGCAGGTATTGAGTATGCGGATTTGGTGCTGTGGCTATTGAGTCAGACTTTGCTGCAAAAAGAGGACGCTAACGCATGAACAATTTCATGGATCGGTTCGGAGAAATATTCTCCATGCTGATGTCTCCGCTCTGGAATCATCCAGATCGGATGCAAAAGCTGAGCCGTTTCTTGACGCGCTGTTTTACTGTAATGATGGTTATCGGTGTGCTCGTTTGGCTTAGTCAGCGCCCAGTATTTTCTTTAAAGCAAATTCAAATTGAGCCAGTAGCTGGTCAAACCTTAAAACATATTAATAAGCCAATTGTGAAGCAGCAGGTTCTAGAGACGGTTCAAGGGAATTTTTTCAGCGTTCGCTTAGAGGATGTAAAGCGCGGGTTTGAAAGCATGCCTTGGGTACGTCACGCTAATGTCCGGCGTGTTTGGCCAAATGGTTTAGTTGTCAGCATCGAAGAGCAGAAGCCTTTCGGAACTTGGGGTGGTGCAGATAGTCACTCATTGATGAATACACATGGTGAAATCTTTGCTGGTCGGGTTTCTGAGGTTGGCGAGGACGTGCACTTAATAGATTTTCATGGCCCCGAGGATTCAGGCAAAGAAGTCTTGAGTTTGTATGAAAAGGCAAACAATTGGTTTAAACCTTGGGGTGCAGAGGTAACAAGTCTTGCTCTCACCGAACGCTATGCCTGGCACGTAAAACTTTCCAATGGAATGAAAGTAGAGTTTGGCCGCGATGAAGAGAGTTCAGACAAAAACTTAACTGAAGAGCGTGTTGCTCGTTTATTTAAATATTGGCCACAAGTGCAAGAGAAGTGGGCAAATCGAATTGATGCAGTGGATTTACGTTATGCAAATGGTTTTGCAGTGCATCTGGCCTCTGCAAGTTTGAAAAAGAATGAAGTAGACGGCAAAAAAAGTGAGCAGAAGCAATGAGGAATGGAAATGAGTAAAGATAATCGCGACCTATTAGTTGGTTTAGATATTGGCACTTCCAAGGTTGTCGCCTTGGTTGCTGAGTTGGCTCCTGATGGTCAATTCAATGTGGTTGGTGTTGGCCAAACTGCCTCTAAGGGCTTGAAGAAGGGCGTAGTTGTCAATATTGAGGCAACTGTGCAGTCTATTCAGAAGGCGCTTGAAGAAGCTGAAGTGATGGCGGACCGTCAGATTGTGCAAGTCTTTACAGGCATTGCCGGTAATCATATTGTGAGTTTTAATTCCAGCGGCATGGTTGCTATTCGTGACAAAGAAGTTGGATCTGGCGATGTTGAGCGTGTTCTTGAGACCGCAAAGGCAATCAATATTCCTACAGATCAACAAATTCTGCACATCTTAGTTCAAGAATTCATCATCGATGGTCAAGAGGACGTGCGTGAGCCGATTGGCATGAGTGGTTTGCGCCTAGAGGTTAAGGTGCACATTGTTACTGGTGCGGTAAGTGCCGCTCAAAACATTGTGAAGTGCGTTCGTCGCTGTGGTCTCGAAGTGAATGATCTCATTTTGCAGCCATTGGCATCAAGCTTGGCCGTTCTGACTGATGATGAAAAAGAACTTGGAGTTGTATTGGTCGATATTGGCGGAGGTACAACTGATATTGCAATTTATTGTCAAGGATCTATTCGTCATACTGCCGTTATTCCTATCGCAGGTGATCAAATTACCAACGATATTGCTATGGCATTACGCACTCCAACGATCGATGCAGAAGATTTAAAGATTGCGCATGGCATTGCTCGTCAAGACATGGCTGACCCAACCGCAATGATAGATGTACCTGGTGTTGGTGATAGAGATCCACGCCCAATGTCTAAGCAAGCTCTTGCAGCCGTGATTGAGCCACGTGTTGAGGAATTATTTACCTTAGTTAGAGGTGTAGTACGCGACTCTGGTTATGAGGATATGGTTTCTTCAGGAATCGTCCTTACTGGTGGTACTTCATTAATGCCTGGAATGGTTGAATTAGCTGAGCAAGTGTTCTTAAGACCTGCTCGCATTGGTACGCCTGAATATCGTGGACATTTACATGAAGTGTTGCGTAGCCCCAGGTATGCCACCAGTATTGGTTTGTTAATGGAAGGGCAGGCGCAGCTATTGCGCGGCCGTCGAGTTTCTCAGTCAGGCGCATTGCAGGGAGTTATCTCGCGCATGAAGGAATGGTTTGCAGGAAATTTTTAAGTTTTTTCGTCGTCGTCAACGTAGTACGTTTATTACCTAGGAGGGTATATGGAATTTGAAATGTTAGATCAAGAAACAGCTGGCAAGACCATTATTAAAGTGGTTGGAGTCGGTGGCGCTGGTGGTAATGCTGTCCAGCACATGATCCGTCGCGGTGTTAACGGCGTAGAGTTTATTTGCATGAACACCGATGCTGGCGCTTTGCAGCGTTCTGAGGCATCTGTGAATTTGCAACTGGGCTCTAGCGGATTAGGCGCTGGCGCTAAGCCAGAAATCGGTGCGGCTTCAGCTGAAGAGGCGCGCGCACGCATTGCCGATACTTTGCAAGGCGCACATATGGTCTTTATTACTGCTGGTATGGGTGGTGGTACTGGAACAGGTGCCGCTCCAATCGTTGCGCAAGTTGCTAAAGAAATGGGCATCTTAACAGTGGGCGTTATTAGTAAGCCATTTGATTTTGAGGGTGTAAAGCGTTTGAAGGTTGCAGAAAACGGCGCTACTGAACTCGAGTCATATGTAGATTCATTAATTGTTGTGCTGAACGAAAAGCTATTCGAAGTAATGGGTGAAGATGCCGAATTCGATAAGGCATTTGCTTGTGCAGATGACGTGTTGCATAACGCGGTTTCTGGTATTGCAGAAATCATCAATGTTCAAGGTTTGATTAACGTTGACTTTGAAGACGTGAAGACTGTAATGGGTGAGCAAGGCAAAGCAATGATGGGAACAGCAACTGTTTCTGGCATGGATCGTGCCCGTTTAGCTGCTGAGGCTGCAGTTGCTTCTCCATTGCTCGAAGGTGTTGATTTATCAGGCGCTCGCGGAGTATTGGTAAACATTACTGCTAGCCGTTCATTGAAGTTATCTGAGACTCGTGAAGTGATGGCCGCAATTCGTGGTTACGCTGCTGATGATGCCACTGTGATCTTCGGTACTGTGTACGATGAGAGCTTGGGTGATGCATTGCGTGTGACTGTTGTGGCTACTGGCTTGAATAATCCACAAGCTCGTAAAAATAATCAACCAGAAGTAGTTTGGAGACAAGCTACTGGTACTAGTGATGCAATGCCAACTATGGCCGATCTCAATAGCTTTGCCCCTGCTAGCCCATCAGCAGCAATGAGCAAGGTAAGTTTAGATTCAGCGCTTTCTACTAGTGCTGGTATGGCCTTAACGGGCGGCGCTGGAAGCACTCCTGCAATGACAGCTCAACCAGCGAGTTCTGGCGTTGATTACAGTCAATATGATTTGCCACGTGTTTTTCGTAGCTCTCGTGAGGCGACTCCTGCGCCGACTTTAGGTGCAGATAGCTCTCCTCAGGCTAAATCCATGTTGGATAAAGGGGCTGATTACTATGAAATACCAGCCTTTTTGCGTAAACAAGCAGATTAATTAACTGCTTAATACAATAGGTAATTGCAAAATGCCAGCGCGGCGCCCCTCCGGACGACGAATCCCGCGCTTGCGTTGGCATGCTTACTGACAAATACTTATTGGAGATGAAATGATTGCTGTTGGACAAAAATTACCAAATGCCACTCTTTATGAATTTATGAATGAAGAGACTGAAGGCTGTGCATTAGGGCCAAACGCCTTTGAAGTTGATAAATTAGTTGCTGGTAAAAAGATTGTAATTTTTGCTTTGCCTGGCGCTTTTACGCCAACCTGCTCCGCTAAGCATGTGCCTGGATATGTAGAGCACTACGATGCTATTAAAGCCAAAGGCGTTGATGAAATCTGGTGTATCTCAGTAAACGATCCGTTTGTAATGGGCGCTTGGGGACGTGATCAAAAGGTTGGCAAAAAGATACGCATGTTAGGCGACGGTAGTGCCGAGTTCACAAAAAAAGTTGGACTAGAGTTGGATCTCACTACGCGTGGCTTAGGTGTGCGCTCCGATCGCTATGCCATGATTGTGGATGACGGCGTTGTAAAAACTTTAGATCGTGAGGCTCCAGGCAAGTTTGAAGTTAGCGATGCCGCTTCTATTTTGAAAAAGCTGTAATTTTTTAATTAATACCCCCTGAATTTATAGACAACGACATGATGAAGCAAAGAACCATTGCAACTCCGGTGAAGACCGTGGGAATTGGTTTGCATTCTGGTCGTAAGGTCACTATTTCTATTAAGCCTGCGGCAGTAAATTCAGGGGTTCAGTTTGTTAGGGTAGACACGCCAGGTCAATCAGTTGTGCCCGCAACAGCTTTAGCTGTATGCGATACACGGCTGGCATCCGTCATTCAAAAAGATGGCGTGCGTGTTTCTACTGTTGAGCATTTGTTGTCTGCCTGCGCCGGTTTAGGTTTAGATAATTTATCAATTGAATTGGATGGTGAAGAAGTTCCTATCATGGATGGCAGTGCGGCCTCATTCTTGTTTCTGATTGAGTCGGCTGGCATTGTTGAACAGGAAGCTCCCCGTCAATTTGTAGTGATTAAAAAGCCGATAGAGGTACGTGAGGGCGATAAGCTTGCACGTCTTGAGCCATTTTTTGGATTCAAGTTAGATTTCACAATTGACTTCAAACACCCAGCAGTGGATAAAACAGGCCAGCGTTTTATTGTTGACTTTGCGGAGCATGCTTATCGTAGTGAGATTGGACGTGCCCGTACTTTTGGTTTTGCGCATGAAGTTGAAGCGCTACGTGAAATGGGTTTAGCACGCGGCGGTAGTTTAGATAACGCGATTGTTTTAGATGAACATCGGATTTTGAATAACGAAGAGTTGCGTTATGAAGATGAATTCGTGCGTCATAAAATCTTAGATGCAATCGGGGACTTATATCTCGTTGGCCATCCAATTGTTGGCGCCTACATCGCAGAAAAATCAGGTCATGCCCTCAATAACGCACTTTTGCGCAAGCTCCTAGAGGATCCAAGTTCCTACGAAATTAGCACTTTTGCAGAAAATAAGGCTCCTGAGGCCTACTCCCAGGAAAGCCAACCCCTCTTTTTCTAAGGGGTATATAAACTTTTAGCCCTTAGGTTTATTTTGAAGTAGCCGTTCAACAGCCTTTCGCAGGCTGGAATCTACCGGTAATTTGCCTAATAGGTCTTCCCATGATTTTTTTGCTACTGCGTTTAGGCCTTTGGGTTTATCCCGTTTTGCAATTCCTGGACCCGGTTTAACCTCCCAAGATCCTGTTGGTGGTTTGACGCGCACTTTTATAGCACTACAAATCAAGCCTAACTTAGATAACTCATTGATTAGACTGGGTAAAACTTGTTGAAGGCGACTCGCAATGCTAGCACTTCCCACCAGTAAAAAGAGTTCATTTTGCGATCCAGAACGCCATCCCGCCTCAATTTTGGAGTTCAGATGCTCTAAATCCAGCTTTGCTAAAGCCAACCCTAGTGTGGACTTGAGTTTGGCTAAATCTTCGGTTTTCGCCAAAATTCCCCCTAGGCCATCGGATTCTCGTAAGTAATCCATCCAGTCGTGGGCTGTTTGCTTGGGAGGTCGTTTGGGAGCAAAGTTCATAAAAAATGGGGTTGCGAGTGATAAACTCAAGGACTTAATTTTCTTCAATATCCCATGGTAATCGGTCTTCTTAAAACCCTGGTCGGCAGTCGTAACGACCGCCTCTTAAAACAGTATCGCAAAGCCGTTGCCAAGGTTGGCGCTTTTGAAGCGAGCCTGCAATCTTTGGATGATGCCGCACTTGCTGCCAAAACGGCAGAGTTTAAATCTCGCCTAGCCGCAGGAGAGTCATTGGACGACATTACTGCCGAGGCATTTGCAGTCGTTCGAGAGGCTAGTGTCCGTGTGATGAAGATGCGTCATTTTGATGCGCAAATCTTAGGTGGTTTGGCCTTGCATCAGGGCAAGATTGCTGAAATGGGTACCGGAGAAGGTAAAACCTTAACGGCAACTCTTCCGGTATATCTCAATGCATTAACTGGTAAGGGCGTCCATGTAGTAACCGTTAATGATTATTTGGCGCAGCGCGATGCTGAGTGGATGTCTACGCTTTATAACTTCTTGGGCATGAAGGTTGGTGTCAATCTATCGCAGATGGATCACGCAACCAAGCAAGAGGCTTATGCCGCAGACATTACCTACGGTACTAACAACGAATTCGGTTTCGATTATTTACGCGACAACATGGTCCAGGACTTGGGTCAGCGTGTTCAGCGCGGTTTGGCATACGCGATTGTTGATGAGGTCGACTCGATTCTGATTGATGAAGCACGTACGCCTTTAATTATTTCTGGTCAAGCCGATGACCATACCGATCTTTACGTCAAGATCAATGCCTTACCTTCTCATTTAGAGCGTCAAATCGGTGAAGAAAAAGCCGATGGTACCGGTGTTGAAAAGCCCGGCGATTACTGGGTCGATGAAAAATCTCAGCAAGTCTATTTAACCGAGCAGGGTCACGATAAAGCTGAAGCTATCTTGGTTCAGTTGGGCGCCCTAGATGATGGTGCCTCCTTGTATGCGCCACAAAATATTACATTGATGCACCATGTATATGCCGCTCTTCGTGCACATACTTTGTATAGCCGTGACCAACAGTACGTTGTCCAAAATAATGAAGTCATTATTGTTGATGAATTTACTGGTCGTTTGATGCAGGGTCGTCGTTGGTCTGATGGTTTGCACCAAGCGGTGGAGGCTAAAGAGGGTGTTCCGATTCAGAATGAGAATCAAACTTTAGCTACCATCACGTTCCAGAACTACTTCCGCATGTATGGCAAGTTAGCTGGTATGACAGGTACTGCGGATACTGAAGCTTACGAATTTAAAGAAATTTATAACCTTGAAACAGTGGTTATTCCGCCAAATAGAATTAGTCAGCGTAAGGATCGTCAAGATCAGATTTTTAAATCTTCTCGCGAGCGTTACGATGCGGTCATTAAAGATATTGAGGATTGCTATCAACGTGGGCAGCCAGTTTTGGTCGGCACAACATCGATTGAAAACTCAGAGTTAATTGCTGACTTGCTCAATAAGCGTAAATTGCCACACCAAGTACTAAATGCTAAGCAGCATGCTCGTGAAGCAGAGATCATTGCACAAGCAGGACGTCCAAAAATGATTACGATTGCGACCAATATGGCCGGTCGTGGAACAGACATTGTGCTTGGCGGCAATGTTGGCAAACAGTCTTCATTAATTGAGGCTGATAGCTCATTTTCAGATGCGGAAAAAGCAAGCAAGATCAAGGGCCTTCAAGATGAATGGCAAAGTATTCATGATCAGGTTTTAGCTGCAGGTGGCTTACACATTATTGGTACTGAGCGCCACGAGAGTCGCCGTATTGATAATCAATTAAGAGGTCGCTCTGGCCGTCAGGGTGATCCAGGCTCTTCTCGTTTCTATCTTTCTTTAGATGATGCGCTCTTGAGAATATTTGCGGGTGATCGCTTACGTGCCGTGATGGAACGTTTGAAAATGCCAGATGGCGAGCCAATTGAGGCTGGCATGGTGACGCGCTCTATTGAGTCCGCACAACGTAAGGTTGAGGGCCGTAACTTTGATATTCGTAAGCAGTTGTTGGAGTATGACGACGTTGCAAATGATCAACGCAAAGAAACTTATCGCTTAAGAAATGAAGTTCTTGAGAGTAAAGATATTGGCGATTTAATTGCTAATCTGCGTGATGACGTTTTGCGTGCTGTTTGTGCTTTTTATGTCCCCCTCGAATCCATGGAAGAGCAATGGGATTTAAATGGCCTTGAAAATGCTTTAGCAGGCGAATGGGGTCTTACTGTTGATCTGAAGAATTGGGTTGAGGCGGCAGATTCCGTAGAAGACACCGAGATTGTTGACCGTGTGTTACAGGCCGCAAAAGATGCTTACGATGCCAAGGTTGAATTAACTGGACGTGAATCTTTTGCTGGGTTTGAGCGTTCTGTTTTGCTTTATAGCTTGGATAGCCATTGGCGTGAACATCTTGCCGCTTTGGATCATTTGCGCCAAGGTATTCATTTGCGTGGATATGCTCAGAAAGATCCTAAGCAAGAGTACCGTCGAGAAGCTTTCGAGCTTTACGGCGAATTGCTTGGCGTGATTAAAAATGATGTTGTGAAAAACATCATGACTGTGCAGATTAGAAGCGCTAGTGAATTGGATCAAGCATCAGAATCATTAAATGAAGACTTGGCAAATCTCTCGGACGTTCGTTATCAACACGCCGATCCAGATAAAGAGGTTGCCGGCTCAACAGGTGATCGTGGCGCTGCAATTGATATACAGCCAGCTCCTCCGAGAACTGGTCCTAAGATTGGTCGCAATGATCCATGCACTTGTGGCAGCGGCAAAAAATATAAGAACTGCTGCGGTGCATTAGCTTGAGGTTTCTTTAGTTCATGTTTTGTTTAATGGCTCAGATTTATCTGAGCCTTTTTTCTTGGTGGAATCCCTAGTCCAATTCTTTGCTGAGTATTTGCTATATCTGTCATTATTTGTAGGTGCTCAATTAAATATTATTTTTATCTATTACTAAACTTATTAAGGGGGCTTTATGGCCGTATCTTTTACTCTCAATGGCAAACCAGTTAATTTTGAAGGGGACCCAGAAACTCCTATTCTTTGGGTGCTTCGAGATCATTTGGATGTCACTAGTCCAAAATACGGCTGTGGGGCAGGCTTATGTGGCGCTTGCACAGTGCATCTTGAGGGTGCGGCGATCCGCTCATGCTCAACCCCGGTGTCGGTAGCAGCCAGTAAAAAAGTGACTACTCTTGAAGGGCTATCAGCAAAGGTTGGTAAAGCGCTGCAAGATGCGTGGATTGAATTTGATGTGCCTCAATGTGGCTACTGTCAAACAGGGCAAATGATGTCTGCAGCAGATTTATTGGCTAAGAAAAAGCAGCCAAGTAGTGATGATATTAAAAATGCAATGAGCGGCAATATTTGCCGGTGCGGTACTTATTCCCGTATAGAAAAAGCAGTCAAACGCGCTGCTGATAAATTGGCCTAATAGGGAAATTGCACATGAAAAATCAATCATTAAAAAACCAAGGTCGTCGTCAGTTTATTCAACACGGCGTAGCCGTTGCAGGCTCATTTGTAGTGGGAATGCATCTTCCGGTAGCGAGTGAGGCGGCAACTGGTGGCAACAATCAAGCGGCATTAGCAAATGCTTGGATTCAGATTACACCGAGCAATCAAATTACTTTAATTTGTGCGCGTTCAGAGATGGGTCAAGATGTTTACACTTCTTTACCAGCTTTGCTAGCTGAAGAATTAAATTTGCCTTTATCCATGATTCAGGTGGAGATCGCAGGAGTTGCACCGGTATATATCAATGCCATGTTGGGAGGGCAAATTACTGGTGGGTCAACTTCAGTACGTGAAGCATTTGATAAGTTAAGAACAGCCGGCGCTGCCACTCGTGCAGTCTTGGTTCAGGCTGCAGCGCAGCGTTGGAATGTTGCTACTGCCGACTGTAAAGCTATGAATGGTATGGTTACTCATTCAAGCGGTAAATCAGCAACATATGGTGAGCTAGCTGCTGATGCATCTAAGTTACCATTGCCAGAAAAAGCAGCCCTCAAATCACCAGCCAATTTTATGGTGATTGGCAAAGAGACAATGCGTCGCTTAGATACGCCAGCTAAAGTTTACGGTAAAGCTATATACGGAATTGACGTAAAAATTCCGGGAATGGCGATTGCATCCTTGGCACAATGTCCTGTAATTGGTGGAACCCCAACTTCTTATGATGCTTCTGCTGCTATGAAGGTATCTGGGGTGATTAAGGTAGTGCAGATTTCTGACGGTGTGGCTGTGTTGGCTAAAGACTTTTATGCGGCACGTAAAGGTAGAGATGCACTAAAAATTACCTGGAATGAAGGTCCTAATGCTGGCTTAAATAACGCGGTTGTGCGTAAGGCTCTCGAAGCTGGGTTATCTAAAAAAGGCGCTATTGTTAAAACAGTCGGTGACATCAATACAGTCATTGCGGGAGGTAAAACTGTTAAGGCAGACTATTTCTTGCCATATCTAGCGCATTCCACTATGGAACCAGTTAATTGCTCTGCAGATGTTTCTAATGGCAAATGCAGAATTATTGGGCCAATTCAATTTCAGCAGGGTGGTCAAGCTGTAGCTGCTGAAGCGGCTGGAGTGAAGCCTGAGAATGTCACGATTGAAACTACTTTCTTGGGAGGTGGATTTGGTCGTAAGCTCGAGCTCGATTTTATTCGTCAAGCCGCAGAAATTTCTAAAGTGGCTGGTATGCCGGTTAAGATGCTCTGGACCAAAGAAGATGACATCACCCATGATTTCTATCGCCCAATGAGTATTCATCGGGTAGAGGGTGTGATTAGCTCAAATGGTCAGCTAGTAACCATGAAGGCAAAAATGGTTTCTCAATCCGTCACAGCGCGCGCATTTCCTGGTTTTGTGAAAGATGGTTTTGATCCCTTCATGGTTGAGGGTTCCAATAACTTAACTTATGACATTCCTAACTTGGAAATGACTAATGTTATTGAGAGTACAGGCATTCGGGTGGGTTATTGGCGCTCGGTCAGTAATGCATTAAACGCTTTTGCTGTAGAGAGCTTTATAGACGAAGCTGCAAAAGCGGCAGGCAAAGATCCAGTTGCTTATCGTATGGCGGCGCTAGCCAAGCATCCTAGAGCAAAAGCAGTGCTTGAGACTGCTGTGAAGAAATCAGGCTACACCGCTGGCAGTAAGCGCTTTGGAGTGGCTCAGATGGAATGTTATGACACCTATTCAGCATGTATTTTGGAGTTAGATAGCGCTGCACCAGATACGAAAGTGAAAAAAATTACTTTCGTATCCGATTGTGGAATTGCTGTGCATCCAGATCAGGCTCGTGCCCAATTGATGGGCGGAGTGATTTATGGCTTAAGTGCTGCTTTGGGCAATGCCATTACGATTGAAAATGGCCGTGTTCAGCAAAACAACTTCAATAACTATCCAAGTTTGCGTCAAAACCAGGTCCCAACGATTGAAGTGCACTTAATCCCTAGCCAAGAGAAGCCCGGTGGTTTGGGTGAGGTTGGGGTGCCATTAGTGGCGCCTGCTTTAGTCAATGCAATCGCTGCCGCTACGGGTAAACGTATTCGAGAATTGCCTGTAAAAGCCTGAAGTCTGCTTTCTAAGAATTAAAACGAGCGCGCCAGATAATGGCGCGCTTTGTTTTTAGGTCTCATCTACAATTATCGGACTATGACAGTTAATCTACCCCTCCCCCAAAAAGCCGACCTCAAGCCTGTTAAAGGCTTTGAAATGGGTATCGCAGAAGCCGGAATTAAAAAGGCAAATCGCAAAGATTTATTGGTGATGACATTGGCGCCTGGTTCTCAGGTTGCTGGCGTCTTTACCTTAAATCGCTTCTGCGCAGCCCCTGTTCAGGTATGTCGCCAGCATTTAGCTCAAGAAGGTCGCAAGGGAGAGATTCGGGCCTTGGTGGTGAATACTGGAAACGCTAATGCAGGCACTGGCGAGCAAGGAATGCAACACGCTTTGGAGACCTGTGCTGCATTAGCAAAAGATCTCAAGATTAATCCCGAGCAAATCCTGCCATTTTCTACTGGCGTCATTTTGGAGCCCTTACCAATCGACAAGATTATTAATGCGCTACCAACAGCAGTGAGCAATTTAGGTGAGGACAACTGGCTTGATGCTGCACAAGCCATTATGACTACAGATACTCAACCTAAGGCTACTTCAGCCACTGTAGAGACCCCTGAAGGCTTGGTGACTATTACCGGTATCTGTAAGGGTGCTGGAATGATTCATCCCAATATGGCAACGATGCTGGGTTTTATTGCGACTGATGCTGGATTTGCGCCAGGCTTATTGAGCAATCTGACTCGTGAGATTGCTGATCTGTCATTTAATGCCATCACAATTGATGGCGACACCTCTACTAATGACTCCTTCATCATTATGGCTACCGGTCAATCATCGGTTCAGATTAAATCAATCAATGATGCAAACTACGAGATTGTCCGTGACGCATTAGTTGCTTTGTCTAGACAGTTGGCGCAAATGATTGTGCGGGATGGCGAAGGTGCTACTAAGTTCATGACGATTGAAGTAGTTGGCGGCAAGACCCCCGAGGAGTGTCGCTTAGTTGCTAAGGCCGTCGCTCACTCACCGTTAGTTAAAACAGCCTTCTTCGCCAGTGACCCTAATTTAGGGCGCATCCTTGCTGCTATTGGTTATGCGGGCATTACAGACTTAGATGTGAATCGAGTTCAGATGTGGCTTGGGGATGTATGGGTAGCTAAAGATGGTGGTCGTAACCCTAGTTATCAGGAGGCCGATGGCCAGAGGGTAATGCAGGCCCAAGAGATCACGGTCAAGATTGACTTAGGTCGCGGAAGTACTAGTCAAACGATCTGGACTTGTGATCTATCACATGAGTACGTCTCTATTAATGCGGACTACCGCTCTTAAAAGGTCTGCCGATCATGAATGAAAAATTAGAACAACTCTTAAGTCATCTCGAGACATTTTTACCTAAGCCATTAAGTGATGAGCAGTGGAAGTCTTCTACTGCATTCAGATGGCGTCGTCGTGACAGTATCTTTGGCAGCATTGGTTTCTTGCAGCCTGTGAAGCATGTATCCGATATCACCTTCGAGGATTTGAAAAATATTGATCGTCAACGTGATGCTATTCGTGACAATACCAAGAACTTTATTGATAAAAAGCCAGCTAACAATATATTACTGACCGGTGCTAGGGGCACTGGAAAATCTTCCCTAATCAAAGCTAGTCTGCATGAATTTGCTGATCAGGGCTTGCGCTTAGTAGAGGTCGAAAAGGAGCACTTAGCCGATTTAGCCGACATTACGGATATCTTGGCTGAGCGCCCAGAACGCTTCATTGTATTTTGCGATGACCTTTCCTTCGAGGACGGCGAATCTGGCTATAAGTCCATGAAATCAGCCTTAGATGGCTCTGTTTCTGCTCAGGTCGACAATATTTTGATCTACGCCACCTCTAATCGTCGTCATTTATTACCTGAGTACATGAAAGACAACGAGGGTTATGTTCATAGTGATGATGGAGAAATTCATCCTGGCGAAGTGGTTGAAGAAAAAATTTCTTTATCAGAACGTTTTGGTTTGTGGCTATCTTTTTATCCGCCAAAACAAGATGAGTACCTCGAAATCGTTGCGCACTGGCTGACTCATTTTGGATTAAATACTTCACAAATTGCAGAAGCCCGCTCAGAGGCATTAGTGTGGGCATTAGAACGTGGTTCACGTTCGGGTCGTGTTGCTTGGCAATTTGCAAAGCATTGGGCCGGTTCACATTCTTAAGATGATTTATTTTGACGAGTGAAATAAATCGCCCTATTACAGTTGTTGCAGCTGGAATCTTGATTGATTCTGATGGGCGCTATCTTTTGGGGCAAAGACCAGAAGGTAAGCCATACGCAGGATATTGGGAAGTTCCTGGTGGGAAAGTCGAAAAAGGCGAAACCGTTTTTCAAGCTCTACAACGCGAACTGCAAGAAGAGCTTGGAATCGATATTCACTCTAGCGAAGAATTAACAGTGCTGGAACATGACTATCCCCATGCGTATGTACGCTTATATGTCAGCATCATTAGGCAGTGGACAGGTACCCCAAGGGGATGTGAGGGCCAAGCTTTATCTTGGGAGTTAGTTGCCTCAGACGCGCCCAGCGTAGAGCCCTTACTTCCGGCCGCTTGGCCAATGCTGGAGTGCCTTAGAAGGTCTTTAGGCTAAAACTGGCAAAGTGTCAGTTTGAATGGCACATCGGTACTGACGATTTGCGCTTTTTTATCGCGATCTGATTGTAAGAAGCGTACGGATAGTAAATATTTGTTGGCACTGATTTCAGAAAATAGAGTGTCATCTTCAACAGCAATACGCATCAATTGATACACCTTGCCAGAAGGTGCTTGCTGAAATGATCCGTTATGTGCAATTACATCTTTTGCCTCGCCAGATTGGCGTAGTAGTCTCAAAAATAATTGACATGCTTCATGCCATGGCAAAAGTGGCTTAACGTAATTCTCTAAAAGCTCGCGGCGTTCGCTTGATGGACTATTTTTCCAGGCGTGATAGCTTGGTAAATCGATTGGGCTCGTTCCACCCGGAATATTCAAACGCGTGCGAATCGCATTGAGCCATTCACTTTCAGTAATGACTGAATTTGGTCTGCCTGCAGACTGATTAATACTGCTTGCAACACAATCAATTTCAGCAAGAGTTTGCGTTAGCGCCTCTTGATCTACTTTTTGTGATGACTTGAGGCCATTTAATGCATATTTCTGACGCTCAAATTCTTTAAGTAATAACGATTTAATATCACCGCGTGCACCGATGTCACCTAGGTCAAACAAAATAGAAATTGCGTTGTGATGAAGTTCTGGATCATCGGAGCGGATGAAATGATTGAAACGGGCGAACAAATACTCCAGCCGAAGCATGCTTCGAACTAATTCGTTGAAGGGGTATTCGTAAACAATCACAAGCCCATATTCTATGACGAACTTGGACTATCTTTCCGAATCTGTAGGATTTTTTGATGCAAATTTTGGACTTCGACTTCCAAAGTCACCAGACTACCCTGATTTTCAATGACCGCATTGGCCTTAGATAGGCGCTCCTCCCTGCTGGCTTGGGCCTTGAGGATGTTTTCAACCTCCGCTCGAGGCAAATTGTTGCGATGCATTACCCGCTCAATTTGAGTTTCTACGGGGCAATCTACTACTACTAAGTAGTCTATAAGCCCTATCCAGCTAGTGGATTCAATTAGCAGGGGTACAACAAATACTAAGTAGGGCGCGCCATTCCGATAAAGACGATTGGCTTGCGCAATAGTTTCTTCTCGAATCAGTGGGTGAGTGATTTTTTCTAGTTTTTGGCGGGCTTCTGGGTTTTCAAAAACTAGGGTGCGCATTTTGCTTCGATTGAGCGCTCCATTGGGATCTATAAATTCTGCCCCAAACTCCTTGAGTATCAAATTCATTGCTGCGCCATCGGGAGCGGTAATTTGATGGGCAATTAAGTCAGTATCAACAATGCCCGCCCCTAATTTACCTAAGATATCGCTGACAGCGGTTTTCCCAGAGCCAATTCCCCCTGTAAGGCCAATAAGGGAAATACGCCCCTTTAAAGCACTTAGATCGGATTGCTCAGTAATAGATTTTGCAGAAACTGTGGCCATAACAGTTCAATAATGCCAGCAAAGGCAAGAAATGGGCCAAAAGGAAAAGCCATTTGATAGCCTTTTTTCTGCCGGTAAAGCCAAAAAAGGCCGCCCAATAAGCCGCCAATTGAAGCTAGGAAGAGGACCTCTGGTATTGCGTACCATCCAAACCAGGCCCCTAGACCTGCCAATAGTTTTGCATCCCCCATGCCGATCCCATCCAACTTTTTGCTGAGTCGATAAAAATAATTCGTGAGCCAGAGTAAGGCGTAACCAAGAATGGCCCCAAGAATAGCGTTTTGCAGGCTGGCAAATTGTGTGGGAGCAAAAGCATTAAAGCAAAGTCCGAAAAATAGTAGCGGAATTGTGAGGACGTCTGGAAGTCTAAAAGTGCGCAGGTCAATATAAGCCAGAAATAACAGAGTTGTCACAAGTAAGATCCGGATGAGATCGGTTGCTACAAAGTTGCCCATTAAACAATCTGACCTAAATTAAAGATGGGAAGGTATAAGACGATCACCAGACTGCCTATGATAATTCCTACAAAAATAATTAAGAATGGCTCCAAGCTTTGGCTGAGCATGTTTAAGCGATTACTTAATTGCGAGCCTAGCATTTGTGCACGTTGGCTCAGCATTTTCGGGAGCGATCCACTTTCAGAGGCAATATGCAGTAGTTGCAAAGTTTCAATATCAAATAGTAGTCGCTTAGGGTCGGCACGCTTCAAGGCATCTCCCAAAGGCCATCCTTGGGTAAGGTGTTTAAAGACCTCGGCGCTTAAATCATGACTCAGCCAGTGATTTGATGATTGGGCGGTCACGCGTAATGCGTCCGGTAGCGGGAGGCCTGATCGAAGAAGATGTCCTAGTGTCCTGCACCAGTAGGTCAATGTAGCCAAGCGAAACAACTGACCAACTATTGGTAGGCTAAAACTCAATTGATCACACTTTTTTTGAAGGGATGGATTCTTGAGCCACGCCATGCCCAAGAACGTGGTTAGTCCAGCCAAAGAAATGCTGATTTCTAGAAGGTAGTCTTTTATCAATGAAGAGACTTGAATCAATGCCTGGGTGGGCGCTGGAAGTTCTGCTTGAAAGTGTGCAAAAACATCCTTAAATACTGGGACTACCCAAACCATCATGATGATGATTAGCAAAAAGGAGCTCGCTAGAGTAATGATGGGGTAACTTAAGGATTGTTGTAATTTTCGTTGTAACTCAATTTGTGCCTCGAGTTGCTCGCAAATAGTTGTCAGAGCTAAATGAATATCGCCCGTGCGCTCGCTCACGCGAATGAGGTTAATAAATTCAGCTGAAAAATGATCTTTCTTAAATTGCAGGCTTTGAGAAAAGCTATTACCCTTCTTGAGTTGTGAGTGCAATTCAATTAGACAGGATTGCCAGTGTTTTGGAGCGCATGAATGCATGAGCTCTATAGCATTCAATAGGGCTAAGCCTGCCCCTAAGAGAGATAAGAGTTGTTGTGCAAAATGCAGTTGATCTTGTTTTCTCATCGCCATATTCCTATCTCAGCATTCAAATTTGCCTGACTGATGATCCCTTGATTGACGTATTCCATGCCCGCTTTACTCATAGACAAATAAGGAAGGGTGGGATTGAGTAATTGAGTATTGCTCAATACTTCATGAACGCCAATTCGGCCAGATTCCCTGCTGCCCTTGCAGATTGGACATAGTGGCTTTATCGCAATTGGATTGCCTTGACATTTAGTACACACTTTTCGCACTAATTTTTGAGAGCTTGCGCAAAGAAGACATGATTCAATGGTTTCGTAATCAATACCCAGGTTCTTGAGACGAGCTAGAGCGCCGTGTGCATTAAGTGTGTGCAGGGTACTTAAAACAAGATGCCCTGTTTGTGCAGCCTGAGTAGCCACTTCTGCAGTGGCTGCATCTCGAATTTCTCCGATCATGATGACATCAGGATCCTGTCTCAATAGAGCTCGAATAATGACTGGGAAATCTAATCCTGCTCTAGGGTGATAGGCCACTTGATTGACTCCAGGCAAACGGATTTCAATTGGATCCTCTATTGAGCAGAGGTTTCGATGCTGCTGATTTAATTCTTTGAGGCAACTATAGAGAGTGCGTGTTTTGCCGCTTCCGGTAGGCCCTGTTACTAAGATCAAGCCATTAGTTTGGGCTAGAGCATCGCGAATGGTCTGCAGTTGGTCTGGTAAAAGTCCAATTTGATCAAGCGCCAAATCTTCTGCCTGACTGGGTAAGATTCGAATAACAGCTTTTTCACCATGCAGCGTTGGAAGGATGGAGACCCGGCAGTCAATATTGGGTTTTGTGAAATCATAGCCAATATATAGACGGCCATCTTGGGGAAGACGTTTTTCCGCAATGTCTAATCGCGCCAAAATTTTGATGCGGGTAATTAATCGCTCATGTAGGTCGATTGGATGTCGTGACTGCATTTGAAGGTTGCCATCCACCCGAAGTCTAACCAAGGTTTCTTCCGGCCTAGCTTCGATATGAATATCGCTCGCTTTGCAGTCAAGCGCATTCACTGCGATTTCAAACCAGGTGCGAACGATTAGCGAGTCATCTTGGGTAATGCTCAATCTTGCTCGGGAATGAATGCTGGCCGATATAGTTTCACGGTCTTAACGCCCTGGTCATCAAATTGGACGATCTCCATCACAATACCTGCAATTCGAATGCTGACGTCATGATCAGGAATAGCCTCTAATTTTTCAAGAATGAGGCCATTTAAGGTTCGTGGCCCGTCCAAAGGGAGGTTTAGATTGAGTAAGCGGTTGAGGTCTCTTAAGGATGCTCCGCCATTAGCAAGATAGGTTCCATCGGCTAGCCAACGGGGATTAGTTGATAGGTTGGAGAATGAGGTAGTGAATTCGCCAATCAACTCTTCTACGATATCCTCAAAAGTAACGAGTCCCAGCACTTCTCCATATTCATTCACTACCAGACTTAAACGCTGTTGGTTGTCTTGGAAGAATTGCATCTGTTGAAGAACGGGCGTGCCACTGGGGATGAAATAAGGTTCATTGAGCAGTGATTTAAAGTCTTCGTGTTTTAGATCTGTATCACCTAGCAAAGATAGCGCTTTTTTAACAGACAGTATTCCGACAATACGTTCAGAGTCCCCATCACAAACTGGTAATTTATTGTGATAGCAAGTTTCTAGTTGCTGAATAACCTCATCAATAGGCCTAGAAAGATCCAGGATTTCTATTTTTGATCTTGGGGTCATGACATCATCAACAGTAATATTTTCAAGATTAAATAAGTTAAGCAAAATATTACGATGGTGATTAGAGACAAAGCGGTTGGACTCCAGCACTAGACTGCGTAGCTCTTCCTTACTCATTACCCTGCTATCTGAGGACGATTGCAGGCCAGATACCTTCATGAGTCCCGAAACAAAGCTATTAATAAACCACAGCAAAGGTTTTAGTACAAAAGTGAGGGGCAAAATAAGCCAGCCAACCTGTGAAGCAATTTTTTCTGGGAAGGCCGCACCAATAACTTTTGGTGTGATTTCACTAAAAATGATGATTAGTAAAGCTACTACTAATGTGGCAATAGATAGAACGAGACCGCTATCCCCAAATATATGCAGGGCAATGCCCGTAACCAAAATAGGTAATACCGTATTAATCAGGTTGTTAGAAATAAGTAAAACAGACAAAAGAGAATCAATCCGCTTAAGCAGTCTTTCGGCTAATGCGGCGCCAGCATTACCGTTTTTGGCCATTGCACGAAGGCGATGGCGGTTCGAAGAGAGCATGCTCGTTTCGGCCATTGAGAAAAAGCCCGAAAGTGCGAGTAAAAAGACGACTAGAGCAACCTGGCCTAAAAAAGGCCAATCATCAAAAAAGGTGTTCATGAGGGCGGCCTGCAAAATGTAAGGATCAGTCAATATAGCAAAGTGGCATTTCAGTAGCTATAGCTAGAATGGAAATAGGCGTCAGCTCTGTTGTTTATTTATGTGAGAATTACCTATCTATGACGATTGCTCAAAAAATACCCTCCCATGACGGCTCTCAGTATTGTGTAATCGATGCCCCCTTTGGGTGTTTGGGAATTTTGACCGAGCTCGTAGAGGAAAGTCTCATGTTATCCAGAATTGATTATTTGCCAGCCCAAACGGAGTTAGTAGCTCCTCAGAATCAATTAGCAAAAGAGGTTGCAAAACAATGCAGGTCCTACTTTAAGAATCCCGAGCATCAATTTGATTTGCCCCTAAAACCAGTGGGAACTATTCATCAGCAAAAGGTTTGGAATCAAATATATAAAATTCCGGTTGGTACTACCTCAACCTACGGAGAGCTTGCTAAGAAGATTAAGAGTGGTCCTCGAGCCGTGGGAACGGCTTGCGGGGCCAATCCTTACCCACTCATTGCGCCCTGTCATCGGGTAGTAGCTGCGCAAGGTATTGGCGGCTTCATGAAAGAAAATACCCCAGGGCTACATCGTCAAATTAAGATCTGGCTCTTAAAGCATGAGGGCGCCATCTAGAACCTTTTTAGGGGTTAGCTTTATTTCTGAGTGCGCCTGAGCACAGATAAAAAAATGTCTTCATGAGCGCATCACTCTTTACTGCAAATTTAGTAAAGCCATAAAAGGCCATGACAGTACTTCGGGAAAGCTTCACTTCATCTTTATGACTAAATTGGGCTCGTCCCGCAATCTTAGAAAGTGTCATGACTGCAAGCCCAAACGCTAAGAAGCAAAAACGCCTCATACCTAGATCTTCTTTTGGGATCAGCAGAATGTAATCTAAAGAGTCTTGGAGTTTTTCATAGGCAATACTTAGAAGCTGGGTTTGACTAATATTGGCTGGTTTCCAGGATACGCCGCGTGCCCTATCTTCAGGCGAGTCTTTGAGAATATTAGTCATCTGTAGTGCTTGGCCAAATGCGATAGCTAGAGATTGTTTGTTTTGGATTTGATGAGCAAAAGTAGAAGAGTGATTGCTGAAAATGCTTGTAAGCAATTCCCCAACAACGCCAGCAACCACGTAGCAATATTCTTCAAATTCTCCCAAATCTTTAAGGCCATCATTACTTTGTTTGCCATGAAAGTGCGACATCCCTTCAGACATGATGGATACACAACGACTGACAGCTTGTTGATCGGAGTGTGAGCAGGTATGCAGGATGCGTAATACAGTAGGGGTGTTGGCAATCAGATCTAATTCGTCTTGATTGCCATAATTTTTCAGGGCATCAAGGCAGGGCCCTACAAAAGATTCAACAGGAGCTTTTTCAAGAACTGCCTGCAAGAATAATGCTGAGAGATTTTGTTTGGTTTGTGGGCTTAAATCTGCGGCATCTTCAATGGTATCCACAATGCGGCAAAGCAGGTAAGTGTTGCCCACCACCTTTTCAATCGCTGCCGGCAGAAGCGGAATCGTCAATGCAAAAGTACGGGATACCGATCCCAAAATAGCTTTTTGATAGGCTAGATCAGAGTTTGGGGTAGTTAAAGATGATTCCACCTTTGAATTATGTCAGACCGGGGTGCTCCAAATTGGCACTTTTAACCATACTTGCAAAAGTGCCATGGTCATATAATTTCACCAAAATCCTTGAGGAGATATAGGGCGTGCTCATTTGGTTCGTCATCATTTATTGGGTTATATCCATAGGCATTGGCTTATGGGCTGCGCTGCGCGTAAAAAATACTGCTGACTTTGCGGCTGCTGGTCATAGCCTACCCCTTCCAATTGTTACCGCAACAGTCTTTGCTACTTGGTTTGGCTCAGAAACCGTATTAGGGATTCCGGCTATCTTTTTGAAAGAAGGTTTAGGGGGTGTTGTCTCCGACCCTTTTGGATCTTCTCTTTGTTTGATATTAGTTGGACTTTTTTTTGCGCGTCATTTATATAACCGCCGCATGCTGACAATCGGCGATTTTTTCCGAGAAAAATATGGCCGTACTGTCGAAGTTTTAGTAACTCTTTGTATTGTTGTTTCTTATCTCGGATGGGTTGCTGCGCAAATTAAAGCCTTAGGCTTGGTATTCAATGTCGTATCTGATGGCAGCATCTCTCAGACGGGAGGTATGCTGATTGGCGCAGGAAGCGTTCTGATTTACACCTTATTTGGTGGCATGTGGTCGGTTGCAATTACTGACTTTATTCAAATGATCATTATTGTGATTGGTATGCTGTATATCGGCGGAGAGATGACTACGCAAACTGGCGGCATCAGCGTAGTGATTGAGCATGCGGCTGCTGCAGGCCAATTTAGTAATTTCTGGCCTGATATGAATCTTGCCTCTATTTTGGGGTTTGTTGCTGCGCTTTGTACCATGATGTTGGGCTCCATCCCTCAGCAAGATGTATTTCAGCGAATCACTTCTTCCAAGAATGTAAATATTGCAGTACAGGCTGCTATTTTGGGTGGCGTTCTGTATTTTATATTTGCTTTTATACCGATGTACTTGGCCTACTCAGCTACCTTAATTAGTCCTGACTTAGTTAAACAATATCTCGATACAGATCCGCAAATGATTTTGCCAAAACTGATTTTGAATCACGCCCCAATCATTGCTCAGGTAATGTTTTTTGGCGCTCTGCTTTCAGCGATTAAGAGTTGTGCCAGTGCAACTTTGCTAGCTCCATCCGTCACCTTTGCAGAAAATATTGTGAGAGGTTTTTTCAAGCATCTCTCTGATCATGAGCTCCTCAAAATTATGCGCATTACAGTTTTGTGCTTTGCTGTTGTGACAACTTTTTTTGCGGTGAACTCAGAACTCTCTATTTTTAAGATGGTCGAGAGTGCCTATAAGGTCACTTTAGTAGCTGCTTTTGTGCCGCTAGCTTTTGGAGTCTATTGGTCTAAATCAAACTCTTTAGGGGGTTTGCTGTCAGTTGTCGGGGGTCTGACGATTTGGATTAGCTGTGAGATTCTTGCTCCAAATGCTATATTGCCGCCGCAATTAGCAGGCTTATTGGCCAGTATTGCGGGTATGATTTTAGGAAGCTTGGTGCCAAAGGATGCATTAAAAGCAGTTTAAATAGGGGTTTGCTTAAATATTAGGCAATCAAAATTGTTGCACTGCAAAATAATCCAATTAAAATAGTGGTTATAAAATATTTTTAGTTCTTACGGAGTCCCTATGAAAATCTGTGTGATTGGCGGCGGCGGCGCTATTGGCGGTTATCTAGCTGTTATGTTGGCCCGAGCAGGTAATGAGGTCACGGTTGTTGCGCGTGGTGCTACCTTGGCAGCAATCAAAGAGCGTGGCTTGGCATTGATCATGGATGATCAACCTGAGCCCTTAGTAGCCCAGGTAAAAGCTATTGAAAAAATTCGAGATGCAGAAACTCCTGATGTAGTCATTCTGGCGGTGAAGGCTCACCAAGTAGAGCCAATTATTGATGACTTAGCTGCCATCATGGGACCAGAAACTATTTTGATCCCTATGCAAAACGGTATTCCTTGGTGGTATTTCCAAAAGCTTGGCGGCGAGTACCAAGATCACTCTGTTGAAACAGTGGATGCTGGTGGCGTTGCTAAGAATGCAATTAACCCAAACAACATTATTGGTTGCGTGGTGTACCCAGCAACCTTTACGCAAGCGCCTGGCGTGATTCGTCACGTAGAAGGTAATCGCTTTCCATTAGGCGAGCTTGACGGCAAGACAACAGAGCGTATTCAGAAGATGTCGGAAATGATGACTGCTGCTGGATTTAAGTCACCAATATTGGAAGACATTCGCTCCGAGATTTGGCTCAAACTCTGGGGTAATATGACTTTCAACCCAATCAGTTCGCTGACTCACGGTACTCTTGAAGGCATTTGCCAGTATCCGCTAACAAAAGAGCTGGCCCGTAATATGATGGCTGAAGCGCAAACTATTGCGGAGAAATTGGGTGTCACTTTCCGCGTGGATATTGAGCGTCGTATTGCTGGCGCTGAAAAAGTGGGCAAGCATAAGACTTCGATGTTGCAAGACTTAGAGGCAGGCCGTAGCTTAGAGATTGATGCTTTGTTGGGTTCAGTGATTGAGCTTGGCAAGATCACCCAAACACCTACACCTTGTCTAAATACTGTATTTGCACTGACAAAATATTTGGATGAAAACGTCCAGGCATCTAAAGGCAGCTTGGCTTTGCCGTCTGTTTCAGGTTACTAAGCAGAAATTTAGAAGAAGTAAAACTGAATATTAGATTTAGGCTTCATCATTAAAAAACCCTTGCTAATCAACATAGCAAGGGTTTTTGTTTTCTAGGGATATCGTTTATTCGAAGCGATTATCTAAGCGACCAACCCCATCAATAATGATGCTGACATTGCTGCCTGGCTTCATGGAGCCAACCCCCACTGAAGTGCCGCAGGCAATGATGTCACCGGGCTCTAAAGGCACATCTTGAGAAATCAAGCTCACGAGTTTTGCGGGTGGGAAGATCATATCTGCTACCGGGTAATTCTGGCGTTCTTGATCATTCAAAATAGTTTTGATGGTTAACTTGCTTGGATCTACTTCGGTAGTGATGTAGGGGCCAAACACGCCAAAGGTGTTGAAACTCTTAGAGCGAGTCCACTGCGCATAACCTGGGTCACGATTGAGAATTTCAATTGCGGTGACATCGTTGATACAGGTGTATCCAAAGATCGCTTTAGCGGCTTCAGCCTCATCTACCTCATGACAACGCTTGCCAATCACGATGCCTAGTTCACCCTCATAAACCACTTTTCCTGAATAGGACTTAGGTGTGCGAATGACTTGATTGGCTGCGAGAAACGAGTTATTGCCTTTGAGAAAATACAAAGGCTCTGCAGGTACGGCATGTTCTAGCTTGGTTACTAAGGCATGGAAGTTATCAACCATGGCAACCATTTTGGACGGTGTACATGGAATATCGATGGTGACATCGGTTAATTTAACCGTCTGTCCACTAGCTTTTGGATTATTGAATAAATCACCTTCGTACACTGCGATTTGGTCGCCCTGCAGTTGTCCTAAGCCACTTTTATCTTGGTATTGAAATCTGAGCCATTGAGTCATAATAAGTTCCCATGAAGTTTAATATTTGATATGCAACATCTTACAGGGATGCGTTGATGTCTCAGGCTTCGGAGTTAAGCTTTGCACCAGAATTGGACCAGCCAATTCGCTATATCGAGCGAACTCGAAATTATTACCTTGGCTTAGGTTACGACAATCCTTATGTATGGGCGCATTTTATTGATGTCCCATTTGCACCGCTGATAAAACCGCTAAATGAATCTGTTCTTGGTTTAATCACTACGGCTGTTTCTTATGATCCTAATAAAGGCCCCCAAGGTTCAGGCGCACCTTACAACGCGGCAGCGAAGTTTTATCAACCCTATAGAAAAAGCGTTGAGGGTGATGTTGACCTAAGGATTGCTCATGTTGGGATTGATCGCAAAAACGCCAACATGGATGATATGAATTGTTGGTTTCCAGTTCGGGCAGCAAAACGCGCGGTAAAAGGCAAAAGAATCAAAGCGTTATCTTCCCATTTTTACGGCTTACCTACCAACCGTAGTCAGCGTCACACATTAGAAATAGATGCACCCCTTATTTTAGAAATGCTACGCACTGATGGAGTTGATGTAGCTGTCTTGATTCCGAACTGTCCGATTTGTCATCAAAGTCAAAGCCTACTTGCTCGTTACTTGGAGGGTGCGGGCATACCTACAATAGTGATGGGCGCCGCTAAAGATATTGTTGAGTATTGTGGTGTTCCTAGATTTTTATTCAGTGACTTCCCCTTGGGAAACGCTGCTGCAAAACCAAATGATTTGAGCTCCCAAGACCTCAATTTTGAATTGGCTTTACGTTTACTGGAGTCCGCTCCAGCCCCGCGCACAACAGTTCAGTCGCCCTTGATCTGGTCTACTGAGCCCGCTTGGAAGTTAGATTATTCCAATCTCGAAAGACTTTCTTCAGAAGAAATCTCACGCTTACGCGAAGAGGCTGAAAAAGCAAGAATTACGGCGCGTGAGTTACGAGTAAAAAGCGTAGGCTCGTAGGCCTATAGATTCTTAGGTTTGTCTAGCGAGCGAGTACTCGCATAAAGCATGCAATGCTGAAGTGGCGGTGTTGTCAGGAAAATCTTGAATACAAGCTAGCGCTAAGTCTGCCTCACGCTTTGCAGCAGCCTGTGTGTAATCAAGCGCCCCAGAGCTTTGTACGGCCGCGAGAATTTGTGCAAACACGTCATCAGGGAGATCTTGATTTTGTTCAATGGCTGCGCGCACTAAAAGTTGTTCTTCTTTACTGCCGTTTTCCAATAAATAAATTAGCGGCAGAGTTGGCTTGCCTTCACGCAAATCGTCGCCAGCGTTTTTACCCATCTGAGCAGCGTTAGCCGTGTAATCAAGTAGATCGTCCATCAATTGGAATGCAGTACCAATGTGACGCCCAAATGCAGCGGCTTGCTGTCTATGGGCATCGGAGGCGTTTGCCAAAATGGCGCCAAGCTCAGTAGACGCCTCGAATAATTTTGCGGTCTTGTAACGAATGACTTGAAGGTAGCTTTCTTCATCCACTTCGGGGTCATTCATATTCAAAAGCTGAAGAACCTCTCCTTCAGCGATGGTGTTGGTTGCATCCGAGAGGATTTGCATTACCCGCAGATCATCTGGTCCCACCATCATTTGAAAGGCCCTGGAGTATAGGAAGTCACCCACCAAGACGCTGGCTGCATTTCCAAAGGCTGCATTGGCAGTTTCTCGACCTCTTCTGAGAGTTGATTCGTCGACCACGTCGTCATGGAGCAGAGTGGCTGTGTGGATAAATTCGACAACTGCCGCCATTTCAAGGGTATGGGGTGTGTCTTGGCCATTAGCCAATGCTTTGGCTACAAGCATGAGCAGAGCTGGTCTAACCCGTTTTCCACCCGCCTTGATGATATATGTTGAAATTTGGTCAATTAAGGCGACTTTTGAGGCTAGGCGCTGGCGTATAACCTCGTCTAACGCCTTGAAATCTAAGGCAATTGGGGCCAGAATTTGGCTTAAGTCATTGATTTTGACAGTGCTCGGCATGCAAGATATAATAATGGGCTTAGCTGGTCCAGGGTGGATTAGCTTAAATGTAGATATTAATTGAGGTTTCAAACCATGTACGCGGTCATAAAAACCGGTGGCAAACAGTATAAAGTTGCTGCAGGCGAAAAATTGAAAATAGAA
>CANFMT010000011.1 GCA_947448415.1 Burkholderiaceae bacterium | reverse complement strand
GTATTCATCTTAGGCAATTAGCCCATTTTTATCCACAAAATCTGAAATAAAAAGCCATCCCGGAGGATGGCTTTAGTAACGCTTTTGGTAACAAGGGTTTTGTATCTCTACAAACCATTGTCTCGCCTATTGACTTGGCGGAGACGAGAGGATTCGAACCTCCGATCAGAGTTTTAGCCCCGATGCTCCCTTAGCAGGGGAGTGCCTTCGACCAGCTCGGCCACGTCTCCTTACTTCTTACAACGCCCCACAGTTTAACGGATAACCGCTTCTGAGGGGTTTATTGCTCTTTTACTTCTGGTCTAGCTCAAATGCCTTATGCAAGGCGCGTACTGCTAGCTCCATGTATTTCTCATCAATTACAACTGAAATCTTGATTTCGCTGGTGGAAATCATCAAGATATTAATTCCCTCTTCTGACAGGGTACGGAACATTTTGCTGGCAATACCAACATGAGAGCGCATACCCACACCTACTACTGAAACCTTAGAAACCTTTGGGTCACCAGAAATTTCTTTTGCTTCAATATGAGCCTGAACAGTACTTTTCAGAATATCCAAGGCCTTTTGATAATCAGCTCGTGGCACAGTGAAGGTAAAATCTGTAATGCCTTCAACAGATTGATTCTGAATAATGATGTCCACATCAATATTGGCATCTGCGATTGGTCCCAGAATTTGATACGCAATACCTGGACGATCAGGAACTCCAAGAACGGTAATCTTAGCTTCATCACGCGCAAAGGCGATGCCGGAAATAACTGCGGCTTCCATAGTGCTGTCCTCTTCAAATGTAATCAAGGTGCCCGAGCTCATCTCATCAGCAAGTGGCATCAATGGGTCTGTCAATGAAGACAAAACCCGTGTTTTAACTTTGTACTTACCTGCAAACTCTACTGAACGAATTTGCAAAACTTTTGAACCCAAGCTGGCCATTTCCAGCATTTCTTCAAAAGTAATTTTATCTAGACGACGAGCATCTTCACAGACGCGCGGATCGGTTGTGTACACACCATCAACGTCGGTATAGATTAAGCACTCATCAGCCTTGAGCGCAGCGGCCATCGCTACAGCCGATGTATCAGAACCACCACGACCTAATGTGGTGATGTTGCCATCTGGATCAACGCCTTGAAATCCAGTCACCACAACAGCACGACCCGCATTGAGATCGGCCAAAATCTTTTTGTCATCAATGCTCTTAATTCGGGCTTTAGTAAAGGCGGAATCAGTATGTACAGTTACCTGCCAACCAGCATAACTAACCGCATCAATACCTTCACGCATCAAAGCTAAAGCCAATAATCCAGAGCTCACCTGCTCTCCAGTTGAGGCAATTTGATCAAGCTCACGAGGTTTAGCTTCAGGATTAATCTCTTTTGCTAAACCAAGGAGGCGGTTTGTTTCGCCAGACATTGCTGAGGGAACCACTACAACCTGGTGGCCAGCACGCATCCACTTTGCTACCCGCTTAGCAACATTGGCAATGCGCTCAACCGAGCCCATCGAGGTGCCGCCATATTTATGAACGATAAGAGCCATAAAAACCGTCTATTTAACTATCTGTAGCAGGGAAAAGAATCCCTGAGTGTCTAAAAAGGGCTTATTTTACAGGGTTTTGTAGCCATTCCGGCACTAAGCGCTTACCCGAGAGGGTTTGATGCGGATAACTAACACCAATACCAGCTACAGCGATCAAATCCTCGCCGATATAGAGCAAGGGTGCTTGACGCTGCCATGGAGGCACATCTGCCTCCTGATAGAGGTTTTTAAGGGTTCTACGAGGGCTATTAGGTTTGATTTGGATCTTTTCAGAGCCGGACCTCGCTTTTGACGTAATTTTGCCAACAGCTAGAGCCTCTTCTACCCAGCTTGCCGGTAATCCAGGTTTTTTACTCGAAACTGGCAAGGTCTTGAATACCCACTCACCAGCGCTTTCCTTGTTCAGGCTAGATGCCTGCAAAAAACCACGCCATAAGCGAATCGCTTGATCATCATGAATCCATTCAAGTTGAGCATCTGGTTTGGCCTGAATAAGATCACGCCACCATGCCTGCAAGCGTTCTTGTGACGGCATAAGCAACCCATGTGTTTGCAGCCAATAACGCAAGAGGTTGTTTGCAGCTGGTAAATCATCTTTTGCTAAAGCCAAGAGAGCGAGAACCTTTAGCCGACCTTTGCTAACGATACCTTTGCCATCTTGCATTGCCAGTCTATTAAGCAGTGTTTGCGCATCACCTAACAGCGATGCACTTCTAGACATGTTAGCCAATGCTTCTGGCTGAATCTTTTCAAGCCTTGGAATAATTTGTTTACGAATTGCATTACGACGATATTGCTGACTCTGATTGCTTGGGTCTTCTATCCATTTAAGCCGATGTTCTTTTGCATAAGCCTCAAGTTCAGCCCTGCTTTGCTCAAGTAAGGGGCGCCAAAGAGTGATTGATTGATTATTCAACTGGATATCCCTCTGATGCGGCATACCCGATAAGCCAGCAACGCCAGAGCCGCGTAGAAGTTGCAGCAAAACTGTTTCAGCCTGATCGTTTTGATGGTGGGCTAATAACAAGTCTTCAATGCCATATTCTTGGCATAGATCAGTGAGTGCCTCATAGCGCGCCGCTCTTGCTCTTGCCTCAACATTGCCCTGCTGTTTTGCATCAGTTAAATGCAGAAGTCGAAAATCAAAATGGGTTTTATATTTTTTACAAAGCTTCTCACAAAAGACCAACCATTCATCGGCTTGCTTTTGCAATCCATGATGGATGTGAAAAGCATAAATCTCTGTTTTATTTTTTGCCTGCGCTTTGCAAACAGTATCGAGCAATACAACCGAATCAAGGCCGCCACTTAAGGCGACCGCAATTCGTTTTGCCGATTTAAGACTTTGCTGTGATTTCCTTGAACTTGCCATAACTCATCAAACGCTCATGACGGCGCTCAAGTAGACCATCTACTTTCATGTCATCAAAGGTTTTCAAGGAATCAGCAAGTGCTTTGCGCATATTGCTCATCATGGTTTCATAATCGCGATGTGCACCGCCAATTGGCTCAGCAACAATCTTGTCAATGAGGCCTAAGGCCTTGAGACGTTGCGCGGTTAAACCCAACTGTTCTGCAGCTTCAGATGCTTTATCAGCCGTCTTCCATAAGATGGATGCGCACCCTTCAGGAGAGATGACTGAATAGGTAGAGTTTTGCAACATCAACACCACATCACCCATGGCAATCGCCAATGCGCCACCAGACCCACCTTCGCCAATGATCGTAGCAATGATCGGAACCTCCAGCTCTGCTTGAACATAAAGATTGCGTCCAATGGCCTCAGATTGATTGCGTTCCTCCGCATCAATACCTGGGAACGCACCTGGCGTATCAACAAAAGTAAATACTGGGATAGCAAACTTTTCAGCAAGACGCATTAAACGCATCGCCTTGCGATAACCTTCTGGACGACTCATACCAAAGTTACGCAGAGCACGCTCTTTGGTATCGCGACCCTTTTGATGGCCAATCACCATGCAAGGTTGATTATCAAAACGGGCTAAGCCGCCAATGATCGATTGGTCGTCTGCAAATGTGCGATCGCCATGTAGCTCGTGAAAGTCTGTGAACAATGCTGAAACATAATCTAAGGTGTACGGTCTTTGTGGATGACGGGCAACCTGTGACACCTGCCAAGGTGTTAAGTTGGCGTATACATCCTTAGTGAGCTGTAGACTCTTTTCGGAAAGCGTCTTTAGCTCATCGGAAATATCTACCGATGACTCGTCTTGAACAAAACGCAGCTCTTCAATCTTTGTTTCTAATTCGGCGATTTGCTGCTCAAAATCCAGGAAAGTCGTTTTCATAGCCTGATTTTAATATTCAACTGGCATTGGGTCGATACTTCTCCACATATACCAAGTGGCAACCGTGCGCCAAGGAGCCCAATTCGCAGCCACCTCACGCGCCTCATGGCGGCTCACAGGCTCTCCACTGAAGTAATTGAGGGAAATGGCTTTAATTAGACCCACGTCATCCAAAGGCAGGATATTCGGGCGAATCATATTAAAAATGAGGAACATTTCAGCAGTCCAGCGACCAATACCCCGAATTGAGCTCAATTCCTTAATAACGCTCTCATCGTCCATATCTTTCCACTGATTGGCATGTAAGCGGCCAGAATCAAAATGATCGGCTAGATCGCGGATGTACTCCACCTTACGACCCGACAAACCCGCAGCTCGCAACTCCTCTACCGTAAGGGCAAGGATATTTTTAGGCGTGACCTTCTTTTTGCTGGTAGTTACCACCCTATTCCATACTGATTGTGCGGCAGCAACAGAAATTTGCTGCCCAACAATTGCTCTGGCCAAAGTATTAAAGGGATCGCCACGCGTCACTAAAAATCCAGATCCATATTTAGGGATCAGTTTCTTCAGAATGCGGTCTTGTTTCATTAATTCTTTACAAGCCTGCTCCCAATAATCCGGGGCAATTTCTTGCAAGATACTTTCTGAAGCTTTCTCAGCTTTTGTTTCTTTTACTGCAGTCATTAAGCCCTACGCCATTCTGTTATGCCGCCAGGTTTATCTTCCAACACTATACCTTGATCTAAAAGTGTTTTTCGAATGTTGTCAGCTTTAGCAAAATCTTTTGCCTGTTTAGCAGCAACACGTGCTGCAATCTGCTCTTCGATTTGTGCAGGAGTTAAGCCATCCTGATCTTTAGATCCTGCCTGCAAAAATTCAGTTGGATCTCTTTGCAAAAAATGAAGCGATGATCCAAGAGACTTCAGTATGCTAGCTAACGCCTGCCTCTCTTCGCCTTGTGCGCGATTCACTTCGCTTGCTAAGTCAAATAGGACTGCAATCGCTTCAGGTGTATTGAAATCATCATTCATTGCCTCGGCAAAGCGCTTAGCCCATGGATTATGAGGATCTAAATTACTAGCCTGCATGTTTGGCACATGAGCGAGGGCAGTATAGATTCTAGCTAGGCCTGAGCGAGCCTCTTCTAACTGGGCGTCGCCGTAATTAATGGGACTACGGTAATGCGCCTTGAGCATGAAGAAGCGGATAACTTCTGGATCAAAACTTTTCAGTACATCACGAATTAAAAAGAAGTTGCCAAGAGACTTAGACATCTTCTCCTCTTTCACGCGAATGTGTCCATTGTGCATCCAGTAGTTTACAAACGGAGCATCATCGTCTTTGCGATTTTTCCCATACAAAGCGCCTTCACTTTGCGCTATCTCATTCTCATGATGAGGGAACTGCAAATCAGCGCCACCACCATGAATATCAAAGTGTTCGCCTAGCAAGTCACATGACATAGCAGAGCATTCAATATGCCAGCCCGGTCTACCCTCACCCCAAGGTGAGCTCCAACGCGTATCGGCTGGCTCTTCTGGTTTGGCGCTCTTCCACAAAACAAAATCCAAGGGATCACGCTTGCCGCCGCCAACTGCTACCCGCTCACCTGCATTAAGCTCATCCAAACTCTTGCCGGAGAGCTGCCCGTATCCAGGCAGCAAGCGAACTGCAAAGTTCACATCACCATCATCTGCTTGATAGGCCAATTCATTTTCAATGAGCTTGCCAATCATGCCCTGCATCTGCTTGATGAAATCTGTCGCGCGTGGCTCCTGATCTGGATGCATTAGACCCAGTTCATTGGAGTCGTCATGCATAGCATCAATAAAGCGGTTTGTTAAAGCAGATATAGGCTCGCCATTTTCAATGGCACGATTAATGATCTTGTCATCGATATCGGTAATGTTGCGAACATATAAGACTTCATAACCACTGGCACGCAACCAGCGCACAACCATATCAAAGACAATCATGACCCTGGCATGCCCGATGTGACAGAAGTCATAAACCGTCATACCGCATACATACATCTTTACCTTGCCCGGTACGATGGGCTTAAAAACCTGCTTTGAACGGCTAAGGGTGTTATAGATTTGCAGCATAGGGCTATAAAGGTGGGGCAAGTAGCGCCAATTTGTTAGACTGAGCGCTGAGTATATCGAATGAGCCAGTTTTATACCCCTTCCCCTATGTCTGCCACTATCCCAGCCCCATTTAGCCCTGCCACCCTAAAGCTTTTGCTAGCTACCACCATCATTGCGCTTTTGGCGGGTTGCAGTACCCCAGGACAACAGCTGGCAGATGCAGAAATCAAGGCCGTCAATAGCCAAGAACTTAAATGCGGCCCCAATTCTCCCTATTTAGGGGCCAGCAATGCTGGTGATCCTCCCAAATTAACAACTGACATTACTTACGACCCCACTAATCCTCAAATTTCTGAGACGGTGGCATTACCCTTTTTATCTTTTTTAATTATTGAGCCAGAACCAGTCACTAAGAATGCCATTCCTTCTGATGTGGAAAAGCTCGTCAAAGCACGTCAATTTCCAGAGGCTATCGACCTCATTAATAGTCGACTTAAAAAGACGCCGCAAAATGTCCAGTTGCGCTTCTTAAAAGCTCGCTTGCAAATTGAGATGAAGGAATATGATCAAGCCAAAAAAACTTTGATCACCATCACCCAGCAATTTCCAGAATTGCCAGAGCCTTACAATAATCTTGCTGCGATTGCCGCAAATGAAAACAAATGGATTGAGGCGCGAGACTATTTAGAGCTAGCATTAAAGTTGCGGCCAAGTTATTCAGTTGCCTCAGCCAATTTAGGCGAAGTCTATGTTCGTCTCGGGGCGCAAGCCTATGATGACGCAGCAAAATCGACTCAATTGAACCAACGCCAATACGCCAATAAAGCAAAGGCTTTGCTAGACCTTTTGAAGACGCCTCCTAGAGGTGCCCCAGTAAGTAACCCATCCACCAACCTTCCAGAAAGTAGATCCAAATAATGGCTAAAGTACTCCTTAAAACAAATCATGGCGACATCACATTATCGCTTGATGCTGCAAAGGCACCTAAAAGCGTTGCTAACTTTTTGCAGTATGTGAAAAGCGGCCACTACGATGGCACGATTTTTCATCGCGTGATCAATAACTTCATGATCCAAGGTGGCGGTATGACAGCAGGCATGAAGCAAAAACCGACAGGCGAGCAGATTGAAAATGAAGCGAACAATGGTTTAAAAAACGATCGCTACACAGTGGCCATGGCTCGCACTAGCGATCCCCATTCAGCTACAGCGCAGTTTTTTATCAACGTAAGTGACAATGATTTTTTAAATCACACTGCGCCCAATGCACAGGGTTGGGGATATGCAGTATTTGGCAAGGTAACGGATGGCATGGATGTTGTCGATGCTATTCGCAAAGTCAAAACTAGTAGCTCTGGATTTCATCAAGATGTACCAGCAGAAGATGTAGTCATTGAAAAGGCAAGCGTTCTCGAGGAATGATTCCGCAGCACGCGAGCGCCCTGCTCATCTCCGATATTCATCTCACGCCGTCAATGCCCTTGACGGCGCAACGTTTTTTTGACTTCTGCGAAAAAGAAGCTCCTCATGCAGAATCCGTTTTTATCCTAGGTGATTTATTTGAATATTGGGTTGGTGACGATACCTCATTGCAGTCACCTTTCCAGCAAGAAGTGAGACGGGCAATTGCACAACTATCTACTAAGACTAAGACCTATTACATGCACGGCAATCGTGACTTTTTAATTGGCCCTGATTTCTTAAAAAAAACTGGCATGACTTTATTGGTCGACCCATCAGTTGTTGAGATTGCTGGCAAAAAATATGTGCTAAGTCATGGGGATTCAATGTGCTCTGCAGATATTGGATACCAGATCTTTCGCGCTTGGGTGCGCAAACCATGGATTCAGAAATTATTTTTGAAATTACCCTTATCTTGGCGTCGTTCAGTTGCACAACGTCTTCGTAGCAATAGCCATCCTCAATACCAAAGCATCGTGAGAACTCCCGCAGCACAAATTAAATCGAATGTGACTTTGGAAGCCTGTGCAGCAACCCTGAGAGGTCACTCCGGCGAGCATTTAATACATGGTCATACTCATCTACCAGCTTACCATCATGAGAACTTTAAGAATCAAAAATGGCAACGCTGGGTACTCTCAGATTGGGACTTAGATCATCCCGAGGCTTTGCTACCCAAAGCAAGCGCACTTTGTATTGACCAGCATGGCGTGCGTTATCTGGATTTAATTAAAGCCTGAAAAGACTTTAATTAACCCTGATCACTTGGCGTTGGAGTATTTAGAAAGGCATTGCACCATCTGCGCATAAATACGCGGATTTCCTGCCATCACTTCACCGCTCTTTAAGAAGCCCTCTTCGCCGCGATAATTGCCAATCAAACCGCCGGCTTCGGTAATTAACAAAGCACCAGCAGCCATATCCCATGGCTTTAAATCACTTTCAAAGAATCCATCGTAGCGACCAGCAGCTACATATGCCAAGTCTAATGACGCTGCACCTGGACGACGTAAGCCAGCACACTGACGTGACATCTCTGCAAAAATCTTTAGATATTTTTCAAGATCTTGATCTTCACGGTATGGAAAACCAGTTCCAATTAAGGCATTGGCTAAGCGGTCTTGCGTAGCAACGCGTAAACGACGGCGATCTAAATACGCGCCCGAGCCACGAGTTGCCGTAAACAACTCATCGCGAGTTGGGTCATAAACTACCGCTTGCTGCGTGACACCATTAACCGCCAGTGCAATCGAAACTGCGTACTGTGGAAAGCCATGAATAAAGTTCGTTGTGCCATCTAGGGGATCAATAATCCAAACATTTTCTGCATCAACATTGTGCTCGCCAGTTTCTTCTGCCAAGAATCCATGAGTTGGATAGGCCTCGCTGAGAGTCTCAATGATTGCCGCTTCTGCGGCTTTGTCCACCTCGGTTACAAAATCATTGTGTTGCTTGCGATCAACCTGCAAGCGCTCTAAATTAAGAGAAGCGCGATTAATCACGGTTCCAGCACGACGGGCGGCCTTGACGGCCACATTTAACATGGGATGCATAGTTTTGATGGACAAATTAAATAAGAACAAGCCTGTAATATTGCCAAGCATTACTGCAAACTGCATGACAATATGAAGCTAACAGGTTGATTCTAAACGATTAGCCTATTGCCACCCTATATGAATGAGTTAATGAATCCAGAAATATCCCATTTGCTGCGTTGGATCTTGGTTGAAACCAGCCACCCAGGCAATGTAGGCTCAGCAGCAAGAGCCCTGAAAACAATGGGTTTTAGCGACTTACGCCTTGTTAATCCCAAGATTAAGGGGGTTACTCAAGAGTCAGAGGCAATTGCCCTAGCTAGTGGTGCCGTAGATATCCTGAAAGCCTCCCAAGAAAGCAATTCCCTTGAGTTAGCTGTCCAAGGGTGCTCAGTGGTTCTTGGGCTTACGAGTCGAGATCGAGAGTTTGGTCCTCCAGCTATGGACTGGGTTTTGGCACGCACTCTCGTCAAGGCAGCTCTAGCAAGTAATCATCAGGTTGCTATCCTCTTTGGCCCGGAGAGGACCGGTTTAGATAATGACCATTTAGCGCTATGCACCCATCGAGTTTGGTTAGATGCCAACCCAGCCTACCCTTCACTTAACCTCGCTCAAGCCCTCATGGTGTGTGCTTATACCCTCAGAGAGGCCCTATCGCACGGCTTGGAGGGAGTTCATCCCAGTTTGCTGGCCAACAGAGAGGAAATGGCAGATTTTGCTGATCCAAGCGCTATTGCTGCGATGCTTGAGCATTGGCGCCAAGGGCTTGAGGCTATTGGCTACCTGGATCCTGTAAACCCCAAGAAGTTAATGCCACGTTTACAGGCTTTATTTGCCCGTAGCCGCCTTCACAAAGAAGAGATTGACCTCTTGCGCGGGATAGCAAAACAGATGCTTCAGAAAAAATAAGCTCAGCCCGTTAAAATCTAAACATGTCAAATCCATTATTCGATCAAGTCGATTCCATTATTGCCAGAGATCCTGCTGCGAGAAATCGCCTAGAGGTCATCACGTGTTATCAAGGTCTTCATGCCGTTTGGCTGCATCGCATCTCTCATTTTTTATGGAATCTTGGTCTCAAGTGGTTTGCGCGTTTGCTCTCCATGTTCTCTCGCTTCATCACAGGCATTGAAATTCATCCGGGCGCAAAAATTGGTCGTCGTGTTTTTTTAGATCATGGTCTTGGCATTGTGATTGGCGAGACTACTGAGATTGGTGATGACTGCACAATCTATCAGGGCGTCACCCTTGGCGGCACTTCGCTTTACAAAGGCGTTAAGCGCCACCCTACGCTGGGCAAAGGTGTGGTGGTTAGTGCTGGCGCAAAGGTATTAGGCGGCTTCACTGTTGGTGATGGTGCTCGCGTTGGCTCTAATGCAGTAGTTTTAAAAGAAATTCCTGCTGGCGCAACTGCAGTAGGTATACCTGCACGCATCCTTCATCCTGACTTACCCCAAGGCGCCGACATTAAAGCGAAGGAATATTTTCAAGCTTATGGTGTCACGCCCAATGTAGATGATCCAGTATCGATGGCGCTCAAGGGATTAATCGATGCAACCATCGAACAAGAAGCGAAAATTGCGGCATTAGAAAAAGCGCTAGCAAAACTTAGCAACACGCCAAGCGATACTGCCGGTAGTAGCGATACTAAGCGTGATCTTGATGCCATTAAAGAATGGCTCAAAGAGTAAAGATTTAATGCAAAGTGCGTGGGTTTGAAGTACCTGAACCCAATGATCCGCCCGGGAAATCATCTCCCTCATCATCACCATCATCATCGTTAGGCATTCCGAAAGTAAAACTCTCACCACCTTCAGGGTGACGGTTTTCAATTTCATCATCCGTGGCTGCGCGCACATCCTCAACCTGCACCCAAAAGCGCAGCGCCATTCCGGCTAATGGATGATTGCCATCCAGAACTACTTGATTATCAGCAACATCAGTGACCGTATAAATCAATGGCTCATCGTCATCAGAATCGTCGACGCTCGCATCAGCATCCTCTTGGGCATCTGGCACCCCCTCAAATTGCATTCCCACTTCAAGAGGCTCGGGAAAGCGTGTGCGAGGCTCAATTTTGAGGAGCTCAGGATCGTAGTCGCCAAAGGCCTCATTAGGCTCTAGCTGAATCGTTGCCTCATAGCCAATGCCTTGACCATCTAGCAAAGATTCAATTTTTGGGAAAGTACCCTCATAGCCACCATGCAGGTATACCATCGGAGAATCAGGCTCTTCAATGACATTATTTTGCGCATCGGTTAACTTATAGCGCAGGGATACGATGGTGTTTTTTTCAATCTTCATGCTAAATCTGTCTAACATTCGTTTTTAATCGGTTTCTAACAAGCTTTTTACTTTATGACCTCATTTTACTTGAGCACGCCTTATCAGCCGCCACAAGCCCCTACAAACCTGCCTTTAAATCAGCCTTGGGCATTATTTGGGGGCATTACACCCGACCAGTTCATGAAACGTTACTGGCAGAAAAGACCCCTATTGGTACGAGGAGCAGTCCCAGCATTTGCCCTTAGCGAAGTTTCAGCAACGCCCTTGGATAGCCCCATATCAGCTAAAGAACTTGCTGCATTTGCTCAGGACGACCTTGTCGAGACTCGCCTTGTGAAATCCAAGCCATGGAGCTTTACTTCAGGCCCCTTTTCCAAAAAGGAAATTCCTAGCATAGAAAAGCCTAACTGGACTTTATTGCTACAGGGAATGGAAGCCCATCATCCGGCAGCTGCAAAAGTTTTATCTTGGTTTCGCTTTATTCCAGATGCACGCCTCGATGACCTGATGATTAGCATTGCCGGCATTGGTGGTGGTGTAGGCCCTCATTTTGATTCTTATGATGTCTTTCTAATGCAAATGTCGGGCAGAAGGCAGTGGAAAATTTCTGAGCAAGCGGACTTAAGCCTTAATCCAAATCTACCTCTAAAAATACTAAAGAACTTCAAAGCAGAAAAAGAATGGGTGCTTGAGCCTGGCGATATGCTTTATTTGCCGCCTCATGTAGCTCACGACGGCATAGCCCTAGATGCAGGATGCCAAACATGGTCAGTTGGATTTCGTTCGCCTAGTTTTAAAGAGTTGTTACAAGAAGGCTTATGGCGTCTCGCGGAATCTCTTGAAGATATTCCGGGCCTAGAGGAAAAGTTTGCCGATCCAAAACAAGGTGCCACACAAAACGCAGAGCAATTACCTGACGAATTAATTAAACAAGTGGGAGATAAGCTCAAAGGGCTTAAGTTAGATAAAGTGGATCTGTTTTTGCCAGGTATTACCGCTTACCTTTCCGAACCAAAGCAGCAGGCTTTTTTTGATGGTCCATCTACCCCATTAAATCCCAAGCTTTTTACAAAGAAGCTGGAAGTCTCATCCTTGATTCCTAGCCCCCAAACGCGGATTCTATCTCTGGGCAAACAGGTTTTTTGTAACGGAGAACATGTCAGCAAGGCTCAAACCCCGGAAATAGTCAAAGCCTGGCAAGTGCTAGCGGCCAAGAAGGTTTTGAGTGCCCTAAAACTTACCCCTAAAGGCATGGGCAGTCTGTATGAGGCTTATAGGGCCGGCTGGCTAATTTTTAGGGCTTGATTTGAGACGTGGCTATAATAAATGCTGGAAATCACCTAGGGATAATCCCTTGGAATTTTCGACACAATTACCGGTAATTGTTGTTATTTTTTAAAAAGGAAATTACAAATGAAGAAGTCACTCGTATTCGCTGCAATGTTAGCTATCGCTTTGGCCGCTTGCGGTAAAAAAGAAGAAGCAAAACCTGCTGAAGCTCCTGCTGCTGCAGCTCCTGCTGCTCCTGCTGCTGAAGCTCCTGCTGCTGCTCCAGCTCCAGCTGCTCCTGCTGCTGACGCTAAGAAGTAATCTTCTTTTTGAAGAAAAAAAGCCGCTGCAAAGCGGCTTTTTTATTGTCTAAATATTTGACTTATCTAGCGAGCTGGTCATTCAAGATAGTCAGCAACTGAGTACCTGCAGGCGTATTTTCAGGTTTACCATCCGCATTTTGCACATAAACACTTACAGAATTCTCACCAGTACTCTTTAGGACAACCTGGTATTTCTTAGCCTGAAGAATAGAGTTATCTTTACTACTAAACAAATTGGAGAAGAAGCCTTTAGAGTCTCCTACGTCCTTAGGATTTACATAGCGTACGTAGTAAATACCGTTAGCGCGGTTGCGGTCTTCAACAGTAAAGTTAGAACGATCTAACGCTAAACCTATATCACGCCATGAACGATCAAATCCAGCGCTAAGCTCAACGTGGGCCTGGTTAGGGCCATCCTCAACAAGCTTAGCTTTAGGTGTTTTTGGACCCAGCGGAGTAGCCACCATTGCCTTAGCCTGTTCTTGAGTCATACCCAAGCGTTCCATAAGGCGCGCCAAGAAGACCGCCTCTAATTCTGGATCATTCGGACGTGTAGTCCAAATGGTGTAGTCACATGCCGTAGTGGTTGCATCATTGACGCACTTCTCAATAGCGCCTTTTTGGGTAATGTAAATCTCGGTCTCTCCGGGCTTACTCACCTCTAAGCGCGTTTTATATTTATCACGCTCACCTGTATCAGAAATAGAGTCCAATACGCTATTGAGAGTTGACCTCAACCAATCTTGCTGGATCTTAGCTCGGTTCTCAGCCCAATCAGTTTCCATAATCCCTGTGGATGGAGAATCCACCACCAATAAGAAACCGTTTTCTTGCCAAAAATCTTTTACTTGAGGATATAGTTCTGCTGCTGGTTTTTCAACCACCAACCAACGACGCTCGCCATCACGCGCAATCCGCATACCCGGAATACCAGTCAATACATTGCTACGCATTTGAATGGATTTCTTAACCGCAGCGTTGTACTCAGACATGGTGGCCGTACCATCCTGAACAATGTATCGACGATCTGCTTGAGCAGTAATCAAATCAGGCGGATAAGATAAGTTAGGTCCACGGACCGCGCCAGCACTTTTATAGTCAACAGTATCGTTGGTAGTAACCGATTTACATGCAGTCAATAATGCAGTTGCAGTTGCAAAGCAAGCAAACAGCACTACATAGCGACGCAATATTTGGAACAAATTCATCATAATAAGTTGGCCTGTTTTAAAGCTACCTTTAAGGGCTCGCGTAACGAACTACTTAAGGGGGTTAGCGGCAACCGAATGCCGGCTGTAATCTTACCCATTTCATGAAGAGCCCATTTGACTGGGATGGGGTTTGCTTCGGTAAACATAGCCTTGTGGACTGCGATCAACTGATATTGAATTTCGCGGGTTCTCTTAACATCGTCAGACATAGCCGCCACACATAACTCGTGCATGAGTTTTGGCGCAACATTGGCTGTGACCGATATATTGCCTTTGCCACCCATCAACATCAGCATAGCAGCCGTCAAATCATCGCCAGAAAATACCGAAAAATCACTATGACCAGCTCGCTTGAGCTCATTAATCAACAGGGTACCGCGCTCCAAGCTACCGGTAGCATCTTTGATACCAATAATGCCAGGCAATGCAGCCAAGCGCACAACTGTATCACCAGCCATATCAGCAACTGTTCTACCAGGAACGTTGTACAAAATTACAGGCAGATCAACTGATTCTGCGATCTTTTTAAAGTGGGCATACATACCTTCTTGTGTTGGCTTGTTGTAATAAGGAACAACTTGCAGGCTTGCATCAGCCCCAACACTTTTTGCATATTGCGTTAATTCGATGGCTTCTTGAGTAGAGTTGCCACCAGTACCAGCAATGACAGGAATGCGTCCAGCAATCTGCTCAACCGTGACACGGATCAACTCACAATGCTCTTCAACGGAAACTGTTGGTGATTCTCCGCTGGTACCAACAATCACGATTCCATCACTACCTTCAGCCACATGCCAATCTAGTAAAGAGCGCAAACTCGCATAGTCCAAACTTCCATCATCAAGCATGGGAGTTACGATCGCGGGCATGCTGCCAGCAATGGGCTTTTTACTACCTTTAGATTGAGCTGTATTTGTCACCGAATTTATACCGATTTTTTAGCCGTATTAAGCTTGAAATTGTAACGGAATGTGCCTTTTTAGCCTGCCTTTTACGGCACATAGGCGCTGAACCATAGCCGGTTTGGGCTGATCTACGTAAATATCTTCATATGCGACAACTTTAAGGTCGTGGCGTTCTGCAAAAGCGAGTAATTCCCCTGAATTTAAAAGGAAATTGGGGTTTGAAGGTTTGCCAAAATCACCATTTCCCAGGGCAAAGGTTTCATAGATCAAAACCCCCTCTTCTTCCAACATTTGGGGTAACTCATCCAAATGAGGGCGGTATAAGTAGTTGGTAACCACAATTCCCGCGACTTTGGTTTCCCGCAAGGGCCATGAACCAAGCTCGAGATTTAGCTCCTGAGCGTGAATTAAAGGATTTTTTAGGGACATTAAATGAGAGACGTCTTGATCAACCGCTAGAACAGAATGTCCTAATCCGGCCATCAAGAGCGAATGACGGCCAGAGCCGCATGCCAAGTCTAAAACTACACCGCCATCGGGAACCAAAGGAGCAAACCTTTTAACCCATGATGAGGGGCTCAAGATAGCATCATGATTCACTGACAATCTGATTTTTCCTTAGTCGTAAGCAAGACCCATGGACTCACGGACCTCACGCATCGTCTCTTGGGCCACCTTACGCGCTTTGTCGCAACCATCAGCAATGATGGATCGCAACAGACTAGGGTCATCCAAATATTTTTGAGCGCGCTCAAACATTGGCTGCTGTTCTGCCAGAATGGCATCAATAACAGGCTGCTTACACTCGAGGCAACCGATACCAGCTGATTTACAACCCTTATCAACCCACTGCTTAGTCTCTTCATTTGAGTACACAGTGTGAAGTTGCCACACTGGGCAACGGGCTGGATCGCCAGCATCCGTTCTGCGTACACGCGCTGGATCAGTTGGCATCGTACGAATCTTCTTGATCACATCTTCAGGATTCTCGCGAATACTAATGGTGTTGCCATACGATTTGGACATCTTCTGACCATCAATGCCAGGCATACGGGATGCCTCTGTCAATAATGCTTGTGGCTCTGGAAGAATAATTTTACGAGCCCCTTCCAGGAATCCAAATAGTCTCTCACGATCAGCCATAGATAAACTTTGCGCCTCTTGCAAAATGGCTTTTGCCTGCTCTAGAGCCTCATCATCACCGCGCTCTTGAAAGGCAACTCGCAACTCGGCATACATCTTGGCACGCTTACTACCTAATTTTTTAACTGCCTCTAAGGCTTTCTCTTCAAAGCCAGGCTCACGTCCGTATAAATAATTAAAACGACGAGCTACTTCGCGAGTCATCTCTACGTGCGGCACCTGATCCTCGCCAACCGGTACAAATTGCGCACGGTAAATCAAAATATCAGCAGCCTGTAGCAATGGATAACCTAAGAAGCCATAGGTTTGCAGATCCTTTTCTTTGAGCTTTTCAATTTGATCTTTATAAGTTGGAACACGCTCGAGCCAGCCCAATGGTGTCCCCATGGATAGCAGCAAAAAGAGTTCAGCGTGCTCAGGGACCTTGCTTTGAATAAACAACGTAGCTTGGTTTGGATCAACTCCAGTAGCCAACCAGTCAACCACCATATCCCATACGGATTGCTCAATGACATCAGGAGATTCGTAGTGAGTGGTTAAAGCATGCCAATCAGCGACAAAAAAGAAACAGGGATATTCAGATTGCAAACGAACCCAATTTTTTAATACCCCGTGGTAATGGCCAAGGTGCAAATTGCCCGTAGGTCGCATGCCAGAGAGAACACGTTCAGCAAACATCTTTAGTCTTTGTCGTTGTTATAAATGATTAATGAAATGCTGACCATACCGGTGTAAGGTGGTCGGGCAAATGGGGTAACTTACCAAGATCAATATGGCTTTCATTAGGATCATGAAAATCTGACCCACGAGAAGCTAAAAATCCATATTGCTGCGCAATCTTGCCATAAGTTTGATACTGATTCGGGCTATGGCTTCCTGTAATGACTTCGATGCCCAGGCCGCCAAGATCTTTAAAGTGCTTATAGAGCTCATCCATCTGCATTGCATTGAGCTTATAGCGTCCTGGATGGGCAATCACAGCTACTCCACCAGCCGCTTTAATCCAAGCGACCGCATCATCTAAGCTTGCCCAAAGGTGTGGAACGTACCCAGGCTTATCTTCAATCAGGTAATTTTTAAAAACATGCTCAGTATCTTTGCAAACACCCTGCTCAACTAAGTAGCGTGCAAAGTGTGTTCTAGAAATCAACTCATGATTGCCTGCAAAATGCAACGCGCCTTCATATGCGCCAGGTATTCCAACTTTAAGTAATTGTTCGGCCATCTGCTTAGCGCGATTACCGCGACCCTCACGTGTACGGCGCAGACCCTCAATAATACCGAGATGATCTGCATCAATGCCTAGCCCTACGATATGAATCGTTTGACCCATCCACGTTACCGAAATCTCCACACCAGCAAGATAATCAATCTTTAATGCGCTAGCTGCTTCTCGTGCACGTTGCTGACCGCCTAACTCATCATGATCTGTTAGAGCCCATAGGTGAACTCCATTGGCCTTGGCTCTCTGTGCGAGATCTTCAGGCGTCAACGTGCCATCAGAAATCACTGAATGGCAATGCAAGTCGGCATTTAGGGGTGAAAAGCTGCTCATGACCCTATTTTAGGTCAAGCTGGTGTCAATTACCCGACGTGGCGCATCTAGGTAGTCACGGGACTGCATCTCAATCAAGCGAGACACGGTTCGGGAGAATTCTGCGGTAATTTGACCTTCTGTATAGAGATCTGGGGCCGGAACCTCTGCAGAAATAATGAGTTTGATCTTATGGTCATACAAAACGTCAATTAACCAAATAAAGCGACGGGCCTCATTCGTCATTCTGGGGGGCATATAGGGCACCCCTGAAAGAATCACAGTATGAAACTGATTGGCAATTTCTAGATAGTCATTTTGAGAGCGTGGCCCGCAGCAGAGGGTTTTAAAGTCAAACCATACGACCCCATCAGCCATATGCAGCGGACGCAATTCACGGGACTCAATCTTTAAAACCGGGTTACGAGCTTCTTTTTGATTACCAATCAAAGTTTGAAACATTTGACCAAGCGTTGCCTGAGTTTCCGCATTCACTGGAGTGAGATAGGCTTCCACTTGCTCCATCTGCACGCGGCGGTAATCGTTACCTGCATCCACATTCAAAACATCAAGCTTTTCTTCAAGCAATTTAATCGCTGGCAATAAACGGTCACGATGCAATCCATTCGGATAGAGTTGATCAGGGCGATAGTTAGACGTCATGACAAACTGCACACGGTCGGCAAAAAGTGCGCTAAGTAGGCGATACAGAATCATTGCATCGGCAATATCATTGATATGAAACTCATCGAAACAAATGAGGCGATAGCGTGCTGAAATGCGCTTTGCAAGCTCATCAAGTGGGTCTGCAAGACCAGAAAGCTCATGCAACTCACGATGCACTTCTCGCATGAACTCATGAAAATGGATACGGATTTTTTTCTCTAATGGAGAGGCTGCATAAAAGCAGTCCATTAAAAAGGATTTACCGCGCCCTACTCCTCCCCATAGGTATAAGCCACGAGGAAGGGCTGGTTTAAAAATCTTTTTCTTTAAGGTATTGCTGCGAATGTCTTTATAAGCAATCCATTCATCTTCACACTGCTGTAAACGCTCAACAGCACGAAGCTGCGCGGGATCGCTTTGATACCCGCGCGTCTTTAACTCTTGCTGGTAAAACTCAATGGTTTTCAATTACATATTTAATGCACGTGAATCTGTCGCCAATGCTGCTTCACGCATCACTTCAGACAAACTGGGATGTGCATGACAGATACGAGCAATATCTTCTGCTGCTGCTTTGAATTCCATTGCAACTGCTGCTTCAGCAATTAAGTCAGAAGCATTAGCGCCGATGATGTGTACGCCAAGAATCTCATCGGTCTTAGCATCAGCCAATACTTTGATGAAACCATCAGCACGACCCATGCCTAAGGCACGGCCGTTAGCGGCAAATGGGAATTGACCTGCTTTATAAGCAATACCGGCTTCTTTGAGAGCCTGCTCAGTTTTACCAACCCATGCAATCTCAGGGTCTGTATAGATAACCCAAGGAATACAGTTGTAATCAATATGTGGTTTTTGGCCAGCGATTACTTCAGCAACCAATACACCTTCATCTTCTGCTTTATGCGCCAACATTGGACCGCGCACAACGTCACCAACAGCATATACACCAGGCGCAGCAGTTGCACAAGTATGATCATCAATTGGAATAAAGCCGCGCTCATCCACTTTGAGGCCAATCTTATCTAAACCTAATTTATCCGTATTTGGTACGCGACCAACAGAAACAATTAAGCGATCGCATTCCAGCTTAGCAGACTTACCAGCGCTGTCAGTGTAATTAACCACTACACCTTTTTTATCGACCTTAACATCGCCAATCTTCACGCCAGTATTGATGCTTAAGCCTTGCTTAGCAAATAACTTTTGCGCTTCTTTAGCAATGCTAATATCGCAAGCGCCCAAGAATGAAGGCATCGCTTCGAGAACGGTTACTTCAGCACCAAGACGACGCCATACAGAGCCAAGCTCTAAGCCAATAACACCAGCACCAATTACGCCTAATTTCTTAGGAGCAGAGTCAAACTTGAGTGCGCCTTCGTTATCGCAGATCAATACATTATCTACAGCAATACCCGGGAGGTGGCGCGCTTTAGAGCCTGTCGCAATAATAACATTCTTTGCTGTAACAGTTTCTTTGTCTTTACCGTCAATTTTCACTTGATAGCCATCAGCGCCCTTACCTTCGAACGAAGCATGGCCTTTTAGCAAAGTGATTTTATTTTTACGGAACAAGTACTGAATGCCGCCAGTCATTTTAGTAACGATGTCATCTTTGCGGGCAATCATCTTTTTAGAGTCGATGCTTACAGAGCCTACTTTAATGCCATGATCGGCAGCGTGGTGGTTAATCTTCTCAAACTCTTCGGAAGAAGCCAACAAAGCTTTAGAAGGAATACAGCCAACATTTAAACAAGTGCCGCCTAAACGTGGCTCACCCTTAGGGTCATCATAGGAGCTAGATTCAGCGCAGGCTACTTTAAACCCAAGTTGCGCTGCACGAATTGCGGCGATGTAGCCACCAGGGCCACCACCAATTACAACTACATCAAAAGCTTGGCTCATGATCTTTCCTTCTTACAAATCAAGGAGGAGACGTGAAGGATCTTCTAAGGCATCCTTCATGGCAACCAAACCAAGCACAGCCTCACGGCCGTCAATAATGCGGTGATCGTATGACAAAGCAAGGTAGTTAATTGGGCGAACAACTACTTGACCGTTTTCAACTACAGCGCGGTCTTTAGTAGCGTGAATACCCAAAATAGCGGATTGTGGTGGGTTGATAATTGGTGTGGAGAGCATAGAACCAAAAACGCCACCGTTAGAGATGGAGAATGTGCCGCCAGTCAACTCTTCAATTGACAACTTACCTTCACGAGCTTTAGCACCAAACTCAGCAATCTTCTTCTCAATATCAGCCAAATTCATTTGGTCAACATCGCGCAAAATTGGCACAACCAAGCCGCGTGGTGAACTGACAGCAATACCGATATCGAAATAGCCGTGATAAACGATGTCATTACCGTCAACAGAAGCATTGAGTAATGGGAATTTCTTCAAAGCATGTGTGGCTGCTTTAACAAAGAAGGACATGAAACCTAACTTCACGCCGTGCACTTTTTCAAACTGATCTTTGTATTTGTTGCGCAAAGCAATTACCGGAGCCATATTGACTTCATTAAATGTAGTCAAGATTGCATTGTTAGCTTGGGACTCAAGCAAACGCTCGGCAATACGCGCACGCAAGCGACTCATTGGAACGCGCTCTTCTGGACGATCACCAGTCGGAATTGGAGCGCTTGGTAAAGCGGCAGGCTTAGTGGCACCTGCGGAAGCATTCAATGCGTCACCTTTAGTGATACGCCCATCGCGACCAGAGCCAGCAACTTGACCAGCATCGATATTTTTCTCTGCAAGAATTTTTGCAGCTGAAGGTGCAGCAGCAGCACCCGAGGTCTTCGCAGCAGGTGCAGCAGCCTTAGCTGGTTCTGCGGCGGCTGGCGCAGGTGCAGCAGCTGGAGCGGCAGCGGCAACAGCGGAGCTATCGATCTTAGCAATCAATTGCTCGGCAACCACAGTGCCGCCATCGGCAACAACGATTTCAGTTAAAACTCCGGCAGATGGTGCTGGTACTTCGAGAACCACTTTATCTGTTTCAATTTCAATCAAGATCTCGTCTTGACCTACAGCATCGCCAACTTTCTTTTTCCATTGCAACAAAGTTGCTTCAGCAACTGACTCAGAGAGTTGTGGAACTTTAACTTCGAATATAGCCATGATTAATCCTGTTTTATGTATGTTGTTTGGTTATGAGGACGATTATTTCGTGATCACGTAACCTTTTAATTTGGCAAATGCCGCATTGAGTAATGACTTTAGTTGTTCTTGGTGGAGATGAGCATAGCCACAAGCTGGCGATGCTGATGCTGGACGCCCTGCATAGGCCAACTTCATACCATCAGACATGTTTTCCAAAATGTTGTGTTGTACAAAGAACCAAGCGCCTTGGTTTTGTGGCTCATCTTGACACCATACAACCTCTTCTAGCTTTGGATACTTCTTCAATTCAGCAGTCAATGCTTTATGCGGGAATGGATACATCTGCTCCAAGCGAATAATGGCTACATCACCAATTTTCTTCTCGGTACGCTGTTTCACCAAGTCGTAATAGACCTTACCAGAACACATGACTAAACGAGTGACCTGTTTAGCATCAATTGTGTTATCGCGCTCGCCCAATACTGTCTGGAAGCCGCCTTTAGTAAATTCAGATAAAGGTGATGCCGCTTCTTTGTTACGCAGTAATGATTTTGGAGTCATCAAGATCAGCGGTTTGCGGAACTGACGAATCATTTGGCGACGCAACACATGGAAGATTTGTGATGCGGTTGTAGGCTGAATTACTTGCATATTAGTATCAGCGCACAACTGCATGTAGCGCTCTAAACGTGCAGATGAATGCTCGGGGCCTTGACCTTCATAACCGTGTGGCAACATCATGACTAAACCATTAGCACGGCCCCACTTTACTTCGCCCGAAGCAATGAACTGGTCAATCACAACTTGTGCGCCGTTTGCAAAGTCGCCGAACTGAGCTTCCCAGATAGTCAGGGTATTTGGCTCAGCAGCAGCATAGCCATATTCAAATCCAAGTACAGCTTCTTCGGAAAGAATGGAGTCAATCACCACAAATGGCGCTTGATCTTTAGTGACGTGCTGGAGCGCGATGTAAGTACCGGTGTCCCACTTCTCACGATTTTGCTCATGCAACACAGCATGACGGTGAGTAAAGGTCCCGCGTCCGCTATCCTCGCCAGACAAACGTACTGGGTAGCCACTTGCAACTAAAGAAGCGAAAGCCATGTGCTCGCCCATACCCCAGTCAATATTGACTTCGCCACGACCCATTGCTGCACGATCGTTATAAACCTTAGCCACCAATGGATGTGCATTGAAGCCTTCGGGAATAGTAGAGATCTTTTCAGCTAAACGCTTCCACTCTGTCAATGGAATAGCAGTATCAGACTCGTCAGTCCACTTCTTATTTAAGAAAGGTGACCAATCGACAGCAAACTTGCCCTTAAAGTTGCTCAAAACTGGATCGGAAGTCTGTCTACCTTCGTCCATTGCAGCGCGGTACTCTTTAACCATGAGATCGCCAGTACCAGCCGGCAATACACCTTGAGTCTCTAATTTATCTGCGTAGACCTTGCGAGTACCTGGATGCGCAGCAATGATTTTGTACATCAAAGGTTGCGTCATTGCAGGTGTGTCTTGCTCGTTATGACCTAATTTGCGGAAGCAAATAATGTCAACCGCTACATCTTTGTGGAACTTCATGCGGAACTCGACAGCCAACTTGGTTGCCAAGACTACTGCTTCAGGATCATCACCGTTCACATGCAATACCGGCGCATCAATAATCTTCATGATGTCCGTGCAATACAAGCTTGAACGCAAGTCGCGTGGATCAGATGTTGTGAAACCAATTTGGTTATTGATAACGATATGAACTGTTCCGCCTGTGGAGTAACCGCGAACCTCGGACAGTGCCAATGTTTCTTGCATTACACCCTGACCTGCAACGGCAGCATCACCGTGAACCAATACCGGCATCACTTGCTCTCCCAACATATCGCCGCGGCGCTCCATACGAGCACGTGCAGAACCCTCAACTACTGGATTAACGATTTCTAGATGAGATGGGTTAAATGCTAAAGACAAGTGAACTGGGCCGCCGGGAGTGGAGATATCACTTGAAAAACCTTGGTGATATTTCACGTCACCCGCAGGCAATGTTTCTGGACCCTTATGTTCAAACTCGGCAAATAAGTCTTTAGGCATTTTGCCCAAAGTATTTACCAATACATTGAGACGACCACGGTGGGCCATACCAATCACAATCTCTTGCACGCCTTTGTTGCCAGCATCACGAATTAACTCATCCATACAGGCGATGAAACTTTCGCCACCCTCAAGCGAGAAGCGCTTTTGGCCAACATACTTAGCCTGAAGATAACGCTCCAAGCCCTCGGCAGCAGTAACACGATCCAAGATGTGACGCTTTTCTTCCACATTAAAGCTTGGTGTTGAGCGAATAGACTCCAGTTTTTCCTGCCACCACTTCTTAATCTTTTGATCGGCAATAAACATGAACTCAACACCGATCGTGCCGCAGTATGTCTCGCGCAATGCCTGCAGCAAATCGCGCAAGGTCATTTCGTTTTTGCCGAAGAATGTATTGCTTGTGTTGAAGACGATATCCATATCGCCATCTGTAAAACCATAGAAGGCTGGATCTAACTCAGGAATATCCTGGCGCTCTGTCCGCTTCAAAGGATCTAAATTTGCCCAGCGATTGCCGACGTTACGATACGCCGCAATTAACTGCTGAACAGCAACGCGTTTGCGCCCCATCTCTGAGTCAGCCGAATCAGAAATTGTTCTGATTGGACCTTGCTTAGCGCGCTCAGCAAATGAAGCAACAATTGGTCCGTGCGCAATATCAGTTCGAGATGAACCATCTGCAGCTGGGACTTGTTTCACGTTATCAAAATAATCTCGCCAATGATCAGCTACCGAAGCTGGATCGTGCAAGTAAGATTCGTAGAGTTCCTCTACATAAGGGGCGTTTCCGCCGAAGAGATACGAGTTATCTCTTTGGTCCTGCATCATGATGCTCACCTTTCATCGGGTTTCCCGAATAAAAACTGTGGTTATAACCATCCGCTTAACGGCTGTACCGTCTGTCGAATTGATCTATGCAAATACTTTTACAACAACAATTATTTTACACGATTAACCATTGATTCATAAAGGGCTTTCCCTGATTTATTGGGGTTTGGGGGTATTTCCCTAGAAACCGATATTGAATAAGAATTTTCCTACCCCTGTTTCAATAAATACCGACAGATTTGCCATGATTTGATTTTTATTCTCTAAATCTTCAATTGAATTAATGAAATTAAGGGAAATATGAAATCAATTACCCCAGAAATGGAATATCTGAGCACCAGGCAAAGTGCGAAGGTTTTACAAGTTTCTCTAGGCACCGTTCAGAAAATGGTGGAATTAGGTGAATTAATTGCCTGGAAGACTCGCGGCGGTCATCGACGCATATTAGCAAGCTCACTTGACCAACAACTGCAAAGAAGAAAACGGGCAATGCGTCAAAAAACCACCCAAAATTGCATTGCCGTGGGGATATTTAGAAGAACTGAAAATGGTCAGGAATTGCTAGATTCAATTCAAGATTGGCAATTAAAAGTAGATATGGAGGTTTCCGTGGATACCCTCGAGGGCTTGATGAAGGCTGTATCACTCGCTCCAGACTTGATCTTTTTAGATGCTTTAATACCCCCTGTAGAGCAAGTACATCTAATACATTATTTGAGTAAAAACAAGGACACACAGAGGATACCCATCCTAGTAGATGAAGGATTTATCAAACTACACCCTGGTGTGGTTGCGCTGGCAGATGAGAACAACGGAGGTCGCACAAGCTTGAGCGACAGCATTAAAGAAGAGCTTGAAAATGGCTTGATTGAGCAAAACCCATTAATTATTGGCTACCCAGCAACCACCTCTGAATTAAGTGATGGCTGGGCCAGCAATAGGCATGAACTACTTGAACCACTATTTTTAGAGGCGCTAGCTAGAAAATGTATCTAGATTGATCTCAATGCACCATAAGCACTAAAGAAAAGGCCGCTGTATGCGGCCTTTTTATATGCTCTAACTCAAATACTTAGATCAAATAAGAGCTACGATCCCTGCCGTCAATCCACTTAGGAGCCTTACCACGCCCAGTCCAGGTTTCACCTGTTGATGGGTTGCGATACTTTGGAGCCACCTTACCGCCAGCACTCTTAACGCCTGCTTTACGACTAAATAAGTCTGAAGCGGACAAACCATACTGCTCAATAATTAACTTTGCCTTAGCAATACCGTCAGCCTTTTCGCGGGCAATCGCTTCTTTGATCTGCTTATCCAACTGTTCGCGTTGGGCCAATAGCTCTTTATAAGAAGACATGTATTTTTTTCTCCGGATAATGGTTTATATGAAATAGTCTAATTTTGCCTATTAGGACTCATTATATATAAATCAAAATATTAAACAATATTAATTAATAGAAGTAATGGCCTTTATTTACTAAGGAATTATTTAGAATACCTTAGTTATATATAATCATTATAAATATTATTATTAATAATGTATTTAAGCCCTTCTCAGGACAAATGTGCCACTAGCCTTTGCTGTTATTTCGCCCGCTTCATTGATAGCTACGGCCTCACAGTAGTTAATAGACTTGCCAGCTTTCAGCACCGTTCCCTCGACCACAATTTTTCCCAAACTTGGCCGCAGAAAACTAGCAGTCATATCAATGGTTACAGCGCCCAAGGGGTGATTAAACGCACTACGTGCAGCCGCTCCCATAGCAAAATCAAGCAAAGTCATGATTAAACCCCCATGAGCGACATGAAAGCTATTGGTATGTTCGGGCTTAACGACATAACTAATTCTTGCTTTGCCACCTTCAGAATACTCAGGCACTACGCTGAGATGATCCAAAAAGGGGATGTTGAGGCCAAAGTAATCAGTAGGCTGTGAATTTGTACTCATATCGATAAATATCCGTATATTTGAAATGTTTAATAGCTTGTATTTCTATGTTTAAGTGTATTATATTTTAAGTGAATACAAGTTTAAAAACTTTATTCGGATAATTTGATAAGCAATTGTGAATGGAGACAAGATGAGCATTAAGCCAGAAAAACCCTATAAAGACATCCTTTTCGAAGTTAAAGACCAAGTGGCCTGGATCACTATCAATCGCCCAAGAGTGCTTAATGCATTTAGAGAGCAGACCCTTGATGAAATGATCGACGCTGTAAAGCTGACCCGAGAAGACCCTTCGATCGCTTGTATTGTTTTCACAGGCGCTGGTGATAAAGCGTTTTCTGCAGGTGGTGACTTCTATGCCATGAAACGACTCACGTTCACTAATGGCTCAATGTGGAATGACCGTATGCTTGGATTAGCTATGGCTATTCGTGGCATCCCTATTCCGGTTATTGCCATGGTCAATGGTTGGTGCGTTGGCGGCGGTCATGAGTTAGCGCTATGGTGTGACCTTGTGATTGGCTCTGAAAAATCAGTGTTTGGTCAAACGGGTGCAAAGGTTGGTGCCTGCCCTACTGTTGGCGCAACTCAATACTTACCACGCATCGTGGGAGAGCGCATCGCACGCGAAATGATCTTCTTAGCAAAGCGCTTTGAAGCTAAAGAAGCTGAGAGAATTGGCTTAATCAATAAGTGCGTTGCAGAGAAAGATCTTCTGCCTGAAACATTAGCATGGTGTGAAACTATTAAGAGCAATAGTGCACAAACTATTCGCATGACTAAGAAGAGTTTGAATTTTGAATCCGATCAACTCTATGCTTCTTGGCAACATGGTATGGAATTGTTGGCCTACGTTTGGGGTTCTGAAGAGAGTCTTGAGGGTATGAATGCATTCTTAGAAGGACGCAAACCTGACTTCCAAAAATTCCGCATGAAAAATAAGGCGGCTCTTGAGGATTACTTGGATGGTTTCCATAAGAATCTCAATGCTCCGCCTGATATGCGCGACTAAGTAAAACAAATGAGTGAAGCAAAAAATCAGACAGCTAAAGCGCCCAGTAATAGCGGCGCTTTAGCTGGGCTGAAAATATTAGACCTCAGTCGCGTCTTAGCTGGCCCTTGGTGCGGCCAGCTACTAGGGGACCTGGGTGCAGAGGTTGTCAAAGTTGAATCCGTGTCTGGTGGTGATGACACGCGCGCTTGGGGCCCTCCATTCTTGGAGGGTGAATCTGCTTATTTCTTGGGATGCAATCGCAATAAGCGCGGAATCACGATTGATTTTTCCAGTGCCGAAGGAAAATCTTTATTGGCACAGCTAATTCCTAAGTTTGATGTACTTCTTGAGAACTTCAAAAGTGGAACTCTAGAAAAATGGGGATTTGATGCCCAATGGTTTGAAGATCATGCGCCACAAGTAGTTCGCTGCTCTATTACCGGCTACGGAAGTGAAGGCCCTCAAGCAGGCTTACCTGGCTACGATTTCATCTTGCAAGCAGAATCTGGATTGATGAGTATTTCAGGGCCAACAAATGGTGAGCCATCTAAATATGGTGTAGCCATCGTGGATCTAGCAACCGGCATGATGGCAGCCAATGCAATTCAAGCAGCACTACTAGCCCGCTATCGCACTGGTAAAGGTCAAGCGGTAGAGGTTTCATTATTTGATACTGCTGCAGCCTTATTGGCTAACGTGGGTAATAGCCACTTAGCAACAAGCAAAGACTCAGGGCGCTACGGTAATGGGCACCCAACTATTGTTCCCTACACTACTTATCGCTGCTCTGATGGCATGATTGCCTTAGCGGTTGGTAATGATGGTCAGTTTGTAAAACTTGCAGAATTCTTGGGTAACCCAGAATGGGCAAATGACGAGCGCTTTAAAACAAATGCCGCAAGGGTTAATAATCGCGCTGCCATTGACGAACTCATCAGCAACAGAATTACTCAATACTCAAGCGAAGAGTTAATTAGCGCATTAAGAAAATTAGGTATTCCGATTGGTAATGTGAATACAGTAAAGCAAGCTCTTAGCTCTGAGCAGATTCATGCAAAAAAAATGGTGATTGATATTGACCATCAGAAAATAGGTAGTTTTAAAACATTGGGCACGCCCCTCAAGATGCACGGTACGCCAAGTTCTATGAGATATGCACCACCCCTACTGGGTGAGCATACCGATCAAATTCTTACGGAATACCTTGGTTTAAATTCAGACGAATTAAAAGTACTCAAGAATAAAAAAGTAGTCGCTTAAATCCCCTTAGGAGACCTAATATGAAACGCTTTGAAGTCATCAAAAAAATTGCACTAGGACTGAGCTTGGCGCTCTGCTTTCAGGGAAGTGTTTGGGCGCAAGCTGATAGCTACCCCAATAGACCTATCAAACTCATCATTACATGGCCAGTAGGTGGATTTGCCGATACCCTTGGCAGAACTATTGCCAACCAACTATCGACCATTTTGGGTCAACAAGTAGTTGTAGAAAATCGTGGTGGAGCTAACGGCATGATTGGTGCAGATGCGGTAGCTAAATCTGCTCCCGATGGTTACACACTCATGTTTCAATCCATTACATCACATGCTATTAATCCAACGATGTATGGTAAGACCCCCTACTCGACTGAAAAAGATATTGTTCCAATCGCAGTAGTGGCATCGATTCCTATGCTGTTAGTGGAAAACGTGAATTTTCCTGCTAAAAATATTGGCGAACTCATCGCAATGGCTAAAAGAGATCCAGATGGCATTAGTTATGCGAGCTTTGGCAATGGAAGCGCAAGTCACCTAGCGGGAGCCCTCTTTACCAATCAAGCCGGCATCAAGATGACACACGTCCCTTATAAAGGTGGCGGTCCAGCCATTACCGATACCCTAGGTGGACAAATACCCTTGAGCTTCTCGGCTTTTGGTCTTGCCCTGCCACACGTTCGCTCTGGAAAACTGAATGCTCTTGCTACCACCGGCGCAACAAGATCAACCTTACTACCTGATGTCCCAACAATTGCAGAAGCAGGTAATTTGAAGGGTTATGAAATGTCCATTGTGTATGCAGTTTGGACGCCTGCTGGTGTACCAGCACCAATACTCAATAAGATTACTAAAGCCCTTGACCAAGTGACTGCCTCTAGCGCATTTAAAGAAAAGGTTGCAGCGGATGGCGGAGAAGTGATGACTATCAACACCCCAGCAGAAAGCCAACTGTACTTTCAAAAAGAAATGCAGCGTTTAAGCAAGATTGTTAAGGATGGCAATATTAAGGCGGACTAATTTCCAGGACTTGCAATACCTTATTTGATGTAATTTTTGGGTCACCCCATTTGGAATAAATGACTTTGAAGCAAACGCTGTATCAAAAAATTAGCGCCACTCTAGCGGATCGGATTTTTAGCGGTATGTACCCCCTAGGTACATACCTTCCAACTGAAGAATTGCTTTGCAAAGAGTTTGATGCTAGCCACCACTCAGTACGTGATGCACTAAAGATACTGATTGGTAAAGGACTCATTACACGACGCGCAGGATCAGGCACCAAGGTAATAGCAGCTAGTGAACCTACTGTATTTGCAAACGTTGCAGGAGATCTTCGCCATTTATTTAGCTATCCAAACAATACTATCCGCAACAATTTAATCGAGGAGCACTTAACTTGTGATGCTGCTTTATCGGAGATATTGGGCTGCCCTATTAGCACGCCATGGTTTCGTATTGGCGCATTGAGAAAACTTAATGAAAGCGCTCAGCCTTTATGTTGGACTGATTTTTACTTACTGCCGCGGTACTCTGAGGTTGTAAAGCTAAAAGAACACTTTACAATTCCTGTTCATGAACAGATTGAAAAGAGCTACGGCCAACGCGTAGAGAGCGCTACCGTTGGTATTAGCCTAAGTAGACTTAATGCAAAAACTGCAAAAGCTTTGGGCGTTAAAGAAAACTCTCCCGCTTTAAGAATCATTAGGCATTACCTAGATGCACAAAAAAATGCTTTTGAAATCACAGTCAGTTACCACCCAGAGGGTGAGTACAACTGCGAATTAAACTTTCATCGAGAATTGAGACCGCGATAAATACAAAACTGCATATCTCGCATTCGTATGAAATGCTTCAATGCTTAAAATATTCTTTTACCGTGTCATTAGCTACTTGCTGCAAATATAAAGCTATCTCAGGGCTTAATCCGGCGTTATATTTCAAGCCCACAGGATTCTGATTAAATAAAGTTGCGTAGGTTGTCGCTGCTGCAAGATAGGTTCCCGCCATACTGGGATGACGCTTATCTGCGGCATAAAGATTCAAATCCGGCTTCGTCGCGATTGATTTAGCAAAGGCCAATCCTACCGGGATCACGAGAACGTCATTTTCATTACCTGCGTGAGTGTAAGCATCGGCTAATGGAATCGTCATTTCAGGCTTATCCTTATAAGCCCAAGACATAAAGAACACGGGCCTTGATCCATGTTTTCTTACCGTATCACTGTGTTTTTTTGCATATTCAGTAAAAACAGATTTCATTTGTGGATGAATTGGGCATTGACTGCAATCCATCAAAACAGATACCTCAAATAATGGATTTTGCGCAACGTTAATGATGACATTATTTTGAGAATCAAATGAATACTTACCGATAGCCCCTGGCCTAAAGTAGGAATCAACATCGTGCCAATCGAAACCTGAGCCACTAATCGTAATCATGCTTTGCCGAAGCGGCGCACCGTTCATGCCTTCGCTGACCATTGGTGCCAAGTTACTAATAATGCCATTATTAAAATAGAAAAAACTATTGCCGATAAATGCAATAGATTTTGGCGCCGCCGTGCCATAGTTTTGATTCGTTGGAGCCTGCTGGGAAAATACTAATGCTGATGCAAAAAGTAATAGGGTGGCTAATATTTTTTTCATATGTTTTCTCGTTAATTCACTTTTTCGAATTTGTACTGGCTCTCCATTAGGGGAGATTTCATGATGATTGAAGTAAATTTAACACTCGAACGATCCGGGGATGGAATTTTGCATTTCCCCTTAAAGGGCATTTCCGTAGAAGAGGAGTCAATTTAGCGTCTATTTAGGCGATGCATGAGTCCTTAGAACCTACTACTCGAAGACTACACATGATAGGATGACACAGTATCCTATCAAAATACAAGGCTGCTCGAGGCGCAAAAGATTCAAAGGAAATAGCTTATGCAACTGTTCGTTCGTATCCTGCTTGTGCTGTTATGCGCTCTCGGATTCTTGCCGCAGGCCTATGCGGATGCCTATCCTAATCGTCCCATCAAGATGATCATGCCCTATCCGGCAGGTGGTTCAACCGACGTCATCGGTAGAGTTATTGCCGATCAGCTTGGGGCTGCATTGGGCACCCCAATTTTTGTAGAAAATCGGGTCGGTGCAAGTGCGTTAATCGGTACAGAGATTGCTGCTAGATCGGCGGCCGATGGCTACTCTTTAGTCATGCTTACAAGTACCAATACCATCAACCAGTCCTTACGTACAGACCTTCCTTATGATGTCAATTCGGCGTTCCAACCGATCGCTATGGTCTGCAATATTTCACAGGTATTGGTTGTACCTACCTCTGTGCCAACGAAAACTCTGCGCGAATTCATAGACTATGCGAAGAAGTCCCAGGGCAAACTAAACTATTCCTCCTCTGGTGCGGGTACCGCAGGGCATCTCGCAATGGAAGCCCTGAAAAGTCGCGCTGGATTTGACATAGTACATATTCCCTACAAAGGAAACGCGCCAGCATTAAATGACTTAATCTCCGCACAAGTCACTGCGGGCTTTATCAATGTAGTAACTGCACTTCCACTGATCAAAAGTGGAAAGCTAAGGCCTATAGCCATCTCCGGTCCAGTTCGACAGGCCCTCATGCCCGACGTTCCCACCATTGCGGAATCAGGCTATCCTGGCTACGTGGTCATTTCTTGGTTTGGTCTAGCTGCACCAGCAGGGCTACCCCCGGAGATCAGCAATCGTCTTGAGAATGAAATGGCGAAAATTATGAAACGTGAAGATATTCGCAAGCGGTTCCAAGATTTAGGTGTTGAACAGCCCTCTATCACAACAGCAAAGCAGATGACTGATTTCCTCAAACGCGATGTCGGCCACTGGGCTGAACTGATGAAAATTGCTGGGGTTAAGCCCGAATGAACATTAACCGAGCAGGTAAAGCATGACTTCTAAAGTCGATAAAATAGTAGACCTGTCAGAGCAACTTGATGCTCTATCAGCTTTTGCAGCCGACCTAGATCTGCAACAACTTAGTCCGAAGACGCTGCAGACTGCCAAAGCATGCTTACTCTACGGACTCGCAGTAGGTGTTGGGACAATCAAAGCGCGCCCCGTCTTTCTTGCGACTGCTGCCAGCCACATATCAAAAGATGCAAGCAATGGGCCTGCCACTCGCTTACATGACGACACCAAGACGTCCGTTAGCAATGCGGCCTTCGCAAATGCGGTACTACTATCTGGACGTGTACAGGGAGACTCACACCTTTGCGGGCATCTCGGAGGCGTTATCATTCCTGCCGTCCTCGCTGCTATTGAGGAAGCCAGGGGCGCAGGCAGCGAACTTCTTGCCGCACTCGTAGCTGGCTATGAAGTCGCCCTACGTATTGGTCGCGACCATGCTTCCGATCTGAGCCGAAAGGGCTTCCGAACAACACCATGTTATGGAGTTTTTGGAGCGGGAGTAGCAATTGCTCGGGCGCGCCAACTAGATTCCACACGTATCCGAAATACCATTAACATGTCAGTTAGCTTTGCTGCCGGTCTACGCGAGCATGTGGATGCCGGTACTGAAGAGTCGCCCTTTCAGGCAGGTTTCGCTGCACGCAATGCTGCCCATATCGTAGACCTGATCGGACTAGGTGTCGATGCCGCAGCTAGCGGCTTGTTTGGTGCTGCTGGCTTTTATCAGGCCTTTGGTAATCCTGCGCGACATGACTATGGCGCCCGCCTAACCAAAGAACTCGGGGAACACTTCGAATTTACCAACCTCACTGTTAAACGATATCCTGCATGTCAGTTTGTGCGCGGAATTATTCGTGGCCTAGCTCATCTTAGAACCCAGGCAGAAGGACAAGATCCCGAGCTCATAGTTTTACGCCTGAACCCTTATGAGGCAAATTTTATCGGAATGCGCTTTACGGGTCCATTCCGTAGTTCCGCACAGACAGTGATGAGCGCACCTTTCTGTGCTGCACTTGCCTGGCATTACGGAACAGCTACCTTCCAAGATCTTCGAATTTTTGATAATTCTGCGATCAGCGCTCTAGTGCAGCGAGTCAAAATTATTGCTGACGACAATCGCGCTGTTTATCAGCCTCTCGTAACTGTATTACTAAAAGATGGTCGTAGTATCGAATGGTCAGAAGAGGCGGACGCCAACAGTGACCAGATGAGCTGGGAATCTGCCGTCGATATGACCCATCAGCTTTACGACGAGGTCGGTGTACCGAGGGGTACGGCCGATGATCTCATCACCTGCATTGACAAAATTGAGCATAGCGCTACGATAGACCCGCTGATTCGCCAAGTATGCAGGTCCACTCGTACTAACTCTTAATTCATGACAACACAGAAAAATGTGCGCCACTTTGCTAAACTAAAATATTGGGATAGTTAGGTTTGAGTTGATAGAAAATGGTCGGGGCGAGAGGATTTGAACCTCCGACCACATGCACCCCATGCATGTACGCTACCAGGCTGCGCTACGCCCCGACAAGAGGTAAATTGTATCAGTAACTATTTGGTAAGAATTTGCAAAACTGCTTGCAGTTCATCGCGCAGACGGAGTTCTCCGCGCACCTCATCAAGTCGATTACGAGCGCCGCTGATGGTAAAACCCTCTTCATATAAAAGAGCTCTAATCTTACGGATTAACACCACTTCATGATGTTGATAGTAACGACGGTTACCACGACGTTTTTGTGGACTGAGTTGTGAAAACTCTTGCTCCCAGTAACGCAATACGTGTGAGCGAACGCCGCAAAGATCAGCTACTTCACCGATAGTGAAATAGCGTTTAGCAGGTATAGGAGGAAGTTGAGAGCTCGGTAAGGCCGAGCTTGAATCAAACTCGGTTTTCTCTAGCATGCGACTCCACTACATCTTTAAGCTTTTGACTTGCATGAAAAGTAACCACGCGTCGAGCAGCAATCGGAATCATTTGACCTGTTTTTGGATTTCGACCAGGACGTGCCGATTTATTGCGCAACTGAAAATTACCAAAACCTGAGATTTTTACTTCAACACCAGCTTCAAGTGATTGGCCGATGCGATCAAAGAACGCATCAATCATATCTTTTGCTTCACGTTTATTGAGGCCTACCTGATCAAAAAGAGCTTCTGAAAGCTCGTTTTTGGTAACGGTGTCATTGGAGATCAATTCAGTCATTGTATGTCTCTCTGGTAACTATTTATTTGATTTATATCTAATACTAAACCTAGCGCAGACGAGCTGCACATTTTTTCTCAACAGCGCTTAATAAAGTAGCTATTACCGCATCAATTTGAAGATCTTGCAAGGTTTCCTGTGGATTTAATAGGGTCACACGGAAAGCCAAGCTCTTCTCATCATCGGCCATGCTGCTCGATCCAGGCTTGGGCTTAAATTCGTCAAAAAGCTCGATTGCACGTACAAAAGGTTGCTTGCTCGCTGCCATCGCATCTAACAATGACTGTGCAGGAACACTTTGCTTTACCACTACCGCCAAATCTCGCTGCACCGCAGGAAATTTACTCAATTCATCTGGCACTGGTAAACCAAGGTTGCGAATCGGCTCTAAATCCAATTCGAATAGAACTGGCGCTTGGGGAAGTTCATACGCCTGTTGCAAGCCTGGATGCAGCTCACCAATCCAACCGATAGCAATATTATTTTTACCGGCCTTTAATAAAACTTGAGCAGAGCGCCCGGGATGCAATGCAGGATGCTGAGCAGCTTCCGTTACAAAATGTAGCGGATCTAAAACACGCTCAAGATCGCCCTTCACATCGAAGAAATCTACTGCTCTGGTAACACTAGACCACTGCTCCGGAACAAATGAACCGTAAGCTAGACCCCCAATCTTTTGGGGTTGATAAAAGCCAGCAACCTTGCCATCAGCATCTTCAACGGTAGCGTCACGTTTAAATACGCGGCCAGTCTCAAAAAAGCGTACTCGGCCTGCGCCACGATTCAGATTAGCTTTCAGGTTATTAAGCAGACCACCCCACAAAGTACTGCGCATCACGCCATATTGATTTGCAATGGGATTTAGAACCTTAATGAGATCTTGTTCTTTAGCTCCCACAAGACGCTGCTCGCTTTCAAGATCGATAAATCCAAAGTTCACTGCCTCTTGGTAACCTTGCAAAGCCAAGCGCTGACGCAATAGATGAATGCCGCGCTTTGCTTCCGCTTTAGCACTCATCTTTAACGATGCTACTGGCGGTAGATCTGGAATATTTTCAAAGCCGTACATACGCGCGACTTCTTCAATTAAATCTTCTTCGATCTCAATATCAAAACGATAACTTGGAGGATTCACAATAAAGGTGTCGCCCTCTTGCTTGAATTCAAAACCAAGACGCTTAAATACATCGCTAACAATCTCTGCCGTTAGCGGAATACCGATCACTTTTTCAGCTCTGGCTAAACGCAATTTGACAGGCTTACGCTCTGGCACATTTAAAACTTGGTCATCTACTGGGCCCGCCTGACCTCCGCAGACCTCAATAATTAAGGCACTAAGATATTCTAGACAAGTGACGGTATTTTGAGGATCTACGCCACGCTCAAAGCGATGCGCAGCATCAGTACTAAAATTAAAGCGACGAGCACGTCCTTGAATGGCTGAAGGCAACCAATAAGCCGCCTCAACATAGATATTCTTAGTGTCATCAGATACAGCACAGTGGTTTCCGCCCATAATGCCTGCCAGCGCAACTGGACCAGTTTGGTCAGCAACTACACCAGCATCTTGCAATTTGCCTGCAGTATCTGGACCTTGCAAAATGACTGTTTGGCCATTTAATAATTCAAGTGTTTCGTCAGACTTAGCCAGACGAACAGTAATGTCACCATTTAATTTATCAATATCAAATACGTGTGTTGGCTGACCCATCTCTAGCATGACATAGTTAGACAGATCTACTAAAGCAGAAATGCTTCTTTGACCAGCACGTGACAAACGCTGCACGATCCAATCTGGTGTTTTAGCCTGAGGATTCACACCACGAATCACACGACCTGCAAAACGTCCACAAAGTTCAGTGCTTTCAACTGTTACTTTGCGCATTTCATCTATAGATACTGTGGGTGGAGTCCACTTAGGAGCGCAGAGTGCAGCGCCTGTAATAGCAGAGACTTCTCTTGCCATTCCCATTAATGAGAGGCAATCGGCTTTATTAGGCGTTAACTTAATAACAAAGATTTGATCATCGAGATCAAGATAGTCACGAATATCTTGACCTACTGGCGCATCTGCGGGCAACTCTAAGATGCCTTCATGATCATCTCCTAAGCCGAGCTCACGACCAGAGCACAACATGCCTTGGCTTTCTACGCCACGCAGCTTGCCAACCTTAATCAGGAAAGGCTTGCCGCCTGCTTCTGCTGGAGGTAATTCAGCGCCAACCAACGCGCATGGAATCTTGATGCCAGCACGCGCATTGGGCGCACCACAAACGATTTGTAATTCTTGGCCGGTGCCCGCGTCTACTTTGCAAACACGCAAACGGTCTGCATCTGGATGTTGCTCTGCAGATAGAATCTGCGCAATCACGATCTTGGTAAATGCGGGCGCTACTGAATGTTGTTCTTCAACTTCCAAACCAGCCATTGTCATCGCATGACCTAATGCATCACTATCAAGTGGTGGGTTCACATACTGACGGAGCCAAGATTCAGAAAATTGCATAGCGATTTCTATTAATAGTGTAGTTATGCAGGGAACTGCGCCAAGAAGCGCAAATCGTTTTCAAAGAAGAGGCGTAGATCATCTACACCGTAACGCAGCATTGTTAAGCGCTCTAAACCAGATCCAAAGGCAAAACCGGTATAACGCTCTGGGTCAATACCCATATTGCGCAATACATTCGGATGAACCTGCCCTGCTCCAGAGATCTCCAACCAACGGCCAGCAAGCTTGCTGCTACCAAAGGCCATATCGATTTCAGCAGAAGGCTCTGTGAATGGAAAATAAGATGGGCGGAAACGCACTTGCAACTCGTTTGTTTCAAAGAAAGTTCTTAAGAAGTCGGTATAGACACCTTTGAGATCTGCAAAAGAAACACTTTCAGCAATCCATAAACCTTCAACCTGATGGAACATTGGTGAATGGGTTGCATCACTATCCACGCGATAGGTTCTACCTGGCGCTATCACTTTGATTGGCGGCATTACATCAGCATTTACGTATTTCTTCACATGCTCACTGGCATAACGAACCTGAATTGGGCTGGTATGCGTACGCAATAACAAAGGTTTCTCATTGGAATCTTTGCCATCAATATAAAACGTATCCTGCATTGAACGCGCAGGATGATTTTCAGGGCTATTTAAAGCGGTGAAATTAAACCAATCGGTTTCAATTTCAGGGCCATCAGCTACATCAAAGCCAATGGAGCGAAAGATCTCCTCAACACGCTCCCAGGTACGCATCACTGGATGCAAACTACCCACTGCTTGGCCACGGCCAGGCAAAGAGACGTCGATAGACTCCGCAGCAAGACGCTGCATCAATACCGCATCAGCCAAAGCTTGGCGACGCTCTTGTAATGCAGCTTCTACTTGAGTTTTGATTTGATTAATTTGGGCGCCAGCACTCTTGCGCTCTTCAGGCGACATTCCACCAAGCGCTTTTAAACGCTCAGTGAGAACACCTGACTTACCGAGATACTTGGCTTTCGCGTCCTCAAGAGCCGCCGCATCGGCAGCTCCGAGGAAATCACGTTTAGCATCCTCGACAATGTGGTCGAGAGAAACCATTGCAGCTTAGTTTAGAAAACTAAGATTAAGCTGCAGCGTTTACTACGGATTTGATCCGAGTAACCAAAGCAGCAAAAGCCGCTTTGTCAGCAATGGCCATATCAGAAAGTACTTTGCGGTCGAGTTCGATCGCAGCTTTCTTCATACCATTCATGAATACGCTATAGGTCATGTCATGCTGACGAACAGCCGCATTGATACGGGCAATCCACAAAGCGCGGAATACACGTTTCTTGTTACGACGGTCACGATATGCATATTGACCAGCACGCATAACCGCTTGCTTAGCAATACGGAATACGTTCTTACGACGGCCACGGTAACCTGTAGCGGCATCGGTGATTTTCTTATGACGGGCTCTTGCTGTAACCCCACGTTTGACTCTTGGCATTTAATTCTCCTAATCTAGTCTGAGGTTAAGCGTATGGAAGCATGGAGCGAATTGACTTAACGTCAGCTTTCGCAACTTCTGTGGAACCACGGAGGTGACGCTTATTCTTTGTGGTCTTCTTGGTGAGGATGTGGCGTTTGAAAGCCTGACCTCGTTTGATCGTTCCGCCTGCGCGAACCGTGAAGCGCTTTTTAGCGCTACTCTTGCTCTTCATCTTGGGCATAAAGCACCCCTTCAATTACTTGTGCAACATAGGTGGTAACCGACGGTTACTCTTCCTGTACCCAGAAGCACTTCAAACTACCGGCACCTTAGTTATTCACTAAGAGCGCCTCCCTACATAAGAACTAGGTAAAACCTAGTTACTTAGCCTTGCGGATGGGGGCCAATACCATCACCATCTGGCGACCTTCCATCTTTGGAAACTGCTCGACTTGGCCATATTCAACGAGGTCCAACTTCAAACGTTCCAACATTCTGACTCCGATTTCTTGGTGGGCCATTTCACGACCCCGAAACCGCAGCGTAATCTTTGTCTTATCGCCATCTTCCAAAAAGCGGATCAAATTGCGTAGCTTTACACCGTAGTCGCCATCATCAGTACCAGGGCGGAACTTCACTTCCTTCACCTGAATGACTTTTTGCTTCAGCTTTGCTTCATGCATCCGCTTGGCTTCTTGGTATTTGAATTTGCCAAAGTCCATGATGCGGACTACAGGTGGAACAGCCGTCGGAGCAATTTCAACCAGATCGGTCTCTTTCTCTTCTGCTGCAGCCAAGGCTTCACTCAAACTAACTACACCGATGGGCTCTCCATCAATTCCAATCAAACGCACTTCAGGAGCAGTAATTTCCCGGTTAATGCGCTGCAATTTTTCAGTAGCGATCTTCTTAATTCCTATAAAAAAACAATAAAGACAGTTCTAACCCTAGCTAGGCTCGGGTCCGACTTTTTGGGATATATCCTGCTGGAGTCGGGCAACGAAAGCTTCAAGAGGCATTACACCCAAATCGACTCCGCCACGGGCACGAACGGCCACCGTATTACTTTCAGACTCTTTATCACCAACAACCAGCAAAAATGGGATCTTCTGTAATGCGTGCTCGCGTATTTTATACGTAATTTTCTCGTTCCGCAAATCCGCCTCTACTCTAAACCCTTGTTTTTTCAGCATTTGCTGTACTTGTTGTGCATATGCAGCAGAATTTCCGGAGATATTGAGGACTACGGCCTGGGTTGGAGCAAGCCAAACTGGCATGTTTCCAGCATGATTTTCGATCAAAATGCCGATAAAACGCTCTAAAGAGCCCACAATTGCCCTATGGAGCATGACTGGAGTCTTGCGGCTATTGTCCTCGGCCACGTATTCAGCCCCCAAACGGGCTGGCATGGAGAAATCCACCTGAATCGTGCCGCATTGCCATGTACGACCAATGGAGTCCTTGAGGTGATATTCGATCTTTGGACCGTAAAAAGCTCCCTCGCCTGGCAATTCTTCCCACTCTTGGCCTGAGGCCTTCAAGGCGCCACGAAGAGCCTCCTCTGCCTTATCCCAAACAGCATCATCACCAACGCGTTTTGCAGGACGTAGAGCCAGTTTTACAGCTACCTCAGTAAAGCCAAAATCTTGATAAACAGCGCGAACTGCTTTATCGAAAGCAGCAACTTCAGACTGAATTTGATCTTCAGTACAAAAAATATGACCGTCGTCTTGTGTAAAACCACGCACACGCATCAAACCATGCAATGCACCTGATGGCTCATTGCGATGACACTGGCCAAACTCACCGAAGCGCAATGGCAACTCACGATAGCTATGCAAACCCGAGTTATAAATTTGTACGTGACCAGGACAGTTCATCGGCTTTAACGCATAAGCACGATTCTCCGACTCTGTCGTGAACATATTTTCTTTGTAGTTTTCCCAGTGCCCAGACTTTTCCCATAGACCGCGATCCAAAATCTGTGGAGCCTTGACCTCTTGGTATCCCTCTTGCTGATACACGCGACGCATGTATTGCTCGACCTCTTGCCAAATTGACCAACCTTTTGGATGCCAGAATATGAGGCCTGGCGCTTCAGACTGGAAGTGAAAGAGATCAAGTAATTTGCCGAGGCGTCTATGATCACGCTTCTCCGACTCTTCAAGCATAAGCAAATAAGCATCTTGATCTTCTTTACGCAACCATGCTGTGCCGTAAATTCGCTGCAGCATCTCATTCTTGCTATCACCACGCCAGTAAGCTCCCGCAACGCTTTGGAGCTTAAAGATCTTGAGTTTGCCAGTAGAGGGTACGTGAGGGCCACGACATAAATCCGTGAACTTGCCTTCAGCATATAAGGAAACATCTTCACCTTGCGGAATGCTAGCAATCAACTCTGCTTTGTAGTTCTCGCCTTGTTTTTTGAAAAACTCAATAGCTTCATCGCGTGGCATTACGGTACGTGTTACTGACTCATCTTTTTTAGCGAGCTCAGTCATTTTCTTTTCGAGAGCGACTAAGTCATCCGGCGTAAATGGGCGGTGATACGAGAAGTCATAGTAAAAACCATTCTCGATCACTGGACCGATGGTTACTTGAGCCTCAGGAAATAATTCTTTAACCGCGTAAGCCAATAAGTGCGCAGTCGAATGGCGCACAATCTCAAGTGCCTCAGGACTCTTATCGGTAATGATGGCAAGCTGACTATCTTTATCAATGACAAAACTGGTATCCACCATCTTGCCGTCAACGATGCCACCTAAGGCAGCTTTTGCGAGACCGCTACCGATGCTTTGAGCAACATCCGCTACGCGAACAGGCGCCTCAAACTCACGTTTTGATCCATCGGGCAGAGTTACTACAAGCATGACGACTCCATCTAATTAACTGAACTTCACTCACTACATCGATCCACAAAAAGAAAGCGCGGCAGCTTTTGGGCATCCGCGCCTCTTTGGAACCCCTAATGGAGTTCCTTTTTGGGTCTTATTCGTTGGTAGGCTCGATTGGACTCGAACCAACGACCCCCACCATGTCAAGGTGGTGCTCTAACCAGCTGAGCTACGAGCCTATACAGCCCTAGAGTTTATCACCGGCGGCGTACTTGTGTGACCCCTTTAACCTCTTCCAGGCTATTTTGGACCAATCGCAAGATCTCAGAATCCTTCACTTCAATTGTCAAAAGGATCTGGGCCAGGCCCTTTTTTGAAGATTTCCGCAGATCAATCACGTGCACACCTTGACGCGTCAAGATCTCAAACAGCTCACGCATCAACTCGGGTCGATCAAGCCCAGAAACAACCAAATCTGCCGGGAACACCCGTTTTTGCTCTAAATTTGCTTGAGAATGGGTAGCTTCCTGGGTCCATGCCGTTTGAATGACGCGTTCAGGCGCCCTCTCTAGCAATCCTCGGAATGTTTTGCATGAACGGCGATGAATCGAAACTCCTCTACCTTGCGTTACAAATCCAGCAATAGCATCTGGCGGCACCGGTCTACAGCAACGCGCTAACTGAGTTAACAAGGAATCCACGCCAACCACTAATACATCACCACTTTGAGAATGCTTACGCGCACTAGTACGCAAAACAATTTCTGGTGTTACAGGACTTACTTTCGCTTCTGCGTGAATATCAGCTTTTGTATCGACTGGTTTTTGCCCAGTCTCTTCATCATCAAGTGCATTAAACCAAGCGCGTACTCTTTGACGCGCTCTTTGAGAGCGGAGATAGTGCTTATCTGGGCTAATCCAATCACGTGATGGACCACCATGTTTCACGGCAATAATTTCTACTGTCTGACCATTTTGCAAAGAGGTCTCTAATGGCACCATAGCACCATCAACTCTTGCTCCACGGCATCGATGACCTAGATTGGTGTGGACCGCATAAGCAAAGTCGATCGGCGTAGAGCCCTTCTCTAAAGAGATCACCTTGCCCAAAGGCGTGAGTACGTAGATGTGATCATCTATCTCATGATGCTTCAGTTGCTCCCAAGCATCCTCCTTCCAAGAAATCAATTGGCGAGCCCAAGCTATTTGCCTTTCATAAGCAACCTCAGCGCTGTGAGTTCCTACTTGATGACTAACGTTAGGCTTATTAGCTAGTGTTTGATTAGGTGGCGTAGCCATTCCAATATACGCACCCTCCTTATAGCGCCAATGAGCTGCCAAACCATATTCAGCCTGCTGATGCATATCATGAGTTCGCACCTGAATCTCAAATGCGGTGCCATCATCATTCATCACCACAGTGTGTAAGGATTGATAACCGTTTGGTTTTGGTCTTGCGATATAGTCATCAAACTCGCGTGGCACTGGCTGCCAAACGTTATGGACAATCCCCAATACGGCGTAGCAAGATTTGACATCATCCACCAAAACCCGAAAAGCGCGAACATCATAGAGATTGGCAAAGTCGAGCGACTTGCCTTGCATCTTTTTCCAAATGCTGTAGATATGCTTTGGTCTGCCGAGCACTTCGCCATCAATCTGCGCTACTTTTAACTCATCTTGCAATTGCAGAACAATTTGATCAATAAATTCTTGGCGCTCAATACGCTTTGCATCCAGCATCTTGGCAATATCACGATAGGTGTCAGGTGACAAAGTTCTAAAAGCAAGATCTTCCATCTCCCACTTCATTTGCCAAATACCTAAGCGATTGGCTAAAGAAGCATCGATGTTTAAGATTTCTTGAGCCCAGGCGGCAGGCAATACCATCTTCTCTTGCGTAATCCAGCGCAAGGTTTGCAATCGAGAGGCTAGATAAATTAAGACTACCCTAAGATCATCGCCAAAAGCCAAGAGCATTTTGCGGAGCATCTCCTCTTGCCCGGCAACACTTAATCCACCATCGTCACGCACCAGCTTTGCTTGGGCCTGACGTAAGCCACGATATCCAATCAATAACTTTGCGGGCTCTTCACCAATTAACTTGCTGAGCGCTTCTTTTCCGTGGGTACGTGCAATATTGCTCGCGGCGGTTAAAGTCGCCTCATCTAAATTAAGGGACTGCAGAATATTGGTAACGCCCAGTGCATGAGATTCAGACGACTCGCCAAACCAAGCATCTTGAAATAACGCTACTTTTTCAGGTTGAGGCGTATTTGCCATAGGCAAAAATCAACTAAAAAATTCTTTGGCTAAAGCGATTTGCTCTGGCTTCACAAATGCTGGTGCATGACCCACATTGGGAATTTCAATACTACGCGCATAGGGATTCACTTTGCACATCTCTGCGACTGTAGCCGCAGACAATAAGTCAGAATCGCCGCCACGCACAATCAACATAGGAATATGAATTTGTTTGAACGCATGCCACATCGCCATTTCACCAGCCTTAGCCATGATTGGATTAACTGAAGCAAATGGCACAGAAATATCTGGGTCGTAATGCATGATCCATTTGTCATCCTTCTGAACCAACATAGGACCGTTATAGGTCTCCCACTCTTCTGGCGCATGCTCACCAAAAGTAGCGCAGATTTCATTAAGGCGATTCAGCGCATCAGCACGATTGGAAAATTCAAATGGCTGACCTACATATGAGCCTAAACGCTTTAATGCCTCAGGTTCAATTTTAGGACCCACATCATTAATGAGCATTCTACGAATCGGCGACTTTGGCATTGCCGTATAGACCATACCAATCAAACCACCCATAGAGGTTCCAAACCAATCGACTTGAGAAACACCTAGTTTTTTGATCAGCGCAGCAATATCAGAAACGTACTGCGGAACAGCGTACAGCATAGGATTTTTTAAACGGTCAGAGTAGCCCCTACCAACCACATCAGGACAAACCACGTAATAGTCTTTAGACATTGCCTGTGCAAGCGTCTTAAAGTCGCTACCCCGCCTTGTAAGGCCATGAACGCATAGCAATACTTTATTCTTAGGGTTGCCCCAAGCATGGTAGGCCATACGATGTTTCTCATCGCCACTTACGCAATCTACGTAAAAAATTTCACCATCATGAAGTACATTTTCTGCCTGATCATCATTGTGAATTTCATGCTCATGATCATGCTCGTGATCATGGTCCTCGCCCACTTCCTCTGGTTGCAAAGTCACATGATCAATTCCATGTTTATCTAAGAGCATGGCATTAATGGTGGACATAATTTTTGGCCAATCTTGCATATCGGAAATTTCAATATGCCCAATGAGCGCTGGAAAACTAGGAGTCATTTCCCATACATGTAGGTCATGCACTGCCAATACCCCCGGTACCGCTCTTAGATCAGTGCCAACCTGCAAATAGTCGATATGCAGTGGAACACCTTCCATGAGAAAGTGATAAGACTCATGGAGAATGGAGATAGTCGACTTAAGAATCAATAGGGAAACTAAAATCGAGAGAATGGCATCAATTGGCATCCAGCCCGTTAGCTGAATGACCACGCCAGCAATCAATGCAGCGATTGAGCCTAATAAGTCACCCATCACATGCACTAATGCGGCACGGGTATTTACACTCTTCTTATCACGCGATAGTACCCATGCCACAACAATATTCATTACCAAACCAATTGCAGCAACCACCGTGACGGTTAAACCATCAACCTTATGCGGGTCATAGAAGCGACTGATTGCCTCAATCACAATCCAGACTACCAATGCCAGCATTGCAATACTGTTTACAAATGCCGCCAGCGCTTCAGCGCGTCCAAATCCAAAAGAATGCTTTGGTGATGGTGGACGACGAGAAATAATTTGCGCCAATAATGCCAAGCCTAATGCTGCCGCATCAGTCACCATATGACCAGCATCGGAGATCAGAGCTAAAGAGTTAGCAAAGTAAGCGGCTGCGCCCTCGACTCCTGAAAAGCCAAGAGTTAATACTAGGGCAATTAAAAGTAAATTCTGATTGGATACTTGCTTACTGTGGGTATGCTTTGCATCACCCTTCTTGTGGGCATGCAGTGATGGATCTGCCCCAGAGTTCATCTGTGATTCTGGGGGTCTTGAATGAGAAAAATGGGATCCTGACATAGTGATCCCATTATTTCATTCATATCAAGAAATTGCTTAAAAACCCGTTGTATCAACGGGGGCACCCGTTTTAGCAATAACCTCTTCTTTAGTCACGCCAGGAGCCAATTCAATTAACTTCAAACCTTTTGGAGTGATGTCAAGAACACAGAGGTCGGTAATAATCTGACTAATTACACCTACCCCCGTCAATGGCAATGTGCACTTTGGCAAAATCTTAAGCTCTTCTGTGCCATCTTTTTTCTTAGCAACGTGTTCCATCAATACCACCACGTGCTTCACACCTGCAACCAAGTCCATTGCACCACCCATGCCTTTGACCATTTTTCCTGGAATCATCCAGTTGGCCAAATCGCCATGCTCACTAACTTGCATGGCGCCTAAGATAGCAATATTAATTTTGCCGCCACGAATCATTCCAAAGGAATCTGCCGAGGAGAAAATAGATGAGCCAGGTAAGGTAGTGATCGTTTGCTTGCCCGCATTGATCAAGTCTGCATCGATTGTCTCTTCCGTTGGAAATGGTCCAATACCTAACAGACCATTTTCTGACTGGAGCCAAACTTCCATATCTTTGGGCACATGATTGGCTACCAATGTTGGCATACCAATACCTAAGTTCACGTAGTAACCATCTTTTAATTCTTTAGCAGCACGTGCTGCCATTTCATCTCTATTCCAAGGCATGTCGATCTTCCTAAATATTTGTTCTATTGCTCTACTATTCGAGTAATTAAGCTTTTGCAGTCATAGTGCGTTGCTCAATGCGCTTTTCTGGAGTTTTGTGCAACACTAAACGATGCACATAAATGCCTGGCGTATGAATCTCGTCAGGATGCAGATGACCGTTCTCAACAATCTCTTCAACCTCAGCAACAGTAATCTTGCCAGCCATCGCCACGACTGGATTAAAGTTACGGGCAGTGTAGCGATAAACCAAATTTCCAGACTTATCGGCTTTCCAAGCTTTAACTAATGAGATATCGGCAACAATTGCGCGTTCCATGATGTATTTTTCACCATCGAATTCTTTTTCTTCTTTACCTTCAGCAACCAAGGTACCAACACCTGTTTTGGTATAGAAAGCAGGAATACCACAACCACCGGCGCGTAATTTTTCAGCCAATGTTCCTTGTGGAGTAAATTCCAACTCCAATTCACCTGCCAAGTACTGGCGTTCAAATTCTTTGTTTTCACCAACGTAAGAAGCCACCATTTTTTTGACTTGGCGAGAGTTAAGTAGCAAGCCCAAACCAAAACCATCCACGCCAGCATTATTAGCAATAGCAGTCAAATTCTGAACACCTATGTCCTTAACCGCCTGAATCAACGCTTCAGGAATGCCACAAAGGCCAAAACCGCCCACAGCTAATTTTTGTCCGTCTTTTACGATGTCCCGCAAGGCTTCTACTGCCGATGGGTAAGTTTTATTCATATCTTTTGTCCTAATATTGCCAAAAAGGGTAAAAAGCAATAATAACGCTTCAGACGCTTTGAGCCAGCCCATCTTGGCACTAAATTGGTATTTGCCAGTTAGAACTAAACTATTAGGGCTTAAATGCCCTATTTTTGAGAAATTCCGGAGAAATTGAATGAATGTTGCACAGCTGGTAGAGCAATTTGGACCAAGAGATTCCATGGACTACGACTTGGTCATTGTTGGTGGCGGCCCCGCAGGCTTGTCGGCTGCCATTAGAGCTAAACAATTAGCCAACTCCTCCGGCAAAGAAATCAGCGTCTGCGTTCTCGAAAAGGGCTCTGAAATCGGGGCTCATATTCTTTCTGGAGCCGTGATGGATCCAAAAGCCCTCACAGAACTCTTTCCCAACTGGAAAGAACTAGGTGCGCCGCTTGACACCCCCGTAAGTCAGGATCAATTTTTATTCTTAACTAGTGATAACTCATTCCAAGTTCCTAATTGGATGCTGCCCCATTGTTTTAAGAATGAAGGCAACTATATAGTGAGTCTTGCAAACGTAACGCGTTGGCTGGGACAACAAGCTGAGAATCTTGGTGTCGAAATTTTTCCAGGCTTTCCTGCCTCAGAAATTCTTTACAACGATCAGGGTGCAGTTTCTGGCGTGATCACCGGCTCAATGGGTTTAGATAAAGAAGGTAATCCTACCGATCAGTTTCAGCTTGGCATGGAATTACGTGCCAAGTACACCCTCTTTGCTGAAGGTGCACGTGGCCATCTTGGCAAGCAACTAATTTCTCAGTTTGCCTTAGATAAAGATGCTGATCCGCAAAGCTATGGCATCGGCATCAAAGAGTTATGGGAGGTGGAACCCTCTAAGAGCAAGCCGGGCCTAGTAGTTCACACTGCTGGCTGGCCACTTGAGAGCGATACCTATGGAGGTTCATTCCTTTATCACTTAGGCGATAACAAGGTTGCTGTTGGTTTGGTTGTGGGGCTTTCATACAAAAACCCTTACCTATCCCCTTTCGAAGAATTCCAGCGCTATAAATTGCATCCCAAGATTCGTGAAACCTTTGAAGGCGGTAAACGCATTGCCTACGGTGCACGTGCATTAACTGCAGGTGGATTAAATAGTCTACCTAAAACAGTATTTCCTGGTGGGGCGCTGATTGGGTGTGATGCGGGCTTCTTAAATGCATCACGAATCAAAGGCAGTCATGCTGCTATCAAGACGGGGATGCTGGCAGCGGAGGCAGCAGTGGCAGCCTTAAATGAAAATCGCTCCGCTGATGTTCTTTCTGCTTACCCAGCAGCTTTTCAAAATAGCTGGTTGCATACCGAACTCAATCAAGCACGCAACTTCAAGCCATGGATGTCCAAAGGACTTTATCTGGGCACCTTAATGGTTGGGATTGAACAAAAACTATTGGGCGGAAATATGCCATGGACAGTACATTTAAAGCATGCCGATCATGAGTGCTTAGAACCTGCGGCCCAGCATAAGCCAATCGATTACCCAAAGCCAGATGGCAAAATTACTTTTGACCGCCTCTCATCGGTATTTATTTCCAATACCAATCATGCTGAGAATCAACCCGTCCACCTCACTCTGAAAAATGATTCAGTTCCTATTGATGTCAACCTCAAAACGTATGCAGGTCCAGAGCAACGCTATTGCCCTGCTGGCGTATATGAGTACGTTGAAACAGATGGTAAGCCACGCCTGCAAATCAATTCGCAGAACTGCGTTCACTGCAAAACTTGCGATATCAAGGATCCAACTCAAAATATTATTTGGATAACACCAGAGGGTGGTGGTGGACCCAATTACGCGTCGATGTGAGCACCTTAAATATTAAGAGCCCCGGTTACCGATCGGGGTTTTTTTCATGGCAACATGAATTGATAATTAGCGTTATATTTAAGCGATGATGATCCTACACACCATGCTTCGCGTTGGCGATTTAAATCGCTCGATTGACTTCTACACCAAAGTATTGGGCATGAATATGCTGCGTATTACTGAACGCCCTGAGCAGAAATACTCATTAGCCTTTGTTGGTTATGGCAAAGGCAATGCCGATGGTCAAGCAGAAATAGAACTTACCTACAACTATGGTGTTGATGCTTATGAGATGGGAACCGCTTATGGCCATATCGCCATTGCTGTCCCCGATGCCTATACTGCATGTGCCAATATCAAAGCGTCTGGCGGTAACGTCACTCGTGAAGCTGGCCCGGTAGCAGGCGGCGATACCATCATCGCATTTGTTACCGACCCAGACGGCTACAAAATAGAACTTATTCAGCGTTAATCGTGGAAGATTTGGAGCAATATCCATTAGAGATCCTAGGCTCTCTTAGCGATATCTCAGCTGATGAATGGAATGCACTTCTTCCGCTAGATGGCGGCCCATTTCTTCAGCATGAGTTTCTCAGCAGTCTCGAGGAAACTACCTGCGTAGGCGGCAACACTGGTTGGCAAGTAGCTCATCTTGTGCTGCGTAAGCATGGAAAATTACTAGGAGCCATGCCCCTATACTTAAAGCAACATTCGTACGGAGAATTTGTATTTGATTGGTCGTGGGCACAGGCCTATGAACAGCAAGGAATGCAGTATTTTCCAAAAGCCCTGTGTGCTGTTCCATTTACACCCGTCCAAGGTGCTCGTATCTTGTGCTCACCCCAAGCCAATCATGAAATCATATTCAAAAAGATAGTCTTAGGCTTAAAAAGTCTAGTTATTCAAAACAATCTATCGTCTGCCCATATACTTTTTCCGCGCGCAGCCGAATTGCCAGCATTAATAGAGCAAGACTTTATGCTGCGAGACAGTGTTCAGTTTCATTGGCATAACCAAGACTTTGTAGACTTTGAGCAATTTTTAGCGGCACTCACTATGAAACGCCGTAAAAATATTCGGCGCGAACGTGAGCAGGTTGCAAGAGAGCAAATTGAATTTAGGCATGTGTCCGGAATATCCTCCACTGCAGCAGATTGGGAGTTCTTTTATCGCTGCTACGAAAATACCTATTTAGAGCATCGATCAAACCCATACCTGAGCGAGGCATTCTTTAAATTGTGGGCAAAACGCATGCCTGAAAACTTGCATTTGATTATTGCGCAGCGTAATGGAAATCCCATCGCTGCTTCATTGTTAGTTGTTGACTCTGTCAACTCCAAAGCTTATGGAAGGTATTGGGGTGCAATTGAACATATCCCCTGCTTACACTTTGAAACTGCCTACTATCAGGCTATTAAATACTGTATTACCAATAATATTCAAACATTTGAAGGTGGCGCCCAAGGGGAGCACAAGATGGCGCGTGGATTTTTGCCAACGACCATTCAATCGGCACACTTTATCGCGGACCCGCGTTTTTCTAGCGCAGTAAAACACTTTTTAGAACGTGAACACCAGGGTATCGGCGCATACGTTGATGAGCTTGCCGAGCACAGTCCACTGAAATCGACTAAAGTACAGCCATGAATTCAGGAAGCGATTACACCAAACCCATCGAGCAAGATGGCTCACACTCACTCTCAACAGGAGACGCAGACTCTGACTCACCTTGTATTGGTGTGTGCACTACGCTATATGATGAAATCTGCCAAGGTTGCGGTCGCACTCTTAGTGAAGTTAGTAATTGGGTGTTCTTTTCACAGGAAGAAAAAGATACCGTGTGGAAACGTATACGGGAAGAAGGTACCGCCACTCGCTTTCAGCGGCAGTTAAAAGAAAATAAGCCCGCTTAAGGACTTATATTTCAGACTAAGGCCTTACTCCAGGAGACTCCATAGGAAGTCCTTTAGCACGCCACATCAGAAATAACTCTAGCTGCGCCATCTCGGGTGAGCCATAGTTAAATTGCTCAGCCCTTACGCCACTCATGCAATTACGCAGGCGTCTTTGTACAGAGCCTAAGGTCTGCCACTCCAAGCGATATATCGGATATGCATTGGGATGCCCTTGAGGAATCAGACTGCCACCGAGTTTGAGCCCCGCCCTATCCTCATGACATTGAGCGCAAGATAGATTGAGTTGACCCATTCTCTTGTTGAACCACTGCTGCCCTTGATTCATGAATTTTGAATTTTCCGATGTCTTTTGAACCGTTATCGGCATACCCTTAGATTGCAGAGCTATTGCGGCAGTCAGAGATAAAAGCTCCTTACTTTCGTATGCCCATGCAGGAGACTTCTGAGTATTCATCCGACATGCGTTGATCTGCCCCTCAAGCGTATAGAGTTTTCCTGAGACCATTTTCGGAAATTGTGCAGCAACACCTCGCATAGATTTTTTAATATCACCATGACAAGTGGCACAGGCCAAATCCTTAGGACCTACTTTTTGATCCCATAGCACCTGACCGTCAGTTACCCAAAACATAGCAGGATTTAAGCTAGCATCATCTTGCATTGCTTTGTTTTCAGAGGACATGAGTTCATAACTAGATTGCTGATAAGTTTTAGCGCCGTGGGCTCCGGCTATGCCTATCAAAAATAGAACAATCAGTCCTATAGAGCGAAAGTAGCGAAAGGAAATGACTTTACTCACGAAACAGTAATGCGCGCCTGGCTAGAAGCCTCATAACCATCATCGCCACTCCATTTGCACTCGATGGTTCCCGACTCTGTTGCAATGGTTGTAAAAATAATTAATGGGTTGGCACCAATACCAGGGTAGAAGTCTGCTCGAAATACTTCAACATTGTTATAAGAGCAAATAAACAGTCGAATAATATCCCGTGGAATGGATTTACCACCTTCGGTATAACGAAAGCCAGACTCCATATCATGTTGAGCGATAGCTCGAATTTCAATAATGGAACCCTTTTGCGCCGATGATGGAACAGTCACTGTGGTACGCGAAGTCTTACTCATACCGCCTCCGTACAAGCAGATAGAGTCACTAAGGTTTCTGCGGAGCCCCTCCAAAAACTACCGTCACTCATTTGGGCAATGGCCCAAACAGTCTGACTGTCGGCCAGTCTTACTCGTGTAGTGATATTTGCAGTTCCTGAACGAGGTGTCAAATATGCGGTAAAAATATTTGGAAGCGGATTTCCTTCGGCTATCACATGAATGACCTTGACATAATTATCAACTGTCATGGGGCTTTGAACGCCCACCTTCAGAACCACTAAATTACCATTTTCCACTAAAGGTGGTATCACCAAAGTGACGCGACCATCCTTGATGGCGGCGCCCCCAGTAATTTTTTGGATTGCTTCTGCAGCGTCTTCCTTTTTAGCGAATGCTAGGCTTGAACTAAACCATGCCCCAGCCGTCAAAAGAGACATTTTTCCAAGGCTAGCCAAGAAAATACGGCGACTTTTTTGGATAAATAAATTGTGATGGTTTTTCATTTTGGATTTTGATTATTCAGACTAACTAAATAGGCCACTACATCCTCAATCTCTTGACCACTTAATATGGTTTGACCTTTAAACTTAGCTGCAACACGATATAAATGATCATCACGATAATAACTAGGCATGATTGTATTGGGATTAAAGCGGCTTGGATCCATGATTCTTGCGCGCAATTCAGGAGCCGATAGATTGGCTGCACTCATACCTAACTCTGGAGCCAAATTACCCTGAAAACGCTCTTCCGGAAATGGTCCACTATGGCATAAAAGACAAAGGCCACTTTGACGGCTGGCAACAATGGCTCGTCCACGAGCAGGATCGCCTGGGGAGTTAGATAGAGGCTCAGCTTCAGTGTGACCCTTCATACTCTGAGCACCTACCGAACCGAGATTGAGGATGACTAGCAAAGAAATAACTAGTGCATGCCTCTTTCTCATAAATCAAGCTTCAAAGTAATGACATCGTCAAACTAATTTAATACCACTGTTCTTTAAGGGAACAGTTCTCAAGCGCTTACCTGTTGCGCGGTAAAGTGCATTGAGCACAGCCGGGGCTGCCACTGCAATAGTAGGTTCGCCAACTCCACCCCAATCCTTTCCGCCACCCTGAATGATGATGGTTTCAACTTTAGGCATCTGTGACAGACGAATGGAGCCAAAGGTATCAAAGTTCTTTTGAACCACTGCGCCCTTCTCAATCGTAATTTCTTCTTCGAAGAGTGCAGATAAACCATATACAAAAGAACCTGCAACCTGGCGAGCAACTTGAGCTGGATTCACTACATATCCTGGATCTGTTGCAGCCACAATCCGATGAATCTTCACTTCATTACCATTGGTAACGGATAGCTCACACGCAGCAGCGACATAGCTACCATAGGAGCCCATCTGCGCAACGCCACGGAAGACACCCGGCTTAGCAGGTTTTGTCCAACCAATACCATCTGCAACTGCATTGAGCACTGCAAGGGCACGAGGATACTTCTCCATATGTTTGCGACGAAATTCCACCGCATCTACACCAGTAGCTTCAGCCATCTCATCCATGAATGTTTCGAGGAATAATGCATTTTGATTGACATTCACACCACGCCAAAATCCTGGCGGAACATGAGGATTACGCATGGCGTGATCAATCATCAAATTCGGGAAGCTATAAGTAATGCCATGCTCACCAGAGACATCTAGCCCTTGAAACACCGCAGGATCCATGCCCTTATTAGCCGCCACTACCGCTGGTCGGACTGCCGCCAAAATAGATTGGCCTGATAAGCGCATATTCAGACCAGTGATATTTTTCTTATCATCCATCGCTGCAGTCATTTTGCACATCATCACGGGGTGGTAACGACCCTGAGTCATATCTTCTTCGCGAGTCCAAATCAATTTGATTGGGGTGCCTGGCATTTGCTTGGCAATATTGACTGCTTGCGTTGTGTAATCCTGGAAAGCTCCACGACGACCAAATCCGCCACCGAGATTCACCTTATAAACATTGCATTTTTCAGCAGGCAAACCTGAGGCTGCGATTACTGCGGCCAAAGAATTTTCGCCATCTTGGGTTGGAACCCAAGCCTCACAGGAGTCTGCCGTCCACTTTGCAGTAGCGGTTTGCGGCTCTAAAGTTGCATGATTTAAATATGGGTAGAAATACGTTGCCTCGATTGTTTTAGAGGCTTTCGCGATTGCTTCTTTAGCATCACCATTGGAGTTACCCACAAAAGTATCGTTAGCCGTTAGACCGTCTTCCAGCATCTTCTTAATTGAAGCACTAGAAACATTGCCATTGGCGCCGTTATCCCAAGTAATGTTAACCGCCTCTAAACCTGTTTTAGCCTGCCAGAAGGTCTCCGCTACAACTGCAACAGCACTATCTCCAACCTGAACAACCTTTTTGACGCCTTTCATACCCTGGGCTTTTGCAGCATCATAGCTTTTTACTTTGCCACCAAATACTGGCGATTCCTTAATAGTCGCAACCAGCATTCCGGGCAATTTCAGATCAATTGCGTAGATCTGTTTGCCGGTAACTTTGTCAGAGACACCGTCAATACGATTGACTGATTTACCAATCAGCTTCCACTCTTTTGGATCCTTCAGAGGAATATCAGCATCTTTAGGAACTGCTAATTGAGAGGCGGCTACAGAAACCTTGCCAAAGGTTGTTTTGCGACCAGAGGGAGTATGCGTAATGACGCTATCACTCGCAATACATTCAGCAACAGGAACATTCCATTGATTTGCTGCAGCTTGAATAAGCATAATGCGTGCTGCCGCTCCACCTTTACGAACATATTGCTCAGAAGTACGAATACCACGACTTCCACCGGTAGAGTAACTACCCCAAACTTTATTACGTTTTAAATTTTCAGTTGGAGATGGGTATTCGTAAGAAACTTTTTTCCAATCACACTGCAACTCTTCTGCCACCATCTGCGCTAAACCAGTAATAGTTCCTTGTCCCATTTCTGAACGAACAATACGAACTACGACATCATCATTTGGCTTTACTACTACCCATACACCAATTTCAGGCGCAGCTAATGGGGTCATGGAAGTCGTACCGGTACCCATGGCAGCATGCGCAGACGACATCAATGAGAGATCAAAGCCAATAGCCAAGCCAGTTGCTATAGCGCTAGAGCCGATAATAAAGTGGCGACGGGAAATATTTGTATTGATAGTCATCACGATCCCCTTATGCCTTGCTCACAGCGTGAATGGCTTCACGCACTTGTTGGAAGGTGCCGCAACGGCAGATGTTTGTAACCGCAACATCAATTTGAGCATCAGTTGGCTTTGGAGTATTTCGAAGTAACGCAGTTGTCGCCATCACTATGCCCGATTGGCAATAGCCGCACTGAGGAACTTGATTGTCTACCCAAGCTTTTTGAACTTTAGAGAGCTGACCATTCTTTTCTAAGCTCTCAATGGTTTCAATTTTTTTGCCTTCGGCAGCAGAGACTGGGATAGCGCAACTGCGGATCGCTTGACCTTCAAATAGGACAGTACAAGCGCCGCATACACCGATGCCGCAACCGTACTTGGTGCCAGTTAGACCAACTTGTTCACGAATTACCCAAAGTAATGGGGTATCTGGATCAACATCCAACTTATATTTTTTACCGTTGACATTTAAATTTGCCATGAGCATTCTCCCAATCTTGTAATTTGATTTTGGTTTGTTGTTATTTATATTCTTAAGAAATGCCAAGCACTCTTTTTGTGCCTTAATCTTAACCAAGAAATAATATATTGCTATGCAGCATAAATGATGGGCAGTAAGATCAAACGATGATCTCAGGCCTCGTACAAATTCTTTTATTTCAAAGCATTGGGGAGCTTGTCTCCAAATTACTTTTGCCCACCCTTCCTGGCCCAGTAATTGGCTTGGTTCTCTTGGTTTGTTGGCTCGTAATCCGCAAGGGGATCAATAGCGATCTAGCAATGGTTGCCGATGGCTTTAGCCAGTATCTTGGTTTATTGTTTGTGCCGGCTGCAGTTGGTGTTGTGCTCTTTTTGCCGCAGCTTCAAGCAAATGCTTTAGCAATCATTAGCGCCCTAGTTGGAAGTGTCATTTTAACTATTGCCTCAAGCGCACTAGTTGCACGCTTTTTAAGTAGGCAAGAGCATCATGAGTGAAAAACATTCCATTGTAGAAATTTGGGTTTACCTATCGGGTAGTCCACTCTTTGCACTATTTATTACTCTAGCTGCCTATCAAATTGGTCTAGCTATTTATAAGTCCACCAAACAAAATCCTCTAGCTAATCCCGTTGCCATTGCAATTCTTTTAGTAGCAACCTTAATTCAGATCATTGAGATGCCCTACTCGACCTATTTTGAAGGCGCTCAATTTATCCACTTTTTACTAGGATCCGCAACAGTTTCTTTAGCAATACCGATCTATCGTGGACTAAGTAGTCTAAAAGGAAGATCACTGCCGCTAATTGCTTCTTTGTGTACCGGAGGTCTGGTATCAATCATCAGTGCGGTTGGTATTGCAACTCTATTAGGGGCTGATACCAGCATTACAGGAGCTATGTACCCAAAATCAGTCACCGCTCCAATTGCTATGGGTATTGCAGAACGTATTGGCGTATCGCCCACTCTAACTGCCATCTTTGCTGTCAGTACCGGCATTTTGGGCGCTATTCTGGCGCCTTTCGTACTCAATGCCTTGGGTATGAAAGCCTGGTGGCAAAGAGGCTTTGCAATTGGTATTGGCGCCCATGGCATTGGCACATCAAGGGCCTTTAGCATTCACCCTGAAGCGGGTACCTATGCCAGCCTAGCAATGGGAATGAATGGCGTGATTAGCGCCGTTGCTATCCCCATTATTTATCACTTGTTAAATTAGCAATACGTTGCAACTTACTCTGATTTAATTTGCGCAGTTTTTACAATGGCAGTAAATCGAATTAAATCATTTTTAATTTGATCACCAAATTTTTCTGGTGTGCCTGGAGTTGGCGTAATGCCCATCGCATACAGACGCGCCTTACCTTCAGTTGAATTCAGAATCTCATTGAGAGCTTGGTTCAATTTGGCAATGATAGGTTTTGGTGTTTTAGCAGGTGCTAGTAAGCCAACCCAATCATCAATGACAAACTCCTTGATGCCACCCTCAATAAAAGTTGGAACATCGGGCATGCTAGAGCTTCGTTTCGCACTAGATACTGCAATAGCCTTAATACGCCCCGAGCTCACATATTGGTTTGCCCCTGCAACTGCTGTGTATACCAATGGGATATTGCCGCCCAAAAGATCCAGCAAGGCTTGGCCACCACCTTTATAAGGTACGTGTACTAAATTAGCGCCTGATTTTTGTTTAAATAATTCTCCAGCAATATGTGGGGTACCACCAGTTCCTGATGTGCCATAAGACAGGCCATTAGGATCCTTTTTTGAGATTGCTATGACATCAGCTAAATTCTTTCCTGGAAAATCATTATTGGCCACCAATATCAATATGGCATCACCAATTTTTCCAATCGGAGCAAAGTCTTTAACGCTATCAAACGGAACCTTGTCAGACAGTGTTGGATTAATCGATAAAGTGCCGGCATAACCCAAGAGCAAGGTATATCCATCGGGCTCAGCTGCGGCAACCATTTGAGCGCCAATATTTCCTGAGGCGCCTGGCTTGTTATCCACCACCACCTGCTGCCCGAGCTTTAGGGAAAGTTGTTCGGCAATAAAACGTCCGGAAGTATCGGTAACACCACCCGGTGTAAAAGGAATGATTAAACGTATGGGACGATTGGGATAATTCGATTGAGAGAATCCCAATGTAGGAATAAGAGTCGCAAGCGAGAGAAATATTAATGCTAGGCAACGATGTAATTTCATGGTCACTCCCTTATTTGGTTTCTACAAAGCGTTTTTCAAATTCCCATACATCTTCAAATCCCATTAACTTAGACAAGTCACCAAAGTCATATAGCTCTACCGGATTATTAATTGAGGAGCCCGAATTTTTAAAATGTTCATAAACTTTGGTCATTGCTTGGACTGAGGCCAGTAAAGCAGTAACCGGGAAGATTGCAATCTTGTAACCTAGTTGCTCCAATTCCATCTTAGACAATACTGGAGTCCTACCCTTCTCAACCATATTGGCAACGAGAGGATGGTTTGGAAAAGTTTTACCAATTCGACTCATCTCCTCAACGCTCTCTGGGGACTCGATAAATAAGATATCGGCACCAGCTTTAGCGTATGCTTCACCGCGTCTCAGCGCCTCATCCAATCCCAAAGTGGTCCTAGCGTCGGTTCTGGCAATAATCTTAAAATTGGGATCCTTGCGAGTGGCTACTGCAACCTCAATCTTTTTGACCATGTCCTCCAGCGGAATGACTCTTCGCCCTGGGGTATGCCCACACTTCTTTGGAAACTCTTGATCTTCCAGTTGAATAGCCACTGCACCTGCGGCTTCATAGCCACGAACTGTGTGTCGCACGTTCAATAAGCCACCATAACCAGTATCGCCATCTGCTATTAACGGTGTTTTAGCCATACCAGCCATAGCGCTGACTCTACCGACCATTTCAGTGTAGGTTGCAAGGCCAGCATCCGGCAAGCCCAATAGAGAAGCTACCGTTCCATAACCAGTCATATACAGTGCATCAAAGTTCATTCGGTCAGCCAAACGCAAGGAGACCATCTCATAAATTCCGGGGGCGACAATTAATCCAGGCTGGCCAAGGCGCTGATTAAATAATGTTCTTTGAGAAGTCATCTCTTTCCTAATTCTGTTTTTAAAAACGTTTATGTTTATGTATGTGTATTTGTATATGCATATGTTTGTGAATTACGACTTGATCTTCATCGCAGCATCAATGGCTTCACCTAATACGCTACAGAGAAACTCTACTTCCTCTGGCTTGGAGATAAATGGTGGGCCAACAGCAATCGCATCACCAGCTACTCTTACCAGCGCACCTCTTTCGATGCAGGCTTCTAAAACTTTCATTGAGCGAAGTCCAGGCTTACCAGGCACCGGATCAAGATCAACCGCACCCGATAAACCAATATTGCGGATATCTAAAATTCCAGATTTTCCTTTTAATGCATGTAGGCCATTTTCAAGCACTGGCTCCAATGATTTTGCTTGACCTACCAAATCATCAGACTCAAAAATATCTAAGACGGCATGACCAGCCGCTACAGGTACAGGATGGCCAGAGTATGTGTAACCATGGAAAAACTCAATAGCTTGATCTTGTCCGCCGTTGGCAATAATGCTGTCATAAATATCGCCACGAACAATGACACCACCCAAAGGAATCACGCCATTGGTAATCGCCTTGGCAAAGGTAATCATGTCAGGAATAACACCGAATCGATCGGCACCAAAATTAGTACCCAAGCGCCCAAACCCAGTGATCACTTCATCAAAGATGAGCAAAATGCCATGCTTAGTGCAGATCTCACGTATCTTTTGCAAATAACCATCGGGTGGAACAATAACGCCTGTCGATCCTTGCACTGGCTCCAAAATAACAGCGGCAATCGTATTGGCATCATGAAGCGCAACGATCTTCTCAAGCTCATCAGCTAGGTGAGCACCCCACTTTGGCTGCCCTTTAGAGAAAGCCATTTGAGAGAGGTTTAAGGTGTGAGGCAAATGATCTACGCCTGGCATCATCATGCTGGCAAACATCTTTCGGTTCGCAACCATGCCCCCTACTGATATTCCACCCATACCAACACCGTGATAAGCACGATCTCGACCAATCATCCGAGTGCGCGAGGCGTTACCCATTACGCGGTGGTATCCAATCGCAATCTTTAATGCTGTATCTACTGCCTCAGAACCTGAGTTAGTGAAGAAGACTTTATCTAGCCCAGTGGGTGCCATCGCCACAATTCGACTGGCTAGACGAAATGTATCCTCGCTAGCCATCTGAAATGCCGGGCAGTAATCCATGGTTTGATACTGCTTCTGAATGGCTGCACCAATTCGTGGATCAGCATGCCCCAAAGGAGAGCACCATAAGCCCGATAAACCATCAAATAATTTTCGGCCCTGATCATCAAAGTAGTAAGCTCCCTTGGCAGACTGCATGATCTTAGGATGCTGATGAAAATATCGGTTTGGAGTAAATGGCAGCCAGTAAGCTGACATATCAATTCCGCCGGACGTTTTATTGGTTGCCGTCATATGTCTCTCTAATGATTGATCTTTGCAAACTAGATTCTGAATTTCTACTACTATATAACCGAATACATTAATGGACCCCCAAATGAAAGCACTGAAATCCCTATCCCTGAGTTTGGCTGGCTTTCTGCTCTTCTGTGCATCAGTTTATGCAGCCCCCGATATAGATTGGCCCAAAAAGCCCATCGTCGCCATCGTCTCCTTCCCTGCAGGTGGCTCAACCGATATTTTTGCGCGTAGCGTGACTGCCCCTCTTGCTGAAGCCCTTGGGCAATCGATTGTCGTGGAAAATAAACCGGGTGCAGGCGGAATGATTGGTTTAGGTGCTGCAGCCAAAGCTGCTCCAGATGGCTATACCATCCATATCAGCGCGCTGACTAATCAGTCTATTTCACAGGCGCTGTTTAAAAATCCTCCTGCCGACTTGCAAAAAGATTTTGCTCCGGTTGCTCTGATTGGAGCTATTCCCCATTTAATTGTGGTCAATCCAACAGTTCCTGCAAAAAATTTGCCTGAGTTGATTGCCTTTATTAAATCTAAAAAGGGTGACTTTAACTTTGCATCGCAAGGCAATGGCAGCCTGTCACATCTTGAATCCATTTTATTTATGCAACGAATAGGCGCAACCGGCACACACATCCCTTATAAGGGGAGTAGCTTTGCGTTACCAGACTTAATTGCCGGCAATACCCTCATGATGTTCGATAGCGTGACAGCTTCACTGCCGCATATTCAGAGCGGCAAATTACGTCCGATCGCGATAGCCGCTGCTGAACGATCACCACTCATGCCTACAGTGCCGACCTTAGGTCAAGATGGCATGAAACAATTTGATGTAGAAAACTTTTATGCGGTGTATGTTCCAAAAGGCACTCCTCCAGCAATCATTGCAAAACTTGAAAGAGAGATTCGTAAAATTCTGACGAATCCTGACTTTAAAGCACGTATGGCGGCACAAGGCATTCATCCGCAGTTCGCGAACTCAGAGCAATTAGCGGAAATTACCGCTAGTGAAGCCGCCAAATGGGAGAAAGTAGTAAAGTCAGCCAATATCAAAGTTGATTAATTATCTAACCCGAAACTGATTGCCTACATACCTATGTTAATTTCCCCCCCTTTTGGCGGTGGCCGTGCTCCGGTTCTTGCCCGCAATACAGTAGCTAGCTCACAACCGCTTGCAACTCAAGCAGGCATCGAAGCACTTCAGAGTGGTGGCAATGCGGTTGATGCCGCCTTAGCAACCGCTATTACTCTAACGGTTGTTGAGCCAACCATGAATGGTATCGGTGGTGATGGCTTTGCCATTCTTTGGGATGGCAAGAAACTGCATGGCCTCAATGCATCCGGCCGTGCACCTGCCGCATGGACTCCTGAATATTTTGCAGGTAAGACTGCAATGGATCTCATTGGCTGGAATACAGTCACCGTTCCAGGCATGGTAGCTGGCTGGATTGAGCTTTCACGTAAGTTTGGGAAATTGCCATTTGCACAATTATTCAAGCGAGCCATTCATTATGCGGAGAATGGTTTTCCTGTCTCACCGGTGATTGCACGTCAATGGCGTGAGGCTACCCCAATCCTAAAGAGTCAGCCTGGATTTAGTGAGTCATTTTTGGTTGACGGAAAATCACCTCAAGCTGGACAGATTTGGAAATACCCAGAGCAAGCTAAAACTTTGCGAGAAATTGCTGCTACTGAAGGAGAATCTTTTTATAAAGGTCCTCTTGCTCAGAGCATGGTGGATTTTGCACAAGCCACTGGTGGATGTTTCACAATGCAGGACTTTGCAGATAATCATCCCGACTGGGTTGAGCCGCTCGCATTTGATTACGGCGAATACACTCTCCATGAAATTCCCCCAAATGGCTCGGGCATTGTTGCGCAAATGGCCTTAGGAATTGTGCAAGCCGCCAATATTAAGCAATACCCTGCAAACTCGGCACAGAGGATTCATCTACAGATTGAAGCGATGCGCGTCGCCTTTGCGGATGCTTATGCTCATGTCTCTGACGCACGCTCCATGGAAGTACCTACAGCTTCATTGCTGGATAAAGATTACTTGGCTAGTCGTGCAGCCTTGATTGATCATGGCAAAGCTGGAAGCTATGGCCCTGGTGACCCCCATTCCGGTGGCACCGTCTATTTATGTGCTGCTGACGAATCCGGAATGATGATTTCCTATATTCAATCTAACTTCAAGGGATTTGGCTCTGGTGTTGTTGCTCCAGGTGGCATTGCTTTTCACAATCGCGGCATGAGCTTCAAGCTGGATGCAGGACATCCCAATATCGTGGCACCAGGCAAGCGCCCATTCCATACCATTCTGCCCGCTTTCCTCACTAAAGGTGGTAAAGCAAGCATGGCATTTGGCGTGATGGGTGGCAATATGCAACCGCAAGGACATCTGCAGTTTGTCATGCGCTTTGTTGATGAGTATCTTAACCCCCAAGCCTGTTCAGATGCGCCTCGTTGGCGTATTGATGATGTAGGCAAGCTCACTGTTGAAGCAGCAATGCCAAACAGCGTTGTCGAAGGTTTAATAGCAATGGGTCATGAAGTTGCCGTTCAACCTGCTAATAGTCTTGATTTTGGCAGTGCGCAAGCGATTGCCAAATTAAGCGATGATGTTGATTCTGCTTTTATTGCCGGTAGTGATCACCGCCGAGATGGACTTGCGGCTGGGTTCTGATTATCTAAATAGCAAACGCTTCTTGTAGCACTCCAAGACTGGCAGATAAAGTTTTAGGATTACTTTTTCCGATTTTCCTTACCAAGCGCGCTTTATCAACTGCCCTAATTTGATCCAAAAGAATGAGGCCCTTCTTTCCGTCGTGCGCAATTGGCACACGAAAGCTCGCGGATTGTCCTTTAGTAGTCATGGGCGCAACAATAACTGTGCGCAAATGATCATTAAGCTCTTGGGGTGATACCACAATACATGGGCGCGTCTTTTTAATTTCACTTCCAATTGTGGGATCAAGATTAATGAGCCAAATTTCGCCGCGAGAAACGATGCTCTTTACCAAACCCAATCTCCATCTTCCTCATTTGTAAAATCACCGAGCACCAGTCTGTCCTCACCCATCTTAGAAAGACTTTGAGCATCTTTGGCCCAATGCTCTCTTACCGTATTTTTTGGCTTACTCAGAATGATTGTTTCTCCTTCGACTGACATCTCCACAATCTCCTGTATTCCAGATTGCTCAAGAATAATCTTTGGAATAACCACGCCCTTGGAGTTGCCAATAGGCCTAATGGTTACTTGCAGCGAAGCGCTACCCTTATCGATTGATTTATGGCTTTTATTCATAGTAATAACAATGTTATTACATAAATTTAGCAACGTCAAATAGGGGTGGATGACCTTATTGAGAAGGTAAGCAATTCATATAGAAGCGCTTGATTTCTTGATCGCAGCTGACATCTCTAGGTTCGATTGGTCTTTGCAGCGAAATGCCTTCAATCGTTTTGCATCTACTGAGTGCTACATAGACTTGGCCCGATGCAAACGCACCGGAGGAAAGGTCTACTTTCACTTTATCCAAAGTCTTGCCTTGGCTTTTATGGATGGTTACTGCCCAAGCAAGCATTAACGGAATCTGCACATATGTTCCCACAATACTTGGCGAGATCTTGCCTGACATCATGTCATGGTCGTAGCGATAGGATTCCCACTGATGTCCAGTCACTTCAACAGTATTGGAGTAAGGGCCATTCTTCACCAATACCTTGACCTTATCTGGAAGCAATTCACGCACTACGCCAATTGTTCCGTTAACCCAACGCTTAGGAAAGCCTGGATCTGTTGCTGTGAACATAACTTTAGCCCCAACCTTTAAGGCGAGATTATTGGCTGACGGTAAATTACGCTCATCAATATTAAACTTCCCGGTGGTTTGGCCTTTATAAACTTTGATATCAGCAGCAATGGCCCGCAACCCTGCACCATTAATTTGATCCGCTCTCGCATTGGTAGTAGTAAGCGTGATGGTCTCTTCATCAAGCTCTTGATTGGCTCGAAAGCACTGGGCATTTAGGGTGTCAATTGCCTCATCTACATCTTGGTTAATCCGAATACGATTTAAAAGACCAGCAAAGTGCTCATCCTTTTGACGAAAGATCTTCGATAACTCCACCATCGTGACATCTTTGCGATGCAATGCCATAGCACAAAAGAAATATGGACCTTCGTAGCCTCTTTCAGATAAGACCTGCATATCAGCACTGGATACAACCGGAGGCAGCTGAAATAAGTCACCCACGAACATGACTTGTATTCCACCAAAAGGCTGACTTTTATGAGGCCCATTAGCACGCAGAAATAAATCCATGGCATCCACTACATCAGCTCTCACCATGGAGATCTCATCGATGATCAGCAAGCGTATATCTTTATAAAGGCGCTTATCTTTAAGGGGCTTGATATCTTCTTCGGGAAATATTAAGCGTGGGGGTAAACGGAAAAAAGAATGAATCGTAACGCCTTTGACCTGCAGTGCTGCTACGCCTGTTGGCGCTACGACGACCACATTACCAGGAATGGTTTCTCGTAGATAACCAATTAAGGTTGTTTTGCCAGTACCCGCTTTGCCACTCACAAAGATATAAGGATCGTGGCGTTCGATAGCCTCAATCACCGCTTGGTAATCGGGGGTGATTTCTATTTCGGAGGAGATGGTATGGGCAGGAAGACTCATGGGAAAGCAAACTATACCTTGAGTTCTCAAAACCTAGAATAAGACCTCTCAGGATCTGTAATGCAGCCCATTCAAAAGCTTTGTTTAAATAGCAGTATTTATATTTAGCTCTTAATGAGGCAAATCGGCATAGAAATGAATAGTGTTTTTGCCATTCGTCTTAGATCGATACATGGCTGCATCCGCACACTTAAACAGCCCCTCTTCCGAGTCTGCATCATTTGGATAAATCGAGATACCAACACTAATAGTTGTGGCAATCATTTGGCCATGAACAGAAACACCCATTGCGATTGCAGACTGCATTTTTTTAGCGATTCGCAAAGCATCTTCTGGCTTTTGTAGGTCAACCAACAACACTGTAAACTCATCGCCTCCAAGCCGACCCAAAGAATCAGAATCTCGTATACAAGCCATCATCCGGTTTGATGCAGCTTTGAGAACTTCATCGCCGGCAATATGTCCGTATTGATCATTAATGCTCTTGAAATGATCAATGTCAATATATAGAATCGCAAAAATAGTTTTATCGCGACGGGCTTTTAAAACAGCGCGTTGTAATCGATCTGTAAATAAGGATCGATTGGGCAAGCCGGTTAACGGATCATGATTTGCTATATGTTGAACTTGAGAGAGCGAATTCCGAAGGCGACGATTTAACCTCCAAATGTAATAAGCCAAAGCGATAATACACACTACAACAATAATCGCTAAGATTAGAGCGCTATATAACCAAGTAAGATTTTTCTTGGGGTTGGGGTCATAGATAAACCCTTCTAGAGAAAAATCCGACTTTAATGCGCCCGCCTCTTTGTAGATATCGGCGGTATGCTGCCAGCGCGATAGGTTCATAAAGCCTACAGGAACTAGGTCTGCCCTGATTAATGGATCTAATTTAGAACGCTCAAAGGCAATTTTCTTGGCCGTTTCTGAAGGGGCATATTTTTGAACCAGCACTAGAGCCTCCTCTGGATGCTTTAGGGCAAATTCCCAGCCTTGCAAAGTAGCCACCCGAAAGCGTTCAGCTCTTGCTTCATGCTTATCTAACTCCCTACTCGTCGTAAATAAATTATCTCCGTACATATCGATGCCTACTGAACGCGGGCTATAGATATCATATGCAAAACCCAATTTAGATAATTGATAGGGTTCATTGCTAACATACCCTGAGATTGCCATGACCGAGCCATTAGTGAGCTTCTCCACTGTATCCATTCCCGGTGAATACGCTGTCATGTTTTTTAAATCGACTCGTTCGCGATTTAAATACACTAGTAATTCATCTGAAAGCCTTCTTAATAAGATCGGCTTTTGACTTAAATCATGAATACTCTGATTTTCTTTGAATCGCTTGGCAATCATCACATACGGTGAATGCTGAAAAATAGTGGCAAGCACTACAACCGGCGCCCCATCCTGTCTTGCCAGCAATAAACTACTTGTACCAGAGCCATAATTAGCTCTACCAGACATTACCTCCGCAACCACATCCTGCCCTGGTTGAAGTGCACGAATATCGACATCTAATCCAGCTGACTGGTAATAACCCATTTCTTTGGCAGCGTAATAACCGACAAACTGATAAGCATGAGTCCACTTCAGTTGTAAAACTACTTTTTCTAAGGCGAATGCTGGCTGCGCAAATACTAAGATGCCAGTTAGTAAACCAAGAAAGCTCGATAGAAATCGTTTTAACAAAATAAGGGGTCTAAAGTTTTACGAGAAAGATAATCAATTATGTTGAGCCAAAGAGTGCTCTATACAGCGCACACAGAGTTTATAGCACCACCCTTGTTCTGATAATTGTTATTTACATACTATTCTGAAGTTATTGCCTCGATTTACTCTGCTGACTTATCTTGGTGCCCAGAAGGAGCCCAGATCCATTAAAAAAGGATTACCAAACATTCTCCATCTAGGGTAATGCCTTATTCAATACCTTAAATAATTAGTATTTATATACTAAAATGCACAAGATTGGCGCATAAATATATTGCAACTGCAAATAACATTTATTAAAAACAGATAAACTACGTAACACTTATGAGCCTCGACAAAACAGAAACCAAAATAAAAATTCAGATTGTCGATCCTCAGCAGATTGCTTTATGGGGAATGAAACACCTCATCTCCACTGTAGAGTCTTTTGAAGTGTGCGCATCAGCGAGTAATGCAAAAGATGCCCTTAGCAATGCTATAGCCCATGAACCCGATATTATTGTTTTAGAGCCAGATTTAAATGGCGAAGATGGCCTTGGATTAATCCCCCTTCTGCTGGAAAAAACAAAAGCTAAGATCATTATTTACACTGGCAGCAATAACACCAGCATCCATGATCAAGCGGTAGTCAAAGGCGCACGAGGCGTCATTATTAAAACTGAATCGACTGACACCTTATTAAAGGCGATTGAAAAAATTCATTTAGGTGAGTTGTGGATCAACCGTAATGCCACTTCAAGAATCTTGATGCAAATTGCAGAAGCAAATGCCCCTAAAGCATTAAGCAATGAGCAAAAGAAATTGGCCACCCTTTCTACCAAAGAAGAGAAAGTTACTCGCGCCATTCAGGTGCATGCTGAAAAGTCTCTTAAAGAAATTGCTGCGATGCTTAATATTAGTGAGCACACTTTACGTAATCACTTGGCCTCTATCTACAGCAAACTAGATCTGCGTAACCGCTTAGAGCTTTATGTATTCTGCGGAAAATACCAAAAGACTGAAAACCCAGAGGCTCACCCTAGGCGCCGTGCTGGCGATATCTAAATAGGCATAACACTCAATTCTTTAAAAGCTATTTACTGTTTAAAGTAAACCGCTACTTTTTCAAAGTCAGTCACCTCTAAAGATCCGCCAAGCTGATTGAGCTTTAAGTAAGCCATGAGGTAGTTGTATTTGGTCTGGGCTAAATCACGACGCGTGGTAAACAAACCCTTCTCTGCCAAGAGAACATCTACATTAATACGCTCCCCAGCCATGACACTCTTACGCATCGATTTGACTAATTGGGTTGCAGAGTCTTGTGCAGCAGTCAATGCCTGTATCTTTTGTTTTCCTGAGGCCACATAGTCATACTGCTTACGTAACTCGGTAATGACTTTATCGCGCGTCACGTCATAGTCTGCCTTAGCCTTTTCATAATTAGCATAAGCTTGTGAACTACGTGCATTGATTTCACCACCACTAAAGATTGGCAAATTCACCTGTACTCCAACATAACTCTGATTGGTAGTATTGTTAATACTAGTAACCGAGTTCGATTGCTGAGTGGTTAAAGCACCAATTAAATTGACCACAGGATAGTGAGCGCCGTGATTTTTGCGATATTCCTGTTTGGCAATCTCTGCATTGTTTTCAGCGGCCTTCAACTCAGCATTGGTTGCCAAGGCTTTTTCTTTCCAGTCCTCAAACTTCAAGGTTGGCAAGTTCAAATAACGAAAACCACTTGAGAGTTTATTGACTTTTGTGAGATCGGCAATCGAATCGCCAATCAAACTATCCAATTTACGCTTATTAACCTCGATTGCATCCTTTGCATCAATGACTTTGGCTTCAGAAACTTGATAAGCCGCATCTGCCTCTAGCATATCGGTCATGGAAGTCTCGCCCGCTTGATTAAGCCTTTTAGCCATATTCCACTGCTCTAAAAAGGCATCGCGCTCTGCTGTTTGAAACTGTAAATAGTCTATAGCAAAAAGCAAATCGGTATAGGCTTGTGCAACGCGTATTAGGAGGTCTTGGGTGTTAAAGAGAAACTTAGATTGACTAAAGTCTGCTTGCGCCATACCTTGACGCCAACGCGCTAAGGCATCCAAACTAAAAATGGGTTGAGTTAACTGCACATAGGAATAATTACTGGGGTAAGACCAATTTGTTGAAGTAGTCGGACCACCGGTATATGCCGCGCCCCACTGCACTGCCCTATTGGCGTTTTGACTATATTGCGCTGCCACTTTAGGTAAAACTGCTGATCGACCAATCCCATTATTTTCCATCCCCGCCTCATAATCGGCAGAAGCAGATCGGTAGATGGGATCATTGCGCAAAGCCAACTCATAAGACTGCATTAAATCCAGCGCGAACACTGGTTGCACTAAGGCATAGCAGCATAGTACTAGCGCAGTTTTTCCTAAGTAAGATCTTTTCATACGCATCAAATTAATCTTCTCTTAAAGCAGAATGGGTTCTATCAAATATGGGTTTTAGCAAATAACTCATCAGTGATTGCTCGCCGGTTTTGACAAAAAGTTCAACAGGCATACCAGGTCGCACTTTCAGTTCTCCAAGCATCCTAACGCCCTTGGGGGTGCTAATCGCCTGTATCTTGTAGTACGGCATACCGGTGCGCTCTTCGACAATTCGATCAGCGCCTACTGAAATTAAAGTACCGGGAATATGCGGAGTTCGATTCATATTAAAGGCAGTAAACATCATCTCTACGGGTAAATCGACTCTGACCTTATCAACTAGATTTACAGGGAGCTGCGCTTCAACAATCAGCGCCTCATTGGCGGGGATGACTTCCATAATTTTTTGACCAGGACTCACTACTCCGCCTTTAGTGAATACCACCATATTGACGACCTGACCATTAACAGGAGATTTCAATTCGGTATTCGCTAAATCCAATTCGTAAGGATTGAGCCTTTCTTGTTGCTCTGCAATCTGGCGTTTGATTTTGACCAAATTACCTTCATCTTCCAGAATGCTAGCCTTCACTTGTAAATGCTGGCGCTCTAAGTCAAAAACCTTATTGCGAGCCATATATCCTTCTGTCACCAATTGACGTAAATCGACTAGCTGTTTATCCAATAGAGCAGCTTGTTGTTTCTTTTGGGCAATCGCCATCTGCAAGCCATTAGCCTGCGCTTCCAAGCCGCCAATCACTTCTTTGGTTGAATTCGCTTGCGCTTTGGCGCTGGTCGGATTTAATCGCATCAGCACTTGGCCTGCTTTGACTTGCTGACCTTCTTTAACAAAAATGTCTTCCACAATGCCAGAAAATGCGGGTTGTATCGCCTGGCGATTACTATCCGTGATGACGTAGCCTGAGGCAGATACACCCTTTTCTAGTGGCGCAAAAGTCGCCCACAACAAAGCGCCGCCAAAACCCCAAATCAACACTTGCCAACCTAACCACGAATAGTGATTTTCATCTTTCTCTCCCGTGCGCAGATCATGCCAACGGGCATAGCCATCGGCTAGCTTCATGACGGCGCCTTTAGTTGCCTCAGCCACTACCAAAGCCCCGCCAGCAATGCCTTTCTTGGCGACCTTCTCTTGATCTTCACCAGCCATCACCACATCAGTAATTTCTGATGAATCCGTGTTTTGCGATATTTCTAGATGTTGTGGATTTTCCGCATTTTCCATACCTTCGCTACTTTGATTTTGCGCAGACACGTTTTGAGGTTGATGCTTCAAATCCTCTTCAGATCCTGCTGGTTTTTGCACTGATTCACTCATCACGCGACTCCCGGATTCGGAATTTGGCCAGGAGCTGGTCCACCCTGTTGAGTGACTGCGGTAGCCGCGGGCTTTTGTAAAGCCTCAATCACTTGCTGACTTGGGCCAAACATGCGGACCGCACCCTCTTGCAATAACAATAATTTATTGGTGACTTCTAATATTGGCACACGGTGGGTAATCACAATCACAGTAGCTTGACGCTCTCTCACCTCCCGAATAGCAGCAATCAATGCAGCCTCTCCAGCCTCATCCAAATTGGAATTAGGCTCATCCAATACTAAGATACTGGGCTTTCCAAATAGCGCTCTTGCCAGTGCAATCCGCTGCTTCTGCCCTCCAGAAACGCCTAAGCCGCCATCACCAATCCGGGTGTCATACCCTTCTGGCATATGTAGCACCATATCGTGTATACCAGCAGATTTAGCAGCCTCAATGACATCTTCAGAGTTGAACTCGGTAAAACGCGCAATATTCTCGCTAATTGTTCCCGGGAAGACTTCAATATCTTGTGGCACATACCCAATGGCAGGGCCAAGCTCATCTTTATTCCAACGATAAACGTCAGCTCCATCAATTCGGGCAGCATCGGGTGTGGATGGCCAAATACCGAGGATGACACGAGCTAAGGTAGATTTGCCGGCGGCACTAGGGCCAATTACTCCAAGCACATCGCCTGGTTCAATCTTGAAGGTCACGTTCTTTAATACTGCTCTCTTGACACCAGGAGGAGCAGCAAACACCCCTTCTAAAGAAATATATCCTTGCGGTCTAGGCAGGCTCATACCGATTACTCGTGGTGGGTTTTCTCCCAGCAAAGCCTTTAAGCGCTCATATGCACTGACAGTGCCCTTCCATTGACGCCATGAGCCAATAATCATCTCTACTGGGCTAGTCGCCTTACCAAGCAATACCGTTGCCGCAATCATCGAGCCGGGTGACATTTCATTTTTGAGCACCAAAAAGGCTGCAAACCCCAAGGCAAAAGATTGCATGAGGTTTCTAAAGAATTTGGTAATGGCACCTAAACTGGCAGCATGTTTACTGGCGATGGTTTGAGAGGATAAAAATTCACTATGTAAGCCAAACCAGCGATCCCGCAATGATGGCAACATACCCATCGACTCCAGCACTTCTGCGTGGCGCAAATTATTACTAGCAATGTTGGAAGATTGCACAGATTTTGTGCTGGCTTCAGAGAGGTGAGTATGTGAAATGCGCTCATTAATCACTGCCAACATAATTAAGATCAACACACAAATAGTGGAATAGACCCCCAACCAGAAGTTGAACATGAAAATAAGAATCAAATAAAACGGAAACCACGGTGCATCAAAGAAGGCATACAGTGATGGGCCCGTAACAAATTGCCGAATAGTAGTCAAATCATTGAGCGCCTGCCCGGCGCTACCGCCTTTCACTTTGAGGTTTTGCTCAAAGGCAGCGGTAAAGGTACGGTGGTTGAGTTCGGCATCAATTTTTTTACTGATTTCAATCACGGCATGACTGCGGATCGCATCGAGCGCCGAGTAAATCAAAAACATAATCAGCACAATCACTGACAACATCAATAAGGTGAACTCATTGCGACTGGTTAAGACTCGGTCATACACGTCCATCATATATAGAGACGGTGCTAAGAGCAGCAAATTCATGCAGGCAGTAAAAAAGCCTACAGAGCGAAAGATCTTCTTATAGCCATAGAGGGCCGTCAGAATTTCATTATCGGCTGGTGGCGGTTTGAGGTATTTCTGCATAGAGACTTATTGATCAATGAGTGATTAGAGTAATGAAGTAAATGAATTGTTTAAGCAGTCTTTTTAACCAAACCTTCAACCCACTTTAATTGGCGAGGCAAACTCACTTTTTGTAAATCATAATTCTTTATAGCGAACTTGCGGGCTGCCTCCCCTAGCTTCTCACGCCGTTTTGGATCGGCCAGAAGATCACATACGGTTTTGGCTAGCTTTGCTACATCAAAAAAGTCGACCAATAAGCCAGTTTTGCCATCATCCACAACTTCCTCAACGGGTGGTGTCTTGCCAGCAACAATCGCGCAGCCTGCACTCATGGCTTCAATAAAGCTCCAACCTAATACAAAGGGATAGGTCAGATACACATGCACGGAGGAAAGCTGCAAGATCGTTAAAAAATGGGGATAAGAAACTTTGCCTAAGAAGTGGACCCGACTGGTATCAATCTGGCCTTTCACCTCTTCAAAGAAAACATCACGCCAAGTTTGGCCAGAGGGTGGCCGCACTCCATAGCTCACGTCATTACCGCCAACGATGAGCACATGGGCATTAGGCCGCTCCTTAAGTATGGCAGGCAAGGCCCTCATAAAGATGTGATATCCCCGATAGGGCTCTAGATTGCGGTTAACGAAAGTGATGATCTCGTCTTTAGGAGTCAAAGTCAGTTGCCCATGCGCGGTATTGAGCGTCATAGTAGCGTTTTCGTTGGGAACAACATTATCCGTGTTGATGCCGTCATGGATAACCGTAATCTTCTTCTGAAAGGGCTTGGGAAAGGTGCTGGCTTGCCATTGGGTTGGTGCAATACCGGCATCTGCGAATTCAAAATGCATTTGATTATTCAGATTCTTGATGTGCACAAAGCATGCACCTTCTGGACTTTCAGCGCCAAACTCTGGATCAAAGCCAATATCGCCGCCTTGCGATAGGTAGTAGTATTCACAATAAATGCCCAGCTTCGCCTTAGGCCAAACTTCTTTCAGAAAGAGGCTCTCGCCCCAACCTGGATGAGAAATAATGACCTCGGGATTAAAGCCACTTTCTTTCATTGCCAAGCCTGTCTTAAATGCAGCTTGTGCACGAATGATCTTGGTTTCAAAGTCGATGACCCACGGATGGATCTTGGGAGTCGATCCTTGTGATGGCTTATAGCGATGAACTGGAATACCTTCCCACTTCTCTACTGAAGCTTCTTGGTCAGCACCCGCCATTCGGATGGCTCTGACATCATGCCCTTTAGCCAATAATGCCGGAGCCAAATGTAAAAATTGGCTTGGGAAATTTTGGTGGACAAAAAGAATTTGCATGAATAAAACTACTTAGATAAGAAGTTTCATTTTAAGCACTAGGAATTGGTTTTAAGCCTGAATATAGACATAAAACCGACGACGAAGACTAAAAAGGTAGTTATGAATAAAGTTATATAGTACTTATCAACTAATCATATTCAGAGATAAATACTAATATGACATACCTACTAAATAATCAGTGAAGTTTTTGTTCAGAAGATTTGGTAACTGAGGAATTGTCAGCGTTAGATTCTTGTGCCTGAAAGTCATCTGTTAAATTCCACTGAGCACGCTGCGTTAATTGCTCAATTAATAGCACTAGGGCATTGACCATATTCGATGGCAAGGGAACGTTGACACGTTTCTGGTTGACTAATATCAGCCCAATGTCAAAGGTATCCCCTTTGCTTGACATATTCAAGCCAGTAACTAAAAGCGGATCCTTGCCCAGAGGGGTATTGGCTGCACCATCAAACTTTTCTTGGAAATTAATAGTGGATTTAAGGCTATCTTTCTGAAACTCCTGAATGACAGCAGAGGCGCGTGCATTATGCGTTTTCTCTAATTGTTTCTTGAGAACTTCTTGACTGCCATAAATCAGGTGCTTGGCGATATTGCGGGTCAGCCAAAAGCTGTAGAGTTCATTCTCTTGCGTGCTGATATTCAAAACAATGCGATCCTCTACCTGAGACCAAGTGGCGTTAAATTGTTTGACGCTCATTTTTTAAAAGGATGAAGGTGCTTGAAAGAGTTATGGGTTTAAGGAGGCAATAGACCAATCTTACCTTCATGGGGTAAAGATGACAATTAAATGATTTAATTGCCAAAGCAAGGAAACTTGCCCCATGAATAAGCACGAATCCTTTACTATTTAGTGATGAGTTCACCCCAACCCAACCCCCTGATATCCTTTGATGCCTCGGGTATTTCAAGAGCCTTGGCAGACGCCATTACTCTGCATCAAAAAGGAAGTCTAAATCAGGCACAAATGATTTATGAGCAGATCCTCAAATTGGATCCCCATCATTTTGATGCCTTACAACTTTTGGGTACCGTTTTTGCACAAAATAAGGACTTAACGAATGCCAAAGCGCTTCTCAGCAAAGCCTTGGAAATTAATCCCAAACACGCCCCTACTTTAAACAATCTGGGCAATACCCAAAAAGCACTTGGTGAATTAGAAAATGCGCTCACTAGCTATCAACGCGCATTAGAAATTCAACCCCTCTTTCCACTAGCCGCCTTCAATATTGGGAATACCTTTCAAGCCTTATCACAACTTGAGCAGGCAATCACTAGCTATGATCGAGCCCTTGCCATGAATTCACAATATGTTGATGCCTATCTGAGTCGTGGCAAAGTCTTTATGGATTTAAAAAACTATGAGAAATCCTTAGAAGATTTTGATCATGCCATTCAATTACACCCAGAAAATACCAGCGCTCATCTTGGTCGTGCACTTGTTTTAATAGAGTTAAAGCAATTTGATCAGGCTTTATTGCATATCGAAAAAGCGCTAGCACTTAATCCAGGCAATTCCGAAGCTTATCTTTGCCGCGGTATGGTCCAGATTAAATTAGAAAACTATTTAAAAGCAATCAGTGATCTAGATCGCGCAATCTCCCTCTCTTCCACACCCCATTCTCATACTTCACCCTCTTCATCAATCTTACCTAATCCAGCGCAGGCCTATTTCTTGCGTGGCAATGCCTTGTATGAACTCAAACAATTTGAGGAGGCCTTAGTAAGCTTTGATCATGCAATTGCTCTCAAACCCCTTTACTCGGAGGCTTTTCTCAATCGCGGCAATGTTTTGCATGAACTTAAACACTCAGAAGAGGCTTTAGAAAGTTACACTAAAGCAGGCCAATTAAATCCTGCAGATCCAGAATCTTGGTTTAATAAAGCAAAGGTTTACTTTGAAACCAACCGCCATGACTTGGCATTAGCAGCCTATGAAGTCATCCTGGCAAAAAATCCTGACTACCCCTTTTTGCTTGGCAGAATTGCCCATCAGAAAATGTTGAATTGCGATTGGCAAGGTATTGATCTGCTCATGAATAAAATCAATGATGGTATTCGAGCTGGTAAACAATTAGCGCAACCTTTTGCCTATCAAGCAATTTCTGATAATGAATACTGCTTACAAATGTGCGCTAAGATCTATACAGAAGCATTCTTTCCTGCGCAAGAGAATGCCTTGAAAAGATCGCCCATCAAACTACACTCCAAAATTAAACTCGCCTATCTCTGCGGAGAGTTTAGGCACCAAGCGACATCCATTCTGATGACCGGTGTTTACGAGCATCATGACCAAAGCCAGTTTGAGTTATTTGCTTTTGATAACGGCTCTGACGATCACTCACATATGCGTCAGCGTATTGGTAATTCGTTCAATCATATGATCGACATTAGAAACATGGATGATCAACAAGCAGCTCAGCTTATCCACGATCTAGAAATAGATATCCTGGTTAATCTCAATGGCTATTTTGGATCACCACGCCAAAGGATATTTGCTAAAAAGCCGGCGCCTATTCAGGTCAATTACCTTGGTTTTCCAGGGACGATTGCTCCTCATTACATGGATTACTTGATTGCTGATAAAAATGTCATCCCCCCTTCAAGCCAGCAATACTATTTTGAAAAAATAGCCTATTTACCCAATAGCTATCAAGCTAATGACAATCAACGTGTAATTGCAGATATCAAATACTCTCGTGCAGAATTAGGCCTGCCAGAGGACGGGATAATCTATTGCTGCTTTAATAACCACTACAAATTGACGTCAGATGTTTTTGACTCTTGGATGAGAATTTTGAGTCAGGTAAAGAATAGCTATTTATGGTGCCTAGGAAATAATACTATCGCCCAAGATAATCTTCGCAAAGAGGCTGTTGCAAGAGGCATTGCTACCGATCGAATCCTCTTTGCACCATTTGCAAAACTTCCCGAGCATCTAGCGCGACACCAATGCGCCGACTTATTTTTAGATACCTATCCCTATAATGCCCATACCACTGCCAGTGATGCGCTATGGGCGGGACTACCCGTTCTCACTCGCCTTGGGAAGTCTTTCCCGAGCAGAGTTTCCGCTAGCCTATTACATGCCATTGGTATGCCAGAACTCATTGCAAAGTCTCCAGAGGAATATGAAGCAGTGGCAATTGATTTTGGAAACCATCCAGAAAAAATTAGGGCAATGAAGCAAAAATTAGCAGTTAATAAATTGAATGCCCCCCTTTTCAATACAGCCTTATTTACCAAAGATTTAGAGGCAGTGTATTTGAAGATGTATGAGGAAATGCGAGCTAGTAAAGCCTTGAGTTAACCCAGATTAATCAGTCATATTGGAGTTAACCGGAATACCCAGAGCAAATGCTTGGCTTTTCTTGAGTTTACGAATGTAGGCATTTAAACCGATTGTGATGGGCTGACCGTCATACATCGCAGTAGTAGTCTGATTGCCGTGCGTTGTGGCAATCACCAGGGTTTTACCGCTAGTTGAGGGGGTCGGTTCCTGTAGGTCGATCTCAACAATCAACTTACCATCCTTAATTTCTGCTTTCATAGAAAACCTTTATCCAATAAAACAAAATAAAAAGTGTAAATATTATATTAGATAAAGCTTAAAAAAATCTGATATGTTTTGCAGTTGCAGCCCTTATAAGAAAACATGACTCAAAGCTTAATTTCAATACATACCAGTACAAAATTACGCTAATAGCGCTCCATTATCTAACTGTAGGTTTCCAGTTATATGATTTAAAGTGTTTACGCGATCCATTAAATTTGACTTAATTTTTTTAAAAGCGCCTTTGTTGATTTTATTGAGTATGATTCGTTTTCCAACTAGCATGAAGAATTCTAAAAAAAATTATTATCCGAGGGTACATCCGAATCGGTGAGGATCTTCTCGAGTAATTTAGACCTCACATTAGATGGAAATTCTTCCATCAAGCGAAATAAGGCAATTTGATCCATGAACCATGGTTGTGGGTGCACACTAAACGTCGACAACAGAATATCTGACATTTTCCTAAGGAATTCTATTGCTGCAATGGTTGGGTTAAAAAAGAGTACAGTAGCGCTATATCGCTCCCATGCTTCGATAGTATTAACAAAATTGGTATATCCGAGATCATAGCCCCCCAAAGAATCTAGTAAGCCTCTAGGATCTTGTAAACATAAAACATCAATATCACTAACCAGTATTGTGGTTCGATACTTAATCAATAATTCAGCTAAAAAGAGAAAACGCTCTGAAGAAAATAGTGCTTTTCGTTGATTTAGATTCATCTCCTTAAGAGAAATATATCGCTCAGTAAGGAGAATGGAGTCACGTCCCTCAGCTTGTAACTGATTACGAATCTCAGATTGAAGTGGCGCCCCCAAATCACCTATGACATGAAAATGGATAAGGGTTTCACTTCCAACCTTCTCCCTGATAGATCGAAGAAATCTCACTGCATATTTCTCTATGTATACGGGATCAGCAGCCACAAACCAGACAAGCTGTTTATTTGTTGATAGCTCCGGAAAACAGTCTTTTTTTCATTCGTCTTCTTGCTTACAGGAGTAATAAACATCATCTCGCGAGCAAATGAATAGCGAGGTGTTAGTTGATGCAAAATCGTATGGGCTTCAGATATTCGGGAAGAAGCCAAATATAGATTTGCCAGTCTTAGCTTTATAAAAGGATTATTTGGAAAACGAAGGATTCCCTCAATATAAGTATCCTCAGAAGATTTATACTCCCGGCAAAAGCGCTTTGCATTACCCATTAGGATAAAAGAGGCAGGGCTTGGATTGACGGCGGTTATTTTCGTTGCGACCTCATCATGGACGGCAGGATCAAAGCAGGTAAATTGACTACTGCTTGCCGCAAACGTAGCAAATTGGCGATGATTGTCAAAATCTGCAAAGCTTGTATGGCCAGACCTCCAAAGTAGGTCATTTATCATTAATGCCCATGAGCACTCAATGAGAGCAAAATCTGAAATAAGTTGTCGAGCTAGCGGCACTTCCCATAGGGGTAAAGTCATTCCGGGCGCTGTATATTTGGCCAGGGTATCGCTAATTTGCCTAAAAAGAAACTCATCCTTGGATTCTTTCCAAGTATATAAAAGATCAGACAATCCACTTATCAGTGAATCTTTAGGGCTTGATGATTGATTTAACATTTGAACATACCCTAAAGTCTCGATATCAAAAACTGGCTGCCGAGGCTTAATATTAAGTAGCCCATCTTAAGCGCATCTTATTCGCCCACTCTAAAAACAGACCTAGCTGACTTTTAATCGTTTCAGAATTTTCCTAAACCGTAAATGCATAATATTAAGCATAAAACTACCCACATCGGCTGACTCAAAATTTCAATCTATTTTGGTACGGCGCGAACAACATATTGCAGAGGTAAGGCATCCGTAACGGCAATTTTGGGATCAGCTCCTGCCGCCCTTGCCATCTGCTCAATGATTGGTAAAAAAGCCTCGCGCTGAGGCTCATTAAAAATACGTGGCATTCCAGACTCAATCTGAAATCCTGACTGATTGAACATTTCAATCATCGTCTGTCGCGTAAACCAGCGAAGGTGCGTCTTATCTAAGAGCCCACTAGATTCATAGCGAAAATTACCTGCACTCAGTTTTGCCTGCAATGACCAATGCTGAGCATTGGGAATGCAAGCAACGACTGAACCTGTTTTAGACATATTGGCTCTTATTAATCTCAGAATCGCCCAAGGATCTTTCAGATGCTCTAGAACATCGCCAAATATCCAGCAATCTGCATTTTCAGTTTTATTCCAAAAATTTTCAGATGCCATTTCTATATTGAGCACCATGCTTTCATCGCAATATCTCTTTGCCATCTCCGCATATACTGGATCTATCTCTATTCCCAGCCAATGACAGTCCGAGGAAAATTTTTTAAATTCTCTAGCCAGCGCCCCTGAACTACAGCCAATCTCAATAATCTTTTTTGACTCGATTGGTATAAGTTTTAATAAATCGGGATTATGCTGCTCATGCATTGGGGTTTGCTGCATTTATTCTCCCCATTTCTCAAGATATTGTTGGTAAGAAGTTTTCCAGCCTTCTGAGCCGAAGTTGCCACCACTTTCATGAATCAACGATATATCCCAGGTCCCACAGGATATATTTTTTAACTCAGCTTGCCGACAAAAATCGAGATCATAAAAATGAAATTGAAAGCGCTCATCGAAAAACAGATTATTTTCTATCAAAGTATTGCTTTTAGTTGCCAGAAGTAGTCCATCTAAGAGCACCACCCGCTGGCGGATTGCGCCATAGATACTCATTTTGCGGGGGGGGAAACCTTTGCCATGACCAACGACCCCACTAAGATTTTCCTTAGAGTCCCATGTAAGGTTTGTATCAATAAATCCCCAGGATGGCTGTCTTGGAACTCGTCGTCGATTACCGGCTAAGCCAATTACATTGAAATGATTAAGGCCCTCAGTAATACGCTGACACCAGTAAAAATCTACGATATGTAAATCATCATGCGCAAAAATAAGTATTGTTGGCTCTGCTCCGGTTTCACGAATAGCTTTATTGTAAACAGTCGGCAACCCTTCAGCATTATTCGGAAAGAGGCATACCTCAAGAAAAGACGGCTTGTAGAAAGACAAAGAGCGTCCCGTTGCTGTTGTTGCATAAAAATCAGCTTCAGATGCTCGTGTAGCTACCACTAATTTAATTTTCATTATACAAATTGGCGTTTAAATTCAATTGGTGCTCTCGGTATCGCTCTATTGTGACACTGATCCAGCCACTTTTAGCAACTTGAGCATAGGAAATGTGGGGTAGACAAGACATGATTACATCCACCTTATGAATCAATCTTAATATGATCAGGTGGTAAATCAGCCCAATAGCGCTCCATCATCTGGGTATACGCCGCCTCCAGATGCTTGGTAAATAAAGGGGTATCAAATAAAGGTGTGGTGTGGCGATTTTGAGCTAACCTCCCTTTAATTGCGGCCAACTTTTCTGGATTCTTTCCAAGTTCAATAGCTAAGGCTTCATATTCTGCCTGAGTCTTGGTAATGAGTTCTGGCAAACCAATGGCTGTGAGAAGGCTAGCTGCATAGCGACCAGCAAAAGTATTTCCCAATAAGGTGAGTACAGGTAGCCCAGCCCAGAGAGCATCACTACCGGTAGTGCCAGCATTGAATGGCAAAGTATCTAAGAATAAGTCTGCTGCTTTATATCGCGCCAAATACTCATCTGCCATTAAGCGTTTACCAAAGATCAGCCGCTTTGGGTCTACCCCCCTATTAATTGCTTCTTTGCGTAAATTTTGCTGGGTCAATTCTAAATCTGCATATAAAAAAAGTACGCTACCCTCGACTGCTTTCAGAATATTCATCCAACTGTTAAAAGTAGCAGGTAAGATTTTGTAGTTGTTGTTAAAGCAGCAATAAACCATTCCCTGTTCTGGTAGACCAAGCTCTTGACGTGTAAAAACTTTGTCTGAAATAGCACGCTTACGATCGTTGACTTGGTAACTAGGCAGATAGACTATCTTTTCTGAGTAATGCCCTACGCTTTGCGGTGGAATCAAGACATCATCAGCCAAAATATAGTCAATATAAGATGCTGACATTGTTCCTGGGTAACCTAAGTAACTGATCTGAATGGGTGCAGCACGATAGGAAAAGATGCCCGTTCGAGAATCTCTAGTATGGCCCGCCAGATCAATCGCAATGTCGATCTGCATCTCTCTACTCAATTTTGCAATCTCCATATCCGAGAGATGCTGCACATCAATAAATTGATCAAAAGCGCCTAGTAAGCGTTGCCTCATCGAATCTGATCGCGGCTGCCCATATGAAAATGCAATCACTTCGAACTGATTACGGTCATGTAATTCAAAGAGTTCAGCCGTCAAAAAGGCAACTGGGTGATTCCAATAATCCATGGAATAGTAAGCGAGGCGAATCTTCTCTTTTTTGGTGCGCTTGGGAATAACGCCAAGCAATTTTTTTTCTTGTCTTCTGGCATTGATCCAAATTTGTGCAGCTTCGCGCTGAACTGATGGAGAATCGCTTACCGATAGGATGGTGAATGCGGTAGTTTGACGTTCATGGCGTTCAATCCGGCTGATCAACTCAGCAATTTGATCGTCAAGACTACTCCAATCACACAGCATCATGATTGAATTTAACCAATGCCCATAGAGAAATTCAAAACCTAAATCAATAGCCTTTTTATAGCTGATTAATGCTTCATCTAATCGCTTGAGCTCATAGAGTGTGTTGGCTCGATTGCAATACGCATCAGCATAATCAGGCTTATGGGTAATTGCTAGATCGTAGGATGTTACTGCCTCCTCCAATTGTTTTAATTGCTTAAGGGCATCACCCCGACTGTAGTAGGCCTGCGCATAATCTGGCTTTAACTCAATCGCACGACTATAGCTAGCCACCGCTAAATCAAATTGTTCGAGATCGCGATAGGCATTGCCAAGGTTGCTATAGGCAAAGTGATTCCTAGAATTAATGGCAACAGCCTGCTTGATCAACTCAACTGCTTTAGCGGGATTTGATGTTTGTCTAGCCACTACTCCCAATAAATGAAGTGCATCAAAATGTTGTGGATCTTTCGCCAGAATCTGCTCATAGATAAGTTTAGCTTTTTGATACTGACCTTTTTGATGTAGGGCCAAGCCTTGATCAAACAATTTGGCCAAGGGATTGCCTTGAACAGTTACTGTTGCAGTCTTCTTAAAAGCAGTTGGCTTGCGTTGTGGAATATTTGGGGGACGCGGCATGATTGGATATTATCTTTGATCCAATAATAATATCTTTGGTTCATTGGAAAGCCAATAAGGTATTGCCACAGAGTAGCCACTAAGAAAAGACATCCCTCTTACTCTTTAAGAGTAAGAGGGATTATCGATGCAACTTAGACTTAGCCAATATGAACTGCGCCAGTAACTGTAGTCAAGCTTACGCTAGTTGCAGTCACACCGACCAAATCAATCACCACATCATGCGAACCAGGGTGGGCACCGCCGGCTGCACCTTGAATCACAGTATAAGTGTGTCCGGTTACTGTAAATGCTGCTGTAGCTCCGGCATTACCCAAACTATTGTTTTCAAGGAACTCAAGGGCAGCAGCTACATCACCAGTCGCATTTAGAGATACAGTAGACCCTGAACTATCAGTAAAACTTAACATTCCGTTAAGAATGGTAGCACCCGTGATTTGATTGCTAGAGTGATCAAGTAATACACTAGAGATTCCTCCTGTAACTGAGGTGGCTACAGTAAGAGCGCCAGCAGAACCCTTGATAGTGGCAAGATTACTTCCTGTATCAAGCTTGAAATCAGTGATCACATCATGTCCAAGGAAGGTTCCTGAGTTACCAGATCCACCGAAAGTCATCTCAGAATCGCCCGATGCAAATACGAATGTGTTTGTACCGTTACCACCTGTCATCGTATCTGATCCAACACCACCAGTAATCATATCGTTACCAGAACCGCCAGTGATGGTATCAGCTAAAGAGCTACCAGTAATCGAGAAGCCTTCAGACTGACCGCTTAAGGTAATTGTGACACCAGCGCTTGCACTAGAAGCATCAATTGCTTCGATGTTCACGATTTGGTTTTGACTAGCACCATTCAGAGCAGTTGAAGTCGCTGACAAGGTAATCG
>CANFMT010000010.1 GCA_947448415.1 Burkholderiaceae bacterium | reverse complement strand
GGGAGATGAATTTTGCGGATCTCCAAACAAGCCCTTAAATAGCGCGCAATTGCAAGAACGTTTTTTTCAACTCACTCACTCGTGCTCCAAACTCACGCAGAATGAATGGTGGGACTCCTTAAATAGCTTGCAGGATCTCAAAACTCTCCAATCCTTACCCGATCTTGATTATTCACATGATGAGACTTCGACATGAACTTAAATAGACGTCAACTTTCGGCTTTTATTGGGGCGAGTTTTTTATCAAGTTTATTGCCTAAAGCATGGGCTCAAAATATTTCAGATACATATCCCAATAAACCGATTCGCTTGCTCTGTCCATTCGCGCCTGCAGGGGGCGTGGATATCACTGCTAGGGCAATTGCACAAAAGCTAACAGAAGCTTGGGGTCAGCCTGTTGTGGTGGAAAATAGACCGGGGGCAAATGGCACGATCGCAGTAGAAACGGCGGTACGCTCAGCTCCGGATGGATATACCTTGACAATGATTTCATCTAGTCATTCTGTCAATGTCACCCTACAAACCAAGCAGCCTTATGATCTTTTAAAAGATATCGCACCGATCACTCAAGCGACATCTCAGCCCTATGTATTGGTTATCAATCCATCTTTGCCTGTAAAAAATGTAGCTGAATTGATAGCCTATGCCAAGAATACTGGTAAGACATTAACTTATGGATCTTCTGGGATTGGTGGCTTTAGTCACCTTGCTGGTGGTTTATTTGGTCTACTCAGCAATACTAATGTGATGCACGTGCCATACAAGGGGGGCTCCTTGGCAATGAACGATGTCATTAGCGGGCAAATTGATATGTTGTTCTCGACGATTCTTCAGTCTCATGGGCATATCGAGTCTGGCCGTTTGAATGCGATTGCGGTGACAACGCTACAACGCTCGCCATCATTACCTAATGTGCCTACTATGCAAGAGGCTGGCGTGAAGGGTTATGAAATTACCGGATGGTATGGTGTTACCGCGCCTGCTGGAGTGCCGCCCGCCATCATTAATAAGCTCAATAAAGAAATCGTCAAAATTTTGAAAACCCCAGCCATGGCTGAGCGTTTGGCACTCGATGGATCAGTAGCGGTTGGTAATACGCCCCAAGAATTTATGCAGTTTATTCGCTCTGAAGTATTTAAGTGGCGAAAAGTGATTAAAGAATTGCAGATACAAGTTTAATGACGGAGTTTGCATATGAAAAATAGCAACGTAGCAGAATTTTTTGCAACCAAATTATCAGCATTACATTTTGATCAATTTGATGAAGAGATTATTCATTGGGCTAAAGTTGGCATATTAGATACAGTTGGCGTCACATTGGCTGGTTCTGCTCAGCCTTGTGCAGAGATTTTATCAAGTGTGCTTGAGGGTTCTGTAGGACATTCAATCCTGTTTGGAAAAAGTAGAACTTGTTCAGCTTTAGATGCTGCCTTTATCAATGGCACTGCTTCACATGCTTTAGATTTTGACGATTGCAACAATACGATGGGGGGTCACCCCTCCGTACCTATTGTGCCCGCTTTATTTGCACTGTCTGACGAGATGCTTGTCACTGGAAAAGATTTTATTGCTGCCTATGTAGCAGGGTTTGAAGTGGAAACGAAATTGGCCATGATGGTTAATTTTTACCACTACACCAAAGGATGGCATCCGACTTCAACCTTGGGTGTATTTGGAGCCGCCGCAGCCTGTGCACATTTACTAAAGCTCAATGAGCATCAAATTAAAATTGCCTTGGCCTTAGCAGCATCTGGAGCATCCGGCATTAAAGCAAACTTTGGAAGTATGACTAAGCCTATGCATATTGGGCGTTGTGCACGTGAAGGTTTGTTGGCGTCAAAGCTCGCTCAAGCTGGCTATACCGCTAATGAAATCAATGTATTTGAGCATCCGCAGGGTTTTCTGGAAGTCTATAACGGCTCAGGAAATTACGACATCGAGAAAGGCATTCGTGCCTGGGCCGATCCATTTGATATTGTGAAGCCTGGAATAGCGATTAAGCAATATCCTTGTTGTGGCAGCACCCATCCTGCAATTGACTGTGCAATTAGTATTGCCTTAGAGCATGCTATTAATCCAGAGGATATCGAGCGCGTTGAGGTTTGGATACACGAGCGTCGCCTGCAGCATACCAATCGGCCAAATCCTAATAGTCAATTGGATGCAAAATTTAGCGTGCAATATGTGGTTGCGCGTGCATTGCTGGAATCATGTGTATCTCTTGAGCATTTTGAGGGTGACCATTACAACGATTCTGCGGTCAGAAATTTAATGAAGAAGATTGATGCACGTCCATATGACGAAGTGCAATTTTCTTCTGAAAATCATTTTGGCGGTGAAGTACGCGTACATCTTCATTCTGGCTTAGTCCTCAAGGCGAAGGTCCAGGCGCCCTTGGGCAGAACATCTGATAATCCTTTGCCTGCCGATCGCTTAAAGAAAAAATTTGAACTGTGTGCTAACGGAATTATTTCTATAGATATGGCAAAGCAAGCCTGCGACATGATTGAAAACTTAGAGGCAATAGACGACATGCGCCTTCTAACTAAATTATTTAAAACACATGAATAAAATCTCAGGAGAAGATGATGGGCAACAAATATGATGTGATTGTGGTGGGCAAGGGCAATGCTGCCTTATGTTCAGCATTAGCGGCTAAAGATACCGGGGCAAAAGTGCTGGTGATAGAGGCTGCACCCAAAGATGATCATGGCGGTAATAGTCGATTTGCAGGTGGTGTGATGCGTTTTGCCTACGATTCAGTCGCTGATTTGATGAAGGTGACCGACATCACTGAAAAAGAATTAGCAGAAACTGATTTTGGTACAAATACCGCTGATGAATTCTTTGATGATTTATTTCGGTTAACTCAATTCCGTACCGATCCAGATCTATCTGAGATATTAGTGCGTCGTAGCTTGGAAACGATGGTTTGGTTACGCGAGAAGGGCGTCCGTTTCGTGCCCAATTTTGGCAGACAGTCAGCAATGGTAGATGGTCGTCGGAAATTTTTTGGCCGCTTACCCATTGAAGTATCTGGTGGCGGCGCTGGTTTAGTTGACTTCTTGGATAAATCGATTGAAAAAGCACAAATTGATGTGGTGTATGACACCAGAGTAGTTTCACTTTTGATGGATGGCTGTAATGTAGTTGGCGTAAACGCGCATCATGACGGTCAAGTGATTCAATATCATGCTAAGTCGGTAGTGTTGGCATGTGGTGGCTTTGAAGCCAACCCTGAAATGAGAACAAAATATTTAGGTCATGGCTGGGAATTAGCAAAAGTACGTGGAAGCCGCTTTAATCAAGGAGATGGCTTAAAGATGGCTCTTGATATTGGCGCGGCACCCTATGGTAATTGGTCCGGCTGCCATGCTACAGGTTGGGATAGAAATGCTCCAGAGTATGGCGATGTGAATGTTGGCGATAAATTTCAGAAGCATAGTTACATCTTTGGTCTGTTAATAAATGCAGAAGGCCGTCGATTTGTTGATGAAGGCGCTGATTTCCACTCTTTCACTTATGCAAAATATGGCGGAGAGGTCTTAAAGCAAACGGGTCAATTTGCGTGGCAAGTATTTGATTCCAAGGTGAAGGATATTTTGCGTAATGAGTACCGCATTAAATTTGTCACCAAGGTGACTGCGAATACGTTAGAAGAGTTATCAGAACAGTTAGAGGGCGTAAATCCTGAAGAATTTCTTAAAACTGCTCGAGCTTACAATGCCAGCATTAAAGCAGACGTTCCTTTCAATCACACCGTCTTAGATGGTCGTGGAACGAGCGGTATCAGCCCACCTAAGTCTAATTGGGCTCAAGCTCTAGATGCGCCTCCTTACGAGGCCTATCAAACAACTTGTGGAATTACCTTTACCTTTGGAGGTTTACGGACCATTGCTGATACCGGGCAAGTCTTAGATGTGCATCTAAAGCCAATTCAGGGTCTCTATTGTGCTGGTGAGATGTTAGGTGGAATTTTCTATTTCAACTACCCTAGTGGCACTGGTTTAGTCTCCGGATCAATCTTTGGTCGTATTGCGGGAGCCTCTGCAGGTAAATCAGCAATTAGCAGTTGATGATTTATGAATAAGGCCTAGATCCCAATGAAGAAAAATCCTATTTTGCAAAAACGCTCAGGTAGTGATGACGCGATGTCCTTAGGGGAAAAGGCTTATCAAGCAATTCGCAAGGCTATTCGTCAGCGTCGTTTTCGCAGTGGGGATCGGTTACGGGAGACCGAGCTGGCAGAAATGCTGGGCCTCTCACGTACTCCAATCCGTGAGGCATTAGCCCGCTTGCAAGTAGAAGGCTTAGCTGCTGAAAATGGGCAAAGAGGTTTTAGTATTATTGAATTTGACCATTCAATCGTTACTGAACTATTTGTGATGCGTGAGATCTTAGAAGGTGCTGCCGCTAAATTAGCTGCGCGTAATGCTCAAGATGCTGAAATAGCGTGGCTACGAGATCTTCATAATGAATATGCAGATCTTGTTAAGACGGGCAAATCGTCTCAGTTAACAGAAAAGAATCGACAGTTTCATGAGGCTATGGCTTTATGTGCCCATAATCGCTTTCTATTGAGGATGCTAGAGCCTATTCAGGATGCATTAGGACTGCTGGGAGAATCTAATCTCTTGGACGAAAAGCGCGCTAGAGAAAATTTAACGGATCATGAAGCCATTGTTAGCGCACTAGAAAGTCGTAACCCAGTAAATGCTGATGAGGCTACTAAGAAGCATATTCGCGCTGCTTATGCATCTCGGATCAAGAGAATGTTTAGTACTCCTAAGGCAGATGATGCTTAATGACCGAACAAACCGGCATTTGAGTCTTGAAATAGGGGGCTGGTAGATCGCAAACTGAAAGAAAAAGGGGCTAGCATTAGCTAACCCCTTCAATTTCTTGGCTCCTCGACCTGGGCTCGAACCAGGGACCTACGGATTAACAGAGGAAAAAACACTCTAGTAGCGTTTATTTAGTATAAACAAACTTCAGTAAAGATCGGGAAATAAGGTTGAAATTTTCTAAATCATTTGTATGGCTACCTACTCATAAAAAGACACCCCCCCAACCGGATTGATGCCCCCTGGGGGGGGGTTAGACGTCTAATTATTGTCGATAGGAGTATTTGGTTACGTGATAATGTCTTGCTATAGCATTCGAAACATGACACCTGGTTGCAGGGGGTAACAACAAGCCCATATAGATGCGATTCTATAAATGAATACTATCAAAAAAGTGTAAGCTGATAAATCTAGATCAAAAATTAATTTCTTGACCATTAATATGTAATTGCTTTTCCCAGGATTAAAGGTTGAACTGATATAGGTCCACGATAAGGTGAAATATTTAAGAAAATAAAAACCATCGAAGATCCAATACATAAAACCCCCATCACCAGAGCTACTTTCATGGCTTGTGGCTTTCTCAATTGCAATAGACCAATCGTCAGTAGCATAAGTAGTGAGAGTGTGAATATTGATGGCGATTTTGCAAAGCTTCCAACTTCATTTGCTAGAAACAATCTTTCGAGCCGTTCGCGATGCAAACTTTGAATTGCAGACTCAATACGGGGCCCAGTTGCATGATTCCCATAGTTTTTTGATGAAATGCTCTCCGAAACTGTGCTCAGATTATCTAAAGGCATTGAATTATTGAAATCATTTATCTTTCCTTCAGTCATTAATGGCCACTCAATTTTAATGATGGAATTTACATAATCATCAATAGCAGTAGTGAGTTTTGCTTGGTCTTCTGCGGGGAGTGTTTTAGAAATTCTTAATAGCGTTCGCACTGAACTAACTTCATTTAATAAACTTGTTTTTGCTATGTTGTGATTTTCAATAATATTTGCAGTGAATGTTGAAACTGTAAGTCCAAATAGGAAAGCGGGGACACTTATAAAGGATGCAACTATATCTTCTGAGGCTACAAACCAGCGTGATAGCGGGGATCTATTAAGTAGCCAGTGGATAAAAAATACAGCTATTGCTCCAATAAAAATGCAAGTTCCGATAAAGAGAATATCTTGAGTTATGATTTTTTCCATATTATTAATGTGAAAATATTTGAAGTTAATAGTTATATTGGGTTTTAAAAAAGAATGATGCTATCTTTTAAATTCTATAATTTGCTTCTCTTCATACTCTTTTAGATTGTGAATTAGATTGAGTATTTTGTTTTTATCTGCATCCTTTAGTGGTGTAGATGGATCATCAATTTGAGAGGCAAGCTGAAACTCATCCAGTTCGCGGAGGTATGCCCCAATTTCTGCATTTCTTGTACCACTTAACTGATATATCTTAAAATACAATGCTGCAATATTGACATTTTCGTATTCAGGAATAACGGGCCCTAGACTTTTATGAGTGCCCGATAATGCATGTTTTACATCGCCCATAGTTTTGGCGCGCTTCATTAGATAGCTCATGCTATTAAGACGATTAATGATTTCGAATTGGGAGTTATTAATTTCTTTTTGCTTGTTAGACTCAGCCTCAAAATGGTGTTGTGAGTTGTTATAAAGCGTTGCTCCACCAGAGATAATGATAGAAGATAAAAACCAGATAAAAAAATTACTATTTAAAAGCTTACTTAAATTTTCGGTGGCGTTGGGTTTGGGAATTTCATTAGTTTTTTGTTCAGTCATATGGATATCCCCCGTTAAATATTGATTATTTGAAGATGTGAAAGAAACGTTGACGTATTCATAGTTGAGACCCTCTGAGAATTACAAATTTATTTGCAATAATGAAAAAGTCTCTTATTGATGCGAGCCATAAGTCAATATTATTTTTCAGCAATTCTTTTAATTGAGTGCTCGTAATTTTGGCAATATTTAATTAACTCACCAAGTGTGTTCAAGCTCAATTTATCTCTTAAGAAGGTCCGATACATCTTTACTGTTCTAGGGGCTATCCCAAGTAATTTGGCTACTTCAGGTTGGCGGTGACCATTTCCCAGAAGAAGCAATACTTCAGCTTCTCGTTTTGTGATGGGTATATCAATAAGCTTTCTAAGTATTTCATTACTAGCAAAATTTTTGTGCCTGCTAATTTTTTTAAAGTTCTTATCTAGGGCATCTGTAATTTGAGATGCAGTAAAGGGCTTGAGAATGAAGTCAGCTGCACCGCCTTGCCATGCGTTAATTATGTCAATCTGCTGAGCGTTACCGCTCATAAAAATGATTGGAAATTCTGCGTTCATGAGCTTGAGGGTTTTTTGTAACTCAAGACCATTCATCTCGGGCATTTGGAGGTCAAGCAGGATACAGGTTGGTAAATGATCTTCGAATTCAAATTGCTCAAAAGCATCTAAAAAAGATTTTGCTGAGTCAAAGCTTTTCACTTCGTAGTCCTGGGAGAGCCAATTTTCTAGGCCTGCCCGAACAATAGATTCATCATCAACAATAATTACCTTGGCATTTCTCATGGTCATATTCGTTTTACGTAATTAGTTGGCTAACGGGAGGCGTATTTCAATTATCGCCCCACCTGATGGCTGATTTGAGGCAGTAATGCTGCCATGATGTTTATCGATAATTGCCTTACAAAGCCATAAGCCAATACCAAGACCATCTGATTTTGTGCTCTGATAAAGCTCAAACATTGCTGACATAATTTTGGGTGATATGCCACCCCCAGTATCTTCAATGGCAATGACTGCAAAAGATTGATCTTGCGAAATGATTAAATCAATTTTACGATCATGGGCCTTAGTTTTTTCAACGATATCAATCGCGTCAATGGCGTTATTAAATATATTAATGAGGACTTGTTGAATTTGAATAGGGTTGCCAAAGACGATTGGGCTGTTAGTGAAGGTTCTAGTTAGAGAGATATTTTTTGAATCCAACGTAGGCTTTATGATTTCCAATGCTTCTTCACAGGCCCCCTGAAGATTAAAAGGCTTAAATTCAGATTCTTTACCACCAAAGAGTCTTCTCAAGTTGGTGACTAATGCAGATACTTTGCTCAGTTGCTCCGTCACGGTGTCCAGTATTTGAACTGATTTTTCTTGATTTCCTTGGTTAAGAAGTTCCCGCTTGACCGACTCGGTTTGTAAAGTGATGCCAGTAATGGGCTGGCTTAATTGATGGGCTAATGAATTTGCCAGTGCGCTAATACCCAAGGCTCTATTGGATGACATTAAACCTTGCAAAAATTGCTCTTTTTCATTTGTTAGTTTTACTAAGTTTTGATTTAGAGCATTTTCACTGCTGGCCCTTGGATCGACCCAACTGACTCTTAACGCTAAATAAGAAAAGTATCGAACTAGATTAATCGATAGCCAAATCGAGAAAAAAATTGTAGGTAAAGGTTGAGGGTTAATTGCCACCATGGGGGTGTCGGTGAAATAACTTGCGAGTCGTAATATATGAATTACCGTTAGGGCTATTTCTGTATAAGTAATCCATTGAATAAATAGATTATTCCCAAGCCCATTGCTATTTATTCTCTTGCAGGTGATATAAGTAAATGATGTAACGCAGATTGAAAAAATCGAGAAAAAAAACAGTGGTATTAGAGGGCTGATGGTATAGCGGCAATACTCAATAAATCCGCAGTAAATTATTACAAAAATGATCCAGTAAATAAATTTACGATTTTGGATTTTTTTGGTTAATGCCTCAATACTTAATAGTATCACTACCTCGGAGAAGAGGGTGGCTACTGAAATAGCAAAGAAAGACGAGGTTGATACTAGACTTGGTTGAAGATTCATCACAATAACGATGAGCAATGTCATCAGCCAAAGAAATTCTGCCAATAAGAAATAGCGGCCTGATTCATCTACTTTTGCTTTAAACGAAAAATAGAGCGAGCCAGACGATACGATGGTGAGTAGCACCGGGATGATCAAGACTAAAACAAAGATATTCATAGACTATCGCTATTACGGGCAGTGAATAGTTTTCATTTTATGTGGATTAGCGCTACAGATTGGGTTTTTATTTCACGTAAATCCTAAGAAGGTCTGACTACGTACTTTAGGGCGTAGTACTTCAGAGCGTATTTTTTAATTAGATCCCTGCTTAGGATGTCGGTTCACAAGCTAATATTTGATGATTCAAAATGAGAAAATTTATACGCTGCAGTCTACCGATTGGATTTGGTTTCTTGTTGGGCTTCTCAACATTCCAAGTTATGGCAAATGAAGTGTTAACGCGTCCACAGTTAGCTGATAACGCAAAGTCAGGGGAGGTGATACCGCTATCAAGTGTTGAGATTGCAAAAAAATTGGCCAACCCTATCGCAGACATGATATCGGTACCTTTTCAATACAATTACAGTCGTGGTGTTGGTAAGAATCAAACGGGATCTGAGCAAACTCTTGTATTTCAACCCGTGATTCCATTTAATCTCGGTGGTGGCGATGCTTTTATTTTTCGCCCCATTGTTACATCTGCCCATTTGATCAGTGGCACTGGATTTAATGGTTACGGTGTTGCTAACGTCACCATTGAGTCTTTTTATGCGCCCAACACAGGGTCCTCCTGGATTTGGGGCGTTGGACCCTACTTAAGTTCTCCATCTGGTAATAGTGGTTATTTTGGTTCACAGCAGACTGGCGCAGGCGTTACTGCAGTTGTATTAAATCGCCATGGCCCTTGGACCTATGGAATATTGGGTTTCCAGTCTTGGAGCGTTGGCGGTAACCCTACGTTTGGTACGCAAAATAATCTCTATGGTCAGCCATTTGTCTCATATACCAATAGTAGTGCTTGGTCGTTTATGCTGCAATCGCAGGCGCAATATAACTATGATTCACACCGCACTAACAACCCCCTTTATTTTGGGATTTCTAAGTTAGAGGTGTTTGGAAATCAGCCGGTGCAGTTTGGTATCGGTCCAACCTATTACCTGAGCAATACTCCTGGCGGCCCATCTGGGTGGGGTGGTAGGGCAGTAATTAGTTTTGTATTTCCAAAATAAGCATGCAAATCATCCAGACTGTTGAAGTTGCAACTCTCTAGTTGATCGGATAAGGAGATGGGCTCCAAATTATTTGCAATTTTTATTCTTGGTTTCTTTGAAGCTATAGCGATTGTGCCAGCTCACGCTCAACAAAATCCGATGCCAGAAGTCTCTCAGTCTTGGCGTTTTAGCGTTACTCCTTATATTTGGGCGGTCGGTGTGAATGGTACGGTCAACACTAACGATGGAATTAGTAAAACAACCAGTTTGAGTCCCAGTAATGTGATTAGTGACATTAGGGGCGGGTTGATGATTGCTAGTGAGGCGCACCACGGTAATTGGGGTATTGGGCTTGATTTTCTCAATGCCAATTTAGGGAGTCAACCTGGTAAAACGGCTACCGGAACCATGCCAAATGGTGTCACCGTAAATGCAGATCTCTCTACTAAGGCGAATTTGAAGGATACGGCAATTACTGCGGTGGGGATGTATACCTTACTCAATACCCCATCTATTTACATGGATGGGGTTTTCGGGGCTAGATATATCAGCTCAACCGTGACGATCAATGCCAACTTAAACCTCACAGGGACTTTAAATGGTCAATATGTTGGCAGTAAGAATATTATTCGCAATCCTTCTATGACAACAAATACAACTGATCCCATTATTGGCTTGAAGGGTAGATACCGAATTGCGGATAGTGCTTGGTATCTTCCTTACTATGCTGACATTGGATCTGGTGGAGGCTCTAACAATATGACCTGGCAAGCGATGTTTGGGGTTGGTAGAGCTTATGGATGGGGTGATTTAACGTTGGGATATCGAGCTCTGTATTACGAGATGAAAAGTTCAGGTTCCTTGCAAAAGGTGACATTTCAAGGGTTGAATCTTGGCGCAACATTTCATTTTTGAATTTAATTTTCAGGACTAAATTTATGAAAATATTACCTAAGATTTTTTTTCCATTATTTTTGATGTGCATCAGCATAGGATTTGCTAATGCTCAATTGAGTTCTGTTTTTGGATCCAATCAAACTAAAGAGCAGCAAAGAGAGGCAATTCTTAAAGAGAATGCAGCTATTTTGAAAAAGCTATATATAAATGAGCCTAGAGCAAGACTTTTGATTGAAAAGTCGCCAGGATATGCAGTATTTAGTGATTTTGGAATGAAGATATTTGTTGCTGGTGGTGGTACTGGAAAGGGTGCTGTTTATCAGGCTAATTCTAGAAAAATTACCTATATGGATATGCTTGAGTTGCAGGCTGGTTTAGGTCTTGGAATCACATCATTCCAAATGGTTTATGTGTTTTTAAATCGAGAGACTATGGATGATTTTATCAATTCAGGCTGGACCTTTGGGGGTCAGGCAGCTGCTGCTGCAAAGTATGAAAATCAAGGAGATTCTTATCAAGGCGCGCAGCTTGTTGCACCAAATATTTTGGCTTATCAATTAATTGATTCAGGCTTGGCAGTTGACATTACAGCCAAGGGTACAAAGTACTACAAAAACAATGACCTAAATTAAGGCTGCAACTCTATCTCTATTTTTTCTGAAGGGTATCTACATGAAATTCAAATTACTTTCTTTATGTTTAGCTCTAGTGTTAGCCGCTTGCACCACCCCGGTAACTCAGTCAGAAATTGCTCAAGCTAACTTTCCTCCTCAACCAAATCAGACGGCAATTGATAAGGAGGTGAATACTTATCTAAAGTCTGCTATAAGCAGCCCAGATATGCCGACAAAAGAATGCTCACCTCCACGCAAAGCTTGGGCTAGGACGTTGGCATTTGAGACACCAAAGTTTGGTTGGATGGTGGTTTGTGATATCAATGCAAAACAACGATCAGGTGGTGATGGCTCCATGAAAACCTATATGTTCTTGTTCACCACAAATGGTAATTTCACTTATGACGTATCAACCTTTGGGAATATCAATAACAATGTGCAGTTTTTAGACCTGATCAAGCAATAGACTCATAGTGCGGCATCATGCTTGGACATTTTTAATATTAGTTTGTAAACATGTTGACGCGATATTGGTGCCCTTTAATTAAATAATTTTGAATGGAGTAGTTATGAAAAATATCTATCGCAATGCATTGCTAGTCGCTGTCTTGGGCCCTCTTGCTCTTATATCTGCTCACTCAGCTCCAGCGATTCCGCCATTTTATGTAGGAGCTTCAAAAATAAAGCCTGAAGGAAAGCTCGGTCAGATAGTTAAGAAAGAGAAGGTGGCAACGGAAGTGCTTGGCGCGCAAGCTTGGAGAATTGCCTATATTTCTTCTGATGTAAATGACATTAAAACTATTTCCACAGGACTATTAGTTGCTCCAACCGGTCCAGCACCAAAAGAAGGGCGCCCCATCGTTTCGTGGTCACACGGCACTACTGGAAGCGCCCAAAACTGCGGCCCTTCACAGCAACTTAATCCAGCAGTCGACTTAAACGAGTATTTCCTGCCCAACGGAAACTCTTGGTTGGATTACGGAATTCTCTCTCTAACGGAATTGATTAAAGAGGGTTATGTGGTCGTCGCTACCGATTATCAGGGTCTTGGTGGTGGTGGTAAGCATCAGTATGTAGTTGGCCAAACCAATGGACGAGATACCATTAATGCGATTCGTGCGGCTGGCTCTGTAAAAGAATTAGGCACAGGCAAGAAAGCATTGCTTTATGGATGGTCTCAGGGAGGCTATTCAGTGCTATCCGCTGGCGGTTCTAAAGAGTATTTAGCAAAAAGCAGCACTGCATATGATGGGATTGATCTTGTGGGCGTAGTGGCTCTGTCTCCCGTGAATTTTTCAGGAGTAGTGCAGGCTGCGATGAATAGTAATAGCAATGATTCTGATAAGGCAATGAATGAATTAGTTGCCCCCTTATCAAGCAATATATTCATGTGGGGCCATGTGGCTGCCTTGATGCAAGGTACTCAGGCAGCTTATCCAGAAAAGATAAAGTTAGCTGAGTGGTTTACCCCAGAGGGTGCAAAAGTATTTGATGAGCTTTCTACTAACAAATGTTTTCATGTCCTCAGCGACTCTTTATCGTATAGCTATGGTGACAATTACAAATCATTATCTAGATCTACGCCCCTTAACACTAAGGCATGGGTTGATGCATTGATTGCTGGCGGCATTCCCAACGTCAAGCCTACAGCACCAGTACTCATGTATCGCGGAACAAAGGATGCTGTTCCAAAGTCTCAGGTTGATCTCTACGAAGCACAAACCTGCAAGTTAGGTGGAAATGTTCAACATGTCGAGTTAGATGGAGCCACGCACTTTACCAGCCCAGTAGAGGCGCAAAAAACATTCTTACCTTGGATTAAAGATCGTTTTGCAGGAAAAGCGCTTACAAATGCTTGCTTGAAAAAATAAATTAATAGTCTGACCAATTAAAGCTTGTGCTCAAAAATCTCCCTTACCGGAGATTGCTCCTAAGCTCTGTAACCTCAATCTCAATTCTTTTATAAATGCCGTCTATTCGAGCCCTATTTGCCGCCAACATTTTGGCTCTAGCCTCGTTAGTGAATGCCCAGTCATCCGATTCAATTTCTGTGCCACTAAGCCCAGGGAAAGAGAGTCTTATCTCAAGCGAACGTAAATTAGAGGCTCAGGAAGATGTTGCATCCGTACCGATTTATTACAATTTCGACCAGAAGATTGGTGCTGCTCATAAGGGCTCAACTCAATATACCGAAATAGTGCCATACATTCCCTATCGCATTAATTCTGATTACAGCTGGGTGCTTCACCCTCAAGTTACCTATCAGACCTTTCAGAATTTTGATGGCTACTCTAGCTCTGGTTTTAAGTCAACCATCATTCAAAGTTTTTTACCAGAACAGGTCAGTCCCGACTGCAGAATTCATTCGGTTTTGGGCCAATGGTACAAATTCGCACCAACATGCCTTGGATGTATGGAAGCCCGCAAAATGGAGTTGGCTATAGCCTAATTGGCATTCATCGAACGGAAGATTGGGTCATTGGTGCTTCTGCCTATCAATCTTTCGGAGTTGGAGCAACCCCGACCGTTGGGGCTACTGCTAATAATATTTTTATCCAACCCTTTGTCACCTACATCACCAAAAGGTATGGAAATATCACTCTCGATAGTGAGTCGATAATTAATATAAGCACTGGTTCTCGTTCTTATCCTATCAACTTGATGGGCAGTAAGATAATCGAAATTGGTGATTTACCTTTGCTCTTTACCCTTGGGGTTCGCTATTACGCAGTTAATACCAACTTAGGTGGAGCTCAAGGTTGGGGTGGGCGGATAGGATTGGCCTACGCCTTCTCTCGCTGAGTCATCTATTTTCTTTGAGAGTCTGCTTTGGGTCGTTAGCCGTCATAGAACCTTGCCTGGTTAGGGTTCGCTCAGCATCCTATGGCACCTATTTATAAATTTTGAAAAATGTAAACGAAATACGTAAAAAGAGCCCTTATTCGGGCTTTTGTTTACATTTTCTTAAAAATGCAATGCTTAATGGCTAGTTAAGCATTGATTTATCAAGGTTTCAATGCGTTTACATCTTTGGTAGGTGTATAGAATTGTACGACCTGCCGCATTAGGTGCCCTCTAATACTGATTCAGGAATTTCCATAGGCCCATTACCTGCGTACTTATCTAAGTAAAGATAAATCACTGGAGTAACGATCAAGGTCACAAACTGAGAGAAGATCAATCCGCCAGCAACACTAATGCCAAGTGGTTGACGCAGTTCTGCACCTGCACCCAAACCAAAGGCAATGGGAAGGGCTCCCATGAGGGCCGCAAACGTTGTCATCATGATGGGGCGGAAACGCAAAACGCATGCTTCACGGATCGCCTTTTCAGGAGTCATACCTCGATTTCGTTGGGCATCCAAGGCAAAGTCAATCATCAAAATCGCATTCTTTTTAACAATACCAATTAAGAGCAGAATACCAATCGAAGCGATGACGGTTAATTCAAAGCCAAGTAATCTCAGCGACAAAATAGCGCCAATTGCAGCGGAAGGTAAGCCGGCCAAAATGGTGAGCGGATGAATATAACTTTCATACAAAACCCCCAAAAGAATATAGATGACACCAAGGGCCGTCAAAATCAAAATGACCTGACCAGATTGGTTATTTTTGAAGACTGCAGCATCACCGCCATAACTTGTGATGATGGAGGGCGGTAAATCAATCGCTTTTGTGTATTCCTCAATCTTTTTAGTCGCATCACCAAGGAAAACATCTGGTGCTAAGTTAAATGAAAGCGTAACAGCTGGGATTTGACCTTGATGGTTCACAGCGGTTGGGCCAACAGTACGCACGAACGTTGCCACGCTCGACAGTGGGATTAACTTATCGGTTGCGCGACCACGGACAAAAATTTTGTTGAGGTCAGTCTCATACTGTCTATCTTCATCTGCAGCCTCTAGGATGACGTAGTAGGTATTAACAGGTGTATAGATGGTAGAGACCTGCTTTTCTCCATAAGAAGAATACAGGGCTGAGCGGATATCTGAGATGGACACCCCAGCACTAGCAGCCTTTTCCCTATCAATATCAATTTTTACGTTCAAACCTTTTAGTTGTGAGTCGCTTGTGACGTCTCTAAACATAGGGTCGGCACGCATTTTTTGCATCAACTTATCAGCCCACTCGTTCACACCCTCAAAGCCGACGCTTTGAAGTGTGAATTGGTAACGGCTCTTACTGGAGCGCCCACCAAGTTGCAAGTTTTGTACGGGGCGCATATAGACTTGAAGACCAGGCACTTCTCTAAATTTCTTTCGCAAGCCCTCCATGACATTCGCCATATTGGCGCGATCGCTCTTGGGCTTCAAGATGATAAAAATTCTTCCTGTATTTTTTCCAGAAGCGCTGGAGCCGCCACCGACAACAGAGATTGAGCTTTCCACATTAGGATCGTTAGTGACAATTTCAGCAGCTTGATCTTGTAACTTGAGCATCGCTGTGAATGAGATATCTTCTGATGCCTCAGTCGTTGCTTGGATTTGTCCGATATCTTCCTCGGGGAAGAATCCCTTAGGGCTGGTTACAAATAAAAATATCGTAATCGCAAAAGTAGAGATGGCACCCCAAAGAACAATCTTTCTATGACAAAGTGCAATGTCTAGGTAATGAATGTATGTTTTGAGCATCCAATCAAAGAACTGATCAAACTTTTTATTGATTGCGTATTCCTTAGCGTGAACGCCTGGCTTAGGCAGGAATCGGCTACAGAGCATGGGTACAACCGTCAGCGAAACGATCGCAGATACAAAAATAGATAGAGATACCACTACTGCGAATTCTCTAAAGAGAAGACCTATTGGACCTGCCATGAAAAATAGCGGGATAAATACAGCTACCAGAGAGATCGAAATAGAAATAATGGTGAATCCAACTTCTTTACTTCCTTTTAAGGACGCCTTAAGTGGTTCCATACCTTCTTCAATGTAGCGCATGATATTTTCAAGCACCACGATGGCGTCATCCACCACAAGTCCCACCGCGAGAGTGATGCCTAATAGAGAAATATTATCTAAGCTATAGCCTAAAAAATAGAGCAAGAAGAACGCTCCAATCAGCGAGATTGGCAAGCTGATGGATGGAATTAATGTTGCGGAAGCATGCTTAAGGAACAAGAAGATCACCAGAACAACCAATAAAACGGTTAGCGCTAAAGTGAGGTTCACGTCATGAATAGCTTCAATAATGGATAGGGAGCGGTCATTGAGCAACTGAAGCTTAATTGAATCAGGCATCTGTTTTTGTAGCTCAGGCAAAAGTTGCTTGATCGAGTTAACAACCTCTACGGTATTGGCATTAGGCTGACGTAAGACAGCGATGGCAATAGATCTTTCACCATTTGCACTGGCAAAACTTTTGACGTCTTCATAGCTCTCGATAACATCTGCCACATCTTTGAGATAAATTGGCAAGCCATTTTTTTGGGTAATAATTAAGTTACCAAATTCTTCTGGTCTTACGAGCTGAGGGTTGGCATAAATAGTGATGGACTGACGTGGTCCATCTAATACGCCTACCGGGCTATTAGAATTGGCCTTGTTGACAGCAGAGGCAACATCATCCATCGTGAGGTTGCGATTTCCTAAAGCATCTGGGTGAACACGAATTCTTACTGCATAGCGTTTGGCACCATATACCAATACCTGAGCTACGCCACTAATTGTTGATAAATTTGGCGACAGCAAGTTTTCAGCATAGGCATTTAACTCCGAGAGACTGACAGAGGGTGAATTCATGCGAACCACCAGCACTGGTGTATCGGCTGGATTTACTTTTCGATACGATGGCGGCACCACCATCTCAATGGGCAGGCGCCTCTGAGCCCTCAATAAAGCTGCCTGAACGTCCACCGCGGCCTTATCGATATCACGATTATTATTGAACTCCAGGGTGATGCTAGTGCTGCCAAGTGTATTGACTGAGCTAATGACGGTAATGCCATCAATGGTCGAAAATTCTTTTTCCAGAGGGAGTGCTACCGCTGAAGCCATATTCTCAGGTGAGGCACCTGGCAATGAAGCGCTCACTGAAATAATAGGGGTATTAAAGCTTGGTAGGGCCGCTACTGGGATTTTGAAATAGGCGACAGTTCCTGCGACAACGGTTGCTATAGAAAGCAACACTGTCATCACAGGGCGCCGAATACATAATTCGGATAAGGTCATTTTTTGTCTGCTACAGGTGTATTTTGAGCATCGGCAGTCTTGGATTTCGCTTCACGCACTTTGCCGCCTGGACGTAAATTTTGCTTTCCTTCAACTACCACCTTATCACCAGCCTCAATACCGGTGATAACTGATGTACCTTGATATTCGTATACAACTTTTACAGGCTTAAATATGGCTTTATTGTCCTTATCGACAATATAAATAAAGCGACCCTTTGGATTCATGACCACGGCTTGCGAAGGAACGGATAGTGCGTCCTTTAGCGTATTGGCAACTAGAGATACGCGTGCAAATTGACCTGGGAGTAAAGTCATCGCATCATTTGGGATCTGCGCTTTAACTCTTACGGCAGCAATTGAAGGATCAACCTGGTTGTCAATTACAAGTACTTTACCCTCATAGTTTCTTTTGCCTGAATCACCCACTGTGACCTTAACGCTTAATGGCTCGCCATCAAGTTGATTCTCAAGCAAGATGGGAATATCTTTTTCGGGAATTACAAATTGAACATTGATTGGATTAAGCTGGGTAATTGTCACCATAGCGCCAACACTTGAAGTGCCGGTTGAGTTAGTGGCGGTAGAAACTACGTTACTCGCTTGAACCAATGATCCTGGGAATACGTTCACAATGCCCGCGCGGCCATCAATAGGTGAGCGAATGGAGTCATATGAAAGCTGCACTTCAGCAGAGCGTGCGGCAGCTTGGGCAGATCTAGCATTGGCCATGGAGGTTTCCAGGCCGGCTTTTGAAATAAAGTTCTTAGCTACTAATTCTTTTGCGCGCAGATATTGTTTTTGAGCATCCTCAGCTAAGGCTTTGAGTCTTTCATAGTTGGCTGTGTCGTTGCGATTATCAAGAGTAAAGAGAAGGTCGCCTGCTTTTACTTCTTGACCATCTTTCACATGAATCTTTGCAACGGTATTGGTCACCATTGGTCTGATATCAACGATGCCATTTGAAACAATTGTTCCGGTGGCCTCAATAATTAGTGGAGTATCCTTTTTTTCAACAACAATAGTTGTTACTGTAGTTGGTCCGCCAGCCTTGTCGGCTGCTGGGAAAAAATAGTCGTATGTTTTTGATCCGGCATATAAAACGATGGCGATCAATAAAATTCGCCACTTAAATTTGATAATGAAACTTTTGACTGTTTGAAAATTTAGGTGTCTTAAATGGGGCGGCAACATTTGCCAAAGAGCGCATAGACGAATTTTTAGGGTGCCGAACAGCTGAATAAGCTTCGTCACTGACTTATTTAAAAAGGATTCTATTTTTGACACAGTCTCGTTTTTCTAGGTTTTTATATGATTTATATGCATGTATTGGCTTGGCATTCTCTCATAACGAGCCTTTAAAAGCGCAAGGTCTAAAGGTATTCGCTCTAGGGTAAAAACTCCTGAACGCCCTTATTGGCTAGGACGTCTGCCAGCTCATTTCCTGGGTGGCCGTTATGACCCCTTACCCAATGCCAGGAAATATCGTGGTCTGGAAGCAGGGAGTCGAGTTCTTGCCATAAATCAGCATTTTTTACAGGCTCCTTACTTGCGGTCCTCCAACCACGCTTTTTCCAGCCCTCTAGCCATTCAGTAACCCCTTTTTGAACGTATTGGGAGTCTGTCCATAACTCGACTGAACTACGCTGTTTTAGGGCTCTCAGCGCAAATATAACGGCGCTGATCTCCATGCGATTATTGGTGGTGTGCGATTCTCCGCCATGGATGTGCTTTTCGTGTCCACCCGATCTGAGAACGGCTCCCCAGCCGCCAGGACCTGGGTTTCCCTTGCAGGCTCCATCCGTATAAATCACAATATGAGGCGTCTGAGGGCTGGAAAGGGCTTTTGTTTGCGTCATATCGTTAATTTAGCTTGTCCTGAGCCTTTTGTAGCTTATTAATCTCCGTTGCAGGGCTTAAATTGGGCACAACGGGTACTCGTAGAGGTGCAATTTGACCTACTAGGCGCATTCCTTGATGGCGTTTTATCGCAGATACTAAAAAGACTGCGCCAAAAATAGGCCACCAGCGATTACCCATGGGTTCTAAAAAGTTCATGCGCATCATGGATGCTTGCCCATGAAGGGGAAATTTGTAGCAGCCAAAGTGCCCTCTATCTAAAGAGTAGTTTAGAAGTTGTAGCCAATCCTTTATCCGAATAAGGCTAATGAATCGACCATCTCGCGGAAGGTAGGGGGTGCCGATCAGCCTACTTAGATATTGTCTCGCCCCCCACAAGCTGGCTGGATTAAATCCGGAAATTACCAGTCGACCCTCTGGTCGCAGCACTCTGTCGACCTCTCTTAATACTTGATGCGGATCGGCTGCAAACTCCAGAACATGGGGCAACACGACTAAATCTAAGCTTTCATTTGCAAAGGGAAGTTCGGATGAATCGCCCTGTATTAAGTGCCAACTGAAGCGATTTGCATCTTCGCGACTCTCATTTGAATGGGAAAAAAGCACCTGTAAGGGCATGCGATTTTCGCAAAGGGTGTTCATTTGGGGCAGACCAATTTGTACGGCATGAAACCCAAATACGTCTGCCACTATTTGATCAAAGCACTTTTGCTCCCAGCCCAGAACATATTTACCTGGAGGGGATTGGAGCCATTTCTCCCAGGAGCTCCAAGGAGGTGCAGGGGTCTGAGAGGGGATGGATGGGGTTGGTATCATCGGTCTATGGATAAGAATACTTTATTGCAAGTTTGGCCCATACCCGCCTTTGATGACAATTACATCTGGTGCATCCATGACGGCAAGTCAGCTCTGCTGGTTGACCCAGGAGATGCAGTCCCAGCCCTTGCTTACCTTAAGCAGCAAAATCTGACTTTGACAGGCATTTTAATTACCCATCACCATGCCGACCATACTGGCGGAATCGCCCAAATTTCAAAAACCCTTGGCGGCTCGATCCCCGTATATGGTCCTGCTAATAGCGGTATTGAGGGCTTGACGACTATTGTCATGCAAGACGACAAAGTTGAAATCTCGACCCCTCGAATTAGCCTTAAAGTTTTCGAGGTTCCCGGTCATACATTGACTCACATTGCGTACTTTGCAAACATGCAAGCAAACGTCGTTGAGCCTATGCTTTTTTGCGGTGATACTTTGTTCGCGTCTGGATGTGGAAGATTGTTTGAAGGAACGCCGACTCAAATGACTGAATCATTGGCAAAATTTGCTGCATTGCCAAAAAATACCTTGGTTTATTGCACGCATGAATACACTCTCTCTAATATTCGATTTGCGCTAGCAGTAGAGCCTAATAACTTAAACCTCATCGATTGGGCAGAAAAGGCAAAGGCATTGCGCAGTCAAAACCTGCCCACCTTACCAACCACTATTGGTCAAGAGTTGCAGGTTAATCCCTTTATGCGTTGTGATCAGCCTGAGCTAATTGCCGCTGCAAAGGAAGTATCTGGTGTACAAGATTTACCAACTCCAGCACATGTACTGGCGGTAATTCGTGCCTGGAAAGATCGATTCTGATGCGACTGCTTTATGCAGCAATTATTTTTGCGGCTTTACTTTCTGGTTGTGCAAGTACAGGTGAGTGGACATCCGATACCCCCACTAAGGCTAATTCACGAACTTCAAAGGCAGCGCGTGTTAACTTAAAAAGTCAATCGGTGAGCAAGGTCTACGCACCATCTGATAATTTATGGATACGCATTCGCGATGGCTTCCAAATGGAGCCCATGAATACACCTTTGGAGATTGAGCAAATACGTTGGCTGAGCGCTAGACCGGATTATGTTCATCGATCTATGGCACGCTCATCACGGTATCTCTTTTATATTGTTCAGGAGGTAAACGCACGTAACATGCCCACTGAAATTGCACTCTTGCCTTTTGTTGAGAGCGCTTTTGTAACCAATGCAAAATCCAGCGCTAAAGCAGTAGGATTGTGGCAATTTATGCCTGCTACGGGTAAAGATTTTCGTCTCACGCAAAATGTATTTAGAGATGAAAGGCGCGATGTACTTCAATCGACTGATGCAGCCTTGGACTATTTGCAGCGTTTAAATAATCAATTCGGAAGTTGGGAGTTGGCTCTAGCCGCATACAACTGGGGTGCAGGAAATATCCTCAAGGCACAAAAACGAAATCTAGCCGCGGGTTTACCAACCAACTATGAGAGCCTGACGTTGCCAAAGGAAACGCGGAACTATGTTCCAAAGTTGATGGCTTATCGTCAAATTGTTTTAGATCCACAGGCTTATGGAATTGTTCTGCCTGAATTAGAAAACCACCCATACTTTGTTGCATTGGATGTTGGTGCCGATATCGATGTCGCATTAGTGATTCAATTGGCTGAAATTCCCTCTGATGAATTTCATAGTCTGAATCCATCATTCAATAAACCAGTAATCTTAAGTAACGCGAATCAGCAAATACTTTTGCCCTTTGGTCATGCAGAGATCTTTCAGGAAAATTTAAAGAATTACGGCAAGCCCCTATCTTCATGGACAGCAGTTCAGATTTCTAAGACGGAAAGTGTTGATCAAGCAGCAAAAACTTTAGGTGTTGAAGTAGATATGCTTAGAGAGGTGAATGGCATTCCTCGCGGAATGAGAATTCGTGCGGGCTCAACCGTACTCATACCCAAGACAAACAAACGTCCCGGGGATGTTTCCTCTGCTATGGCAGAAAATGCCAGCCTTAGCCTGGAGAAGCCACCACCACCAACGCCTAAGTGTCCCAAGCCAGTGAAAGGCGCTAAAGGGGCAAAAGTTGCCAAGTGCGCCCCAGAAAAGAGTCAAACTAAGGGTAATTCTTCAGCAAATAATGCTGCATCTCAGCATAAATCCGCATCGACAGGGCTTGCAAAATCTGCGAAAAATAGTAGTTCAGCAGCTCCTACTGCCAAATCTAGCGGCACAGGGGGCAGTAAAAACCAGTAATTTCGTAACTTTTTTAGATTAGGTTAACCATGTCCTATAAAGCTCATCATGAACGCTCAATTAAAGACCCAGACGGATTTTGGGGTGAGCAAGCAAAGTTAATTCACTGGGAAAAACCGTTCGATAAGGTTCTAAATTACGATAATCCCCCATTTGCCAAGTGGTTTGAGGGTGGCCTCACCAATCTTTGTTACAACGCTGTTGATCGCCACTTTAAAGAGCGTCCAGATCAAGTTGCTCTCGTAGCAGTTTCTACAGAAACAAATCAAGAAAAAGCTTATACCTATAAAGAGCTCTACGAAGAAGTAAATCGTATGGCAGCAATTTATAAGGCTAATGGCATCAAAAAAGGTGATCGCGTATTAATTTATATGCCAATGATTGCAGAAGCATGTTTTGCTATGTTGGCTTGTGCGCGTATTGGTGCTATTCACTCAGTTGTTTTCGGCGGATTCGCTTCGCATAGTCTAGCATCCAGGATTGATGATGCGCAACCGAAGATGATTGTTACTGCTGAAGCTGGCGCGCGAGGTGGTAAAGCTGTTCCTTACAAGCCGCTTTTGGATGAGGCGATTACCTTGGCAGAATACAAGCCAGAAAAAGTATTGATCATCAATCGCGGTTTAACAGAGTTCACAACGGTTGCAGGTCGTGATTTGGACTATGCATCTGAGCGCCAAAAACATTTGAACGATATCGTTCCGATTGAGTGGGTGGATGCAACACATCCTTCTTATATTTTGTATACCTCTGGCACAACCGGCAAACCAAAAGGCGTGCAACGTGATACCGGCGGTTATGCCGTTGCGCTTGCTGCCTCCATGAAGCATATTTTTACTGGTAATGCTGGCGAAACTATGTTCTGTACCTCTGATATTGGTTGGGTAGTTGGACACAGCTACATCATCTATGCGCCCTTGCTAAGTGGTATGGCCACCATCATGTATGAAGGTACGCCGCTAAGGCCTGACGCAGGTATTTGGTGGGAGTTAGTTGCTAAGTACAACGTTTCAGTGATGTTCTCCGCACCAACTGCAGTTCGCGTACTCAAAAAACAGGATCCGGCATTCTTAACAAAACATGACCTTTCTAAATTGCGTGCTTTGTTCTTGGCGGGAGAGCCTTTGGATGAGCCTACAGCAAGTTGGATTCATGATGCAATTCAGAAACCAATTGTTGATAACTATTGGCAAACAGAAACAGGTTGGCCGATGCTAGCAATCCAGCGCGGTATTGAGGTGATGCCACATAAGTTTGGCTCACCAGGTGTTCCATCTTTTGGTTACAACATGAAGTTGCTAGATGATGCGACTTCAGAAGAGCTTGGTCCAGACCAGAAGGGTGTTATCGCCATTGAGGGTCCTTTGCCTCCTGGCTGTATGCAAACAGTTTGGGGTGATGACAAGCGCTTTGTCAGCACCTATTGGGAAACAATTCCTGGGAAATTAATTTATTCAACTTTTGACTGGGGTATCAAAGATAAGGATGGCTATTTCTTTATCTTAGGTCGCACTGATGACGTAATCAATGTTGCAGGTCATCGCCTTGGTACTCGCGAAATTGAAGAAAGTATCTCGAGCCATCCAAATATCTCCGAAGTTGCGGTTGTCGGTATTGAGGACAAACTCAAAGGACAAGCCGCAATTGCCTTTGTAATTCCAAAGGATGCAAGTAAAGCCGAGAATTTAGAAAAAGAGTGTATGAAGACAGTTGACAGCCAACTAGGCGCCATTGCTCGCCCTGGTCGCGTTTATGTTGTGACAGCTCTACCAAAGACTCGTTCAGGCAAAATTGTGCGCCGCGCTTTGCAGGCGGTAGCCGAAGGGCGTGATCCCGGTGATATCAGCACTATGGAAGATCAAACTGTTTTGGCTCAAATTAAGACCATCATTGAACAAGGCGCGGTTGCCTAAATCTTCCTTTTTGACCAAATTCCCTCCCTAGCCCCATGGCATAGTGAGGGTGTTCTTCCTAAGGCCCCATTTGACTGGGGATTCAAGGGTTTATACGCAAAAATGGTATGATTATAAGGTTCGAAACTTAATAAATACCCTAGCGCTTAAAGACACTCACCTCCCGCATCAACAAGCCCCGGGTTGGTCTTTTTGGGGGTTTTGAGCGTCGGATGGAGCAGGGACTGGAGATGGTTTGTCACCCTTGCTTCCTTCTTTTCCTCCCGCCGTGTTGGCCTTAGCCGACGGCACTATATTTCCCGGTTTTAGCATTGGCGCTCTTGGCGAAACTGCTGGTGAAGTTGTCTTCAATACCGCATTAACTGGATACCAAGAGATCGTTACTGATCCAAGCTATTCACGTCAGATAGTCACCTTGACTTATCCCCATATTGGCAATGTCGGTGTTAATGCTCAAGATGCCGAATCTGATCAAATTCATGCAGCCGGCTTGGTAATTAAAGATCTACCAAAGCGAGTCTCCAATTTCCGCTCAGAAGCCAGCTTAGATAGCTACCTCACTCAAGCTGGAGTAGTTGGTATCGCTGGAATTGATACTCGCATGCTTACCCGTATATTGCGTGATAAAGGCGCACAGTCTGGCGCCATTGTTGCTGGCAAATTAGGTGAGAATTATGAAGCGCTTGGCCAGAAAGCATTGGAACTAGCTAAGGCATTCCCTGGAATGGCAGGTTTAGATTTGGCAAAAGTTGTCACAACCAAAAAATCCTATGAGTGGCGCGAGGCAGAGTGGGATTTACATGGCCCAGACGGGAAACCAGCATACAGAGCTTTGGATAAATCAAAAGCAAGCAAAAAGGTTGTTGCCTATGACTTTGGTGTGAAGCGAAATATTTTGCGCATGTTAACTGAGCGTGGATGTGAATTAACAGTTGTTCCTGCGCAAACCAGTGCAACTGAAGTTTTAGCAATGAAACCAGATGGCGTATTTTTCTCAAATGGTCCTGGAGATCCTGGGCCTTGCGATTATGCGATTGCTGCAGCAAAAGAAATTATTGAAAAAGGTGTGCCAACGTTTGGCATCTGCTTAGGGCACCAAATTATGGGCTTGGCAGCTGGTGCTAAGACTTTGAAAATGAAGTTTGGTCACCATGGAGCAAATCATCCGGTAAAAGATTTGGATACGGGCCGTGTAGCGATTACCTCGCAAAACCACGGTTTTGCTGTGGATGCCAATACGCTTCCAAACAATCTGCGTGTAACTCACGTGTCTTTGTTTGACGGCTCTTTACAGGGTCTTGCTTGGAAAGATAAGCCTGCATTGTGTTTTCAGGGGCACCCAGAGGCCTCGCCGGGCCCTCATGACATAGCCTATTTATTTGATCGTTTTGTGGAGCTTATGAATGCTGCCGCCGTTGGTAATAAGGAGGGCAAATAATGCCTAAGCGTAGCGACATTAAGAGCATCCTAATCATTGGTGCTGGTCCCATTGTGATTGGACAGGCCTGTGAGTTTGACTATTCTGGCGCGCAAGCTTGTAAAGCTCTGCGTGATGAGGGTTACAAAGTTATTTTGGTTAACAGTAATCCTGCAACCATCATGACTGATCCGGAGATGGCTGATGTCACTTACATCGAGCCAATCACCTGGGAAGTAGTTGAGCGCATTATTGCTACTGAAAAACCGGATGCGATTTTGCCAACGATGGGCGGACAAACTGCCTTGAACTGCGCCCTTGATTTACATCGTCATGGTGTATTAAAAAAGTACGGCTGCGAATTGATTGGCGCATCGCCAGAGGCAATTGACAAAGCAGAAGATCGCCAGAAATTTAAAGAAGCAATGACCAAGATTGGCCTTGGTTCTGCGAAGTCTGGTATTGCACACTCAATGGATGAGGCTCATGAAGTGCAACAGCGCATTCAAGTCGAGACAGGTAGCTCCGGTTTTCCAGTAGTTATTCGTCCCTCATTCACCATGGGTGGCTCTGGTGGTGGCATTGCCTATAACCGCGAAGAGTTTGAAGAGATTTGCAAACGTGGTCTTGATTTATCGCCAACCCGCGAGCTCTTGATTGAAGAGTCTCTCTTGGGTTGGAAAGAGTTTGAGATGGAAGTGGTGCGTGATCGTAATGACAATTGCATCATCGTCTGCTCCATTGAGAACTTAGATCCCATGGGCGTTCATACAGGGGACTCAATTACAGTTGCTCCAGCGCAAACTTTGACAGATAAAGAGTATCAAATCATGCGTAATGCATCGATTGCTGTTTTGAGGGAAATTGGCGTTGATACCGGTGGATCAAATGTGCAGTTTTCGATTAATCCTGTTGATGGGCGCATGATTGTGATCGAGATGAACCCACGGGTTTCTCGTTCATCTGCCTTAGCATCCAAAGCGACCGGCTTTCCAATTGCCAAGATTGCCGCAAAGTTAGCGGTCGGCTATACCTTAGATGAGCTTAAGAATGACATTACCGGCGGTGCAACGCCTGCCTCGTTTGAACCTTCAATCGACTATGTTGTGACGAAGATTCCACGTTTTGCTTTCGAAAAGTTTCCTCAAGCTGATTCACGTCTAACTACGCAAATGAAGTCCGTAGGTGAAGTGATGGCTATTGGTCGCACATTCCAAGAATCATTCCAAAAGGCTTTGCGTGGTCTAGAGGTTGGTGTTGATGGCTTAGATGAAATGTCGACCGATCTTGATGACATCATTAATGAAATTAATGAGCCTGGTCCAGATCGCATCTGGTTCTTAGCTGACGCATTCCGCATGGGAATGGGTCTTGATGAGATCTACAACGAAACTAAAGTTGATCCATGGTTCTTAGAGCAAATTGAAGAGCTAATTACTATCGAGACCGAGCTTAAGCAACGTAAGATCGACAGCCTTTCTGCTGCAGAGTTACGTTTTGTAAAGCAAAAAGGTTTCTCAGATCGCCGCATAGCAAAATTATTAGGTGCTGATGCATCGTCAGTTCGTGCAGCACGTCATCGCTTAAAGGTAGTGCCAGTTTATAAACGTGTTGATACTTGTGCCGCAGAATTTTCTACCAATACAGCTTATATGTACTCAACATATGAGGCTGAGCATGGAGAATGTGAATCTCGCCCAACAAGCAAAGAGAAGATAATGGTTTTGGGCGGCGGTCCAAATCGTATCGGCCAAGGAATTGAGTTTGACTATTGCTGTGTTCATGCGGCCTTAGCAATGCGTGATGATGGTTATGAAACCATCATGGTTAACTGCAATCCTGAAACTGTTTCCACTGATTACGACACTTCCGATCGCTTGTATTTTGAGCCCTTAACTTTAGAAGATGTTTTGGAAATCGTCGCCAAAGAAAAACCAAAAGGCGTCATTGTTCAATATGGTGGCCAAACTCCTTTGAAGTTGGCTTTAGATTTAGAGCGTAACGGTGTACCAATTATCGGCACATCGCCAGACATGATTGATGCTGCTGAAGATCGTGAACGTTTCCAGAAGTTATTGCAAGACTTAGGCTTGCGTCAGCCACCTAATCGTACTGCACGTACTGAAGAAGAGGCGCTCAAGCTTGCTGAAGAGATTGGATATCCCTTGGTAGTTCGTCCATCCTATGTTCTAGGTGGTCGCGCTATGGAGATCGTTCATGATGGCCGTGATTTAGAGCGTTATATGCGCGAAGCTGTGAAGGTATCTCACGATTCACCAGTCCTTTTAGATCGCTTCCTTAATGATGCGATTGAATGTGACGTTGATTGCATTAGCGATGGAGAAAAAGTATTCATCGGCGGTGTTATGGAGCATATCGAGCAGGCTGGCGTACATTCCGGCGATTCTGCATGTTCATTACCGCCTTATTCACTATCTGATGCAACTGTAGAAGAGATTAAGCGTCAAACTGCAGCTATGGCTAAGGGTCTGAATGTGATTGGCCTAATGAATGTGCAGTTTGCGATTCAGAATGTCGATGGCAAGGATGTTATTTATGTTCTCGAAGTAAATCCACGCGCTTCACGAACAGTTCCATTTGTCTCTAAAGCCACCGGTTTACAACTTGCCAAAATTGCAGCGCGTTGTATGGTTGGTCAGACACTTGCTCAGCAAGGGATTAAGTCTGAAGTGAAGCCACCTTACTTCTCAGTTAAAGAAGCTGTTTTCCCCTTTAATAAATTCCCTGGCATCGATCCAATTCTTGGGCCTGAGATGCGCTCAACTGGCGAAGTAATGGGTGTAGGAAAAACCTTTGGTGAAGCACTGTTCAAATCCCAGTTGGGTGCAGGAATCAAGTTGCCAAAGAGTGGCACTGTACTCCTCACAGTAAAAGACAGTGATAAGCCTAAGGCTATTGAGGTAGCTAAGCTCCTGCATCAATTAGGCTTCCCAATGGTTGCGACTAAAGGTACTGCTGCTGCTATTGAAGCTGCTGGCTTGCCAGTTAAAGTGGTGAATAAAGTCAAAGATGGTCGTCCGCACATAGTAGATTTCATCAAAAATGGTGAAATTTCTCTGGTATTTACGACTGTTGATGAGACCAGAACGGCAATCGCAGACTCTCGTTCTATTCGTACTAGTGCCCAAGCTAATGGTGTGACGTATTACACAACCATTAGTGCTGCGCGCGCTGTTATGGACGGCTTACTTGCCTCGCAAATGGGTAGTAAAGAGTCTCTAGAGGTCTATTCACTCCAAAACTTACATCGGTCGCTCGTTTAATCTAAAATCATTTCTTATTAACGCTATTTTGCGTACAAATTTAAGTTAGGTTAGTTGTATGAGCACAATTCCAATTACCAAGCGCGGTGCAGAACTCCTGAAGGAGGAATTGCATCGTCTTAAGCATGTAGAGCGTCCATCCGTCATCAATGCGATTTCTGAAGCACGCGCACAAGGTGATCTCTCAGAGAATGCAGAGTACGATGCAGCGAAAGAAAAGCAGGGATTTATTGAAGGTCGCATCCAAGAGTTAGAAGGTAAGCTTTCTGCTGCACAAATTATTGATCCGGCCTCTCTAGATGTTTCAGGTCGCGTGGTATTTGGCGCTACTGTTGATCTTGAAGATTTAGAAGATGGTACCAAGCTCACTTACCAGATTGTTGGAGATGATGAAGCTGATATTGCTCTTAACAAGATCTCCATTAGCTCACCAATTGCTCGTGCGCTAATCAGCAAAGAAGAGGGTGATGTTGTTGCAGTTCAAGCTCCTGGTGGTAATCGCGAAGTAGAAATTTTGGCGGTGCGCTATATCTAATGAGCTCATCTAAAATTCAGAGAATTTTTAGCTTTATATCTGGACTTTGGGTTGGTGGCTTTATCGTCATAGGCTTTCTAGTGGTGCCGGTACTTTTTTCATCCTTGGGTGATAGGCAAGTTGCTGGAATGGTTGCAGCCAATTTGTTTAAGGCAACTGCATACCTAGGAGTTGGTTTCAGCGCCATCTTAATGGCGATATCCAACTATTTAGTACGGCAAGGTAAAGACCAATATCGTTTATCACGCTGGATTCTGCTTGGTATGTTGTCTTGTTTTGTTGCGGCAGCCTTCATTCTTATTCCCTGGATGAACTCCTTGCGCGACCAAGCGCTATATTTGAATTTGTCTATACGAGAATCTACACACGCAGTCCTTTTTAATCGCCTACATGGCATTTCTAGTGCAATCTATCTTACTCAAAGCATCTTAGGTCTTGCTTTAGTTTGGTGTTCAACAAAAAACGCCGACTAGCGGCGTTGTTATTGTTGTTTCGATCCAATTAGGATCCCAGTGATTTTTTCTTTGTACTACTCATTCTCGCTTTGCGTTTTTTGATTGGCGCTGGAGCTGCTGCAGCTTTTCTATAGCCAGGTGAAGACCAGCCAATTTTTGACTCAGCAGCTTCAGATCTGAGAACCCGTTTCTTAGGGGTTGCTGATTTAACGGCTGCAGCTCGCGCAAATGGAGATTTGTTAGAAGCAGAGCGGCGATCTGATCTTTCTGAGGTGCTAGTACGAACACCCGCTTTAGCTGGAGCTCGATTAGGTTGTCGTTTGGTACGTGGCGCTTGTAGGGACTTCTTAGTTTGTTTGCTAGAGCGCCCAAGATTGCTAAAAGCTTCATCGACTACATCCTTTGGCTTCCAAAGGACTAGCAACTTACCAATATGTTGAACTGGAGCAGCATCTAACTTATCGCAAAGCTCATTATAGATGGCAACACGAGCATCTCGATCATCGCCAAATACGCGTATCTTAATCAAGCCATGATGATTGATCGCTAGCTTGGCCTCCTTAACAACGGCTGGAGTTAAGCCATCTCCACCAATCATAACGACAGGACTTAGGTCATGAGCGTCTGCTTTAAGAGATTTGCGTTGGGTTGGGGTTATGGTGAGTGCTGTCATGGGCACGATGATAGAGCATTGGAGCTCAAAAATCGCTTTTTAGCCTTAATTAGCCTGTATTTTGTTCAATTCCTTTTGCTTTAGAACTCATAAACTAGGAAAATAGAGGGTGAAAGTGGGTAAGCTGTGGCGAAGAATAAATTTAATAAAAGTTGGTTGCAGGATCATTTAACCGATCCCTATGTGAAGATGGCCCAGAAAGAGGGTTATCGCGCTAGAGCGGTTTATAAGCTCAGTGAAATTGACGAGCAAGATCACCTCATCAAAGCGGGTATGACAATCGTTGACCTTGGAAGTGCTCCAGGCAGCTGGTCTCAGTATGCCCGCAATAGACTCACGGAGCTTGGAAAGAGCAATCCCAAGATCGAATCGGGCAAGCCTGATGGGCAAATTATTGCCATTGATATTTTGCCGATGGAAGATATTGCGGACGTTAATTTCATACAGGGTGATTTTCGAGAGGAAGAGGGCTTAAATGCTCTTGAGGCTCTATTGCCTAAAGATGCAAATGGTAAGGTGGATTTGGTGCTATCGGATATGGCTCCAAATCTATCCGGAGTTGGCGTTGCAGATGCCGCCAGAATGGCTTTCTTGGCAGAAATCGCGCTTGATTTTGCCACTGACCACCTTAAGCCTGAGGGCGCTTTATTGATTAAGTGCTTTAACGGCAGCGGGTACAGTCAAATAGTGGAATCTTTTAAGAAGGTCTTTAAAACTGTAGCTTCCAGAAAACCGAAGGCCTCTAGGGCTAGATCCTCAGAAATTTTCCTATTGGGAAGAAACCTGAAACCACCCAAATAAGCATTAAATACCCCTCAAGACCCCCCGTTTTATAGGGTTTTATTAAATAAATATGTGATTAGCTCTTGAAAAAGGCTGGTAGTAGAATCAAATACTTAGGTAGCGATTCGCTTTAACTCCTGGATCAATCCAGAAAAGGACTCATTTTGAACAGCAATATGTTTCAAAAAATCGGTGTGTGGCTCATTGTGGGCTTAGTGCTTTTCACTGTTTTTAAACAGTTTGATAAGCCTAAGGACCAAAACCAAGTCACTTATTCACAATTTATGGATGATGCCAAAGCAGGCAAAGTCAAGCGCGTAGATGTTCAAGGGCGCACGCTTCAGGTTACTCCTGCTGATGGCGCCAAGTATTCCATCATCTCTCCAGGAGATATTTGGATGGTTGGTGACTTGATGAAGTACGGTGTTCAAGTTACGGGTAAAGCCGATGATGAACCAAATATGTTGGTTTCTGCTTTGTATTATCTTGGACCAACCTTGTTGATTATTGGCTTCTGGTTTTTCATGATGCGCCAAATGCAAGGCGGTGGAAAAGGTGGAGCATTTTCTTTTGGCAAATCTAAGGCACGCCTGATTGACGAAAATAGCAATACCGTTACTTTTGCAGATGTTGCAGGATGCGATGAGGCTAAAGAAGAGGTATTTGAATTAGTCGACTTCCTTAAAGATCCACAAAAGTTTCAAAAGTTAGGCGGCCGTATTCCCCATGGCGTTTTACTTGTTGGCCCTCCAGGCACCGGTAAAACCCTTTTGGCACGTGCGATTGCGGGTGAGGCTAAAGTTCCTTTCTTCTCGATTTCAGGTTCTGATTTCGTAGAAATGTTTGTGGGCGTTGGCGCTTCACGTGTTCGCGATATGTTTGAGAACGCCAAGAAGAATTCTCCTTGTATCATTTTTATTGATGAAATTGATGCAGTTGGTCGCCACCGTGGCGCTGGTATGGGTGGCGGAAATGACGAACGCGAACAAACATTAAATCAGATGCTTGTTGAGATGGACGGCTTTGAAAGTAACAGTGGAGTGATAGTTGTCGCTGCCACCAATCGTTCGGACGTTCTAGATAAAGCACTTTTGCGCCCAGGTCGTTTTGATCGTCAGGTGCATGTTGGCTTGCCAGATATTCGTGGTCGTGAACAAATTTTGCAAGTGCATATGCGCAAAGTGCCAATTGATCCAGATGTGAATGCTGCTGTTTTGGCACGTGGAACTCCTGGTTTTTCTGGTGCTGACTTAGCCAACCTAGTGAATGAAGCTGCCTTATTTGCTGCGCGTCGCAATAAACGCTCAGTAGATATGAAGGACTTTGAGGACGCCAAAGATAAGATCTATATGGGTCCAGAGCGTAAGTCTGCTGTGATGCGCGAAGAAGAGCGTCGCAATACCGCTTACCATGAGTCAGGTCATGCTGTTGTTGCCAAGGTCTTGCCCAAGGCTGATCCAGTGCATAAAGTAACCATCATGCCGCGTGGCATGGCCTTAGGCGTTACTTGGCAGTTGCCAGAATTTGATCGTGTCAATCTATACAAAGATCGCATGTTGGAGGAGTTGGCTATTTTGTTTGGTGGACGCGCTGCTGAAGAGGTGTTCTTGCATTCAATGAGCACCGGCGCATCTAATGACTTTGAGCGTGCAACGAAAATGGCGCGCGACATGGTAACGCGTTATGGCATGAGCGATAGCTTGGGCACAATGGTATACGTCGATACTGAATCTGAGAGTATCTTTGGTCGCAATAGCACTAAAACGGTTTCTGAATTAACTCAGCAAAAAGTCGACGCTGAAATTCGGATGCTGATTGATAGTCAATATGCTTTAGCAAGATCTATCTTGGAGCAAAACCGCGATAAGGTAGAGGCAATGGTTGCTGCCTTGCTTGAATGGGAGACCATTGATGCGGAGCAGATTAACGACATTATGGAAGGTCGTCCTCCGCGAACCCCTAAACCACCGCCAGCAACTCAGTTTGGCAATTCAGCAGGTGCACCTGGCCCTGCAGCTGGAAGTGCACCGGCAACTGCTTAACTAATTGATGATGTATTAAATGAGTAAGCAAGGGAATTTAGAGATGCCCACAACATGGCGTTGTGGGCGTTTTCTTTTTGACTTCTCAGAACGCAAGCGTCCCATTGTGATGGGCATTTTGAATGCAACGTCTGATTCATTTTCTGATGGTGGTAAATTTAGAATGGCCCGGGATGCCATTGCTCAAGCAGAACGAATGATTGCTAGCGGCGTTGATTTAATCGACATAGGCGGTGAATCAACAAGACCTGGCGCTGAACCAGTTGAATTGCAGGAAGAGCTAGATCGAGTTCTCCCGATCATTGAAAGTCTAAAAGATTGCGGCGTTCCCCTTTCTATCGATACCTATAAATCAGAGACTATGCGTCAAGCACTTCATGCAGGCGTAGATTGCGTAAATGATATTTGGGCATTACGTCAAGAGGCTGCATTATCAGCGGTCGCCGAAAGTAAAGATTGTGGAATAGTTTTAATGCATATGCAGCGTGATCCATTAACGATGCAATTTAATCCTGAGTATCAAGACGTAGTTGCAGAAGTAACGAATTTCCTTAATGAGCGAGCGGACCTGCTAATTGCGAATGGTATTCAACACGATCGTATAGCCATTGATCCGGGATTTGGTTTTGGTAAAAGTCTTGTACATAATTTAGCCATGCTCTCTCGCTTTGAAGATTTTTCTCAATTTGGCTATCCAACTTTAGCGGGAATTTCCCGTAAATCCATGCTCGGGAAAGTGACTGGAAAAGACGCGAATGATAGGGTGGCATCAAGTATTGCTGCTGCGGTGATGGCGGCAGATCGAGGTGCCAAAATTATTAGAGTACATGATGTTCCGGAAACTATTGATGCCCTAAAGCTATGGGAAGCTGTTCAAGGTCAACAACCTATCTAAGTTTTATAATGAACGCTATGAAAAAACAATATTTTGGTACCGACGGCATACGTGGTGAGGTGGGAAAGTTTCCCATAGTTCCTGACTTCATTACAAGACTTGGCTATGCTGCCGGAAAGGTATTGGCTAAAGGTAGCAAATCTGGCGAGAGATGCAAGGTATTGATAGGAAAAGATACTCGTGTCTCCGGATATTTATTAGAGGCTGCTCTGGAGGCAGGGTTTGCTGCGGCTGGTGTTGATGTGATGTTGTGCGGCCCGATGCCAACTCCTGGAGTAGCCTATCTCACCAAAGCATTGCGTTTATCGGCTGGCGTCGTTATTTCCGCATCGCACAATCCCTATCAGGATAATGGCATAAAATTTTTCTCTGCAAATGGGGATAAATTATCTGACGATATTGAGCTGGATATAGAAGCTGAATTAGAAAAAACCATGAGTTGCGTAAACTCAGATGAATTAGGCAAAGCATTTCGCCTTGATGATGCAGCAGGGCGTTATATAGAATTTTGTAAATCCACATTCCCAGGAGACTTGGATCTTAGAGGCTTAAAGCTTGTGGTGGATTGTGCTAACGGTGCCGCCTACCATACGGCCCCTCATGTTTTTCATGAATTAGGTGCAGAAGTAATATCCATTGGCGTGAATCCTGATGGCCGCAATATTAACGATGGTTGTGGCGCTACTGCTCCAGCTGCATTAATTGCTAAAGTAAAGACAGAAAATGCAGATTTAGGGATTGCTTTAGATGGTGATGCCGATCGCCTTCAAATGGTGGACGCAAGTGGTCGATTATTTAATGGTGATGAACTACTTTATGTGTTGGCAAAGGACCGACTTGATAAAGGTTCTCTCCAGGGCGGTGTTGTCGGCACCTTGATGACTAACTTGGCTGTTGAAAATGCAATTAAAGAGCTTGGTATTGGCTTTGAGCGCTCCAAAGTTGGAGATCGTTATGTGCTAGAACTTCTTAAAGAAAAAGGATGGCTAATAGGGGGCGAAGGTTCCGGCCATTTACTGTGCTTGGATCAGCATTCTACAGGTGATGGAACAATTGCAGCGCTTCAAGTACTTGCTGCTATGAGCCAAAATAAGAAAAGTCTTGCGCAGCTTCTTGAGGAAGTCAGTATTTATCCGCAGGTTCTATTAAACGTTAAATTTAAACCAGGTTATGACTGGACCACGGATGAGGCTTTAAAGAAACAAATTGCCAAAGTTGAGTCAGATCTTAAAAATACTGGCAGAGTCCTAATACGCACCTCTGGTACTGAGCCTTTAGTTCGCGTGATGGTGGAAACTAAAGATGCTCAGGTTGCAATGAATGCAGCCAAGAGTATTGCTGTTTTAGTCCCTACCGCCTAATAAAACACGATTATGTGAATTTTTTAGACTTATTACCAATCACTCAATCTCTCTAGATATAGTAGTAAATTCAGGTGAAGGGTTATAAGTCCTTGCATTCATGAATGTCATACGATGGTGATAACCTCAAGGAAAGAAGGGGGATTTAACGATGATGCATCCATCGATTACGAATAGAGAATTTAAATTGCTGATCAAGCCAAAGGGTTTGGATCGACGCTCAAGAATATTGCTTCTTAGTGAAAAACTGGTTGAATTTTGCAAAGCAAATAAGGTTGATTTTTTTCATCTGGATAATGCAAACACTGGTTTGCGCAATATTTATTTTTACGACACTCCTGGCGAGGATTTTCGTTTAAATAATATCATTTTGCGTGTTCGAGAGTCTCGTCAAAATGTATGGGTTGATGACTATGCAGAAGTAACGCTGAAATGTCGAACGCATGATAGGGGGCTTGCTGCCAAGTTTAACCCCACTCCTAAAGTAAAAATTAAATCACGAATTCGTTTTAAAGAAGAAATATTAAGAGGGGATAAAGTTGGTACTCATCGTCAAATTTTCTCTAATAATTCAATTTTAGATGCCGTACCAATTGATAGGCTATTTGATAGATCCTTAGGTAGCATTTGTAAGTATTTCCCGGGAATTGCTCAGCTTAAAATCGATAAGAATTCTCCAATCAGAATCGTTGGTGGGTCCACCAACAAAATTTTGGAAGCATGCCTACCATTAGGAAATATTGTTTTTGGTAATGGAGTCCAGGCTCATTGTGAAATTGCCATTTGGATGAAATCTGCTGGTGATCCTATTGTTGGTGAATTAGCCTTTTCTTATCGTGTCAATGATGAAAATCGTGCGCAAGAGAAGGCTCATAAGCGCGCCGATAAATTCTTTAAAAAACTTCAACTTGAATTGACGGATTGGCTTGAAATTGGAAGCACTAAGACGGCTTTGATCTATGGTAAGCCTGAATGAATCCAATTTCACCGGAAGTTAATAGAGCGAAAATTAGTCTATTCGATCTTTTTTTTCAATTCTTAATTATTGGCGCCGTTAGTTTTGGTGGCGGAATAGTTGCATATGAGCGCATATTGTTAATTGAAAAAAAAGCATGGTTAACTGCCGATGAATTTATGGGCTATTTAGCGATTAGTCAAACTATGCCGGGCCTAAACTCAGTTAACTTAGCGGTTTTAGCAGGCGATCATTTACGCGGTACGCTGGGCGCCTTAGTTGCAACAATTGGCTTAATATTTCCTGGATCACTATTTGTACTAGCTATTGGAGTGGCATACACAAATAATACTGACCACCCATTGGCGAACCTTGTTTTGGCAGGAGTAGCGGCCGCGGCATCCGGTCTTTTAGCAGCAATTACCTATCGAATCGGCGGCGATCATTGGAAGGACTTCAAATCGCTACTAATCATTATCCCCACCTTTTTATTGATGAGTGTTGCAAAACTTAATCTTCCAATTGTTCTTCTTCTAATGGCTCCAATTGCTATTTTTATTTATCGCCCAAGAGCTGAATCATGACCCAAGTACTTTCATTGGCTTTATGTTTTGGTCTACTTTCTCTGATGGCGGTAGGTGGGGGTACTGCCGTTTTGCCTGAAATGCAAACTTTGTTAGCCCATCAATTTGGCATTGATCATCTGAAATTTGTTCATATATACAGTATTGGTCAAATTGCTCCTGGTCCCAATATGTTAATGGTCTTGGTCATTGGCTTTCAGGTTGCAGGCTTGATTGGCGCAGGCGTTGTGCTACTTTCATTTTTCATACCATCTAGTATTTTGTGTCTTTATGCGGGACGGATTTGGAATCGCTACGGTGAGAGCCCTTGGCGTCGAAGTATTCAGAATGCATTAGAGCCAATATCGATTGGTTTAATGGCTTCTGGGGTATATGCTGTTGCTAAATCATCAATTATTAGTCCAATCACTTTTGGTTTGGCGTTAGTCTCCTTTTATTTGATTTTAAGAACTAAGATAAACCCCGTATATGTAATTTTAGGATCGGGGATGCTTGGATTTGCTCTGCTTAAATATCTTTAATAGCTACGCATATCAAAATGCTGCTCTTACGCCAACAATAAGACTTCTGCCAGGTTGCGGTGCATAGAGCCTAACTGCCATAGGCGATGTCGCATATCGAATATCTTCGTTTAAAAGATTCTTTAATGCCATGTATCCAGTCCAATTAATTTTTCCTATACGCTCTGTATAAGAGAGGTTGGCATTAAGCAAATTGTATGAAGGTGTTGGTCCAATTTCCCAACTGGCCAATCGATTTTGCTGATAGCTATAGGTATAACTTGCGCTGGTTAGCCATCCATTACGTTGATGAGCAAGCTCAAAACCTAACCTTGGCGCGGGCTGCAAAGGAAGATTTCCTCCTGCATTGAATGAGCCCTGAGAAACACCACCAAACAATCTACCTCCAAAACCTACTTCGTTCCAGTTGTAGCCGAGCTCGGCTTCTGCCCCTCGGATATATGCATTAGCTTGCGTTGCCTGAACAACTGAGAAATTGTTATTTGTTTGACTGTATGAGCCAGTATAAAAACCATAGATATAGTTACTGAACTGGTTTTGATAAAGACTAGCCTTACCGCGAATTAAGCCCAAAGTTTTTTGAAAATTTATCTCGACGTTATGAGAAGTTTCCGTAGATAAGGAGGAGTTTCCAATATCAAATGTGGCAGTTGAGTCATGGGGGCCGTATGAATAGAGCTCTTGTGCAGTTGGTGCGCGTTGTGAAACGGTATAGGACAAGCCAATCCCATAGCCTCTCACGAGATCCATGAGCCCACCAAGTGAATATGACATTAAATTAAATTGTCGATTTTGTAGTGTTGGGGGGTTATAGGATGTTGGTACAAAATCTTGGCTCCCTGCACTTGGAAACTGTGTCCCGCTATTGGGATTTTGAGAGGCATTGCTATATCTAGCGCCTAGGCTAGTTCTTAAAGCACCATAACGACCTTCTTCTACCCAGAATATTGCTGTTGAGTTTGATTTGGTCTGGGGAACAATAGCGTAGTTGTTGGTGGATAAATCGGTTGCATTCAGAGAAGAGCCGACAGCCTGCAATCCAAAGGTACCCTTATTACCCAATATCTCCTTATGGGCTAGTTCAATCCGCCCCTCGGTGGCGATGTTATTCCATTGGGTAGAGGCTATGCCATTGCTTGAGAATTCTGTATGTTGGTAGTTGGTGTTTGCAGCGCTAACTTTAATATAGCTAAACCCAGAAAAAGGCTCATTCGTTTGGTGTGCAAAATCATATCGATTTTGTGACTGCTGAATAAATCCACCCTCTGCGGTGGGAATTCCGTAGTTATGATTCATGCGTTCGAGAGAGACGCCCGTGTAGCCATCAGAATGCAAATAAGAAGCGCCCACGCCCAAATTATTTTGGTTGCTATATGAAAATGGAAGTTTTCCACTATAAGGAATATTTACGGGCTGACCAGGATTAATAGACCAATTTGCGTTGGATCCGTTTTGCTCAGCAAAGCCTGGTATACGGTAGTTATTTGAATTGCTAATTGTTGAGTCAACATGAAGTGCCAAGGGGCCTGCGGGTGCATCTAGCTCAATGTTGGCAGTTTTGCCTTGATTGACGGTTTCATAACTAGTATTCACGGCTCCAGAGATGCTATCTGGCATTGATGTAACGATTCGATCATTCACGACATTAACCAATCCGCCGCTAGAGCTAGATCCGTATAAGAGAGCCGAGGCTCCACGCAAGATTTCTATCTGATGAGTATTTTGCATTGGAGTTGCAACGGCGTGATCCGCTGAAATGCTGGATACATCTCCGGCTGATAAGCCGTTTTGCAGTATTTGCACTCTTGCACCTTCTAGTCCACGAATTACAGGTCTTGATGCACCTGCGCCGTAACCAGTTGCAGCAACTCCCAATTCATTTGCTAAGGTGGCTCCAAGAGTTCCCGATAGCTTATTCTGAAGCTCGTCGCCAGCTAATATCTTGTTAGATGAGATGGAGCCAGTTTCTCGTACGCCGCTAACTTCTAGTTGCGGTAAAGCATCGACTTGATTTTGAGACCATACAAAATCACTGATCATCATTAGTAAAATTAGACTGCAAACGTTTAAAACAGAAATTAAGCGGCAATTCATATTCATCCTATTCGCTAAGAGCTTAGCGATCATAAAAACTAAAGTGCGCAAGATTGCGCTAGAGTTTTAAAGGATGAGAGAAGGGGGCGCCCTTGGCTGGTGTTGGTTAATATTTGTATAAGCAACCCATGTGATAAAGGGTTGGGAATCATTCACAAACCAACGTTGAATATTGATAGCATCGCAACTAACTGTAGGTAAAAAGCCCGCAAGCGAGAGCGCATCGAAAGCATGGCAGGCATCAGAGCCATGACTAAAGTAAGGAAGGGGCTCGGCTGAGCAAGAGTTTTTAGTCAGTTGAGTCTGGGCATTGCCATGAGAAATGCTGTGGGCAAAACCAATCCAATGAGTACCCAATAAGCATAGAGCTAGCAAAGCCACGGAAATAGCGACTCGAACTTGCTTAGTGAATATGCTAGAAAAATAGGCAACCATGGCCTGAATCTTACAGGATTTGCCTCAAATAGCCGTCTCAGTGTAGAATATCGGTTCCGTCGGAGTGTAGCGCAGCCTGGTAGCGCACCTGCTTTGGGAGCAGGGGGTCCAAGGTTCGAATCCTTGTACTCCGACCACCAACTCTATTTAGTTCTAGATAGTAACTTCAAATCCAGCATTTATCTGCCCATAGCTCAGCTGGATAGAGCAACGCCCTTCTAAGGCGTAGGTCGCACGTTCGAATCGTGCTGGGCAGGCCAAAGGCCCGACTGGCCGATGAGAATTCACTAGAAACTCTATATTTAAGGGTTTTCCTTATATAGGAGATAACCGTTTAATGATAATTTTATTAAATCGAAACACATAAATTTTGATTTGATACTAATACTAGTCTGTATTTAATAGTAGGAGCGCATAAATGCTATTTGAGATACCCGAGAAACCATTGGTATGTTCTGAAGCATGGAAATCTAAAGACATTCTTGGAGGAGGGGATCTCATACATTACTTATCTTCTGATCATCTTAATGAGATTCATGAGGTAGTAAAAAAGTTACGGACTTTAAAAAAAACAATTGAAAACGTGAAGCCTGAGGATTTTGACTATCCAGAACTATCTATTTTTTTAAAAAACTTTATTGAAAGTAATTTAAAGCAAGGTCTAGGATTTGGTGTTATTCGAGGCTTTCCTATAGAGCAATACTCTGATGAGGAGGCCGCAATGCTGTACTGGGGTATGGGTACGCATATGGGCCTTCCAGTTTCACAAAATGGTATGGGCCATAGATTGGGCCATGTCTTTGATCAGGGGCTAGAGTATGAAAAATTAAATGTACGCGGCTATCAAACTAATCATAAATTAAATTACCACACTGATTCTAGTGATTTAGTAGGCCTTATGTGCCTTCGTAAAGCCAAAGAAGGAGGTCTTTCTTCCGTTGCATGCGGCCATTCAATCTTTAATACCATCCTGAAAACCCATCCTGAATATTTACCAATTTTATTTTCTGGCTTTGAATATGACCGAAGAGGTGAGGCTGCCCCATTTCAATCCGAAATAAGTGGAAAACGCCCAGTCTTTGCATTAGCCAATGGTCAATTGAGTGTTGGCTATGTTCGTCAACCAATAAAGACTGCTCGTATAAAAATGGATAAGAAGTTCACTGCCGAGGAATTGGCTGCTCTAGATTATTTTGATTCAGTAGCCGCCAATCCAGATAATGTATTTTCTATGATGCTGGAGCCTGGCGATATCCAGTTTTGTAATAACCATCTAGTTTTGCACTCTCGAACTGAATACGTTGATCATGACGATATTAAAAAGCAACGCCATATGCTTAGGCTTTGGATTAAGGTTGAGAATATTAGGAGTTTAGACAACCGCCAAACCGAGTTCGACCCTATAACTGGCTGGAGTCGGCGTGAAGGTTTTTTACCAAAAGGTATGACTATGCGTAATGGTGAGGTAGTTCCTGCTTAACGAGTCTTCAGAGGACGTCTTACATGAATAACTTATGTGCACTTAGATTGATTGGCATTGTGCTGGTAAGTTATCTGGTATACCTACCAGCATCCCTCGCGCAAACTTGGCCCAATAAACCGATACGATTGATCGTGCCTTTCCCTCCAGGAGGCAGTAGTGATCGTATGGCCCGGATGATATCTAACGAGTTAAGTAAAAATTTGAATCAGGCTGTAGTGATAGAAAACAAACCTGGTGCTGCAGCTGCAATTGGGGCTGGCTATGTAGCATCTGCTGCTCCAGATGGCTATACACTTTTGCTGGGTAATTCAGCCGTTATTGCTATGACTCCACAATTAAAGAAGGTGGGATATGACCCTGAAAAAAGTTTTTCACCTATTGCAATCTATTCTGCTTCTTACACAATCTTAGCGATTAATAATAATATTCCAGTAAGAAACATTAAAGAGTTATCTGATTTGGCAAAAAAAGACCCAGGAAAAATTACCTGCGGCACCTCTGGTCAGGGCGGCGCTACTCATCTTGCCTGCGCGATTCTGGCCTATAAGTTAGGCGTTGAAATAAAACCAATTCACTACAAAGGGTCTGGACCTTCAATCAACGATACCATTGCCGGAGTAGTTGATTTAGTAATTGATCCCGCCGCCATACCTGTTGTAAAAAATGGGCAATTGAGGGGGTTAGCAACCAAAGGATTCAATGATGGACCATATCCAGATTTGAAGGATATCCCTAGTACTAAACAAGCTGGCATTCCACTGGAGTTTGAGACATGGTATGGAATCTTAGCGCCTGCTAATACTCCAATTCATATAGTTAATAAAGTGTCTGAGATTGTAAAAAAAATGGTTGATTCTCCTGAATATCCTAGTCAACTCTTGCAGATAAGTATGTATCCGATTTACCTTGGTCCAAAAGCTTTTCAAAATAGGATTACGCAAGATATTGATCGATATTCTGATTTGATTCGGAAAGTAAATTTCAGTGCTGAGCAATAACTTATTAAATTTTTTTGAGTTATCAAATCATCTTTTTCGCAAATTGATAATAAAAAGTTGATAACCCTATCTTAAAAGTTATATTTTTTAACCGGTTCGCTATTGATCCTTAGGAAGCTTAAATATTAATTTGTCGGTTTACCCGACAAATTAGACATCTGACCATCCAACCGCCTGCCAATACCACGCGACATCCACCCAATTCCACCCCGAACCACAGATCTCGGTGCGTATGCCACACCAGATTTCAGCACCTTAAAGCCATTGTTTTTAGTATTGTTTAGCCTCATTTTTAAAGCTTCTAAGGCGTAGGTCGCACGTTCGAATCGTGCTGGGCAGGCCAAATCTCTTTATAGTTAGTTGCTACTGTGCTGCCTTCTAGTCATTTGATCAAATCCTGTTCATACTTGTGAATATTGGGCAATACATTGGCTAGTCATAGTTTTGGCATACAAATCTTGTTGGGAATGCCAAAAATAGCCCCCAATTCAATTTATAGTAATCGATTCGTCTAATATGGCTAATTAAATGAACTTTATGGAGTTTTTATGACTATGGATACCAAAACCTCGGAAATGCTAGAAGGCTTAACCGTCAAGTTGGCTGAAATGGTTTATGCGTTGAAATACGAGGATATTCCTGATGAAGTTATAAAAAAAGCTAAATTTATTATCCGCGATGGATTAGGTAATCAGATAGCCGCATCAGCTATCAGTGATCCTGCTCGTAAGGTCATTGAAATGGTGAAGGATTGGGGAGGGAAACCAGAAAGTACTGTGATGGGCTATGGATTCAGAGTCCCAACTCCTATGGCAGCAATGTGCAACGCTATGCTCGGACATGGAGTTGAGTTAGATGATGCACATGGGTCAGGGTTGATTAAAGCGGGTTCAGTAATGGTTCCCTCTCTCTTAGCTCTAGCTGAAGCAAATAACAAGAGTGGCAAAGAGGTGATCACTGCTCTGATAGCGGGTTATGAGGTGGCAATACGTCTTGCAAAAGCAATTAACCCAGGGCATAGGCAGCGAGGCTTTCATACAACTGGCACAGTTTCTGCTATAGGGGTTGCAGCAGCCGGTGCCAAGCTATTGGGTTGTGACATCAATGGAATTGCTTCTGCCATAGGATTAGGAGCAATGCAGTCGGCTGGCATTCAGTCTTACCTCGATGATCCTTGTATGGCAAAACCATTTAGCCCTGGTAAAGCTGCTTTTAACGGGTCTATGGCAGCGGTTATGGCGAGTCGAGGCTTCACCGGCCCCAAAAAAGCATTAGAAGGACGCGAGGGATTTTTAAACGGATACTGCGATGCTATTAGAGTAGGCGACTTGCTCGATGGGCTTGGAGAAAAATTTGTCATTATGGAGGTGGGTTTTAAACCTCATGCAGCCTGCAGATACTCCCATGGGCCGATTGACCTGGCACAACAATTTTTCCATGAGGATAAAGTACGACTTGAAGATGTGGAGTCAATTCGAGTCAATATGTGTGAGCTTTCTATTCGCCAGGCTTCAAAGCCAAAACCCCCTAACTTAAATGCCGCTATGGGCAGTACCCAATTTAGCGTTTCTCTAGCATTAGAAAAAGGGCGGAATGGTTTGCGCGAATATTGGGATGGATTTAGTAATCAAAAAATCCATGAAGCCGCTTCAATGCGGACCACTTTAATTAATGAGGCTGCATACGGCCTCACAGGAAGACAGGCGGCTGTTGAGCTTACTCTTAAAAACGGCAAAGTCTTGCGCCGTGAGCAACCGGAACCAAAAGGAGAACCTTCAAATCCTCTTACCGACCAAGAGCTGACCGATAAGTTTACAGGCTTAGTGCAGATGCTCAATGGTACGCAAGATTGGGTTCCATCTCTGTCTGATGCATTAATGAGTTTGGAAAATCAACCTTCTATTCAAGAAATGATTTCTGGCTTAAAAATTTCAGATAAGTTGCCAGTATTGGCTGATGCAAACTAATGGATAGAAAAATGGCTCTTCTTCTTAGATCCTCTAAAATCTCTAAAAAAACAGCATGTTGAAGTCCCTAACTTGCGTTATAGGATTGCTCTTCACTTGTATATGTGGAATAGTGTTTGCTCAGCCTTTTCCAAATAGGACCATCACTATAGTAGTGCCAACCTCAGCTGGCGGTGCAAACGATGCCATGGCAAGAATTCTTGCTCAAGGCTTGAGCATTAAATTAGGCCAGACAGTGATTGTTGAGAATAAGCCTGGTGGTAATGGCGCTATTGCTAGTGAGTTTGTTGCAAAATCGAGCCCTGATGGCTATAACATTTTGTTTGGATATATCGCAACCCATGGCATCAATCCAGCTCTGCAAAAGTTAAAATATGATCCCATTGCTGACTTCGAGCCCATTGGAATGGTTGGTATTTCACCCACCCTACTTGTTGTAAATCCAAATTTACCCGTTCAGAATGCTAAAGAACTTGTTACGTTACTAAAAGCTAATCCAGACTCTATGAGTTATGGTTCGGCCGGTAAAGGGACTGCGCCAAATTTAGCAGGTGAGCTCTTTCAAATTAATACTGGCACGAAGATGGTTCATGTGCCCTACAAAGGATCTGCACCAGCCTTATTTGATGTGATGAGCGGCACAATTCAAATAATGTTCCCGAGCGTTTTTACTGCCTTTCCTCAAATTAAAGCCGGTAAGTTAAAGGCCTTGGGAGTTGCAGGTGAAAAACGCTTAAAGATAATGCCAAATTTACCTACTTTGGCTGAGCAGGGCATACCAAATATGTCTGTATCTCAATGGTATGCACTTTTTGCTCCGGCAAAGACACCACAGCCTATCATTGACTTGCTTAACAAAAACATGAATGCTATTTTGAATACAGCTTCAGTTCAAAAGAAATTTGAAGATCAAGGCTCCGAAGTTGAAACAAGTACGCCTGGTGAATTAAAAGCTTTTGTGCAGTCCGAAGTTGTAAGGTGGAAAAAGCTCATAGATGTAGCAAAAATTTCGGCTGATTAATTAGATCCTTTGTAATGCTGAAGTGTTAATCATCCCGTTAAATTTCAAAGCTAAACCATTGGGCTACCCACCATTGCTAAGTGGGATGCAATGTTTTCTACTTAATCCTAGATCTCAGTGGCTATTGCCACTCTTTGTGCTCACTTTCAAGTTCCGAAGATTTAGGACGCACGTTGAAAACCTACTTGGCAGGCTTCCTCAAGATAAACCCTTTTTTATTGCATAGCAGTAAATTGACGATTTCCGCCAATTCCAAATAATTCTTGTTAGATCGCATCCGTTTCTATTAAAGTGAGTTAAATAAAAATATACGCTGGAGACATAAATGGATCAGAATCCGACCGACCGTCGTGGCTTTTTAAAAGGTGCCTTGGTTAGTGGCGCAGCAGCAGTTGGTGGCGTGCTGCCCAATAGCGCTCATGCTGACAACAATGCTGTTATTACAACAGAAGGTTCCAATGTGCAACGGGGATATATATTTTTTAATTTAGAAGAGCAGGCTTTCATTGAGGCTGTAGTCAATCATATGATTCCTGCAGATGCACTATCCCCAAAAGGTACTGAGATTGGGGTCAACATTTATATTGATCGTGCTCTAGCTGATGGCTGGGGTAAAGGTGAGCGCCTCTATGTTCATGGCCCATGGAAAAAAGGTTCGCCAACGCAAGGCTACCAATTAGCCCTTACTCCGGCGGAGCTTTATCGGGTTTGTATTACAAAGTCCAATCTCGCATGCACCAAACTTTACGGCAAAGACTTTGACCAGATTTCTAGTGATCAACGTCAGGAGTTTCTATTGGCGCTCTCATCTGGAAAGATCGAATTTGCAGGCGGTCCTTCTTCTAAAACCTTCTTCGACATGCTCTACCAGAACATTATGGAGGGAATGTTCTCTGATCCCATCTATGGTGGAAATCAAAATAAGGCAGGGTGGAGATTAATTGGCTTTCCAGGCGCAGTTTCTTTACATGCCCAGGATGTAGAAGCTTATCTCGATAAAAAATACACTGCGCCTATATTCGGTATTTCAGACCTCAGCTAACTGGGAAAAAAATGGTCACTAAATTAAAAGAAACCGACGTTGTGATTGTTGGTATGGGTTGGACTGGCGGCATTCTAGCCAAGGAGCTTTCCGAGTCGGGCCTCAAAGTTGTTGCCTTAGAGCGGGGTGATATGCGTACCGCACAGAATGATTATGCGTTACCCAACATTCGAGACGAATTGCGTTATGTGATTCGTCAGGAATTAATGCAGAACGCATCTAAAGACACGTTGACTGCTAGGAATAATCTATCGCAGGAGGCGCTACCTATTCGTCGACTTGGATCTTTTTTGCCTGGCGAAGGTGTTGGGGGGTCTGCCATTCATTGGAGTGGTGGTACTTGGCGCTGGACCGATATGGAATTTAAGATTCGATCTATGTATGAAGAGCGTTATGGGAAAAAATTTATTCCCGCCGACATGACGATTCAGGATTGGGGTATTAGCTATGCAGAACTCGAGCCTTATTACGATAAATTCGAAGCTGTTGCAGGGGTATCTGGTAAAGCAGGCAATATTAAAGGCGTAGTTCAGAGTGGCGGAAATCCATTTGAAGCTTATAGAGAAAAAGATTATCCATTGCCGCCTCTTAAAAGTATCCTGTCTAGTAAATTATTTTCCAATGCAGCAACAGATATGGGGTATCACCCATTTCCCAGGCCTGCAGCAAATGCCTCGCGCGCCTATACGAATCCGGATGGGTCTCATTTTGGAGCATGTCAGTATTGTGGATATTGCCAGCGCTTTGGTTGTGAGGCTAATGCCAAAGGCGGGCCACAAATTACTGTAATACCGATTGCCATGAGTAAGCCCAATTTTGAATTACGTACCCAATCCTGGGTTACCAAAGTTTTGCGTGATGCCAGCGGTAAAAGGGCTACAGGGGTTTTGTATACGAATCTAATTACCGGCGAAGAATATGAGCAACCCGCATCCATTGTTCTTCTTTGCGCATTCGCATTTAACAATGTGCATCTCATGCTGTTATCTGGTATTGGCAAGCCTTACGATCCAGTTAGCGGAAAAGGCATTATCGGCAAGAATTATGCATACGACACAGGCGTTGGTAGCACTCTATTTTTTGAGGGAAAAAACTTTAATCCATTTATTTCAGCGGGCGGCACCAATAGTGTTATCGATGATTTTTATGGTAACTGGAATTTCGATCGTTCTGGTCCAGGTTTTGTAGGAGGTTACATTGTTTCTGCAGGTCACAACACTGCATTACCTATAGGTTATCGACCAACGCCGTCTGGAACACCAAGATGGGGCAGCGAATGGAAAGCTGCTACTGCAAAGTGGTATCAAACTGCAATGGCTATTACGACACGCTCAGGTGTATTACCCCATCGTCATAACTATTACGGGCTCGATGGCACATATAAAAATGCCTTTAACCAACCCCTCATGCAACTCACATTTGATTACAAGGAAAATGAATTAAAAATGGCTAAGCATGGTGCCGAGGTTGTTAATAGGTTATCTCAACATCTAAACCCAACTAAGCTTACTAAGGCTTCGGCTGAACAAAGATCCTGGAATGTTGTGCCTTACCAAAGTACTCATAGCACCGGAGGCACAATTATGGGTACTAGTCCAGCCAATAGTGCCGTGAATAAGTATCAGCAGAGCTGGGATTGCCATAATTTGTTCATATTGGGGGCAAACGTATTTCCACACAATAGCGCATATCAACCAACTGGCTTGGTTGGCGCTTTAGCGTACTGGACTGCTGATGCAATTAAAAATCAGTACATTAAAAAACCGGGGTTATTAGTTTAGGCGGATATGCGGATTCAATATTCTTTTTCTTTCGTAATAATGTTATTAGGCTTATGCCCTTCTGTATTTGCACAAGATGCAAATCTTGGAAAAATAAAGTTTCAAGAATGTATTGCTTGTCATAGCATCAGCCCTGGACAGAATCTTCTGGGCCCTAGCTTATTTGGAGTGTATGGGCGAAAGGCTGGAACAGTTGAGGGCTTTAGATATTCAAGCGCCCTTAAAAAAAGTGGCGTTACTTGGGATGCAGATTCTCTGAATAAATACCTTGAAAATCCTCAATTATTTATAGTTGGTGGGCGCATGCCATACTCAGGCATGTCTAATGAAGAAGACCGCAAGAATTTGATCGACTATTTAAAGACGCTTCATTGAGGTCAATCATAGGGCTTTGAGTCACTGAAACCATCAGGCCCAATAAATTTAATTGCCTAAGCTATTGTTTTATCTCAGTTTTAATACTTCAAAGCCTGTGTTATCGGTTTTGGTGCCGGTCGTCTAGCTAACATTTCTCCATCTAAATTCATGCTTGTGCATTAAAAAAGCCATTAACGCTATAAATTTGCTATAAATACATGACTACTTATTAGTGCATGTGTAAAACAGGAGAAATTTCATGAAAACCAAATACTTTGTTGGTGCGGGTGTGGTAACTGCTAGTTTATTTATGGGCTCATTTAATGTGAATGCGGCTAGCCAAACGATGGATAAGATGAAGTCTTCTGGCGCCGTTACCATGGGAGTGCGTGAATCTTCCATCCCCATGTCGTATACAACAGGCGATAGTCGCTTTGATGGATATCACGTAGAAATTTGCCGCATGATTTTAGGGGATATTAAAGACAAGCTTGGCATGAGCACCTTGCGCATTAACTATCAGCCCGTGACATCACAAAATCGTGTTCCTTTAGTGCAAAACGGCACCGTAGACATTGAGTGCGGAACAACTACTAACAATGCAGCTCGTGCGAAAGACGTTGGCTTTGCCAATACTCTATATGTTGAAGAAGTTCGGATTGCTGTTAAAGCAAACTCCGGTATTACTTCGATCTCGCAATTAGCCGGCAAGAAGGTTGCAACTACAACAGGTACAACTTCTGTTCAATTGTTGCGTAAGCATGAAAAAGCCAATGGCGTGAACTTTGATGAAGTCTTTGGTAAAGATCATGCCGATAGCTTCTTGTTGCTGGAGTCAGGTCGTGCTGATGCATTTGTAATGGACGGCTCAATCTTGGCAGGTAATATTGCGAACTCCAAGAATCCAAAAGATTACAAGATTGTTGGTGAAGTATTGAGTACAGAGCCTATTGCTATTATGGTTCGCAAGGATGATCCTGAATTTAAAGCTGCGGTAAATGCTGCCATTGCAAAGATTGTTGCCAATGGAAAAATGCCTGGCTTATGGAATAAATGGTTCTTAGCACCAATACCACCAAAAAATATCGTAGTTGGTCTTGAGTTGTCTCCAGCCACTAAAAATGCCTGGGCTAATTTGAATGACAAACCTGCAGAAGACTACAACAAGAAATAATCCTGATCGATAAAGGTTTATAACAAATAACGATGCGATCGGATTTATGGATTTAGGAATCTTTTGCAAAAGCACTTTAGACGGAGAAGTAGTTGACCACTGCTTCTCCGCTTTGCTAGGAATTGGTCAAAATGCTGATCCAAGCTACCTAGATTGGCTGATGAAAGCGTGGGGATGGACCTTGGCAGTTGCTGGTTTAGGCCTTGTGATTGCTTTATCTCTTGGCGCTGTGATGGGTACTCTGCGCACTTTGCCACCCGAGACTCGATTAAATCGCTTTTTGGTACGTTTATCTACAGCCTGGGTTGAGCTCTTTAGAAACATTCCCATTTTGGTTCAAGTATTTCTTTGGTATCACGTTATTCCAGCCTTCATTCCCGCTTTAAAAGCTTTTCCATCCTATCTTTTGGTCAGTATTGCATTGGGCTTCTTTACCTCTGCTCGAATTGCTGAGCAGGTAAGGGCAGGCATTCAATCCTTACCCTCCGGTCAAAAGGCTGCCGCAACTGCATTGGGGTTAACTACATTTCAAAGCTATCGTTACATCATTCTCCCAATGGCATTGCGCATAGTCATACCGCCTCTGACATCCGAGAGCATGAATCTCATTAAGAACTCATCTGTAGCATTTGCCGTATCTGTGCCAGAGCTCACTTTATTTGCCATGCAGGCTCAAGAAGAAACCTCTCATGGTGTAGAGATCTATCTGGCAGTAACACTGCTTTATGCTTTATCCGCATTTGCAATTAATCGCGTCATGGCGCACATTGAAAAGCGTTCGCGCATTCCCGGTTTTATTGTTGCGAATACAGAAGCGGTAGCTCACTAAATGAAATTACTAATTAATCTCATGGTGACACTGTGTTGAGCCTAGATCTGAGCTTCTACAACTGGGAGCTTTTTACCAATTACATTATGAAGGGGATGCTATTTAGCATCCAGTTAACAGTTATTGCTACTGTTGGCGGAATTATCTTTGGAACCTTCTTGGCATTGATGCGCCTATCAGGAAAGCCGAGTTTGGCTTACCCGGCAACGATCTATGTAAACACCATGCGCTCTATTCCATTGGTGATGGTGATCCTATGGTTCTTCTTGCTAATTCCAATGTTAATCGGTCGCCCAATTGGTGCTGACTTATCTGCCACGATTACCTTTATTGCATTTGAAGGGGCTTTTTTCTCTGAGATTGTGCGCGCTGGCATTCAGTCTGTACCAAAAGGTCAGGGCTATGCAGCGCAGGCTCTAGGTATGACTTATGGTCAAAACATGCGCTTTATTGTCCTCCCACAAGCCTTTAGAAACATGATTCCTGTGTTCATGACCCAAACCATCATCTTGTTTCAGGATACTTCCTTAGTTTATGCCATTGGCGCCTATGACCTTTTGAAGGGTTTTGAAATTGCAGGCAAGAATTATGGTCGTCCAATTGAAACTTATATATTGGCTGCCTTTACCTATTTCATCATCTGCTTCTCACTTTCTAAAATCGTGAGAAAAGTGCAATCCAAGGTAGCGATCATTCGCTAATTATTTCTAAATGCTCACTATTTTCAAATCATGATTGAACTTCAAAACGTTTCGAAGTGGTATGGTGACTTTCAGGTCCTTACCGATTGCTCTACCTCTATTAAAAAAGGTGAGGTAGTTGTTATTTGTGGACCCTCTGGATCGGGTAAGTCCACCTTAATTAAAACTATCAATGCACTTGAGCCATTTCAAGCCGGTGAAATCAGCGTTGATGGAATACGTTTACATGATCCCAAAACTAACCTTCCAAAGTTGCGCGCTAGGGTTGGAATGGTATTCCAACATTTTGAATTATTTCCGCATCTCAGCATTACAGAGAACCTTACCCTGGCTCAGATCAAAGTGCTTGGACGATCTACTGAAGAAGCCCGGATGCATGGCCTTAAATACCTAGAACGCGTTGGACTGAGCTCCCAAAAGGATAAGTTCCCTGGGCAGCTTTCCGGGGGTCAGCAGCAGCGTGTGGCCATTGCACGAGCTTTGAGTATGGACCCTGTGGTGATGTTGTTTGATGAGCCAACCTCAGCACTTGACCCTGAGATGGTTGGCGAAGTTCTAGATGTCATGGTGAACCTTGCTCATGAGGGAATGACCATGTGTTGCGTAACGCATGAGATGGGATTCGCGCGCAAGGTAAGTAACCGCGTGATTTTTATGGATCAAGGTCGCATCATTGAGGATTGCAGCAAGGATGAATTCTTTGGCAATCCCGATGCTAGATCAGTTAGAGCAAAAGATTTTTTATCCAAAATTTTGGCAAATTAAGAGGGCAACGCGTCTAATGAGTTATCAAAATTCCAAGTTAGTCGTCATAGCAGCTCTTAGTATTCTTTTGCTAGGTGCGTGCACGATGGCTAAGTTAGAGGCGCGTCTTGAGGCTAATCCACAATGTAAAGATGTAGTTAATGCTAAAACCGGAGCCGTGATGCCATGTCCTGGTACTGACAGAGCTTTTTATCGCTCAGTTGGTTTAGAGCCTGCAAAGGTCTCTGCTCCCTCGGTTGCCGTAACACCAGCTGTTGCTGCGGATTCAGCTGCTAGCCCCCAGAAGGAGGCTCCACAGGCAGCCACCAAGACACCTACTGTTTCAGCGCCCCAACAAGATTGCAGGCCACAGATTCATAAAAAATCAGGCGGTATGATTCCATGCCCACCATCAGACTAAATTACAACCTCAAATAGGATCAAAATGCGTACATTGAATTTATTCGCAACACTAACAGCAGTAGCTTTAATTTCTGCTTGTAGTAATGCGCCAAAGTTAGCGACAGAGTCGATGCCTAAGTCAGGATTTCTGCCTAACTATTCTGTTTTGGTTCCAACGGCAACTAGCGAACAAGATGTCAGGATTTGGAGGTATCGCAAAGATGGCGTAAATCCGGGAGCTTATCAGGCAGTTATTTTGGATCCAGTTCAATTGAATCAAAACGCAACCAAGGAGGTTAGTCTTGATGCAATCAATCAAGCCAAAGCCACATTGCAAGCTTCTATGGTTGAGGCTGTAAATGCTCGTGGAAATATTCGTATTGTTACTAAACCTGGCCCTGGAGTAGCTCGTGTTTCCGTTGGTATTACTGGAGCAGAAAGCTCTAGCGATAGCCTTCAACCGTGGAACTTCACCCCAATTGGCTTGGCCCTGAATGCTGCTGCCTATGCCGGTGGCGTTAATTCAAAAACGCCTGCTTTAGTTGTAGAAAGCAAAATTACCGACAGTCAATCAAATGAAGTACTTGGTGAGGGCTTAGTGATTGTTCAAGGTGAATCCTTTAGAACTGCTGGTGGATCAGTCGATTCATTTGTTTCGATGGCAAAAAAAGTGGTGCGTGTAGCTCTTGAAACGTCTGCCAATCCTGTCCCAACATCACTTAAATAATACCAATGATGAAATTAATTCAACAAGTTATGCTCGCTGCAGTTTGCTGCTTTACTATGCCAGCAATTAGTTATGCAAACGACGCTATTCGAAATCAAGAGATTGCCGAAAGATTTGCAAAGTGCGATATCAATCATGACGGGAAGCTTACTTTGCAGGAGGCTAAAGGCTGCATGCCACGTATTTACAGTAACTTTAGTTACTTAGATTCTGGCAATAAAGGCTATGTAACCGTTGCAGAGATTCAAGCTGCTGCGAACAGATAGAAATTGCTAGGGTAGATTGAGAGCCTCCTTGGAGGCTCTTTTCATTAGGACTAAATATGCCATTAATTTTTCCTGGTTTTTCAGATAAAACTATTACTGTTCCATCTCATGATGGCCCAATTGAAATTGCTTATCAAATCGGCGGAACTGGACCAGCGCTATTGTTGCTTCATGGCTTTCCGCAAACTAAAGCCATCTGGCACCAAGTTGCTCCTGAGCTAGCAAAAAGTTTTACAGTAATTGCTGCTGATCTGAGAGGGTATGGCCAATCGTCCAAACCACATGGAAGCGCGGATCATTCTACGTATTCAAAAAGATCGATGGCTGCAGACCAGCACCAGTTAATGAAGTCTTTAGGTCACGATCATTTCTACTTACTTGGGCATGATCGTGGTGGCAGAGTAGCGCATCGACTCGCCCTTGATTTTCCTGATAGCGTCAAAAAGTTGATGGTGTTGGATATTTCGCCAACGCTCACCATGTATGAAAACACTTCAATGGAGTTTGCTAGAGGTTACTGGCACTGGTTCTTCTTAATTCAGCCAGAACCTATTCCGGAAACCATGATTGGTGCTAGTCCAGAGTTCTGGTTAAAAAATCATATGGGACGTCATGCTGGCACAGGAATATTTTCACCAGAACGGTGGTCTGAGTATTTGGCAGGGGCATCGAACCCAGCTGGAATGCACGCTATGTGTGAGGACTATCGAGCAGCTGCCACTATTGACTTGGAGCACGATCGATTGGATAGAAGCTTAAACAAAATACTGCAGATGCCTTTAAGAGTAATTTGGGGTCAGCATGGACTGGTCAATAAGTGCTTTGAACCCATCAATGATTGGTCAAAGGTAGTGCGTCAAGTGACTGGAATGGCTGCACCTTGCGGGCACTATATTCCCGAAGAGCTACCTGAGCTTGTTGTTGAGGAGGCTAAGCAATTTTTTGCTTAGCAGTGGAGTAAGAAAAGAAAAAACCCTAAGAAAATCAATATATTAGGGTTTTAATTTTATTCTGGATGAAAGTTATTGCTTGCCATGAAGCTAATGGTGCGCTCAAAACCGAGAATGCGGATATAACGCCATGCAATATCGCGATATTTGCTATCTAAATAGCCAATTGCGATCTCAGGCGTCCTTTTGGACAAGTCGATCTCTTGAATAGCACGGGCCCAACGTTTAAGTCTTGTTGACATATTTGTCACCTCCATGGGCATACAACGCGCGATAAAACTAGAGAGATGACAAGATTTGGTAAATATTTACCAAAAAAGTGAAATATTTCTCAAATAGAGATGACTTTATGTGGATTTAGGATATTTTGTGGGTCTAAGGCTGTTTTAAGGGCTCTCATGAGGTCGTGGGCAACATCTCCCTTGTGAGCCCTTAGGTCCATCAATTTAAGCTGCCCAATGCCGTGCTCTGCAGAAATAGAGCCCTGGCAGCGCTCAACCTGACCATATACCAGCTCCATAATAGGTTTTTCATTCTCCTGGTTAAAGCTCTTGGGATCCCTGTCTGACGGCGGTGCAATGTTGTAGTGGAGGTTGCCATCACCTAAATGGCCAAAGTTGATGACTCTTACCCCTGGATACTTGGATCTGATGATCTGATCAGTCGCAGTAATAAAGCTATCTAGCGACGACAAAGGAATGGTGATGTCATGCTTAAGATTGGCGCCTTCCTCTGCTTGTGCAAGAGTAATGTGTTCTCGCATTTGCCAAAATAAATTTGCCTGACTGAGATTGCTAGCAATAACTGCATCGGTAATTAAGTTAGATTCAAATGCTTCCTCAAGAACAGACTGCAGCAGATCTTTGACATGTTCCTCACTTTCATGATCTGAAAGCTCAATAAGAACTGTGTAAGGAGGATTTCCTTTTAAGGGATTTGACATGTGAGGGAAATGCTTGGTATTTAAATCCAAAGAATCCCTTGTCATCATTTCAAATCCGGTTAACAACGAGTTTGCTCGTTTTTGAAACAAATTTAATAGAGATATTGTGGATGCAATATTGTCAGTGGCTACCAGTGTTGCCCACTGGGAAATAGGGAGGGGGTAAAGCTTTAAAACGGCAGTGGTAATAATGCCAAGTGTACCTTCTGAGCCAATAAATAAATCACGTAAATCATACCCAGTATTATCTTTACGCAAACCTTTTAGGCCATTCCATATTTCACCCTTAGCGGTAACTACCTCAAGTCCTAAACATAAATCACGAGTATTGCCATATCGAAGAACATTGGTGCCTCCTGCATTGGTCGCAAGATTTCCACCAATCATGCAACTTCCTTCAGCACCAAGGCTTAAAGGAAACAGGAAACCATGTGATGCTGCTTTTTCTTGTATGGCTTGCAAAATGCAGCCGGCTTCAACGGTAATGGTTTGATTGGCAACATCGACATCAAGAATTTGATTCATGCGCTTAAAGTTCATGATAATTTGACTGCCGCTTGTATCTGGCGTGGCGCCACCGCAAAAACCAGTATGCCCACCCTGTGGAACTATTGCGACTTGATGCTCGGCGCATAGTTGAACAATTTTTGCGACTTCATCGGTGGTGCCCGGGAGTAATACAGCCAAAGCCTTGCCAGTGAACTTTTTGCGCCAATCCGTTAAATAGGGTGCCTTATCAATTTCCACAGTAAGCAAGAATGAAGGCTTAAGGAATGTCTGCAGCTGAGTAATGAAGGCTTGCATTAATGTTCTGCCTCTTTTGTTTTCTGCCTACTTTTTGCCTCTTTTTTTATCGGCTTCAAATAAATTAATAGGCATACAAAGCCTGTTGTAGCAAGAATTGTTTCGAGCAAGGCAAGCCAAAAATTAGCGCCTGTTTCTAAAATGCGAACTAATCCTTCAGTATCGTAAAGCAAAATTAACATAGATGCCCACTGCATTGTGTAAATCTTGCCTTTCCATAAACCCGGAATTGCAAATAAGAGGGGAACCCCTTTTAATATTAACCAAGAACCGCCAGGTCTCAATGGCGATATGAACCACTCCCAGCACACGCACAGAATAAACAAATCAATAAATGCAGCAGTAGCTAGAAGTTGATATGGATTTTTTTGCAGTAGTTTTTTATACATATTTTTCTGACGAAATTGCAGCAATTAATTTTTCATTAACTTTAGAGCAGTTTCAGCCAAACGTCGCCCTTGAGCCTTTGCCAGTCGCTGCTCTTCAGCGCTGATTGGGGCCTTACCATCAGCATGCGCTAAGTGGGTAACGCCATAGGGGCCTCCACCAGTATTCGATGACATCAAATCAGGCTCACTATAAGGTAGGCCTAAGATCAACATGCCATGATGAAGGAGGGGAATCATCATGGTTATTAGAGTGCTTTCTTGACCGCCATGCATGCTGCCAGTGCTTGTAAAGACGCAAGCTGGCTTACCAATTAAAGAGCCATTGAGCCACTCTGAAGAGCTGCCATCCCAGAAGTATTTCATCGGAGCCGCCATATTGCCAAAACGGGTTGGTGATCCTAGGGCCAAACCAATGCATTCCTGAAGGTCAGAATATTCAACATAAGGCGCCCCTTCTGATGGGACCTGCGCCTCGGTGGCTTCACAAACAGTCGATACGGGAGGAACAGTCCTTATGCGAGCATTCGTTCCAGAGACCGATTCGATGCCCTCTGCTATTAGGTGGGCCAATTCCTTGGTTGCACCATAACGGGAGTAGTACAACACTAAAATATCTTGCTGGTTCATATTCTTCTCTTATGATACGGCGATGCGCATTATTCGTAATCCTCAATTATGGCTCTCCCTGGGCAAAGAGATCTGGGAGCGAAATCGCGGTCAAAATTTGAAGCAAATCGCAGCCAGCCTGTCTTTTACAACTACGCTTTCGCTGGTGCCAATGATCACGATAGCCACAATGCTTATTGGCTACCTGCCTAGCGTCATTCAAGTAAAGAATACCTTTAGAAACTGGTTGCTGGAAACTTATATGCCTGGGGGCATTAATCAGCAGGTATTTATGTATTTAGACCAATTTTCCGCCAAGGCAAGCGGTCTGACATTCGTTGGTTTAGGTGGTCTTGTAGTTACAGCTCTCATGACCCTTGCGGTAATTGAGGCTGCATTCAATCAAATATTTAAAGTCACCCAGAGTAGGCCATTGCATAAAAAAATCATGATTTATGGTGCTGCCACTTTTGTAGCTCCAATATTGTTGGGCATGGGAATCTATTTAAGTGGGATGTTGTTTAGCGCATCAGAGGGCTGGATTAAGGCAATTTCATTTGGATTTCGCGTAATCGCTATATTTGCTCCAATATTGATGGCTGTAGCTGTTTTTGCGGTTGTTTATAAAGTCTTGCCGTATGCAAAGATACTCTGGGTGGACGCTTTTTCAGGCGCTTTTTTTGCGGCCCTAGCATTCGAACTGATGAAATTTGGATTTGCCATCTTTTTAAGCAATACCGCCTTCTATAAAACTGTTTACGGGGCTTTTGCAATATTCCCCCTGGGTTTAATTTGGATTTACATGACCTGGTGGATTACGCTTGCTGGCGCTGTATTGGTGGCCAATCTCCCTGACATTCGAAGTGGTGTCATTAGGGTTATTCGTTACTAAAAGTGCCCCATAAAGCCTTGATTGAAATAGGGCATAAGGCTATATTGAGTCTATACATGGATTACCTCCGGAGACAAAATGAAAGTTCGTGACATATTGCGCGTAAAGGGCAGCACCTTATTCACTGTTGCGCCTGATACAGCATTGCAAACGGCCGTATTAGTGATGAGCGAGCATGACATCGGCTCCTTGGTTGTGATGGAGTACGACAAGCTAGTTGGCATTCTCACTTTCCGCGAGGTTATTTCTGCACTAGCCAAACATCATGGCAAATTAGACGGTTTACAGGTCAACGCAGTCATGAATCAAAAACCCTTGACTTGCAATATGGAGACCGAAATAGACGAGGTTCGCCGGATGATGTTGGTCGATCACGCTCGCTATTTACCGGTAGTCGATCAAAAAATGCTCATGGGAGTCATCTCCTTTTACGACGTTGCAAAATCGGTGGTTGAGGCTCAAGATTTCGAAAATACGATGCTTAAGGCGTACATTCGGGATTGGCCTGAGGACGCTGAAAAGACGGCAAACTAAGCAGTCTTAGCCCAAAAATCCCTGACAAATGACATAATGGCGTCATGTCAGGAAATACTTTAGGCCTTCTTTTTACTGTAACCACTTTTGGTGAGTCTCATGGACCGGCAATCGGAGCTGTAGTGGATGGTTGCCCACCAGGAATGGCTTTATCCGAGGCAGATCTCCAAATTGACTTGGATAGACGTAAACCTGGTACCTCGCGCCATGTTACTCAACGTAAAGAAGAGGACAGGGTTGAAATTTTGTCTGGCGTCTTTGAGGGCAAAACTACTGGCACCCCAATCGCTTTATTAATTCGCAATACCGACCAGCGTAGTCAGGATTACGGCAATATTTTGCAAACATTCCGACCTGGGCATGCTGACTATGCCTATCAGTACAAATATGGAATTCGCGATCCCCGCGGCGGTGGTCGCTCTTCAGCAAGATTAACAGCGCCTGTTGTTGCGGCTGCTGCAATTGCTAAGAAGTGGCTGCATGAGAAATATGGAACCGAGTTTTATGGCTATATGAGCCAACTGGGTCAACTTGAGATTCCATTTAAAGACGCTTCGGAAATAGAAAATAATCCTTTTTTTGCGGCGAATGGGGAAATCATTCCCCAGCTTGAAAACTATATGGATGAGTTACGCAAAGCAGGGGATTCTTGTGGTGCTCGCATTGAAGTGCGCGCACGCAATGTTCCCATTGGCTTGGGCGAGCCTTTGTTCGATAAATTGGATGCAGATATTGCGCATGCCATGATGGGAATTAATGCTGTGAAGGGTGTAGAGATCGGATCTGGATTTGACTCAGTCGCTCAGCGTGGAAGTGAGCATGGAGACGAACTCCATCCCAATGGGTTTGCTAGCAATAATTCCGGGGGGACACTAGGCGGCATCAGCAGTGGCCAAGACTTGCGAGTATCGATTGCGATTAAGCCTACCTCAAGCATTTTGAGTCCTAAACAGTCTGTTGATCTGGCGGGTAATCCAATTACCGTTCAGACTAAAGGGCGCCATGATCCGTGCGTTGGTATTCGCGCCACACCTATTGCTGAAGCAATGCTGGCATTAGTCATCATGGATCATGCCCTGCGTCATCGCGCCCAGTGCGCTGATGTCTCACTCCCAAATCCTTCTATTCCAGCTGCTCAGCCGGGATCTAGCCAGGACTAGTATTCACTATCTGATATGACGCCTTCACTTCGCTGGGCCTTCGGGTCCTTTTTCTTTTTATATTTTGCCTATGTAGGTCTGGTTTCTCCTTATGCGAGTCTATTTTTTTTAGATCGCGGATTTAGCGTTATTGAAATTGCGGCACTCATGTCAATGCTGCAAATCACTCGCATTGTCGGTCCATTCTCATGGGGGTGGCTATCTGACTATTTATCTAATCGCATCAGTATCATTCGTTTTTGCGCTTGCTTGGCCGCAGTTATCTTTATCTGTATTTACTTTTTACAGAGTTACTTAGGCTTTTTTATTTGGATGTTTGTATTGCACACCATCCTTAGTAGTCTGATGCCACTTGGCGAATCTGCCACGATACATGCTTTGTATAAAGATAATTCTTTTGATAAGCGCTATGGTCGCCTACGTCTTTGGGGATCCATAGGCTTCATAGCTATGGTGCTAATTGCTGGTGAATTGTTTCAACGCAACACCATTGAGTTATATCCCATTGTTGGCACTATTGTGTTAGCTTCCTTAGCCTTGGTAACTTTCTTATTGCATGAGCCTAAGATGGAGCGGCGAAAAATGGTCAAGGGCGAGTTGCTTGTAGTGTTATTTAATCCTGATGTACGCTGGTTTTTGCTATCAGGATTTTTTATGATTTTTGCTCACGCCTCTTTGTATGTTTTCTATTCTTTATATTTGGCAGATCTTGGATACGATAAATTTCAAATAGGACTTTTTTGGGCTTTGGGTGTTCTGGCAGAAGTAATATTTTTCTATTTCCAAAGCAAGGTTTTAAGTAGGCTAGATGCTGAGGTAGTATTGCAGGCGGCTTTTGGGGTAGGGGTGTTGCGCTTTATTTTGATAGCTTTTTTGCCGATTACTTCAGTACTTATTCTGGCTCAGTTAATGCATGCAGGTACTTTTGCCGCTCACCATAGCGCGGCTACAAAGTTATTACAGCGTTGGTTTACAGGTCCGTTGCAAGCACGCGGGCAGGCTCTTATGGCGACTATTTCATATGGCTTAGGCGGAACTCTTGGCGGGTTATTTGCTGGCTGGATTTGGGAGTTATCTCAGCCTAGGGATGTTTTTGTGATGTCGGCATTTGCTTGCGGTATGGCGGGTATGGCGATTCAGAAGCTAAGACCTCGCCACTACCCAAGCCAATAAAAACATTGCTTTATTGAATCTTGGCCTTAGCGCGTAGTTTTTGCATCATCTCTGAAAACTTCGCTTTTTGCCAATTCTTATCTGACATGATCATCTGTTTAAGTTGATCCTTAATTTCTTCCATGCTTGGTGCTTTAACATCACGTACATCAACCATCTTGATGATATGCCAGCCGAATTGAGACTTCACTGGCTTATCTGTAATCTGACCATTCTTGAGTTGAACCATTGATTTAGAAAATTCAGGTACCAGCGCTTTATCACTAACCCATCCTAGATCGCCACCATTCTTAGCGGACCCAGGATCTTGAGATTTTGCTTTTGCAATATCTTCAAAATTTCCACCGGCCTTGATTTGAGCAATGATTGCCTTGGCATCAGACTCTTTTTCTACCAGGATGTGTTCGACGTGATACTCCTTACCGGTGTATTGGACTTTAACTGTCTCGTAGGCATTTTTTAAATCTGCTTCTGCCACGCCTTCTTTTTCAACATAATCCTCAAATACAGCCGCGATCAGAACACCCATACGAGCTTGTTCTAATTGCTCGCGTACAAGTTCATTTTGAATAACGCCACGCTTATCTGCTTCTTGCAAAATTAGCTCTCTTGTAACAAGCATCTCACGAGCTTGATCACGCACTTGCGGGTTATCAGGTTGACCTGATTTTTGTACAAGTTTGTCTAATTGTGCTTTTGGAATGGATTTGCCATTCACAATTACGGCATTTTGAGCCACAACATTTGTTGAAATAAGAGCGGCGCTGATTGCGCTGAGGGCAAAAATTTGACGTGTATTAAGCATAAGGATTTTTGTATTAAACAGGTTTTAGTAGGGTTTATTTTAGATCAGCATCAGTTGAAGGCGTCATCGGGCGTTTTGGCTAAGATGGTTAATGCATGAATTTCTTGGGGCATATGTCGGTTCAGGGCTGCATATACCGCTCGGTGCCTAGCTACAGGGCTTAATTCCTTAAAATCCGGTGAAATTATGGTCAGCTTAAAGTGTCCGCCACCACTGGCTGCACCAGCATGACCAGCATGCAAATGACTTTCATCTTCAATTTCAAGATATGTAACGGAAAAGGCTTTGCGTAAGTCTTCCTCAAATAAGGACATGCGCCTTTGGTTAATGCTCATTCGGAAGGGTGCTCCATATGCCGAGAAAGCCAAACCCCCTGGAGAATGACAAAAACAACCAGCAAGCCTGTGGTGCCAAATAATTTGAAATTCACCCAAGTCTCTTCGGAATATTCAAAGGCGATATACAAGTTTAGTGCGCCCATTAAAAAGAAAAAGGCGGACCAGGCGAGGTTCAGTCTATGCCAAACCGAATGTGAATTCATGGGCTTCAAGGTTACTTGCTTTCCCATAAGCGCCTGTATCCAATTTTTATTGAAGAACTGAGCGCTGATCAGCAATGTGCCTGAAAAAAGCCAGTAAAGAGCAGTGGGTTTGAGCTGAATAAAGGTTTTGTCATGCAGGAAAATAGTTAGGCTTCCAAACACCACAATCATGATCAGACTAACCCATTGCATGGCATCAATTTTGCGGTGTCGGTAATACACCCATAAAATTTGACCAATAGTAGCCACCATAGCCACAATCGTTGCGGTATAGATATCACCAAATTTAAAGGCGATAAAAAATAGAATAATAGGGAAGAGGTCAAATAAAAATTTCATATCGGGGATTATCCAGCTATTTAAAGCCTGACTTATTTTTAACCTTCCTTCGCAAGTTTGGCGTTGTCGCTGGGTTCAAACTGTAAGGATGCAGAGTTAATGCAATAGCGCAATCCCGTAGGATTTGGCCCATCATTAAATACATGCCCCAAATGGGCGTCGCAATGAGCGCAACGGACTTCAGTGCGTATCATTCCATGACTATTATCACGAATTTCCTTAATATTGGATTCATTTTCGGCTTGACTGTAGCTGGGCCAACCGCAGCCAGCATCAAATTTGGTGTTCGATAAAAATAGTGGAGTATTGCAGCAAATGCACTGATATTCCCCTTGATCCCAATGATCCCAGTATTTGCCAGTAAAGGGCCTTTCTGTAGCGGCTTCACGCGTAACGCGATACTCAATATCGCTTAAGGTTTCTTTATATTCTTGATCTGTTTTTTTCATAGAGTGTGATTGGTTATTGATTGGCGCATCAAGAGGAACAACTTACTTCAACGGCTGCTAAATCAGGTGATGGTGGGATTGCATAAGATTCATATGCATCATGATCGTCGTATGGATTCTCTAATATCCTTAGCAGTACGTTTATCTCAGAGAAATCTTTCTTCTGCGCCTTTTCAATGGCAATTTGAGCCAGATGATTTCTGAGAATGAACTTAGGATTAATGGCATCCATCTGCATTTTTCGAGCAAGGTCATTGCAAGATTCAAGTCCTAAGCGAGCAATGTAATCCTCAAGCCATTGATCAAATGTATTGCGATCAATAAATTCATCTCTGCATGATATTGAATTGATAGGGGCGTTGATCTTAATCTCACCAAGAGATCTGAATAGATTTGTAAAATCTACCTTAGAGTCATGCATCGCCTGTAAAAGCCGCTCTATAAGCTTCACATCTCCATCTTGCTCAGTAGTAAAACCAAGTTTCTTTCTAAATATTTGCTGCCAGTTTTGCGCATAAACTACCGCAAATTCATCTAACGCAGATGTAAGGGTGGCTGTAGCTTCTTCATTTGAATTATCTAGTGAGACCAAAGGGTGGAGGGCGCTTGCCAAACAAGCCATGTTCCAATGCATGATCTGTGGTTGTCGATGATAGGCATATCTGCCGCCTTGATCACTATGATTGCAGATGTGGTCAATTTGAAACCCGTCCAAAAATCCAAATGGGCCATAGTCAATAGTGAGTCCTAAAGCGCTAATATTGTCGCTATTAAGAACTCCGTGACAAAACCCCACTGACTGCCATTGCGCTACTAACTTAGCGTTTCTAGCTGAAATAGATTTAAATAGATGGACATAAGGGCTGTCTGCCTCTTTGGATTCTGGGTAGTGCCCATCAATCAATAAATCAGCAAGCTGTTTCAATCGATCTATATTTTGAGTAGAAGCAAAGTGCTCAAAATGGCCGACACGAATAAAGCTTGGGGCAACACGGGCACATACTGCTGCAGTCTCCAAAGTTTCTCGACGAACCGGTAAATCGGAGCCAACAACAGAAAGCGCTCGGCTAGTTGGAATGCCTAATCCATGCATTGCTTCGCTACATAGAAACTCACGGATGGAGGATCGCAAAACTGCTCTACCATCACCCATTCGAGAATATCTGGTTATGCCCGCACCTTTTAGCTGCAGCTCTTGACCTTGAATATCACCCAATAAAATTGCACGTCCATCCCCAAGTTGCCCTGCCCAAACACCAAATTGATGTCCGCTATAAGCCGTGGCAATCGGATCTAAAAAATCATAATCATTGGTTTGCAATGAATTGCCAGCAAGGACATCAAGCCATGTGCTATCAGAGGGCAATCCTTGATTATTTAAGGGGATATTCAATAGCTTTGCTGTAGACGACGAAAATGCAACCCAATAGGGATTGGGAATCGGGCTTGGAGCAACCCTGTGAATGACGTCTTCGCCACTTAATGTATAGGCCATCCCCCAATTCTAGGCGGATTTACATCTAGGCGTACTAGCCTCTAAAATCCACTTATGACCAAACATGTCCAAATCAATCCCCAAACTCAGCTTGCCAATTTAGGCGAGGAATTAAACGTACCCTTTTTAAAGCTTTTAGGTGTTCGCTGCCTGAGTGCTGAAATGGGTAAGGGTGAAATTCTTTTAGCTTTAAAGCCCGAACACACCAATACCTGGGCCGTCGCTCATGGCGGTGTTTTACTCACTCTGATGGATGTTGCCATGGCTGTAGCCGCAAGATCTGGCGACCCTGGCGATCGTAGTGTTGTCACCATTGAGCTAAAGAACAATTTTATGCAAGCAGCAAATGGAATATTAAGAGTAAAGGCTGATACCGTTCGCAGAACAGCGACGATGGCCTTTTGCGAAGCAAAGCTATATAACGATCAAGGTGAAGTTTGCTGTATGGCAACCGGAACTTTTAAATACTTAAAACGTTTAGCGAGTAAAAACGCTGAAGGTGAGCGCGTCATCAATGACGATGCGCGTTATGAGTAAGGTTTCAAACGGATAAATTTGATCCAGGCGCGGCTGTCAGCGCACCGGTTATAACGTCATGCCCAATGGCCCCGGTAGAGTCAAAGCGACGCTCAACCATCTCAAATTGGCCATCTTTGCGAACTCTTAATATCGTACTTGAGCGAGTCCCATAGGATGGTGTCTTAATAAAAGCAGGGGAGAGCGCCTTTTCCCATTCTTTACTGACGCCTGTACTGGGCAACTCATGATCACTAGCATGATGAGTATCTGAGAGAAGCTTTAAATACTGATCAGCATTTTTGAGTTGCCCATGATCCATAGCTAATGCCTGTGCAAAAGCAGCTACACGGTGATTTACCTTGGGCCATGGAGTATCAAGCATTGCATTGGATAGCCCATAAACTCCTGGCTCAAGCGGCTGGTGCGGAAATACTTTTCTCGGTCGAATACTTTGACCCATCATCATTCGGTTGCTCACCCAATGCATTTCAGCATTTGCCGGATCACTAAGATCGGCCATCAATAAATTAAAGCCGTTGTATTGAGAGAAACGTTTAGCATTATTTTGAATGAATTCTGTTGGACGATGCTTGCCTGCAAGGTAAAGAAGTGAAAGCTCTCCACGAGTTCTAGAGTCGGGATTTTTTTCGCTGGGCGCACGAACATTTGTCAATGCTGCAAATTTACCGGTCTTAGAAAATCCAAGCCATGTACCTGGGCTACCTAGCACATCTGCCCGATCTCTTCCGGCCAGGACATGAGGATGCTCATCCCACCAAGTAATTCCCTCCGTATTACGCTCATAAAACTCATCGCGATTAGAGGCCACTACTAAAGAGTAGTCGGGATGAGAGTTCCAGGCGAATAATATGAGGCACATAAAAAAAGGGAGGTGCGAATAAGGAATTAGATTTCAATAAGTGGGTAAGGTAATGGATCTATTTTTAACACAGGGCCATTGATACTGCCTAGATGAATTTCCCCATCTTGCAGCGCTTCTAACTTACACTCAATCTGGTAATCGACTCTATTTGGGTGCACGGGCGACTTGGCAGATAAAACAATCATCCCAGCAGGCTGCAAAGGATCACTGGTATGGAAAAGCTCTACCCCTGGAGCAAATAATTCAGCTGCAACGCCATCTAGCATTGAATGGGCTAGTTGCAAGCGACGCTTGATGGCGCCGCGATACTGACTGCGCGCAACAATCTCCTGACCTGGGTAGCAACCTTTTTTAAAATCAACGCCAGCTACAGACTCAAAATTGATCATCTGAGGTACAAATTGCTCTTGAGTAGCTAAAACAATTCGCGGTATTGCACTCATTACCTCCAAATAGCTCCATACCCCATTGGCAGCACCTAGCTCTGAATTATGCTTTGATGTCTCTGATGCCATTAAAGTGCGTACATATGATTTATTGCCTATAAGTACATCAGGTAGACGCAAGCCTAATCGCTCGTTTTTTATTAGTCCTAAATCAGGTTCGGTATTATCACTAAATTGACCCGAGATCTGCCAATCATTTGATACATCACTGACCTTAACTTTAGAGCGCAGAACAAACATTGCTAATCGTTTAGCAAATGCAGTCGCAATATCCTTGGAGATAAAGAGCGCAAAGCGATCCTCTCCACTTTCATTTACTGGAAATAACGCAAGCCAAGCACTTGCCATAAGTCTTCCCTTAGGATTGCAATATCCCACCAAACGAACGGCATCATAGTTATTAGCAATTTGTGGTGAGAGGGTACGCTTAATCCCCAGCACTGAGTTTGTTAATTGATTTTGAAGAAAGCTGGAGGCATCGGCACCCTCAACGAGAATTAAGCCCCAGTCTGGCAATAAACAGGTGCTAGAAGAGGGTATTGATGAATCTTGGGATGTATTTATCATGACCCTTTTATCATAGCTTGATGAGCAAAAAAAATCAGCGAAGAGCTTTATTCTCCAAAAAAGGGAAGAAAATCAAAAGACTCCAAATTTGGATACTGAGTTGCGTAACTCTAATAGCCGCAATTTATGGTTTGATTTTTCTTTGGCCTGCTGTTCCTAGTGTAGCCAATATGGCTAATTCAAAGGTCTACACTGCCAAAATTCAGCCTCGATCTAGTCTTGCTAGTATTGCCAAGCAATTAGAGGAGCAGGGTTTATCGACACCTTCTATTCCATTTCAAATTAGCGCCAAAATATTGTTTGTGGGATCAAAACTTAAGCCAGGCACTTATCAGTTTTCATTAAATGCTAGTTTAGGAAATATTCTCCTGCAGATTGCACGTGGTGACCGGATTCGTGAAAGCGTTGCAATTATTCCTGGAATGACCATTTGGCAACTAAGAGCTCTGGTTGATTCACACCCCTCCCTGATTCACCAAACCAAAGGGATGAGCTCTAAGGATTTATTGAAAGATCTGGGATTAACTTATCCGGGGGACGAGGGTATATTCATGCCAGATACCTACGTCTTTGATCCTGAGGAACTTGATATCAATATTTATCGCAAAGCATCGCAAGCAATGCAAAAACAGTTATATCAGGCATGGGCCCAAAAGAGTGCCTTATCACCACTAAAATCCCCTTATGATCTGCTGATACTGGCATCAATAGTAGAGAAAGAAACCGGTCGCTCAAGCGAGCGCGGGATGATTTCAGCGGTTTTTACTAATAGATTAAATATGGGAATGCCTCTACAAACCGATCCAACGGTTATTTATGGAATCGGCCCCCAATTTAATGGTAATTTGCGTAAAACAGATCTTCGCCGAGACAATCCCTACAATACCTATATGAGAAAAGGTCTTCCCCCAACACCGATAGCAATGCCGAGCAAAGAATCCATCTTGGCAGCGGCTAATCCAGCAGGTAGTGATGCCCTTTATTTTGTTTCCAAGGGGGATGGAAGTAGTCATTTTTCAAAAAGTCTTGGCGAGCATGAAGTGGCAGTAGACCGTTATCAAAGAAAGTCTCCGTCTAAAGCCAATCCATTCGTCGTTACTAATTAATACATATTTATATGACTGCAATCTATCCCGGATTTTTCATTAGCTTTGAAGGTATTGATGGTGCTGGAAAGAGTACTCATATCGAGTCTTTTCAAAAGCTGATACAAGAGCGCAACCCTGAGCGCGAAGTTGTGATGACAAGAGAACCGGGTGGGACACCTTTGGGCGAGCAGCTAAGAGAGTTATTGCTGAACACCCCTATGAATTTAGAAACAGAGGCGTTACTGATGTTTGCCGCCCGCCGTGAACATATAGCTCAAGTGATTGAGCCGGCACTTAAGGCTGGGAAGATCGTTATATCTGACCGTTTTACTGATGCAAGCTTTGCATACCAAGGGGGTGGACGCGGGTTAAGTCTGAATAAACTTAATCAACTTGAGGCATGGGTGCAAGGTGGTGAGGATGGATCACTATTGAGCCCCAATCTAACTATTCTTTTTGACCTTCCGGGTGAAGTGGCTGAAGCACGTCGCTCAAAGGTTCGGACGCCGGATAAATTTGAACAAATGAATTTGGCTTTTTTCGAGAAAGTGCGCCAGGAATATCTTCGACGCGCTAACGAAGATTCAAAACGCTTTCATATAGTAGATGCCACCCAAACTCCTGATGTAATCTGGAATGGTTTGAAGAAATTAGAGATTGGCATCTAAGTAGAGAATTTCATGTTAGTCCAACAAAAATCTCAGATTCCCCCCTGGCTCTTGCCCCTCTGGCAGAGTATGGACCATTCAAGGTTTCCGAATGCTATTTTGCTTCACGGTCAATCCGGCATCGGCAAGTTTGCATTTGCAATTGAGCTTGCAAAATCTCTATTGTGTGAGAGCTCAGATACTTCAGAAAAGCCATGCAATCATTGTGAGGCCTGTCATTGGTTTAATACCGGCAATCATCCTGACTTTATTGCGCTTGTACCTGAAACCCATCGCAAACTCTTACCCCATGCTGATTACGAGAGCGATGAGCCTCAAAAACGAGGCAGAGCGGTGCGTGAAGATGCCGATGGTGAAGCAGGCGATAAAAAAGAGAAGAAAAATATTACTATTGAAGAGACTCGAAGCGCAATAGAGGGACTCGGCATCGGCTCACATCGCGGTGGAAACCGCATTATTCTGATCTATCCACTAGAAATGTTGCGCTCAGACTCAGCAAATACCTTATTAAAGTCCCTAGAGGAGCCGCCTGCAAATACTATCTTCATTTTATTGGCTGATAGAGTGGATAGAGTGCTACCTACTATTCGGTCTCGTTGCCGCCTCTTAACTGCACCGCGTCCAGAGCGTCAGATTGGACTTGATTGGTTGCAAGCTAGGATTGATGAAATTCCTGGTTTTAAGGTCAGCAGCTCTGATATTGAGTCCGTCTATGATGAGCAGGGCGGGGCACCTTTTGCCGTCTTCGATTCGCTATTGGCTCGTCACAATAAGGATGAGAAAGATGACTTAACCATTACGATCCAAGCTTCTCGCCACCTTCTTCAGTCAATGGCAACAGGAGGGCGCATTAATTGGCTTGAATGTGCTGAAAAAATCAATAAAGCCCGTTACTCATTTTTACTCTCAACAATGCAGCGCTGGATTTCAGACGTTCAATCAGTCACTCAGGGTGGTAATGCTCGTTATTACCCAAAACATGTTCCGACTCTGCAAACCTTGGCCAAACAGGTAAATTTAAAGAAATTAATGCATTTCTGGAAATCTCTTACACAGGCTCGCCGCCACGAAAACCACCCATTAGCTAACCGAATTCAGCTGGAAGCACTGCTATCACAGTATCAGCAGATTTTTGAACGATAGCCATTTCCTAGAACGATTAAAATAGGGAGTCATGTTTATAGACTCCCACTGCCACCTCGATTTTCCAGAATTCCAAGCTCGCTTACCGGAAGTTCTTGCCAATATGAAGGCGGCTCATGTAAGTCATGCATTATGTGTATCTGTTGATTTGCCGGACTTTCCAAACGTCCTGAAATTAGCTCAAGACCATGAAAATCTCTATGCCTCGGTAGGCGTTCATCCGGACTACGAAGATACCCCTGAACCATCATTTGATTTTTTAGTGGATACAGCCCTAAAACACTCAAAAATAGTTGCTATTGGCGAAACGGGCCTTGATTACTATCGCATGGGTGATCGCACTTACGAGTCTATGGAATGGCAAAGAAATCGCTTTAGAACGCATATTAGAGCGGCCATTGCTGCAAAAAAACCGTTAATCATTCACACTCGATCTGCCTCAAAGGACACAATCGATATTCTTAAAGAAGAGGGTGCCGATCGCATTGGCGGGGTAATGCATTGCTTTACTGAGAGCCTAGAGGTGGCAAATCAAGCCATGGAAATGGGCTTTTATATCTCCTTCTCTGGGATTGTGACATTTAAAAGTGCAAAAGACCTTCAAGAAACATGCAAAAAGGTTCCGCTTGACAGATTGTTGATTGAAACTGATTCACCATACTTGGCTCCAATTCCTTATCGTGGAAAAGTCAATGAACCAGCTTGGGTAGCAAATGTTGGTGAATTTATAGCTAAACTAAAAAATGTATCTATCAATGAGATATCCGAGCATACAACAAGTAACTTTTATCAATGTTTTCAGATAGATAGTAAGTTAATATGAGAATATTGTTTAATTATTTAAGCCTTCTTTTAACTCTGTTCTTAGGCTCTTTAGGTGCTGCAAATGCACAATCACCAGATCAAATTACAGCATTTGCTAAGGCTGCAAAGTTTAATGATGTATCAGAAGTAAGGACGCTTTTAAAGCAAGGTGTTAGCCCAAATGCAACCGATTCTGCTGGTAATCCAATGCTCATTTTGGCCATTAAAGATAAATCTAACGGCGTTATTGAACTCCTTTTAAGCGATAAAAGGACGGATGTTGATCTCTCTAACAAATCTGGTGAGACCCCTTTAATGATTGCCGCCATAGAGGGCGATTTACCCTTGGTTAAGACATTAGTCACTAAAAACAAGGCAATGGTCGATCATATTGGCTGGACTCCATTGCACTATGCCTGCACCAAAGGCCATCTTGATGTAGCCCAATTTTTAATCGCAAATGGCGCCATGGTTGATTCAAGGAGTCTTAATGGCACAACGCCACTCATGATGGCTGTCCAGTCTGGCAATGAGCAACTAGTGAAGCTTTTGCTGGACAAGGGTGCTGACCTTGAATTGAAAAACCAGCTAGGTTTAACTGCAATAGATATTGCAGATATATACGATAAACCATGGATTGCAGATGGCCTTAAAGCACGCTGGCTCAAGTTATATAAGAAGCCTTATACGGGGCCTGTAAAGTCCGCAGTAGCAAAGCCCTAATATACCTAACTGCGTATAATCATTATTATGTCAAATAAGATATTTCTGTAGTACAGCTAAAGAGACCGAGATCATGTTCAGCTTATTTCACAACCTAGACCTCCCCAGTTTTTCAACCCTTTTTAATGAGATCAATACCGATATGGGAAATGGTCAAATCTGGGTTGTGCTCGTATCTGCTTGCTTAATGCTTGCCGTCCACGCTGTTGCTGTTCTGGGGATCGCTGGTGCGTTTCATGCAATTGATAATGTAATGACTAGACGCCGCATCTATGGCGCTAGCTTCCTATCCTATTTCATCGCTATATTGTTGGTAATCGCAATACACCTCTGCGAAATCATAGTCTGGGCGTATATATGCGTTGCCCTGAAGGTATTCCCAACAAATCCACAAACCTTCTACTTTGCTGGTGAAATGTACACAACGGTTGGTTATGGGGACTACAAACTTGCAGAACAATGGCGCATTTTGCCGATCATCATTTCATTTTCAGGAATTTTTGCGGTTTCCATGTCTGGCGCAGCTTTGTACACCATGATGGGCGCTTTGCTTGGGCACACCGGTCAAAATCAAAACCCCAAATCAGGATCTGGGTTCTAAAGAATTAATTGGTAAGTGCAGATGAAGCAATTGGGTTTTTTTGCTTGAAGACAAGCTCCACGATTCTTCCATTGGCTTCTTGTGAACGAATGCGTCCTGGTAGCCACTCCAAGTCCTTGGATAACCAGATATCCACTTGACGTTTGTAAGGATCATTTTCGCGTTGCATTAAGGCGTAATGCCGATTAATCGACTTCCCAAGACTTGGAACATCTTCAGAAAGCTGTTCTCCATAACTTTTAAATTGCCACATTTCTAGGGTGTTGTAGTCAGCCACTGGAATTGATCTGATGGTGCCCGCATCATCTACCTTTGAATCTCCATTCAGCAATGATGCAAACTGAAACATTAGACTGAATCGATCTTGGCTGCCGGGAAGGATTGTGGGCTTATATTCGGGCTTCTCTGAAAAATACATCTCCCCTTCCCCTTTTTCGTTTCGATCGAATCTTGAGTAACGTGGATTTCTGGTTCCACGTTGGGTCCAGTAAATTGATGGAGAAATTCCATAGGCATCAATCGTTCCCTTGGACTCAAATACAAATGGGCCAATAAAGGCATACGGAATGGTGATATGGAGACGATAGTTATTGCCATCATTAATCCAATCAATTTCTCCCGTTTGGTACTGTTGACCATCTACATAAGCGTCGTAATAAATAATGGCTGACTCTGGAAGCTTAAACGCAACTCCAGCTTGATCAAATGCACCACCCTGCCCTTCATTCTGCTCTGCCTTGGCGCTACCCCCCGTATCAGAGATCATCTGCTTGGGAGATTTCTTGGGGGCCTTTGCCATCTGAATCTTTTTGGGGGGCTCCGTCTTCAAATCAGTACGAATAATCAAGTCATCGGGTACCACTGGCGGCGAATTGAATGATAAAAATGGAATCCCAAAAAAAAGGATTAGATGACCAATTAAAGAGAGCAGTAACGTAATGAAAATAATCTGCAATGACTTCATGCGAACAAGATGCATATTCGTCAAGAAAATCAATGGCAGATTATTGGTGCGAAATAAATCGAATTACTTCCGGAAGGTGCTCAGCATAGTCAGCAATGCCATGATCGCTCCCATCCAAAACAAGCTGCTTTGCGCCTTTGTAGAAATCAACCATTTCTTTCCAGTCCAGCAATTCATCTCCCTTGGCGGCAATCAGAAAATATCGACTTGGGGTGGTAATGCCATCAACCTGAAGAGCAAGCAATTCATCGATATATTCAGGGCGAAAATCAAATGGTTCATCGCTATCATAGGCGGTCATCATGCCAACGTGCGGCGCAAGCTCGCGTGCGGCCCTCACTGCTGGATTTAGCACTACCGCTTTACAGTGATATTTTTCAGCCAAGTAATTGGCGTAAAAACCCCCCAAAGAAGAACCTATTACAAGCAAACGATCTAATTTGGACTTCTCGATATGATCAGTCACCATAGACATACTTGTTTTAGGTGATGCAAGTAACTGAGGGCAATACCACTCGTATGAGTTTTGTGATGTGGATATCGCCTTAATAGCTGCGCCAGTCATAACCGCCTTGCTAGAGTTTGGTGAAGAGCGAAATCCATGTAAATAAACCACTAACGTAGAGGCCATATTCTTCCTTAGGCCTTTTGCCCGATTTCAAAATTGGCTTGCTTTTCTAATGCTCTAACCATTGCTGAGTGATCCCAAGATTTGCCACCATGTGCAGCACAAGAATTAAAGAGCTCTTGTGCGCTGGCAGTATTCGGAAGCGATACCCCCAAAGCACGCGCGCTATCTAAAGCTAGATTTAAATCCTTCTGGTGAAGTTCAATTCTGAATCCAGGATCGAAAGTGCGCTTGATCATTCTTTCCCCATGAACCTCTAAGATTTTGGAGGCTGCAAATCCACCCATAAGGGCTTGGCGAACCTTAGCGGGATCTGCACCAGCCTTAGATGCAAAGAGAAGTGCCTCGGCTACAGCCTCAATATTGAGCGCAACAATAATTTGATTAGCCACCTTGGCAGTTTGACCGTCGCCATTTTCGCCAACCAAATTAATATTTTTTCCCATTAACTCAAAAATAGGCTTTACCTTTTCAAAAACAGACTCACTGCCCCCAACCATGATGGACAGTGTCGCATTCTTAGCGCCAACTTCACCACCTGAAACTGGCGCATCCAAATAGTCACAACCTAAAGCATTTATCTTGCTAGCAAAATCCTTTGTGGCAATCGGAGATATGGAGCTCATGTCAACGACAACTTTGCCTTTGGTGAGGCCTAGTGCAATGCCTCTTTCTCCAAACAAAACCTTCTCAACATCTGGCGTATCTGGAACCATGATGAAAATAATGTCAGCATTCTCAGCGACTTCTTGCGGGCTTGTGCATTGAGTAGCAGAGGAAGATGCTAGCTCAGCGGGAACTTTACTGCGTGTATTAACAAACACATCATTGCCTGCCGCCACCAAATGACCCGCCATAGGTCCGCCCATGATTCCAAGACCTACAAAACCAAGTTTTAATTTATTACTCATAACGTCTCCAAGAAACTTTAAATAATGATTGTCTTACTTCAGCGCATTTATCCAACCTAGGCCTGCTTCCGTTGTGGTAGCGGGCTTATATTCACACCCTATCCAACCTTTATAGCCTATGCGATCAAGAAATTGAAATAAATGAACATAATTAATCTCACCAGTTCCGGGCTCATTGCGACCTGGGTTATCAGCCAATTGAATATGAGCAATTCGAGATAAATTCTGCTCAATGGTATTGCAAAGCTCACCTTCCATGCGTTGGGCATGATAAATGTCGTATTGAACATAGGCATTATCAGCGCCAACTTCGTCCAAGATTTCAATTGCTTGCTTTGTTTTGTTCAAAAAGAAACCGGGAATATCAAAAGTATTAATTGGCTCAATAAGCAATTTGATATCAACCTTCTTGAGCTCAGAAGCGGCAAACTGAAGATTCTTTACAAAGGTATCGTGAAGAATTTTATTATCCACGTCATTTGGCGCTTTTCCAGCAAGACAATTTAACTGGGATACCCCCAAAATCTTTGCATACTCAATAGCCTTGTTAACACCGTCCCTAAACTCTTTTGTTCTATGCGGCAAACAAGCTATTCCACGCTCTCCAGCATCCCAATCACCGGCCGGTAAATTATGCAGAACAAGCTGTAAATGATGTTGATCTAATTTCTGCTTAATATCCTCAGCTTTATAAGCATAAGGAAATAGAAATTCAACAGCCTTAAAGCCAGATTGAGATGCTTTTTGAAAGCGATCGATAAAGGCAACTTCATTAAAGAGCATTGTGAGATTGGCAGCAAATTGGGGCATTTAAAACCTTTTAATGTTTAATTCAAGACTCAAAGATATTAACAAAGAACGTCTTTTAAGGTTTGCGTCCATTACCTAGCTGCAATACCCATAAAGTAGGCTAATATTAAAGCTGTGAGTATTTATATATAAGGAAAATAATGAATATCAAATTCACCCCAATTAACCTTCTTTTAGCTGCATTATTAGCAAGCTCTTCTATTGCAATTGCACAGACTGGCACAAATAAGCCGGTGGTAATAGACGCAGCTGTTACCGATAATCGCTACCAACTCTATGAGGGTGAAGTGGTTAAGGTTGATAAAAAATCACGCACCATTACCTTTAAAAATAAAGAAGGTACTTCTAAGTTTGTTGCAGGGCCTGAAATCACTAATTTTGACCAAATTAAAAAGGGTGATCGAGTCAATGTAAGTTATGAATTGGCTGTAGCTATTGAACTTATTAAAACCAAGAGTGATGGTATTCGTAGCAAAGTTGAAACCAATACCGTTTCTAAATCAAAAGCAAATGAAAAGCCTTCAGAAAAAATCACCAACACCACAACAATCATCGCTGATATTGTTGATGTTAATCGGGAGAAAAAGTTAGTTTCTGTAAAAGGTCCTAGCGGAAAGATTACGACTGTTACTGTAAAGAATCCGGCCTTACTCGCTGACGTTAATGTTGGTGAGCAGGTAAAGGTGATTTACTACGATGCGATGGCCGCCTCAATTACTGCACCCAAGAAATAAGTAACAAATTAGCTTTATTGCAATGAAAAAAGCCTCCCAATAAGGGAGGCTTTTTAATATCTTACCGTAACTAGCGGTTGGTGCTAATTGGCTTTGGCAGACAGCACCTCTGCTAGAGGACTTTTAAATTATTGCTCGCGAGTTCGAATCTCGCCCGTCGCAGCGGTTATACATAATTCCGGGGGCGAAGTAAGTTAGTTCACCAAAACAATTCCGGGGGGCTTCCAATCGCCCTCACCTGGCGGCAATATGGATGGAGGAGTCTCTTTTGGCCAGTAAAGTCGCATCACAATATAGGCTGGACCATTAGGTGCTGGCAGCCAATTTGCTTCTATCGATTTACCTGGCGGTTTGTTTTGAATGTAGATCGTTACCGATCCATCAGCATTCTTCTTCAACCCCGGTAACATTGAAGAGTTAATCAGATAGCGATTGATTGGATTTTCGATTAAGAGTTGCGTCTTGCTATCGTAGATCGTGATAGACCAAAATGCATTCACCGGTGGAAGTTGATCCTTTGCAAAAGTGAGCGTGTAATTGTGCTTGCTATCATCTAGCATTTCTCCTTGGCTATCCATGCGAGTTAATGGATACATGGCTTCAACAGAATCGTTTGCATAGATACCGGCTTTTGCAACAGCAGCTCTTTTTAGCCAATCACCATTGAAGAAAGCACGATCCCCACCAGCTAGGCCACCCACTCTCCACCCATTAAAGTCTTTACCGCCATTTGCAGCCATTTTTTCTATCTTCTCTTCACCCTCCTTCATGGCTAAAAGGATTGCAGCTTTGTGTTCGGCCGAGAGATCTTTGAACTCAAACTTTCTGCCAGGTCCGATACCGATGCTTGCCAATTTTTCGCGGATGGCATTTTCCTCAGGTCCGGCTGGTGCGTACTGAAGCGCAAAGCTTAGATATTCGAAGAAATTGTTTTTCACCAACTCCTTATTGACCTTTGGAAAATCAATATTTGGGGCAGAAGCTGGAGCAGGTTGTTTGAGATAAGCCGAAAGTGCTTGTGCTTTGTATCCACTTTGCACCTTAACTACATTGGGCATATCTGCTGCACTGAAAAGTTGAGTGCGATAAATTGCTGCAGAAAATTGAGTTGATGAACGAAAGACTTTTTTAATACCCGCAGGTGTTTCACCCTGCCAATCGGGCCCAACCACCATATAGTCGCCAGCCTCATTGCCAGTAGCACGGCTACCGATATAACCATAATTAAACGTATTACCATCGCACAACATCACTGCGTAATAACGCTTTTTATCTACTGCAGGCACCGACAACACCATTGGCTCTGATCTCAAATCCATAAAAACAATCGAATAAGGAGTATCACTATTGGGTGAAACTACTGCCGTATCTTTATAGGTAAAGACACGCGCCTCATTATTGATTTTATTAAAGGGGGCTTTGAACTGTCCTGAATCGCGATCAATCGCGTAGTCGTACATGACTGCATAGTTCATGACGATAGGAAGACCGTAGATGAATCCTTCTTCTGCAATCAACTTTGTCTCTTCAAGGCTTGGCACAGGAATGCCCGCTACGGTATCTTTCTTTTCCGCTTGCGAAACGGCATCACTCTTATTGCCACATCCAACACTCATTACTGCCACGATGGCAGCAATGACTAATGCAATAAAAGCTGAAATTTGGCGATTTTTCATGAAGCCAGCCCTCTTTTTCTCAAGCAATATAATTAACTCCCCTGCACGCAAGGCGCGTCACCCACCCTCATCACGTGGTAGGCAAACGCAGAGCAAACCTAAATCGTTACTACCGGTCACTAATGCACTACTTTTTTGCGCTGGCGCCAGCGTTGTATTGGTAGTTGCCTTCCAGCTGGTCAAGAACGATGGTGTTAGGCGGGTTGGAATCAGCAGTCGACGTCAAAGTCATGTCCTTGTCTAACTTGCGAGATCTAAACTTCCATCCGTCTGGCAAGGTCAGGCGCTTACCAAGGGTGGGCAGGCTTTCGATGGTGTTCTTGGGATCAATCTTCAAGGACAAACTGAACATGGTGTACACAGCGCCTTCTGGGGTGATTAACTCATATACCGTTTCGCCTGCATTGAAGAAAAAGGTATTAGTTCGCTTAGACACCAGCACCTTATAGGAAGGCAGAGTCCCGGTGACGGCCTTGCTCAGGTCAGGGGTTTCGAAGAGGCCTAGCACGCGTAAGGGGATCGTGGAGATCACCCTCTCCTTGCAGCCATCCCAGGCCGTACCTGTGATGCTGTTCGCTACGAGACGGCGCGGACCATTAAAGAGGACTCCATCGCTCCCGTATTTCTTTTTCAATTCATCTGCATTTAGTGCACGGAAGCGCGCATCCATTACGTCGTTGGGTGCCTCAAGGTCTTTGCCAAGAGAATTGTAGTAGTAGCCAATCCCGCTGCCGTTGGTCTGCCGGTTCATGAACAGAATTTCGTAGAATGCCTTGCCACGCCAATTCTCAATCTTGATTGGACAGGGATCCGTCAGGCCAACTTTTTGGTCGGCCAAGGCCGGCGTCATGCTAAGTAGCAACGTAAGCGACAGTGCTGCCACTTTTATAGTAATGTCTGCAGTTATCTTCATTCCACTCTCCCGTAAGAAGGTTAAGTCATGCTCGAGATGATGAGTTCATATTACTCAAAATCAATAATAAATCCACCCAAATTGCGTAGACTTATTTCTCGAATGAAAAAAAGCAGCAAATCCTCAATTTAAGTTTAATGATTCAGGCAATAAAAAACCACCCGAAGGTGGTTTTTGGTAACACTTTTGGTAACAAGGGCGTTTGTTTGTCACAAACCCTTGCAATACCTATTGACTTGGCGGAACGGACGGGACTCGAACCCGCGACCCTCGGCGTGACAGGCCGATATTCTAACCAACTGAACTACCGCTCCAAAATACATCGAGTAACGCAACATCATACATCTTTACAACTACCAGAAGAATCTGGCGTCCCCAGGGGGATTCGAACCCCCGTACTCACCGTGAAAGGGTGATGTCCTAGGCCTCTAGACGATGGGGACCTGGACTACTGCAAAACTCTTTTTTGAGTTCCTTGGTGGAGATAAGCGGGATCGAACCGCTGACCTCTTGCATGCCATGCAAGCGCTCTCCCAGCTGAGCTATACCCCCGAAATCTCGCGATAAAACTACAAGACACTCAAAACAATCCAAGATTTTAGCCTATTTTTGTGCAAGTGCGCAAATTGCTTATTGAACCACCTTGGAAAGCCTTTCCACCGCCTCATCTTTACCCAAAACAACCAGTACAGAATCAATGGCTGGGGTTTGGGTCGTGGCAAATAATGCATATCTGACGGGCATAGCAAGAGCAGGCATTTTGAGTTGATGGGAAGCTAAAACCCGCTTAAAAGCTGCGCTATATCCCTCTTTATTTGGCTCAGCATTCTGTATGGCCAATATCAGATCTTTTAATGCGGGAACAATGTTCTCGGGGATATTTTCTGCAATCTGTTGAGCCGTGAAATTTGGGGCGGGCAAATAAAATAATTTAGCCCCTTCCGCAATCTCAATCAATGTATTGGCTCGACCTTTCAGAAGGTCAACCACTTGAACAAAGTCGACACCCTTCTGAGTATCAATTCCAAGCTCATGAGCAAATGGTTCAGTTGCTTGAGCTAATTTAACTGGATCGGCATTCTGGATGTATTGATGATTTAACCAAAGTAATTTTTCAGGATTATGTTGTGCCGGTGAACGGCCTAGACTATCCAAATCGAACCAATCAACAAATTGCTCTTTAGTAAAAACCTCTGCATCGCCGTGGGACCATCCTAAGCGCGCTAAGTAATTTAAGATGGCCTCTGGTAAATATCCTGCCTTTTGGTAATCGCGCACACTCATGGCGCCATTACGCTTACTCATTTTTTCGCCTGAGTCATTTAAGACGGTAGGCAAATGGGCATAGACTGGCGTCTCGCCCCCTAGCGCCTTCATGATATTAATTTGTCTTGGCGTGTTATTGACGTGATCATCACCACGAATGACGTGAGTAATCTTCATATCAAGATCATCCACCACTACACAAAAATTATAGGTTGGGGTTCCATCGGGTCGAGCTATAACCAAATCATCAAGCTCTTCATTGCTAATTTCAATCCGTCCCTTAACCGCGTCATCCCAAACAACCGAACCTCCAATTGGGTTCTTAAAACGGATAACAGGAAGAACTCCTTCGGGAACTGGCGGCAAAGTTTTTCCTGGCTCAGGCCTCCACATGCAGTTATAGCGAGGTTTCTGCTTATTTGACATCTGCTCATCGCGCAACTTATTCAAATCTTCTTCACTCATGTAGCATGGGTAAGCTAGCCCTTTGTCCAGCATTTGCTTCACCACTTCACGATAACGATCAATGCGTTGCATTTGATAGATAGGGCCTTCGTCCAAATCAAGACCCAACCAAGACATGCCTTCAATAATGACGTCCACCGCTTCTTGAGTCGATCTCTCTAGATCGGTATCTTCAATGCGTAAAATAAAGTCGCCCTTATTGCGACGGGCAAAAGCCCATGGATATAGTGCGCTGCGAAGATTGCCTAAATGAATAAAGCCCGTAGGACTGGGGGCGAAACGTGTACGAATATGCATAATCCCTATTATCTCAGGTCAGGTTAATTGGCGCGAATATTGAAAAACGTGGATACTTTGAGATATGAATGAATTGCTTGTTTTTATGTGTGATGGCGCACCAGTGCGCGGTGAAATTGTATCAATTAGCAGTGCCTGGCAGGCTGTTTTGGAGCGTAGAAACGATCCTCCAGCAGTGCGGCGCATTCTCGGCGATTTTGTTGGTGCGGCCACCCTTCTTAGTGCCAGCCTGAAATTTGATGGCACCCTAATCATTCAGGCTCAAAGCAAGGGCCCAATTCAGCTATTAGTAGTCGAATGCACCTCCAACTTATCAATGAGGGCTACTGTTAAGTTATCTGTAGAGCCTTCGCAGATTAGTATTGACGCCACTTTAGGGGAGCTATTAGACGCCTCAAATTCTGGGAAATTAGTCATTACCTTAGACCCGTCAAATCGTGAACCAGGACAACCGCCCTATCAAGGCATAGTCGCTCTTCAGGAACATCATGGGGCTGTAATTAGGCCCGTGAATAGTGCGGCAGAGGCCATTGCACTGTATATGCAAAACTCTGAGCAGCTGGACACTCGTATTTGGCTTGCATCCAACGATACCCATGTGGGAGGCCTGTTGCTCCAGAGGCTTCCCGATTCAGGAGGTCATGCACATTTAGACCCTCAATCTGCGGCAGAGGGTTGGTCACGTATTCAGACGCTAGGCGAAACCATCACCCAAGATGAGCTGCTTAGCCTTTCTCCCGAGATCATTCTAAGGCGCTTATTCCTTGAGGAATCAACAGAAAACGGTGTTCGTAGCTTTCCAGCACGACCAATTCACTTTTCTTGCCGCTGCTCACGTAATAAAGTTGCTGACGTGCTACGCATGCTTGGTGAAGAAGAAGTTCAAAGTATCCTTGCGGAACAGGGAGCTGTTGAGACGATATGTGACTTTTGTGCAAAACCCTACCGGTTTGACGCGGTAGATTGTTTACAAGTTTTTAAAACTGACCTACTTAGTGATGCAACTAGGCCGCCATCAAGAGGGCACTAGACACTTTAAATTTTATTGTTTGGTAGCAGATGTAGCGGGCGTTTTATCTGCCGGCAAAATTTGTACAAAATACTCCCCCTCTTTGATGAGGCCATGCTCTACTCTGGCCCGCTCTTCAATAGCCCTTGTGCCATCCTTTAGATCCTTAACATCCCCGGATAGTTTTGCATTACGTAAAGCTAAGAGGCTATTTTTAGCCTCTTGAAGCTCCACTTGCTTTTCCATCTCGTAAACCTTAAACCAGCCACCTTTTCCTAGCCAAAGCGGATACTGGATTGCAATCAGCAATACCAGCATGGAGTAGATGACGATCCGCATAATCTTTGTGAATTAAGGGATTAACGCTTCAAGTTATAGAACACAGATTTGCCGGGATAGGTAGCGACATCACCCAAATCCTCTTCAATGCGTAATAGCTGGTTATATTTTGCAATACGATCAGAGCGAGATAGTGAGCCTGTTTTAATTTGGCCAGCATTCGTGCCCACAGCAATATCAGCAATCGTGCTGTCCTCAGTTTCGCCTGAGCGATGAGAGATAACAGCCGTGTAATTAGCACGTTTTGCCATTTCTATTGCTGCAAAGGTTTCGGTCAAAGTACCAATTTGATTAATCTTAATCAAGATGGAATTGGCGATACCTTTTTCTATACCTTCTTTGAGGATGCGAGTATTGGTAACAAATAAATCATCTCCCACCAATTGGATTTTTTTACCTAATTTATTGGTAATGTCAGCCCAACCATCCCAATCACTCTCATGCATCCCATCCTCAATGGAAACAATCGGGAATTGATCTGCCAAATTACCAAGGTAGTCGGAGAATTCTCCCGAAGTAAGTTGTAAGCCTTCGCCAGCTAGATGGTATTTTCCATCCTTATAAAACTCGCTCGCTGCACAATCTAAAGCAAGTAGCACATCTTCACCAGCTTGATAACCAGCCCCTTCGATTGCTTTCATGATGGTCTGCAAACACTCATGATTGCTTTTGAAGTTAGGTGCAAAGCCACCTTCATCACCAACTGTCGTCGGCATACCTTGCGCGCCAATAATTTTCTTTAATTCATGGAAAATTTCAGCGCCACAACGCAATGCATCGCGGAAATTTTGGGCGCCAACTGGCATAACCATAAACTCTTGGATATCAAGGCTGTTATTGGCATGGGCACCGCCATTGACGATATTCATCATTGGTACAGGTAGTTGCATACCACCAGAGCCGCCGAAATAACGATACAAAGGAAGCCCCGCCTCTTCTGCAGCTGCTCTAGCTACAGCCATGGATACCGCCAAGGTTGCATTTGCACCCAAGCGAGCTTTGTTATGGGTGCCATCTAATTCAATCAGGGTATGGTCCAGAAATGCCTGCTCACTTGCATCCAAACCAAGAATGGTTTCGGCTATCTCTACATTAATATTCTGCACAGCCTTTAGAACGCCCTTACCCAAGTAACGTGATTTATCGCCATCACGCAACTCAATTGCCTCACGCGAGCCCGTAGATGCACCAGAAGGCACTGCGGCACGACCCATAACGCCGGATTCAAGCAATACATCGCACTCTACCGTGGGGTTTCCGCGTGAATCTAAAACTTCTCTACCGATGATGTCAACAATGGCGCTCATGCACCTTCTCCTCAGAACAATATGAAATTGGATTAACTAAATGTCTTAAAGCTATCTTCTAAAAAAGAGCCGCTGGATTTAACTGCTGAATCAATTGCAATCAATGACTCCAAAAGTTCTCGCATACGGTCAAGGGGAACAGCATTAGGACCATCTGACATAGCTTTTGCAGGGTCTGGATGCGTTTCCATAAATAGTCCACTGATACCAACAGCCACAGCAGCTCTGGCTAAAACAGGGACAAATTCTCGTTGACCGCCGCTAGCATTGCCTTGTCCGCCAGGCAACTGCACAGAGTGGGTGGCATCAAAAACAACCGGTGCATTTGATTCACGGAGAATGGCAAGACTGCGCATATCTGAAACGAGATTGTTATAGCCAAAAGAAGCGCCTCGTTCACAAACCATAAATTGATCAGGAAGGTTGGCTTCTGCTGCTGCTGCACGCGCCTTGTCAATAACGTTCAGCATTTCATGGGGCGATAAAAACTGACCCTTCTTAAAATTGACTGGTTTACCGCTTTGAGCACATGCACGGATGAAATCTGTCTGCCTACACAAAAAAGCTGGGGTTTGCAATACGTCAACAACGCTAGCCACCGGGCCAATCTCATTTATATCGTGGACGTCAGTCAGCACTGAAACCCCCACTTCCTTTTTGACCTTAGCCAATATCTCTAGCCCCTTTTCCATGCCCAAACCACGGAAAGAAGTTCCAGACGATCGATTGGCTTTATCGAAGGAGGATTTATAGATAAATGGAATTTTCAACGCGCTTGTAACTTCCTTGAGATGCCCGGCAATATCAATAGCCGATTGCTCCGACTCAATGACACAGGGGCCAGCAATCAGAAAAAAGCGTTGATCTAAACCTACATCAAATCCACAAAGCTTGAATGAGCTCATCAGAATTCCTAGGCGACTTGTTTAAGAGCTTGGCTCTGATGCTCGAGCGCAGCCCCAATAAATGCGGAGAACAGAGGATGGCCATCACGCGGAGTTGACGTAAATTCCGGATGGAATTGGACGCCAAAGAACCAGGGATGCATTGAGTCAGGTAATTCCATCATTTCAGGCAAAGACTCATTTGGTGTTCTTGCGGAAATAATTAAACCTGATTCCTCCAGTTTGGGTACATAAGTATTATTTACTTCGTAGCGATGACGATGGCGCTCATTCACTTCTGCACCATAAATCCGATGAGCCAATGTGCCTGATTTAACTGGGCAACGTTGTGAACCTAGGCGCATAGTGCCTCCAAGATCGGAATCATTGGTACGCTTTTCAACACGCCCTTCTCTATCAAGCCATTCGGTAATCAACGCCACTACAGGTTGCTCGGACTCAGAATCAAACTCAGTACTGTTAGCTTTAGTGAGGTTCGCAACATGGCGTGCAAATTCAATGACGGCTAACTGCATACCCAAGCAAATTCCCAAATAAGGAACATTATTTTCACGGGCATATCGAATAGCAGCAATCTTCCCTTCGGTACCACGCTTACCAAAGCCGCCAGGAACCAAAATCGCATCTAGATTTACCAAACAATCAACACCATCTTTTTCAATGACTTCTGAGTCGATGTAATTGATATTCACACGTGTATGCGTATGAATACCTGCATGACGCAAGGCCTCAATAAGTGATTTGTAAGATTCAGTTAGCTCAACATATTTACCGACCATGCCAATGGTCACTTCATGTTGAGGATTGGCCATTTCATAAACTAGATGCGCCCAAACAGAAAGATCCGCTGGTTTAGCATTAATTTCTAGCTCTCGACAAATTAAGTCGTCCATACCCTGCGCATGAAGCATCTCAGGAATTTTGTAAATAGTATCTACATCCCACACTGAAATTACCGCTTCTTCACGAACATTTGAAAAGAGCGAAATCTTGGCGCGTTCATCTTCAGGAATTGGTCGATCCGCACGGCATAGCAAAACCGTTGGCATGATTCCAATTTCACGAAGCTTTTGTACCGAATGCTGAGTAGGCTTAGTTTTTAGCTCGCCAGCGCTGTTGATATAGGGCACTAGGGTTAAATGCACAAAAGCGCAACTGTGTACAGGAAGACGCAAGCTCATTTGTCTTGCAGCCTCCAGAAATGGAAGCGATTCAATATCACCTACGGTACCGCCGATTTCACAAATAGCAATATCAGCACTGCCGTCATGACTAGCTTTTGCGCCACGCTCAACAAAAGCTTGAATCTCGTTAGTAATATGCGGAATTACTTGAACAGTTTTACCAAGGTACTCACCACGCCGTTCTTTGCTAATAACCGATTCGTAGATCTGACCAGTGGTGAAGTTATTGCTTTTTCGCATCTTTGCAGAAACGAAGCGCTCGTAGTGCCCTAAATCTAAGTCAGTTTCAGCGCCATCTTCAGTTACGAAAACCTCGCCATGCTGCAACGGACTCATAGTGCCAGGGTCAACGTTGATATAAGGATCTAATTTTAGGAGGGTGACTTTCAGGCCGCGGGATTCAAGAATCGCGGCAAGCGAGGCAGCTGCGATTCCTTTCCCTAAAGAAGAAACCACACCACCAGTGACAAAAACGTATTTGGTCATCGCTTAAGCTCTGTTGGAAAAAGT
>CANFMT010000009.1 GCA_947448415.1 Burkholderiaceae bacterium | reverse complement strand
CCGAGAAGGTTTCCCTGGTTTATACGGAAGATACTATTTGGCGAAATCGGGCTGAATTCCCTAAAGGCAGAGAACAAGTCAAAGAGTTTCTTCGCCGCAAATGGGCCAAGGAGCTTGACTACCGCCTGATTAAGGAATTATGGGCATTTTCAGATAACCGTATTGCGGTTCGTTTTGCCTACGAATGTCATGATGACTCTGGTAACTGGTCGCGAAGCTTTGGTAATGAGAATTGGGAGTTCAATGAAAATGGTTTCATGATGAGACGTTTCGCTAGCATTAATGATTTACCCATTAAAGAATCTGACCGAAAGTTTTTTTGGCCCCTAGGAAGAAGACCTGATGACCATCCAGGACTAAGTGATTTTGGCTTCTGATAATTTAGATTCACTCGGAGGCTTTGCTCATGCACTGATCCATAGTCGCCAGCATGTTTCTCCTAAAAGACTGATTGCACCAGGCCCTAACCTACCCCAGAAATTAGAAATTCTGAATGCAGCTGGAGCCGCCCCCGACCATGGAAAGGTAACGCCTTGGCACTTTTATGAAGTCAGCCCCGAAAGTCGTAATTTATTAGGTGACTTATTTGCAGACGCACTCATAGCAAGAGACCCAAGCGCAACGCCAACTCAAATTGATGAAGCAAAGCAGAAAGCTTTTCGAGGCCCCCTGCTTTTATTGGCAACCGCTAAGCTGCACAATGAACTTGACAATATTCCCGAGCAAGAAAAACTCATCTCCGCAGGATGTGCAATTCAAAATATTTTACTAATGGCTAATTCTTTAGGATTTGGCTCAGGACTATCAAGCGGTAAGGCTCTATACAGCCAAAAGATGAGGGAGTTATTTTTACTTAAGGATAAAGAGGAGCCTCTGTGCTTCATCACTATCGGCACTATCTCGGTTCATAAGCCCAATAAGCAAAGGCCTGATGCAAATTCTTATAGTTCAGTTTTCTAATTAGATCTACTGGATATTTCTGCTTTCCAAGAAGTAAATTGGCCTAGCTGACTGGCACCTACTGGCCGATAGCGGACCCTCAGCATTACTTTACAAAACCCCCGGCTAGCGATAGCTGGGGGTTTCTTTATGCAGCCACCCGCTTTATCACCTCCAGCTTTTGCTCAAGCGTATAACCCACCGTTCCATAGTTATTAAACTCTGACCCACCACTAGAGTGCCCTGTAATGCTTTCGGCCAATCTAGTCGGAATGTCGTTACAGGCTTTCAGTCTGTCAATAAAAGCATGTCTAAACATGTGGCTACGAAAGCCCAAATCTTTAAGCCCCTTATTCATTGCTGCTGAACACGAGCCATTGCCATTTTCTTTAGCGTAGTTAGGTACTAACCAGGCACTGCGTTTACGCAGCGCCCTCTCGTATAGCTGGGTAGCAGCTTTAAGGGATACGCCATACAAAGGCACTGCTCTAATGCTCGATTTCGTCTTACGGTCTGACAGCCTATTTTGACGAACCCATAGATGGGGAATGTGATGATCCAAAATACAATCTTCCACCCTAGCAAATACAGGCTCAGATAAGCGCATGCCAGTATTGAGTTGAATTAATCCTATTAAGGCATAGTTAGAACGATTCTCAAGTAACCTAGCCTTAACGTTCTCAATCAATGCTGGCGTTACTACTGCCATGTGACGCTTACTATCACCCTCCCCTTTAATTCGTAGCCCCCTAAAGGGGCTTAAACGGTCAATATCTAAAAAACGAAATGCCAGATTGAGTATGGCATTTAGGCAGTTATGGTGTTTTCGAATGCTGGAGGGACTCAGGCCTCTTTGGAGCTGATGATCTCTATAGGTAGTCATATGCCAGTGCTTTAGCTCATCTAAGGGCAAATCCCCATAGAGCTCACAAAAGTAGTTGAAATACCGGGTCGCATCATCTCGAAAACGCTTGCGGTGAGAAGACTTGCTTTCAGCGAGGTAAATTTCAAAGGCGGTACTGAAAGTAGGCCTTTTGCCGTTCGGTAGGGCTGAGAAATGATTGGCCACTAACTTACCTAAAAACTCTTCATCAAATGGAACCCCATTGACATTGACCATCCTATGGACAAAAGGGTCCTGAGCCTGGGTTTCAAATTGCTCGTTACTGCGCACTAATTCCAGCGACATAAGTTCTCCAAAAAAAGAAATTAGTCAGTAGTAATGTAGTTTCAGATTTTGAGAATTCCTACCGGTATTTTGAGGTTTGAAAAGTTTGATATCCGGCCTACAGATTCGAACTATGCACCAATATGCAATCGCACACTCAATCGCACAGTCATTTTTTATCCCCTAAGACCATTGATTTATATGGGGTTTTGAAGAGCCACGACTTCTTTTAATCCGTTGGTCGCGAGTTCGAATCTCGCCCGACCCACCAGTATCAAGAAACCCTCACTAGCAATAGTGGGGGTTTTGTCTTTGTAGGCTGGTGAAATGTGGGGACTGTTCGGAACAATAGGTGATCTATTGGACCGTGATGGGTCAGGATGGCAGACGCTAGGCGACCGACGGGACTATGAGCGTCTCTTTATGGGACGGTTATACATACTTGTCAGGTTAACAAACATCCTTTTATTAAATGGCCGTTAAAGAGATTAGTCATGGATGCCATGTGGCTATTGAATCGGGAAGGTCTATTTTTGCCTGCTTTGCACTTCCAGCCAATGAGTAGGAAAGTTGATTGGCCGCCTGTATCACTGTTTGTGCAAGACCTAAGAGCCTTGTCTTTGATAGTCTAGAAGTTGGCCCAGATATACATATAGACCCTAGTAGCTTCCATTCAACACCAAAAATTGGTGCAGATACACTAGATACTTCTGGCTCTCGCTCGCCTAAAGAGAGGTGATAGCCTTTTTTTCTAATAGATTCATAAGGCTCACCTTGCTCTCCAGAAAACGCCAGTATTACCCTACCTGGCGCTCCTAAATTTAAAGGCAACCCAATACCAACACGCACATGATGACGAATAGTTTGGGGACCATCAACACGCGCCAAGCATGTGCGTTGACTTCCTTCTCGTACATAAAAAGAAGCGCTTTCTCCAGTTTCGATAGTGAGCTCTCTTAATACTGGCTCCACTATGTCATGCACATCAAAGGTAGCCTGATAACAAGCGCCCAACCAACCTGCAGACCGACCTAAGCGCCAACTGCCATTCTCTTTTTGTACTAGGTAATTCTTCTCGGCCAATGTTCTAGCCAAACGCAATACAGTTGTCTTATGCATTCCCGTTCTTTTACTTAATTCAGTCAAAAGAAGGGACTGATCTACTCCGCCGAACGCCTCCAATAAGTTGAGCGCCTTGGTGACTGACATCACGGTTCCAGTTGAAGGCTCTTCGCCCTGTAATGGGAGGTCAGGTGGAAGCGAGGATTTACTTGAATTTTGTTTCACTAAATGGACCTTATTTCGCCTGTCGAAACACTATTGTAAATATTGAAACAACATCATAAAGTCTGCGGAGGTTCATTTCAACCCCAAATGAGGCGCTAAATGCAAAATCTCAAATCATTACTGTTGACTCTGATGTGCTCATTAGTTAGCGCAACTGCACTTGCACAACCCTATCCCAACAAGCCAATTAAATTAGTTGTTCCCTTTCCCGTAGGGGGCGGTACAGATATTTTTGCCAGAACAGTTGGTCAAGCTCTAACCGACACATTTAAATGGACTGTAGTACCAGATAACAAGCCCGGTGCCGGAGGAAATTTAGGAATTGATTCTGTTGCCAAATCACCGCCGGACGGCTATACCATTGGCTTAGGCCAAACCAGTAATTTGGCAATTAACCCGACTTTATATGCGAAGCTTCCTTACAGTCCCGTAAGAGATTTAACACCTGTAGTGCTTTTGGCATCTGCACCCTTAGTCATAGTGGTACCTGAAAATTCTCCATACAAAACTTTTGCAGATATTTCAGCATCAGCAAAATCTAAACCCGGGCAAGTGACTTATGGCTCGCCAGGAAATGGAACTGTTGCACACCTAGCAATGGAGCTTTTACAAAAGTCAGCAGGCATCAAGCTTCAACATATTCCTTACAAGGGTTCATCGCAAGCGCTTACAGATTTAATGGGCGGTCAAATTCAGGTTTACGCATCATCAATCCCCACTGCACTGAGTCAAATTAAAGATGGGCGTCTACGTGCTATAGCTGTTACATCACTTACTCGCTCTCCCTCACTTCCTAATATCCCAACCATTGCTGAGTCGGGAGTTAAGGGCTTTGAAGCGATTACCTGGTTTGGCTTTGTGGTACCTGCCGGAACGCCAAGCAATATCGTGCAAGAGCTCAATAAAAATATTAATCAAATACTCAAGCAACCCGAAGTCAAAGCCAAACTTATGGGCGATGGTGGGGATGTGCTCGGCGGCACATCTGAGCAATTTGCAAATCTCTTATCTAAAGATTTGGTTCGCTGGGGAAAGGTTGTTAAAGATTCCGGTACCAAACTTGATTAATCGTATTTACTCAATTAACCAATAAAGAAAAAATTATGTCAAACCTAAATATTAAAACTGATTTTGTACGCACTTCTCCTGAATTGGTAGCAAAAGGATCTAAATTTGCCCCTTCTATTTTTTCCGATGTGAACGATCGTCGCGGCGCCCTGCATGGCCGTATTAGTGCGCTTCGCCCCTCAATGAAACTAGCTGGCCCAGCGCTCACTGTTGAAGTTCGTCCTGGTGACAACCTCATGATTCATGCTGCAATGTCTCTTGCAAAACCTGGTGATATCTTGGTGATTGATGGCAAAGGAGATCAAACTGCCGCGCTCATGGGAACTATCATGATTACAGCCTGCCAACAACTAGGCATTGTTGGTGTAGTAATTGATGGAGCAGTACGTGACAGCAATGAATTGGCTGAAATGAATTACCCAGTATTTTCTGTGGGTACCAATCCGAATGGCCCCACGAAAAATGTACCAGGCCGCATCGGTCACCCAATTTCTATTGGTGGAGTAACTGTGCATGCTGGAGATTTCATCGTAGCTGACTGTGATGGCGTAGTTGCGATTGAAAAAGATAAGTTGGATTCTTTATTACCACTCGCTCAAAAGAAGGTAGACGACGAAGCCAGTCGAATCGCTGCTATTAAGACTGGAAAAACTGCTGCAGCTTGGCTTAATCCGGCATTGGTTGCTGCAGGGGTACTCAAAGCAGGAGAAAGCCTATGAGCCAAAAGCCAGCGATTCTAATTACAGGCGCAGATCTTGCTGCTCCGGCGGTTGAATTACTGAAAGATTTTGAATTGATCTACGCCGGAAAATCTCCTCAACCTGAGGAGGTTCTGGCCTTATGCAAAAAGCATAATCCGCTTGCTATTCTGTTGCGTTACGGAAAAGTTACCGCTGAAATGATGGATGCAGCCCCTGCCCTAAAAGTTATCTCCAAACATGGCAGCGGAACTGACACCATTGATAAGGAGGCCGCTACTCGAACAGGTATTAAGGTAGTTGCAGCTGCTGGTGCAAATGCTGCCGCAGTTGCCGAACATGCACTAGCCTCACTATTGGCCTGCGCAAAATCTACAGTTCATCTAAATGAGCGCATGCACTCTGGCCACTGGGATAAGGCTACATTTAAAACTTTAGAGTTAAATGGAAAAACCCTTGGCCTCATTGGTCTTGGAGCTATTGGCCTACGTTTTGCTAAGATGTGCAATGCCATCGGCTTGCGGGTTATAGGATTTGATCCTTATGCAAAAAATCTTCCAGACTATATTCAAGAAGTAGATTTAAAGACAATTTGGCAACAGTCTGATGCAATCTCACTTCATTGCCCGCTAACTACAGAAAATAAAGATCTTCTTAATAAAAATACCTTAAGTCTTTGCAAGGATGGGGTCATTATTGTTAATACCGCTCGTGGTGGACTGATTAATGAAGCGGATCTACTAAATGCAATCCAATCTAACAAAGTAAGCATGGCTGCGCTCGATAGCTTTGCAGCAGAGCCAATGATTGCTGGACATGCCTTTCAGGGGAACAAGCGCATTATCTTAAGCCCGCATATTGGCGGTGTGACTTCAGATGCCTATATCAATATGGGCGTTGGAGCAGCAAAAAATATCCTTAGTGTTTTATTACCAGTAGCTACCAGTATTTAATGAACCCGAAAGCTCAAAATGACATTTAGCAAAAAGATTTTCATTGCAGTGCTATTTCCTTTGTCTTTAGGCATTCTTTCTAATCCAGTTGTGAATGCACAAACAAACTACCCAGCTAGACCTGTCAAAATCATCGTCCCTTATGCTCCTGGCGGTGCGGTAGATGTAGTCACTCGAAAAATTGCCCAAAAACTAACCGAGCAAACCGGCCAAACATTTTTTGTAGAAAACAAAGCTGGAGCTACTGGCACTATTGGCGTTAACCAAGTTGCAAAGTCTGATCCCGACGGATATAACTTGGTGGCCAATGATACGACCTACTCACTAATTCCCCATATCTTTAAAAAATTACCTTTTGACCATAGCTCAGATTTGATGCCTGTCAGTGCATTTGTATTTGTCCCGATGGGACTAGTTGTGAGCTCTGAATCCAAATACAAGACATTAAATGAATTAATCGTTGATGCTAAAAAAGAACCTAATAAAGTCACTTATGGAACGGGTGGCGCAGGAACAACCCCTCACTTTGTTGGCGAAGCATTTGGTATCGCTGTGGGTGCTAACTTTATGGCCATTCCCTTTAAAGGCGCAGCAGAAGCAACCCAGGCTGTTTTATCCAATAGCGTTGATTTTCAGTTCGCCTCGACAACAGGACTCATGGGTAATGTAAAAGCAGGCAAATTACGCATGTTAGGGATTAGCGGCGAAAAGCGTATTCCAGCATTACCCGATGTCCCCACTTTTGCCGAGTCCGGGGTCAAGTGGAACGGGCTCATAAATTGGACTGGCTTATGGGCACCTAAGGGCACGCCTCAATTAGTGCTCACTAAATTGCAAAAAGAAATTGCTATAGCCATGAATACCCCCGATATGAAATCCTTTTCCGAGGGAATGGGCGCAGAACCAAAGCAAATTGGCAGTGAAGCCTTCGCAAAAATACTCAAAGAGAGTACTGACAACTGGGGAAGAATTGCGGCCAATACGGCATTTGAAAAACAATAATCATATAAAGGTAAAGCTTTATGAACAATGTTCCATCTCACACAAGACGAGATTTACTTATGGGTTTGGGCGCTGCAGCAGCATTGGGCGCCATAAGTGGCTGCACCTCAAATCCGTACAAATCTACCTACACAACCCCAATTCCAACCTCTGTTCCATTTTCAACAGGAACTGAAGTGCCCAACTTTCCAATACCCGGCCTAGCATGCGATTGCCATCACCATATCTATAACAATAAATACCCAGCCGATAAGACCGCAACCCTTTTGCCGCCCAATGCGAGTGTTGCTGACTACCGTTTATTGCAAAGAAGGTTAGGTTTACAGCGTAATGTGATTGTTCAGCCATCAACTTATGGAACTGATAATTCACTATTGGTGGATTCATTAAGAGAGATGGGAAATAATTCTCGGGGCGTTTGTGTAGTTGATGCCAATGTAACCGATAAAGAGCTTGAAAGACTTCATGCCGCTGGTGTGAGAGGCATTCGATTTAACCTCAGCTTTTTAGTGGGCGTCACACCTGAGATGATGCTGCCTCTTTCCCAGCGAATAGCGCCTCTAGGGTGGAATATACAGATCAATGGTACTGGGGATAAAAATCTGGCCTACATGGATATTTTTAAAAAGATGCCAAGCAGAATTGTCTTTGATCATCTCGGACAACCCCCTCAGCCCAATGGAATTAATCACCCATCATTCAAAATGTACGCAGATCTTTTAAATGCAGGCAATACATGGATCAAATTGACTGGAGCTTACATTACCAGCAAGCAGAATGACTTTGGTGATACCAATTTGATTGCCAGAAAATACATTGAAATAGCGCCCGATAGATTAATCTGGGGAACGGATTGGCCGCATCCGACCAAAAAAGCCAATGAAAAACCAGATGACGCAAAAATGATGGATCAAATTGCTATTTGGACATCTAGTGCAGCACTGCAAGAAAAAATATTGGTAAGCAATCCTGCAGTATTGTATGGTTTTAACTAGATTGCATTTTTATCTCATTTATCTTTATGTTCATTAGCAGTCCACCAAAAGTTACAACATTGGAAGTCTGGTCAAGGCTTCCTGATCGCTTTCGCAAACCCAAACTGACAGAGTGGAGCAAAGTTAATCAAGGTGGACGTGCAAGCGACTCCTTTCTGGAAGGTCCCGTATTCGATGGGGCGGGTAATTTATTTGTGACTGACATACCCCATGGGAGAGTTTTTCGCATTGACCCAAAAGGCGAATGGGACCTAGTTGCACAATGGGAGGGTCAGCCTAACGGGATGAAGTTCATGAACTCTTATGAACTATTAATCACAGATTATGCAAACGGCCTAATGGCTTTAGATACAAAAACAGGCAATGTTCGCCCTTACCTCACATCAAAAAATTCTGAGAAATTTAAGGGATTAAATGATCTAACTTTTGATTCATCTGGAAACCTTTTCTTTACAGATCAGGGTCAAACTGGCTTACATGATCCCACGGGCAAGGTATATCGCCTATCCCCCGATGGCAAGTTAGATCAATTGCTATCCAATGTCCCGAGTCCGAATGGAATCACCCTATCAAAGGATGAAAAGTTCCTGTTTGTTGCAGCCACTCGTGGAAACTGTATTTGGAGAATGCCAATTCTTGAGGACGGCTCCATCTCAAAAACGGGGCAGTTCTTTACATCTTACGGCCCTAGTGGGCCTGATGGATTAGCAATAAATGATGAAGGGCATTTACTGATAGCAAACCCTGGGCTTGCTTATATTTGGATATTGAATCACCTTGCTGAACCCATTGAAATCCTTAAAGGCATATCGGGAACATCGCTTACTAATCTTGCATTTGGTGGAAAAGAAAATAAAATCATTTACTGCACTGATTCAACTAATGGCCAAATTATGATTGCGAAATTAGACATACCTGGAATAACAATTCATAGGCCAACCTAAATATAGCAACACAACCGACAAACCACCGTCCCGTAACTAGACGCTCCTGTCGACAAAATTCGACGTCCAGTCCGACTCAATCAAAACCATATATCCATCTGTCAATACTGCAGCACTTTCTAGGCAGGTTTAGATCAATGTCTTAACAACTGTTCGAACACAATTTCGCATCTTTTAATCCGTTGGTCGCGAGTTCGAATCTCGCACGACCCACCAGTAAATAAGGGACTTCAGCAATGAAGCCCCTTTTCTTTTGAGCTGGGCTAGCATTAATGGTTAATCTCCATTACTCCCCATTAATCATCAGGATTAAGAAAACTATCAATTAAATCAAAAAAATTTCAAGTGTGCCATGTCCGAAAAAATAATAGCTTTCATATTAAGTTTGAGTAATTTCTCAAGGTCTGCTAATTTTTCTTTGGGCTTGCGTTCTTCCTGAAATCGCTCCGTTTCATCGCGAATAACGGCTGCAATTGCCCTAGGCTGATTCTGGTCATCAAAGATCATGGTGACTGAAAAAGCAATTGAAATAGACCTACCATCTTGATGAATCGCTGGAACCCGCAGCAAGGGATTGCCATACTTCGTTTTGCCAGTTTCTATCCTATGAAAATAGCCCTTAGAGTGTCGTTCTCTAAAAGGCTCAGGCGTAATGATGCTGAGAGTTTTTCCTAAGGCTTCATCTTGGCTATAGCCAAAAATACGTTGGGCTGACGCGTTCCAGAGCAAGATATTCTCATCTCGATCGGAAATAATAACGGCTTAACTTCCATGACCTTTAATGTAGGTTTCTAGAAACTTAATCTGATCTCCTTGGTGTTCCATAATATTTTTTACCGTATCCCCGACAGAGATAATTCCAACCACCTTTTTTTCTGCAAGCACAGGTAGATGCCTTATATGCTTATGAATCATTATCGTCATACATTCTTCTAATGAATTTGCAGGCGTAACAGTAAGTGGGTTTACTGTCATGATCTTGGAAACGGGGACTTGTTTAGGATTATTAAATGGCAATAACACCTTGATTGCACAATCGCCCTGCGAAACGATTCCTACCAAATTACCATCGTCAATGACTAGGATAGCTCTCACTCGATGATCACGCATCAGTATCAATACACTTTCCACGGGGTCTGATGATCTTACAGAAAAGATAGTGTTAGATTTTTGCGAAATACATTGTTGTACGGTTGTCATAAGGTCAATTTATAAAATTAAAAGCTGGAATGAATACCTTAATCAGTGACCCAGATTCTGTCAAGCCTGTCCAAATACTGGCTCGCGCTTTTCCAGGAAAGCGGTAATGCCCTCACGATAATCACTACCCATATAGACATTTTTACGTAAGGATTGCAGATACTCAAACACGGATGGGTTCATCACTGCTGCGTCTGACAACATTTGGGCTTGTGCTTTTAGCACTGAATTTGCCTGTGGAGATCTCTTAGCAATCGTTTTAGCCATCTGATAGGTTTTGGTCTCTAGCTCTCCAGATACATATAAGTGATTCAGAATGCCAATCTGCAGCGCTCGATCAGCACCAATAGGATCAGCAGTAAGAAACATTTCTTTCACAACGTTCAACGGCATACGGGACATAAAATGCAATATTCCACTTGCAGTATAGGGAAGACCTAATTTTGCTGGCGTAATAGCAAAGGTAGAGTCGTGATCGCCGATTGCAATATCACAACTCATAATCAAATCAGTTGATGCACCCCATACGGATCCATCAACCATCGCAATCACCGGAGCTCTAAAGGCACGGATAGATTTCAGAAGCACCATCACTGGATCATCTGCTGGCAGGGGATCGCGCTCTGATCTAGGTAATTCCATAACATCATGGCCTGCAGACCATACTTTATTTTTTTGATCAGATCGCAATACTAAAACGCGCACATCCTCCTTGCCAAATACCTCTAGGGCATGATGCATTTCCTCAATAAGGCATTCACTCAAAGCATTTCGCTTGCCGTAGTGATTAAAGCGGATAGTGGCAATGAAATCTGCCTGTTCGATTTTGATGTATTTATAGTTCATTGGATTGGCCTATGCAGCGATTAAAATATCACCCAACTCCATCTTCTCCCACCAGATAAATGGCAATAGATAGACTGGCTCACCGGCATCTTGTAAGATCTCTAGGGCGCCATCATTGGTTTTATTGGCTTCATACTTACCAGGATTCAATGGCTTGCAGCCATTGTCAGTACCATCATTGCGACGTACTCTGGCGACGATATTTCGAGTGACATAAACGTACATGTTTCCTCCGGCAATTAAAGTTCTGACCATGATGAGTAATTTTTACCCCCAATCATCAAAGTGGTTTGCTTAGGCATATCAACTTTCAAGATGGGTGCATGGACAACTTATGCCTACTGAATGGGTCTTAAATAAAAAGGTGCCCTGTTTTTGACGGGTTTTGCCCAATTTTGGGCATCCCTTGGTTTTGCGCACTAATCTTGTGCGCCACAATACGGTGCGTAATCCGCTAACTCATAGACTTTCAGGCATGTCTATACATGCTGCCCTACACCACGTTACCGAATATGAATATGACTGCCCCGTAAATCTGGGGCCTCAAGTGGTGCGCTTGCGTCCTGCCCCGCACTGCCGCAGTCATATTCTTTCTTACTCTCTCAAAGTGGAGCCAGAGGGTCACTTCATCAACTGGCAGCAAGATCCTTTTGCAAACTACCAAGCGCGTTTGGTATTCCCAGAAAAGACTACCAAGTTCAAGGTCACGGTTGACCTTGTTACCGAAATGGCTGTCTACAACCCTTTTGATTTCTTTTTAGAGCCTGACGCTGAAAACTATCCATTTTCCTACAGCTCCGAACTCAAAAAAGAATTGCGCCCTTACTTAGGCAGAATGCGCAATAGCTCATTAAATAAATACTTTAAGACGGTTGATCGCAGTGAAAAACGAACAATTGATTTTTTAGTTGCCATAAATCAAAAGGTTCATAACGATATCAATTACCTTATTCGAATGGAGCCTGGCGTGCAGACTCCTGATGAAACGATTGATTTACAAAGCGGCTCATGTCGTGATTCGGCCTGGTTGATGGTAAACCTACTGCGTCTATGCGGCCTAGCTGCGCGCTTTGTATCTGGATATTTAATACAGTTAAAGCCTGACGTCAAAGCACTCGATGGTCCCAGTGGTACAGAGGTAGATTTCACAGACTTGCATGCTTGGTGCGAGGTGTATTTACCAGGTGCTGGCTGGATCGGCTTGGACCCCACTTCTGGCCTCTTTGCCGGAGAAGGGCACATTCCTGTTGCCTGCACTCCAGACCCCTCAGGCGCTGCCCCAATTGAAGGTGGCGTAGATGAATGCGAGGTGACTTTCAAGCATACGATGGAAGTCACACGAGTCTATGAAGCACCACGCGTTACTAAACCTTATACCGAGGATCAATGGGAAGCCATTCTTAATTTAGGTCATAAAGTAGATCAGAAATTAGAAGCTGGTGATGTGCGCCTGACTATGGGTGGTGAACCTACCTTCGTCTCCATTAACGGTCGTGACGAGCGTGAATGGAACGTCGATGCATTAGGGCCGACAAAACGTGGCTATGCTACTGAATTAGTAGAGAAGCTACGTAAAGAATATGGCGATGGTGGCTTCTTGCATTTTGGGCAGGGCAAATGGTATCCGGGAGAACAGCTTCCTCGTTGGGCTCTTTCAATCTATTGGCGTGCCGATGGTCACCCTGTTTGGAAGAACCCAAAACTGTTTGCTGATGAGCGCGATCCTATTATGTACACCAGCAAAGACGCTGAAAAATTTGTGTATACCCTCTCCAAAAATTTAGGTTTAGCGGATAAATTTATTGAATCTGCTTACGAGGATGTCTTCTATTACCTTTGGCGTGAATCTAAGCTACCTGTCAACGTAGACCCATTCAAATCAAATCTAGAGGATGAGATGGAGCGCACTCGCCTTAAGCGCGTGTTTACCCAGAAACTCGATTCTGTCATCGGTTATGTATTACCCATTGAAGCGGCACAAGGTCAAAACTACTTTGATACCAATTGGAAAACGGGTCCTTGGCTCTACCGCGATGATCGCCTCTACCTTTTGCCCGGCGACTCCCCCATGGGCTATCGCTTGCCCTTAGATTCGCTTCCTTGGACCAATAAAGCCGACTACCCCTATCTCATTGAGCAAGATCCGTTTGCCCCAAGACCTCCATTACCTGGGGCTGTGCCTGTAGTTCCACAATCCCAACCATTAGGTGGGGGCACTTCAGGTGGCCGTTCTGGATTTGCCTCTAGCGCAAGCTCTCAGAAACCTACAGCTGGTTCTGGTGGCGGCAAAACGATTTGGAGCCAGTCGCAAGAAGTACGTTATCCAAATCGTCAAGAGTCAGCCTCCTGGACTACACGTACAGCTTTGTGCGTTGAAACTCGGGACCCCATGCGAGCTAATGGTCCTGATGCCGAGAACAAACATGGTGGTAAGAATGGTGCACTCTATGTATTTACGCCTCCGCTGTCTCGCCTAGAGGACTATCTCAATCTATTGGAGGCAATAGAGGCTACGGCAGAAGAATTGCAATTCCAAATTGTGATTGAGGGCTACCCGCCGCCACGCGATCCACGCTTAAAACTACTACAAGTTACTCCAGATCCTGGGGTAATAGAAGTCAATATCCATCCAGCACATAACTGGCATGAATTGGTTGAGCATACCGAGTTCCTTTACAAAGCAGCCTTCGAATCTCGCCTCTCGGCTGAAAAATTTATGGCCGATGGTCGCCACACCGGCACCGGTGGTGGCAATCACTTTGTCATGGGTGGTGCTACTCCAGTAGATAGCCCCTTTTTGCGTAAGCCAGAACTATTGGCAAGCTTGATTTTGTATTGGCATAACCATCCTAGCCTAAGCTATCTTTTTAGCGGCATGTTTATCGGTCCAACGAGCCAAGCACCACGTGTAGATGAAGCGCGTAATGATCAACTCTATGAACTCGAGATTGCACTCAAAGAGATTCAAGAGAATCGCAAGAAATATGGTTCGAGCATGCCACCCTGGTTAGTTGACCGTACCTTACGTAATATTTTGATCGATGTGACTGGCAATACTCATCGCAGCGAGTTCTGTATCGACAAGATGTATTCACCTGATAGTCAAACGGGTCGCTTAGGCTTGCTGGAGTTGCGCGCTTTTGAAATGCCGCCGCATGCACAGATGAGTATTGTTCAGCAACTTCTCATTCGCGCCTTGATTGCACGTTTCTGGGATGAGCCCTATCTGGCACCTGCGACTCGCTGGGGTACAGAGCTACATGATCGCTGCCTCCTACCAACATTTATCAAAATGGACTTTGATGATGTGATTGAAGAAATGCGTATTCATGGTTATGACTTCAAGCCAGAATGGTTTGCCCCGCATTTAGAGTTCCGCTTTCCACTTATTGGTCAAGTACAAACCATGGGCACAGAAATTACTTTGCGTAATGGTCTTGAGCCATGGCATGTGATGGGTGAAGAAAACACCGGTGGTGGCACTGCTCGTTATGTAGATTCTTCTATTGAAAGAATTGAGGTACGAGTGACTGGCCTCAATCAAAGTCGTTACACTATCACTTGCAATGGAGAGCCTTTACCGCTCCAGCCAACAGGTGTTGCTGGTGAATATATTGCAGGCGTCCGCTACAAAGCTTGGAATCCCCCTTCTAGCCTGCACCCAAGTATTGGCGTACATGTGCCATTAGTATTTGACATGATAGATACCTGGATGAAGCGATCGGTTGGCGGATGTCAGTATCACGTTGCTCACCCTGGTGGACGCAATTACGACAACTTCCCAATTAATGCCAATGAGGCCGAGAGCCGTCGCTTATCGCGCTTTTTCAGGATGGGTCATACTCCAGGGACGATCGAGGAAATTGCTGCCAATATTGATCTGCAGGCAAGTCGAGAATTCCCATTTACGCTTGATATGCGTCGATGAGACAATAGCTTGTGGAATCATCTCAAGCAAATCCTTTGAAAGCTACAGACAAACCATCTCTAGTAGATGCAATCGTTCGCCTCTCCCCAAAGGCGTCTGAGGGTCACTTTGATGAGTTACGCGGTAATCACTCAGCCTCCCTGTTACCACATTGGCAAACATTCTTTGAGCAACTAGAGCCTTCTGGTTTAGCAGATCTTGATCAGCGCACTCAGGAACTCAATAGACAAGTTCGTGAGAATGGCATTACATACAATGTTTACGCGGATGAATTTGGACCGCAGCGTCCCTGGTCGGTGGATCTATTTCCGCTCATTATTAATCCAGAATCTTGGCAAGAAATTCAATCAGGAGTTTTGCAAAGAGCCCGGCTGTTGGAAGCGATTATTTCCGATATATATGGTCCACAATATTTACTCAAAGAGGGTTTAATTCCTCCTGCACTTATTCATGGTCATCCGGGGTATCTGCGCGCCATGCATGGCGCTAGACTCAAAAGCAAAAAACATCTACATATCATCGCCTTCGATCTGGCAAGAGCACCTAATGGTAAATGGTCTGTTATTTCTCAGCGCACACAGGCGCCATCGGGTTTAGGTTATTTGCTGGAAAATCGCAATTTAATTGGTCGGCAGTTTCCAAAAGCATATGAGCAAATGCAAATTGCGCCACTAGCAAATGCTTATCGTGATCTGATTGATGCCTTAAAACTTGAAAGTCCTGCTGGACAAAATGCCCATATTGCCTTGCTCACTCCAGGTCCTTATAACGAAACCTATTTTGAACACGCTTATTTAGCACGCTACTTAGGTCTTACCCTAGTTGAGGGTGGCGACCTTACCGTTCGAGATCAACGCTTATTTTTAAAAACAGTTCGTGGTTTAGAGCCTGTTGATATTCTCCTCAAGCGTCTTGATGATGAATTCTTAGACCCTCTTGAGTTACGCTCTGATTCCACATTAGGTGTTCCTGGTCTTCTACAGGCGATTCGAGCAGGCAATGTGATCTTAGCAAATGCGCCTGGCTCCGCCTTCCTAGAGTCACCAGCATTACTGGGCTTTCTGCCCGCAATCAGTGAGCGTCTTCTTCATGAAAAAATTGAGTTACCTGCAATGGATACTTGGTGGTGTGGCGAACGCGCTGCTTTAGAGGCCGCCATTCCAAATTTAACTCACGCAGCAATCAAGCCAACCTACCCATTTGCATCTGGGCATCAAAATTACGAAGCTGCATTGGGAGGAGATCTTACACAAGCTCAACTAGATGAATGGGTAGGAAGAATCACGCGTCAGCCCGATGAGCATACCGTCCAAACTTACATTCCTTTGGCTCAAATGCCAACCTGGTTGAACGCATTTAACCTCAACGATGCATCCCTTATAGAGCCACGATCTTATATGCTGCGGGTATTTGCATTAAGCAGTGGTCCGAACAGTTGGCAAGTCCTACCAGGGGGTCTAGCACGTATTGCCTCTAATGAATCTGAGGTTGCCTCTATGCAAAGAGGTGGTAGTAGTGCCGACGTATGGGTTCAAAGCTCTGCTCATATCAAAGAAGCAGAAGAAAATCCTCAGCAAGCAAGCCAAAATAAAGAGATTGTGATGCGCAAGCGCTTGGTGACTAGTCGCGCCGCTGAAAATCTTTACTGGTTTGGTCGCTATACCGAGCGTAGCGAGAACTTAGTCCGGCTTGCAAAACTCTATCTCGAAAATATCAATAGCGAATACACCCCCTCTAAACCTTTATGGGTTTGGCTTGAGACTCTTTGCCATCATTATGGGCTAGTTCCGGATGGGGTACCTGGCAATTTTGATCAAAGCGATATTCGTCATCGCATTTTTGAAAGAACTTTAATTCATTCTCTGAATAGTGGAGAGAATGTTACTAGTGTTGGATTTAATTTGAATGCGTTGAAACGTACTGCATCAAATGTACGCGAGCGATTATCAACCGAGCAATGGAGCACCATTAATTCCTGTCTTGAGAAATTTGAAAAGGACTGCCATAAGGCAAATACCTTCCATGATTTTTCATCTTCACTCGCGATTGATGCATTAAATGGAGCCAGTAGCAGCTTAGCGGCTATTACCGGAGCACAAACAGACCGCATGACCCGTGATGATGGCTGGCAACTGCTATCCATTGGACGTCATATTGAGCGACTGTCATTTTTGACAAATGTTTTTGATTCCGCAATTACTGCCGGTCTTTTGTTTAACCCTAATGTAGATAGTTCTGGCTATACCGCCCTACTCCATTTATTTGATAGCACTATTACCTTCCACGCTCAACACCAGCAAAGTCGAGAAATTGCGCCATTAGTGAGTCTCTTGGTATTAGATGACGAGAACCCTCGTTCTTTAGCCTGGGTTACGAAAGCTTTGAGAGCAAGGCTCTCCAAACTTGCTGGTACGGAACGTAATAACCCAGATGAACTCACGCGTAGCGTTCGCAATCTGCAAGAGCTCGATCTCTATGCGCTATCTTCAGTAGATAGTTTTGGCAATTTCACTGAATTATTAAATTGCTTACGCGCTACCTCGCAAACGGCCTGGAACGTATCGGATGAAATTAGTGCGCGGTATTTCAATCTAATTCATACGAATGAATACAGCGTACAGATGTAAGACCTCTATATGTTGCTAGAAATTACTCACGACACCTGCTACTCATACGACCCCAACGTTGAGATCGCCCAGCACTTTGCCCATCTTAAGCCGGCCAGTCTTGCGTCCCAACAAGTACTGAAGACAGAGATTACAGTCAATCCCAATCCGGCATGGAGCACTGAAAATGTTGATAGTTATGGAAACATATGCACGTTTTTCTCATTACAAAATAGACACAATGAATTATTGATCTCTGCAAAGTCCCTAATCCAAACGAATTCAGACTCAAATCTAGACCTAAAACCGCTAGACACGCCTGCCTGGGAAACTGTGCGTGAATACTTTCGCTATCACTCCAATACCAAATGGGATGCTGCCTCTGAATTTTTGTTCACGTCTCCTTTTATAGCCCTGCGTCCTGAGTTTTCTGAATTTGCTCGTGCTAACTTTACAAGTAATCGCCCAATTCTAGAATCAGCAATCGATTTGATGCGACGTATTTACAGCGAATTTCATTACGTAACCAAAAGCACCGATATAGGTACACCTGCACTTGAGGCATTAAATAAGCGTGAAGGAGTTTGCCAAGACTTCGCTCATATTTTGATAGCATCTTTACGTAGCATTGGCCTGCCTGCCAAATACATTAGTGGATACATCCTTACTAACCCACCGCCAGGGCAAGCTCGCCTAATAGGTGGAGATGCTTCTCATGCTTGGGCTTCGGTATACATCCCTTCAGTAGATAGTGAAGGAAATCTTGGTCATGGAGTTTGGTGCGATTTAGATCCCACAAATAATCGCTGGGGCTTCGAGTCACCTGGTGAGGATTATGTTCACCTTGCTTTTGGTCGAGACTATGGCGATATATCACCTATCCGCGGAGTCATACATGGCGGAGCGGACCATATACTAGATGTCGCAGTCACAGTAAGACCTATAGAGCAGTAGGACCCGACTCTCCGGTGCGAACACGAATTACCTGATTAAGCGAACTGACAAAGATCTTTCCATCACCGATCTTTCCGGTAAATGCCGCTTTAGAAATCACTCGCAGCGCATCGTCTAATAACTCTTCACTGACAGCCACTTGAATTTTCAATTTCAACAGAAAATCAATAACGTACTCAGCACCTCGATAAAGTTCAGTATGTCCATTTTGGCGACCAAACCCTCGTACATCGTAAGAGGTCATGCCGTTAATTCCGATATGCGCAAGAGCCTCATGAACTTCATCTAATTTAAAAGGCTTAATGATTGCAGTGATTAGTTTCATAGCTAGTCGTTAGAAGTGATTACTGCATTGCACAAAATTTCCTATAAGTTGATTAAACAATTTTTTATGAGCTGGCAAAAAATATTCTGCCCCAAGGAAGTGCATTTAGCAGCCAAGAAACTAGCCCAAATGGCTCAAAGCTCTAAAAAATAATGAGGTAATTCATTTGATTTGAATTAGATCCAATTTGGTGCAGAGTTTCAACCAAAGTGTGCAACTGAATATTTCGTACTAACTTTTAGAACTTAAGCTACGGCATGCGCATTGAAATTACTAAAGGGCTGATCCTCAGCGTCCACTCCACCAGCAAAAATAATCTCTCCGAGATTCTATTTCCCGCTGGAGAATATTTAGCCAATTTAACTCCGGAAGGAAAGATTGAAATTTTGAGCCCTGGTGTGAGTAAGGCTCAGTTTACTTTTTCTCAGTTTAGAGAAAAACTTTCTCTTGGAGAGTTTGTACTTCTGGAGCCCTAATCTCTAAAACCATTGGAATCGACTAGGGCCTGATGTTCTTTGTAGATATTAATTTAACTAGCGGTTTTAATCTTAAAGCTATCAATATCGTCTCCTAGGCGCACCAGTAAAAGCTTGCTTCTTCTCAATATGCCTAAATGTGATTCGGCCTTTGCTCAAGTCATAGGGAGAGACCTCTAAAGAAACCTTATCTCCAGCCAATATACGAATGTGATTTTTTTTGACCCTTCCTGCTGTATAAGCAATAAGCTTATGGCCATTATCTAAAGTAATCCGATAGCGAGAATCTGGCAGAATTTCATCAACAAGACCTTCCATTTCAAGCAACTCTTCTTTTGCCATTTAACATCCTTAATAAAAATAAAAAGCCCAGTCATGCTGGGCTTTGGACCAGGCAAATACTTTCTGCCTGGCATTTGCTTTTGATTTAAACAGGTTGAATATTGGATGCTAACTTGCCTTTTGGGCCGGTAGTAATATCAAAAGTCACTGCTTGACCTTCAGCTAATGACTTAAATCCGTTGCTGTTAATTGCTGAAAAATGGGCAAATAAATCTTCGCCACCGAGTTCAGGGGTAATAAAGCCGAAGCCTTTAGCATCGTTAAACCATTTCACAATTCCGTTTGCCATATCTGACTATTCCTTAAAAAAATATAAAAGGGGCTATGCCCCGAATGAGGCGAAAGTCAAGAATGGCGGGGGAGATCCTAAAAAGAACTATCGCAGAACTGCGGTATTAATTACTAGTACAACAACACTATTAGCTTGAAAATCGCTAAATGTATTTTACTCTACTTTTGTAGTAAAAGATTGATTACTAACAAATCACCTCTAGAACGGCCCCAATTACTAGGGAGATAGAGGTTTAGAGTTGGTTGCAAGGCATATTTCGCCTTGACACAATGATTAGCCCAAGAAAATCATTGTGCATTAGCCTTAAATGAAACGGGAGCGTCTGGCGCCAAAACAATGTAGGCTCGTCGCCATGGATCAGGGCCTATTAACTTCCATGTATGCCCTGAACCAGTTGAGTCTTCAGCCAATAAAATATCCCCTGGGTTGATAATAAAGTGCTCATTATTACGAGTTACAAAATCAAGTGTTCCCGTCAATGTGATAACGAGCTGCCTCACAGGGTCGTTATGCCAATCATAATGACCTCCAGAGGGAGTTTCTTGAAACGCCGCTGTTTGAGCCAAAAACTTTGTCGATAAAGAATCGCCGCGATCGTTTTTTAAATTAAGATCAATAATCCCCTCTTCAAAATAAGAATTATTGTCCGTACCCGTCCAGAGTCGTATACATCGAAACATTTGATTAATTCCTTTATGTTGTTTTCATTAGAAACATAGCTTCATTGCAAAGGATTCCTACTAAATTCCAAGAATACCGAGCATGACAATGCTTGCTTTAAATCAAGTCTATCTCGCTAAAAAAGCCACCCTCAGGTGGCTTTTCTTTTGCTTGCTAACGTGAAGTTATTCTGGATCTCCATGATCAGCAATTAATCCTGCTGCTTTAATGCCATGTATTGCACACAGCTCATCATTAGGAGAGGTATCGCCACTAATACCAACTGAACCAATAATTTGGCCAGATTCGCTACGAATTAATACACCACCTCGCGCTGGAACTACTTTACCCTCGGACATAACCTGTAAGGAGTTAATAAATAGTGGCTGAGCGGCGGCCCTTCTCTCAAACTCACGACCCGCAAATCCCATTCCCAAGCAGCCCCAGGCTTTTCCTAGCGCAATATTAAAGCGCAATAAACTAGTGTCATCATCTGCTAAGTAGGTTTTCAAAAGACCACCTGAATCTAAGACGACAACCACAAGCGGCTTAAAGCCATTGCTTTTTCCGCACTCAAGCGCAGCCTGAGCAATTGCTAATGATGTATTTAGCGAGATTACTTGCTTAGCAATTGGCATTATTTTTCCCTTTATTCGTATAAATCACATTACTCACTATACCGCTTTCGGAAACAATCTTCTTTAAAGGCCAATTAGATTATGAATACAACACTTTAGAAGATGGTTAACTTAAGGTCTAGTGCAGGACTATTTATTTGCTGGTAAATTAATTCCAGTATTACTAGAATCAGAACATAGCAATAAAGCCTGCTTAAGATAAAGACCTGGTCCGATAACACTGAAATCTCTGTTTAACCCAACTACAAAACAATGATAAATACACTTAGCTTAAATCACTTCTCCATTCGTAGTTTAGAGATTGAACAAACGACTGCTTTTTTTAGTCAAATACTTGGCTTAACGGCTGGCCCAAGACCACAATTCCCCTTTCCTGGAGTTTGGCTTTATAACGGCCCTCATGATGAATGGTCCAATGCAGTAGTTCATTTAATAGCCATCGATAAAAATGATCCCGAAGGATTAAAACAGTATCTTGGAGATCGGGATCCAAGCAGCCTTAAGGGATCTGGCGCCGTTGATCACATTGCTTTTTTTGCAACAGGCTTAGAAGAGAAATTAAAGCACTTAAAAGCATTAAATATTCCCTTCCATGAACGAACCGTTCCCGTCATTAAATTACATCAAATCTTTTTAGAAGATCCCAACGGAATCGTTATTGAGTTGAACTACCCTGCCCATGAAAAAGCAGCGCTAGATGCAAAAACAATTTAAGCGCCCTAAGTAAATATGGCAAAAATTATCGTTGTTGGCGGCTCTCTAGGTGGGTTATTTGTAGCGAATATTTTGCTAAAACAAGGCCATGATGTCACCTTACTAGAAAGAGCCGCTGGCTTGCTGAACGGGCGTGGCGCAGGAATCGTGACCCATAATGCCTTGGCTGATGCCCTGCGTGAAGCTGGCATTCAAGTAGATGACTCACTGGGAGTCTTAGTAAAAAAACGCGTCACACTTGGATCTGATGGTACATGCCTTGCAGATATGGATCTTCCACAAATTCTCACCTCGTGGAGCAGACTCTATCATCTACTGAAAACCAACTTTCCTGAACGGTATTATTTACAGGGGAAACAGGTTAAGAGCGTCAGTCAAGATGACGATAAGGTCTATGTGAGTTGTGAAGATGGTAGCGAATACACGGCCGATATACTGATTGCCTCAGATGGTATTCATTCCACAATACGCGCTCAATTCGCACCTAATATCAAACCACAATACGCTGGTTATGTAGCTTGGCGTGGAGTCTGCGATGAAGATTACCTATCAAAATTAACCTTAGATACCTTATTTGATTATTTTGGATTTTGCCTCCCGCAAGGTGAGCAAATGCTAGGTTATCCAGTTGCTGGCCTCAACAATGATTTGAGACCTGGAAAGCGGCGCTATAACTTTGTTTGGTATCGAGCTGCCCCGGAGTCGGATGAACTCATCAAACTGCTGACGGATGATGATGGAATTTTCTACCCTACCGGCATCCCCCCTTTGAAAGTTTCCTGGAGAAATATTCATGATGTGAGAGAGGCTGCTCGAACACTTTTAGCCCCTCAGTTTGCTGAAATTCTGGAGAAAACCGCAGCTCCATTTTTGCAACCCATTTATGACGTACGATCTGATCAAACCGTCTTTGGCAGAATTGCCTTAATGGGAGATGCAGCTTTTGTTGGACGCCCCCATGTTGGTATGGGGGTTACTAAAGCTGGGGATGAAGCGATCGCAATAGCCAAACAGATCAAAATCTTTGGCGCTACTCCCTTAGCTTTAGAGGCTTACAGCAATGAACGTCTTCAACTAGGTCAAGATGTTGTAGCAAGAGCCCAATATCTGGGGCGCTATATGCAGTCTCAAGGCAAGAAAGTCGAGCAAGAACATCTCAAAAGAAATGCCAATACCGTAATGGCTGAAACAGCCGTTGATATTAGCGCTCTACTAGCCTCAGGAAAAGCGGTTCCAGACTCATCAGACGCCTCAACCAGCGTCTAATAGTTATGCAAACAATTTACGCTGGTCAATTCCAAATACATCAGCCAGCCAATCGCACATAATCTCTTGTCCTAAAGTTGGATTGTCATGTTGGCAATGCTCTGCGCCAGTCTCTTCAGCTGAAGTAAGACGTAAGGTAACATTCACCCCTTTCGCCTTAGCGTAATCGTGCACTAATTGCACTGTCTCTACACCCAATACATCATGCCCGCCATGTAAGACTAAATACGGGCATTTCATATGATCTAGTACACCCTCTAACTTAAATTTCTGAGCCTTAACTACTGCTTCAGCCATGTCATTAGCGCCAATAACCCATTTCATATGTCCAGCAAGAGCGTGATTTTCACCACGATCCGCAAATCTTTTTTCAATATCCCAAATAGCGCCATGGGATATGCAGGCAGCCAAGCGAGGTTCCATGGAACCTGCTCTGGCAGCATAGTAACCACCCATACTGGAGCCGCTCACTGCAATGCGCTTAGGGTCTACATCTGATCTTTTTTCTAGCCAATCAATACATTTGCCAACAGGAACTTCATAGTCGTATCTAGATACTATGCCTTGACGTCTTAACGCACCACCTTGTCCAGGGCCATCTACCAGAAGAACGGCAATTCCTCGTTGCACTGCGCCCCGACCTGTCATAAACCATAACTCATCTTTGAATGAATCAAGTCCACCGAAAGAAATTAATACCGGCTGCTTTTCACCGCCCTTAGGAGACTTAATGAAATATGCAGGTAATGTTTTGCCGTCTTCGTACGGAATCTCAACAATTTCGCCTGGTAAATATTTCAACCACTTATGAGAAGCGTTTTCACACTTTGTAAAAGTGGGAAGTCTTCTTGGGTCATTTGCATCCAGCCAAAACTCTGCTGACCGATAATATTCGGTCGCCCTGAGCCAGCAATTCATCGCGGTCTGTATATGCCCTTGTCTTTCAGCCTCATCACCTTTGGCATCATTCCTATCGGCAATTTTTAACCATTCCTCATGCCAACTATTGAGGTCACCAGGAATCATTCTGCTAGCCGCCTGAAAACACTCACTGACTGCCCCGCCACCCTCTTGAGTTTCCCCCAGGGTACGCCTAAATTGATAGGACATAAAAAAATGATCAGGCCAATGATGCCAGCCAAAAGGTTCATATTTTCCAGGCGTTCCAGTATTCGTCATGATTTACTTTTATTGAGATTTAAAACAAAAAAAATTAAAGGGCCAACCAATTCAGAATTCAGAATAACGAGCCTTACGAAACTTCAATACAACTTAAGTTTAAATTTTTGAAAAACGTCTAGCCGCCCAATAGACCGCTCCATTTGGCCCATACTTTTCAGCATGCGGTGTGTCTGGATCCATCGTAAAGGTATCCCCAACTTGCAAATGCTCAGTGTTATCACCGCGTGTCAGCCACATCTCTCCTTGGGCAATAACTGCATGCACAGCAAATTCATGCGTATGAGTCTGACTGATGGTATTGGGTTCCCACTCCCTAATAGATACGCCCTCATATCCATCGGCAGTTGTTTTCTCCGTAAACTCTTCCAAGGTATATAAGGGCATTTGTGCTCCGATATTTTTTGCAGAAATACTCGCCTAATTAGCGAGGGTCATATCCAATTTCTTTAACGAGTTTGCCGTAGCGCTCATAGTCGGACTTTAGTACTCGATCATAGTATTCCGGCGGCTCTGAAATGACTTCCAGCCCATAGGACTTGAGTTGCTCAAGCACCTCAGGGGAGTTCATTGCTCGATTGATTTCAACATTCAGCTTATTGACAACATCCTTATTCATCCCTGCGGGACCTGAATATCCAAACCAACCATTCGAAGTCCAACCAGGGACCGTCTCCGATACTGTTGGGGTATTAGGCCACTCGGGGACTTTTGTTTTATTGGTGATTGCTAGCAAACGTATTGCTCCGGAGCGAATATGTGGTGCGGGACCACTCACGCCGTCGACTGAAGCCATTACCTGGCCACCAATCATATCTGTAACAATCTGCGCTGTGCCCTTATAAGGCACATGTGTAAATGTAAAGCCTGCATTTTTAGCGAGACTTTCAAAAACAAGGTGCGGAAATCCTCCCTCACCATTTGATGCCACTGTCATCTTTCCTGGATTAGCTTTTGCCCACTCAACCATTTGAGGAAAGGTTTTAAACGGTGCTTGATTACTCGCAGTAATCACCTGATAGTTAAGCGTAGACAAAGCAATCGATGAGAAGTCAGTAATGGGGTTGTAGGTGACGTTTTTATTGGTATGTGGCAGTACTACCATATTGCCACCCTGCGAAGCTACGATGGTGTAGCCATCCGGCTTCGATTTAGCGACAAAGTCCATGCCTACTATCCCCGATCCTCCAGGCTTATTCTCAACAACAATCGCCTGACCCAAACGTTCCTGCAGCTTGGGGGCAATCAAACGCGTCATGATGTCAGTAGTATTGCCTGGCGGGAAAGGAATAATAATTTTAATAGGTCGATTCGGGTATGGTCCACTTTGAGCGCTAAGCAAAGGACTTAGCAAGCAAATAAATAAGGCCAAAACAGCAGCCGGTGAATACTTCTTCAAAAAATAGTTCATGAAGCCTTCCTCACTTTGTCAGGTTTATTTTTTCTTTGGAATTACTGGCACCAACAGTCTTGCTTGATGCTTTGGACCCATATGCAAAGTTACCTTGCCGCCAAAAATAGCCGGTGGTCGATCTTGCTCATCATCGTGCGTGAATGGTCCGCAACCCTTCATAGGGTGCTTCATATTCGATAACACAGCGGCGGCATCATCATGCTCATAATCACGACCCCGGATAGAGAGGGCGAGGCTATAACCTTTAGGTATGACAATACAGGTAGGCCAAATCTCAACATCTAACTCATAAATCTCACCCGGAGTTAAGGGCTGCTTTTCATCATGGCTATGCCATGGACGATAGGGCAAACTTTTCTTCTTATCCAGTTTGCGATGCGAGGCTCTCAGCCAACCCTGTGCAATTGGAGTCTTTGGATCAAGCGCCCCATGAAATAAGACTTCCTTACCTTTGGGATCAAATACGCGCACGATTGCAAAAATATCGGCATCTACGGTTGAAGAAGATACAAACAACTTCAAAGCCATTGGGCCGGTTAATTCAACCTCTTGAGCCTGAGGAGGAAAGGCAAAGGTAACGCCTTTACCCATCATGTCGTATTGAATTTTTGCCTCTTGCTTTAAAGGAAACTGTGAAAATGTTTTCTGTTTTGCATCAAGATACAAAGAGGTCCACTGTGTTCTCTTTAATGGCCACTCGTTTTCATTACGCAGAGTAAATTTTTCGCCAGGACTTCTTACCAACAACGATACCGGAGGCGTTTTATTCCAGCCATTTTTTTTGCCTTTAAGGTAAAAGTCAAAAAACCGCTTCTGCAGTGCGACGCCATAATCTGTATAGAAAGGTGCCCAATGCGATCCGCCATGAACCTCTAGCCACTTATTCTTGGATTTTGATCGAACAAAACCCTCAAAGTTGCCACGCGTGTGAAGCCCTTGCCCACCCCAATTTGCTGCACTTAAAACTGGAATGTCCACCTTATCCAATTTTGCGGTGCGCTCCTCATACCAATCGCCCGTCATCTCGTTGTCCATGACGCGCTTCCAGACATCATCTACATTCTTGCGCAACTCAGCTTCAGATAATGTCTCAGGTCCACAGACTGTCTCTCCAGTAATAGGATTTCGCTTGCCTCTATCACCCACGCCATGCTGCACTGTTTTAATTTGCATCTCAAGCCAATTTTTTCTGAAGGAGCAGGCAATGCCACCATGGCGACTTGATTCTCGGTAGTTATCGTTCCAGCCCTCCCAAACACAGATCGCGGCTAGGTGCTTTGGTTTACTAGCGGCAGCTCGCCATTGGTTACTACCGTAATAAGAAATGCCATTCATGCCAATACGCCCGTTGCTCCATTTTTGCTTGGCGGCCCATTCAATGCATAAATGAATATCCCGTGTCTCACGAGCATTGTTGTGATCCATGAAGCCTGGAGACCTTCCTGCGCCACGTGAATCAACCCGGATACACACATAGTCGTCAGGAACCCATTTCTCCGGATCAACTACTTCCCAGTTCTGGTATTTGTTGCTAGACCCCCGCAGTACATCGGGGTTCTCGCGCTCCATAATTTCCCAGGCTGTTTTGTAGCCTTCTTGGAAAGAAAGGCCCTTACCATAGGGTCCATATGACAGTAGCACCGGAAATTTGCCAGCACGTATCGGTCTGAAGATATCAGCTCTAAGCACCAGCCCATCGTCCATCACAATCGGCATATCCCAATCAATTTGCATGCCATCCCGAACTTCTGATTTCAGTGCTTCCATCTTTGTCCCTTAAGAGTTAATTTTTATTTTGAAAATCAATATAAATCTTTTTCAGAAAGTTGCATAGATAAATAAGGTGCTAATCTAATAATCTTTTAAACCCAAAATATCCGGATAATTCCACTAATAGGAGTCTTGCAGATGGACTTATTGCTAGAAGATTTAAGTAAACAGGAGCGGTATAAATTCTTATCCGCAGTAGTAATACCAAGGCCGGTGGCTCTTGTCACCAGCAAAGATCGGAATGGACTTTGCAATGCCGCTCCCTATAGTTTTTTCAATGTCTTCTCGGAAGATCCCGCGATTGCAATACTGGGTATTGGAGCAAAATCTGACGGTAGCATCAAAGATACGCTTCAGAACATTAGGGATGTAAAGCAGTTTGTGATCAACATGGTTGATAAATCAATCATTGGCGCGATGCACATTGCCTCTGCTGACTTTCCTTCGAACGAGAGTGAGATTGATTATGCCGGCGTGACTCTAGTCGATAGCAAAACGGTTAATGTTCAAAGAATTGCGCAAGCGCCCGCTAGCTTAGAGTGTGAACTTTTTCAGATTATTGAGTTATCAGAAAGAAGATCACTTGTGCTTGGAAAAATAAAATCAATTTATATACAAGATGAATTGATTGATCCGGCGACTAAAAGAATCATTCCAGAAAAATATTCCCCTATCGCCAGACTCTTTGGTGACTATTACGCTTGGCTAGGTGATCGATACACCAAAGCAATACCTACTATGGAGCAAATCCATGAATTAGGCTTAAAGGCGGGAGATATCGAGAAGAATTAACGATGGGTAATTAATTCTGAGGCGGCGGAACTTGTGCACGATACCAATCAGAAATCCACTCGCCCGTCTTAATTAATACACCTTCCTTTTTTTGGATATGATCGAGTAACTCCTCAAAATAACCAATACGATGCGGCGCGCCAGTAATGTAAGGGTGAACGCTTAACGCCATAACTCTTGGAATCGCTGCACTCTCAGACCATAAGCGCTCAAAGTGTTCAACGCCACGCAACAACATCTCCTCACCACGATTACTTTGCAACAACATCATTGGGATGTCATTCATCTCGACGGTATAAGGAACTGATAGCACAGGCTTTGGCTTTGCTTCAATCCACACTGGCTGATCATCTAAGACCCAATCGGCAACATATTCAATACCAGCTTTGGAGAGATGATCAATCGTCGCATCATTTTCAGTTAGGCCAGGACTTTCCCAACCAACGGGAGCTTTTCCACTAAACCGCTTAATCGCATCAACGGTTTGCTCAATAGCTTCTAACTGATTAGGTAGCTTATGCATTGGGCCCTGAATATAACCATGCCCCATCATTTCCCACCCTTTATTTAAACCAGCTTCAGCAACCCTTGGATAAGATGTACAAACGATTCCATTGGTTGCCAACGTTGGAATGATATTGCGTTGATTGAGTGCGTCAAAGATACGCCAAAATCCAACGCGCATGCCATACTCATGCCATGCCCAATTCGGCAAATCAGGCTGCAGAGGCTGACCCATCGGCGGGGAAAGAACCGTCCTTGGCATGGGATTTTCAATTGACCAGTGTTCAATGTTCACGATTAACCAAACCACCATACGCGCAGACTCTGGAAGTACTAATTTTGGTCTATCGACGATCGCTGAAAACGGTACGCGAGAACTAAGCAATGTGTTCATCTGTTTGTGTCCCTTGGTATGGTTTAATCAAACCACATAATAATTATTAGGACAATACTACCCTTCGACCCCATGGAAGTAAATCATGAAAATACAAAGCCAATCAAATATTTTTGAGCTTGATAAGGTAGGCGCATTTTGCAAACATGCGCCCGTCAACATTCCCGCTAGCCAGGAAGGATCGTTAAGCGGTTTATCTTATGGTTTAAAGGATATTTATGATGTCGCTGGAATCCCAACAGCATTTGGTAGTCCTGCATGGCTAAAAACCCATTCTCTTCCGAAAGCCACCGCAGCCTTTGTTGAAACACTATCCCATGCAGGCGCCAACTTACTGGGCAAAACGCATACCGATGAATTAACTTATAGCATCCTAGGAATTAACGTGCACTATGGCACACCTATTAATAGCGCCTCTCCGCAACGCGTTCCCGGGGGGTCTTCAAGTGGCTCTGCTGCTGCAGTGGCAGCCGGACTCGTCGATTTTGCTATTGGCTCTGATACCGGTGGATCAATCAGAGCTCCAGCAAGTTTTTGCGGTCTCTATGGCATCAGAACATCGCATGGTCTCATCTCATTAGAGCATGCAAGGCCTCTAGCAAAGAGTTTTGATACGCTTGGATGGTTTGCGAAGGATCCAAGTACCCTGCTCAAGGTTGGCGAGGTTTTACTGAATGAAAATACCTCAAACATACGTAAAAAACCAAAATACTATTTATTAAGAGATTGTTTCCAGTTGGTTCCTGAACCCATTGCTTCATCTCTTCAGGAAAAGATTTGCGTCCTGTTTTCTAAAGAAGTGATTGAGGAAATTTCCATTGCGCCAGAAACCTTGGCCCAATGGGCTGAGACCTTCCGCATTGTTCAGGCTTCTGAAATTTGGGAAGAGCACGGTCAGTGGGCAGGGCAGCATCTACAAGACTTCGGACCGGGTATCAAAGAGCGCTTTGAGATTGCAAAATCTTTAGACCCTGAATTAGCCTTGACTGCTAGAGCCGAGAAAAATCGCATTGAACAATACCTCAGGGGCTTACTCAATAGCTTAGGCGACGAGGCTACTGAAGCTATCCTTATTCTCCCAAGCACTGGATGCATCGCCCCTCTGCTTACCTCAAGTGCCAGTGAATTAGAGCAAATCAGAAAGCAGTTATTTCAGCTGCTTTGTATTGCTGGCCTTGGAGGTCTACCTCAAGTGAGTCTACCTATTAGTCATTATGAGAATGCGCCACTAGGTCTATCCTTGATTGCCAATTACCAGCAAGACTTGTTCTTATTAAATACCGTTAAACAGTTGTCAATCAACTAAGTAACAATAGCTACAGCATTACTCATTTCGTTTTTTCATTTTTCATGATCGTGACGCTATCACCCATACCCAAACGCTCCTTCGCAATGAATTCTTGCATCGCTTCAGGGGTAGAAGGCCGACTTTCCATGCCCTGATCTGCCAGCAGCCTAGATAAAGCAGGAGATTTGAGTGATTTGTTCACCGCAGTATTCAAGCGAGCAACTATCGCTTTAGGTGTCCCAGCCGGGGCAAATACACCTTGCCATGAGTACACAGCAAAATTTGGCTGCCCAAGACCCTCGCCAACAGTCGGTGTATTCGGCGTTGTCGGATTACGGCTTTTTCCTGTCGTAGCGAGCAGAAGCATCCTTTTATCGGCAATATAGTCCTTTAGGCCTAATAAGGCTGTGAAAATCATATCCACCCTTCCCGCTAATAATTCTTGGATCGCTGGTCCAGCTCCTTTAAATGGCACATGGGTAATATCAATCCCAGCAGCTGAAGCAAACATCACGCCAGCAAAATGCTGACCATTACCAAATCCAGATGAAGCAAAGTTCAGCGCCCCAGGATGTTCTTTGGCATATGCAACTAAACTTTTAACGGAATTAACGTTAAGTCCTGGCCTCACAATGAGACCAAGAGACTGAACGGTCACCAGACTAATGGCTTGAAAATCTCTCACAGGATCATAGGGTGGCGGATCCTGTAATAGAGAATTAATGACCAAGCCATTAGTTCCCAATATCAAGGTGTAACCATCAGCAGGCGCCCTTTGGACATATTGAGTTGCTACCAGAGTCCCCGCGCCCGGGCGATTGTCTACCACTACAGGCTGACCCAATTCTTTTTCCATTTCTTTGGCTAAAGAGCGGGCAACAATATCTGTTGAGCCACCAGGGGTATAACCCACTACTAGGGTAATCGGACGATTTGGAAAGGAAGATTTCTCTGTTTGTGCAAAAGCACCTGCATAGTAAGCGAGTAAGAGAAGTGCACTAACAATAAAAGAGGTAATTTTTTTCATGGGTGCTATCTTTATGTTTTTAATCCCCAAAAAGCCGCTCAGACTTTTTCTCTACCAAGCGCCAACCAAGAGAATCCTTGAGCAGGATATCGTAATTCATAGAAATAGCTAGAGCTTTATCGATAGGCGCAGGACCCGAATTGACCTCATCAGAATCATGCCGATAAACCAAGGTGAGGTAGCGGGCTACTGCTTTCTCCGAGGATTCAATATCCACCACAAAATTTTGTACCTGATGAGCTGTTTTTCTACCGGCCGGTCTTTCATCCATGGCCCTTAATATAGCCTGAGTACCCTCTAATTTTTTCCCCTGACGAAACCATACGCCGTCTTCTCTAAAAAGTTGAGCTAGGGTCATAAATTGGGCTCCATCCAGGGCCTGGTAAAAACGGTGGACCAATTGCTCACACTCAACAATTGTGGCAATCTTTTCAAAATTCTGATTATCCATACTCATATTTATTCTTCCCTAAGAAAAGGATTTGTGAGGGTGGCTAAGCCACTGATATTAATTTCTACAACATCACCAGAAACCAAATCTGGAGAATGCCCATCCGTTCCCATCCAAATTACATCTCCAGGCCATAAAGTCATATAGCGTGTCATCGCTTCAATAAAGGTTGGCACATCAAAAATCATCTCATTTGTTTTATAAACCGTTTTCTCAATACCATTTACCTTAACGGTTGTTATTGCATCCTTCGGATCAAAATCCGTATCAATCCAAGGACCCATCGGCTTAAAAGTATCTGAGTTTTTAGCGCGCCATAACGTACGATCTGCTTTTTGCCAAGTCCGCTCGCTAACATCATTGCCAATGGTGTAACCAAATACACAACTAAGCGCATTTTCCTTCGTCATATTCTTCGCTTTTTTGCCGATCACCACCACTAGTTCACCTTCGTAATGAATTTTTTCGCTAGCGTCTTTAGGAATGACGACGGTTTGACCGTCTGCAACTAGCGCATTATTTGCGCGATATCCAATCTCTGCACGAGGCGGTAGGTTTGGCTCTTTTCCCGCTTTCTTAGCTGCTGCTAGTGCATGCTCTGCATAATTTAAGCCGGCGCAATAGAAGGTCCGGGGCATCACAGGCACTTCCAACTGTACGGACCCCAGGGGATAGTAAACCTCCTCTACCTCATAACTCTCAAATGGGCTCCCCTGCACCCTCTGCACCTGATCGCCTTGCAAAATACCGTAATAAGTTTGCTGCTTAACCGAGAAACGAATCCAACGCATTACATTTCCTTTGAAGATTGGCGGCAGGAATGCCTATGAATGAATCTAAATATACTTTAGCTAGTCTGCGCTTCTAGCCTGACCTCAGCAGGGATAAAATGAGGATCAAATACCCTATCGGCCATTACCTGGCATCGCTTGATAAGACGATGCTCTGATGCCGTGTAATCAGGCCAAGCATTATGCAAGGTACTAAGATGATCCCACATCAATAAATCACCTTCATTCCACTCGTGAGTATATTGATATTTCTCTTGCAACTGATGATCAAATAGCTCTTGTAAAATGCCATCACTTTGCTGCTCATCTAATTCATTGATTCGAATGGCATATCCAGGGTTGCAATACAGAATCTTTTTACCAGTAATCGGGTGCGTCAAGAAAACGGGATGAACGGCTGGCGGCCGCTTGGCACGCTGCTCAGCAGTTAAAACAGGTCTATGGCTGCCGGGGCGGGCACGCATATTTTCCCAAAACTTATTAAAGTCATGAGTTGCGGTCGCGTCAACTAGGTCAGTCTTTAGGCGCTCTGGAAGTTCTTCGTAAGCCTGCAGCATGTTTGCAAAGTGAGTTGATCCAAGAGCTTTGCCATCTCTTCTTGGGATTTGCAGGGCAAAGAGGATATTGGTATATCCGACCATATTGTTGTAGGACATATCCGTATGCCAATCCTGACCAGCATCCGCAATACCAATTGGCTTACCATTCTCAATAATGTTCGATAAGATACTCACCTCAGGAAAATCGGGCTCATGAAGTCCAGATACACCAATTTGCAAACTTCCAAACCGTGCTGAAAAATCTTTTAGGGATTGAGGGGAAATCGATTGCTTTGGAAAGTGAAGTACCCCAAAGCGACTTAATGATTTGAGAATGTCATAAAAGTCATTTTGAGAAATCGGTACATTGAGATCAATCCCCGTTATTTTTGCCCCTAATATTTTTCCACTTGGCTCGATTACCATAGGCTCTATTTTCTCTCATCAGGGTTTTTGGCTCAACACGCTTCCGTGAATATATTAGCATTAATTTCGGGCTCCAAAGCCCATGATTAGGCGTTTATCCGCATATTTACCCCCTGCTTTAATGTTAATATCTAAAAACATAAAAACGAAGTTGTGCTGGGTAATAAGCTCTCCAATTCAATTGGAGGGTCATGTTTTATGAGTATTTCGGCGATACTACTTATTCTTAGACCTTCAATATGCCAAGCAAAAATACTTCCAAATCCCTGTCCAAAATTCTATCGCTATCCGACTTTGAGGTGTTAGCAAAAAAGAGGTTGCCAGCCCCATTGTTTGAGTATGTGTCTGGTGGTTGTGAAGATGGTCAGTCCGTGAAGGCGAACCGACAATCTTTTTCTGAATATGCATTTAGAACACAGGTTCTGATTGATATCTCAAAGCGCTCACAAAAAATTCATTTATTTGGCAAAGAATATGCATCCCCTCTTGGCATTGCGCCAATGGGCATTACTGCATTGACTTCTTATCGTGGCGACCTTGTTTTAGCCAAGGCAGCTCAAGCCGCCAATATTCCAGCCATTATGAGCGGCTCATCCCTGATCAAAATGGAAGAAATAGCATCGGCTGCACCCGATACTTGGTTTCAGGCCTACTTACCCGGCAAAGTGGAAGAGATTGAGCCTTTAATTGATCGCGTGAAAGCAGCAGGCTTTAAAAATTTAGTCATTACCGTCGATGTAGCGTGCCCATCGAATCGTGAAAACAATATTCGCGCAGGCTTCTCGACACCACTGCGACCAAATCTTAAATTGGCCTGGGAAGGCATCACACACCCCAGATGGTTTTACGGGGTTCTTCTCAAGACACTAGTGAATCATGGAATGCCGCATTTCGAAAATAATTATGCAAGACGTGGTGCCCCCATCATCTCTAAAAATGTTATTCGCGACTTTTCTGATAGAGGGCATTTAACTTGGGAGCATATTCAACAGATTCGCAAGCGCTGGGATGGTCCCATGATTCTGAAAGGAATCTTAAATCCATTGGATGCTCAAAAGGCAGTGCAGTTTGGCATAGATGGTGTAATTGTCTCTAATCATGGTGGCCGTCAGTTAGATGGCTCGGTATCGCCATTACGTGTTCTACCCCAGATTGTTGAAGCCTTTAAGAATGGTCCAGTGATGCTTGATGGTGGCGTGCATCGCGGCACGGATTTATTAAAAGCAATGGCCTTAGGCGCCTCCTGCGTCTTTATTGGCAGGCCTTTTAATTATGCGGCTTGCGTTGGCGGAGAGCCAGGCGTTGCTCATGCTATTGAGTTAATGCAAAAAGAAGTATCACGAGGAATGGCTTATCTAGGCATCAAATCTCTAGATGAAATTAATGCAAACTGCTTGATAGGGGTAGCTAGAAGTCAAGATTGAAAATCAGTCCAATCCGAATGTTTAATCTAAGCAAGATAGGACTTAACCCGCTTTAATGTTTTATGTTTTATGTTTTTACTAGAGCCTGCCATCATTTAGCCTATTAGAATTAATAGGCGATCTGATAGAAAGCAGAGGCTCATTAGCATGATCACTGAACGACCGATAATACCTCGTAGGGTGCTTATTGGGTTAGCCAACAAACCCCCAAAATAAGTTCTAGGATGTTTTGATGACCATACTGGGCACTATGGAAGCAATATTCGGTGTACCCATTTGTTGCATAGAAGCCCTAAACTCAGTTTGCAAAATATCCATGACACGCTCTACTCCGGGCTGACCAAATGCACCCAACCCCCAAAGATAGGGACGACCCACGCAGACTGCACTTGCTCCCAAAGCCATCGCTTTAAAAATGTCGCTCCCTCTACGAATACCGCTATCAAATAAGATCGGCACCTTACCCTTTGCTACTTTCGCAACCTCAGGCAAGCACTCGATTGATCCACGACCACCATCCTCACTTCTTCCGCCGTGATTTGATACATGAATACCATCAACGCCATACTTTAAACAGAGCTCAGCATCCTCTTGAGTTTGTATTCCTTTAATGACCAACTTCATTTTCGTAACATCGCGCATTTTTCGGATAAAGTCCCATGTCATATTGGATGATGTCATGCTTTTCACATTTGTAAAATCAATACCATCATATATGGGTCGCTCAAAACGACTGCCTGGAGCCCCATGCGTATGACATGTTGTGCAATCACGGCCATCTAATTTTCTTAATCTCGCAAAAGTCTCTTGATTGCGACCCCCATTACGATCAACAGTAATTTCCATTACTGGAACTCCAGCGCGATCAAGACGATTCGCAATTTGTTTTGCAACATCAAAACTTGATGTAGCGTACAACTGAAACCATACCTCTCCCTGACGTGCCGCAACTACCTCTTCAATTGTGGAGGCGCCTGCACTAGACAAAACATTTAAGTAACCTCCTTTGCGAGCGGCCTTAGCAACCGCGACCTCACCCTCTGGGTCATAAGCCTTATTACCGCCAGTGGGCGCAAAAATGAGTGGGGTCTTCCACTTTGTACCAAACAAATTGACCGAAGTATCAATTTCACTAACATCCCGCATGCGTCGTGGGCGCAGAGAATACTTTAGAAAAGAGGATCTATTAGCACGTAACGTCACCTCATCATCAATTCCAGAAGCGAGATACCCAAAATGCGCCGGGGGAACCTTAGAAAATGCAACTGGTTCAAAATCGAATACATTGATTGCTTGGCTTGGATCCGTGATCAAATCCAATGGAACAGTTGGCGTCCAAATCATTGGGTCAGGGCGCTTGACAATATTACGCATCAACTCATTTGCCGTATCTTGCGCCAAAAGATCATTGGCGCTCAACGCAAATAATGGACTTGCCGCAAGCCATCTAATAAGTTGTCTCCGCTGCTCGTCCTGATTTTTGTCATCACTCATGTCTTCTCCACCTAGTTCATTTGTAGGAATCCAGTCAGCATTAACGAACTACTTCAAAACTTCAAATACCTTTCTTACCAGTACAACTAGAAGTAACTTTATCTCTGATAATGCAAACCTATTTGTTCAAAAAAATCAGGGGCTACTGAACCCCTGACATGGATCTTATTTCTGGTCTCTTTCTTCAAGATTGGCGCTTTCTTGAGCTCTAATATCTGCCGTGTAAAACTTGCCAGTATCAACTAAAGTAATCTTCTTCAGAGCCCCGCCCTTAGTGCCATTGCGTAACGGACTAAAGTCAACCACTACCTTATCTCCAGCCTTCACAACGTTTCTAGTCCAGCCACCAGCACGAACTAAATTTCCCGGACTAGTCATCTCCATAAGCCACAAGGATGGACTATCGCCCTCTTTGATAGTGCCTAAAATAAAGATAGCGACATGGGGGTTGGTCCATTGAACCTCTTGTACTGATCCAGTGATGGTGTAGACCTTTTCCCGATCAAACATCGTTGTGGAATGATGCGCCAATGCCTGCATCGAAGAAGTGGCCACAAGAGCCGAAAACGCAAGGCCAATTAAAGTTTTGAATTTCAAAATGATGACTCCTTAAATGAATAAATATTTACTGAGGTGGAATACGATTGCCACCCACATCATGCTGGATGGGCACAAAAATATCATTACCTTGCTTGTCTTTACCAGGGGCAAAGTATCCTTCTAGACATACACCTTCAACAATGTCATATTTTCGGGCACGTTGTCTAAAGAAGATCCGAGTTGTCTTCCATGGCTTGGTCAAAACCTTCGGTGCTATTACCTCAATCTCGTCATGCAATTCATCTTTACCTACTAAATGAATTCGCTCGATAACACGCATATCACCATTATTGGGGACGCCAGCAGCCTCGCTAATGGCAATGAGAGATTGCGGCAATATCCCAACGGTATCTATTACGAGAGTATCTCCCTCCCACTTACCAATGGAATGGCCATGGAATGTTGGATCTGGATCTTCAGGGTGTGGGCGACCATCGGTATAAATACGACGCAAACGATTACCGTCTGATTCGCCCAGCATAGTCACTCTTCCAGGTGTAAATAGAATTTCCATAGCATTATGGGTAATCAACATCCATGATGGCATCGCCTCAGGAAGACAATTTACAAATAGTGGTGGTGGCCTACCAGCCTTCTCTTCTGCTAATTGGAATTGAATCAATTCATTGGCAGCAGGTATCCAAGGCGGCATATTGGTTTTAGCCTGCTTATCTTGATCAGTAATTTTCGGGTTCCAAACACCGCTCCAATCGGGGAGCTTAGCGAGATTTGCCCAATCCTTCGCAGTTGGAGGAGGGTTGATGACGGGCTTTGTAGATTGGGCATAAACAAGATTGGAGCCGGCCACCCCAACAACTAGCGCTACGGCAAGAAACAATAACTTTCTATTCATCTTTCTTCCTTAAGAAATGGCCAAAACAGGCTCAAGAGTAAAACCAATCAAACGTCCACAAAATATGACGCCCGTCCAAACAATAATTGAGATAGCTCCAGCAATGCGTGCTGAAGTTGGGAGGCGCTGATAATGATTCCAATCTTCAAGATTGCGGCCAATAATGAATTGGAAGCACATCATATTAATACCTGCTAAGGCAAGCAAAACGATCTTAGAAATAAAGTATAAATTTTGGCTGTAACTCAGTGCATTAGAAGTAAAGAGAATCGCCCCCGTCACTGCGGCAAGTAAAAACGCCATCCAGGTTATTGGCAGAAGCTCTTCGGCAATCTTGCTAATTGGGCGATTTAAAGCACGCACTCCAATCAGCCGCAAATCAACTAACGCGATTGAGCCAAAAACTAAAGTGATGGCCATCACGTGCAATGCTTCAATCCATGGAAATAGCAGTTCATTTTCACGGATGGTTTGCGCGATGGTACTACCGTGAAGAAGGATGAGGATATCGTTCATTTTTTGATGTATCTAGGTGTAAGCAATCCAGCGACCACAAGCAACAATACCAAGCCAAAGTAGTAAAGAAAGAATTGAGAGTGCTTTGATTGTTCCAGTAGGCTGACTCAAACCATGGTTCTTTGAGCCTATTCTTTGAATACCGACAGAAATGATGATCACTACTAAGAGCATGATCATTTTCATCTGAAAGGCTGGGTTTGCTAGTGAGCGTGCTGGCTCACCCACAATCAAGATGCATCCAGAAACCAATAGCACTGGTAATGCCAACCAAATAATGTGCATATACCGCGATATCACGATTGAAATTGAATCGCTTTTATCAGCGAAATTAAGCACTCGTAAATTAATCAGTAGCATTGCAATTAATAAGGCAGAGATAGCCAAAATATGCAGCGTTTGCATTATTGGCACTGCCCAAAAGCTATCTTGTATCGCCAGGGCTAATGGAGTGTTCTCGAGGTAGGCGCAGAATTCCAGCAATCCACTAGTACGCATAAGTCTCCAAGATATTATTTTTTATTTTCTTGCGAATAAGTTTATATGAGTTTATCCATCAAATATCAATGCTTTAAAAAATTCATATCCCAATACTCAAATAGCGATTCATCAGTAAACATTGCTGCAGTTGCAGCATTTCTCAAAATGCTCTTTAGTGATGAACTAAGCGCTCTCCCAAGCTCCAAAATTCTGAATTGATCTGCAAAGTTTGTTAGAATGAGAACGATTCTCATTAATAAATCTAAGGTAGTTATAGCTTTGCTCGTCACCTCACCCTTTCAAAGCAGATTCATTAAGCATTTTGGCGCGGCATGTTGTGCTCTTCTGTGCTCGACTGTCAATGCTGAATCTCCCGTGAGCAGCTCCCCCATAGTTAATAGCCAATTTGCTATCGAAGACAACACAGAGCAATGGAGCGCTCATGGACAAATTACTTATATCAACCAATTTAAAAATAACTTTAATTCGCCCTACTACGGAGCAAAAAGTTTATTAAATAAGACCGATGGTGACATTAGCAAAAGCTATACCTTCTCAGCCACTGCTTTTTTAGGGGCTAGGTTATGGGAAGGTGCTGAGGCTTATATCAACCCCGAGATGTTTGAAGGCATTCCATTTTCAGGACTGAGTGGTTTAGGTGGATTTAGTAATGGTGAGCTTCAAAAGGGAACGGCAATACCACCAATCTATTACATGGCTAGAATGTTTTTACGCCAAACCTTTGGCTTTGGTGGCGGACAAGAACACATCGAAGGTGCTGCTAACCAACTTGCAGGTAATGTAGATAAGCGTCGCCTTGTAGTAAGTTACGGAACATTCTCAGCATTAGATTTCTTTGATGCCAATATCTATAGCCACGATCCTCGTACACAGTTTATGAACTGGTCTCTCATGGCAAGCGGTGCTTATGACTACGCCGCCAACTCTCGTGGCTATACCTATGGCTTTGTAGGCGAGTATTACCATGATGAAAAATGGGTGATGCGTCTTGCTCGCTTAGCAATGCCCAAGTCACCAAATACATTAGGGCTAGACTACGATCTCACTCAACAATATGGTAATACTGCAGAACTTACGCATATTCATTCTATTGCTGGACAACCAGGGAGAGTGCGGGCATTAGTCTTTCAGAACCGCGGGATCATGTCTACATATAATAATGCGATTAGTTTTGGGCAGCAGACTAATACCATCCCAGATATATTCAATACTAGATATGGCTATCAGACCAAATGGGGTTATGCCTTAAACGGTGAGCAAGCCATCACAGAAAATATTGGTGCATTTGGAAGATGGAGCTGGAATAACGGTCAAACTGAAACGCAAGCATTTACTGATATCAGCAATTCGTTATCTGGCGGGGTATCCATTAAAGGAGCAAACTGGGGAAGACCACAAGACACTATTGGAATTGGAGCCGCATTAAATGGAATTTCATCTGCGCAAATTGGTTATCTTCAGCAAGGTGGTGTCACAATGTTTATTGGCGATGGCAAACTTAACTACAAGAAGGAGCAAATCTTCGAAACCTTTTATAGCTGGAATGTGTATAAAAGCTTTTCACTATCAGCCGACTATCAACGAATAGCCAATCCTGCATATAACGCAGATCGCGGCCCAGTCAATTTCTATGGAATAAGAGCCCATATAGAAATGTAATACTAATTGGGCATGTTTACTCTTACAATAAATTAACATTTACATACATCACTGCTAATTAACCTTTTCCACTGGAGCGGGAATGCCAAAGATACTTAAAGTCCTTGCTGTTTTTTTGAGTGCAATCTTGCTTCTAGGATGCGGCCCTAAACCAGCAAAACCCAATACCACTTTGACCCTGAAGCAAGTTATGGAGTGGGTCATTGATCCAAATGCTGACGTAGTTTGGGATTCGGTTAAATCTATCTCCAACGCCAAAGGCACTACAGAAATATACCCACGCACAGACGCTCAATGGGAAGCCGTTAGAAATAGCGCCGCAACCCTTGTGGAGGCTGGGAACCTACTAATGGTTGAAGGCAGGGCAAAGGATGATAAACAGTGGATGGCCTACTCCCAAAGACTCAGTCGAATGGCTGAAGTTGCCTTAAAGGCAGCTCAAGATAAAAATAAGGATGCCCTGTTTGATGCCGGAGGCAATATCTACAATGCCTGCAAAGCCTGTCATGATAAATACGCTGACTTTGATAAATAAGATTCAAGATAAAAGTAAAGAATCACGAGCGGCAGTCGCTGCTCTTTCCCTACTCTTTCTTTAAACCCATTTCATTTGCGAGAACGCCCCATTTCTTGGAGTCGTCTACCAAGAACTTCGTAAAGTGTTCGGGAGAGTCAGTTGCGATTTCTGAGCCATCCATTGTTAAGCGCTTTCTTAAATCTGCTTGCTTTAGAACCTCGTGGATACTCCGGTTCAATTTTTTAATAATATCTGGCGGAGTTTTAGCTGGGGCAATAACTCCGAACCAATTGAGGAATTCAAAGTTCTTGAGACCTAATTCTTGCATTGTTGGAACGTTAGGCAAGGCTGGTGTTCTCGTTCTTGAAGTAACCCCAATGGCACGTAATTTTCCAGCTGTCATCAGCTCTTTTGCGGTGACTTGAGCAACAAAGGCAAAATCAACATCACCAGCAACTACCGCGGCGGCTGCAGGAGAAGCCCCTCGAAATGGTATGTGCGTTAAATCTAGACCGGTATCCAGGCGTAACATTTCTCCTGAGAGATGACCGCCACTACCGATTCCAGCAGAGCCATAATTTAAGGGCTTTTGTTTTGCCAGAGCAACAAAATCTGCATAGGTCTTCACTGGAGAATTGGCACTCACCACCAAGACCAAAGGAGATGTGACCAACATAGAGATGCCAGTCACATCTGTAATAGGGTTGTAATTCAACGATTTAAATAAGTGCGGACTTAAAGTGTGTGGCGTATATATCAACTGAATCGTATAGCCATCTGCTGGAGAATTAATCATGGCTGTAGTGGCAATGATGCCGCTCGCCCCAGATCGATTATCAACGATGACACTTTGACCTAGTACTTTACCGAGCTGCTCTGCAAGCAATCGAGCGTAAATATCACTCGATGCGCCAGCCGATGAACCCACTAATAATTTAATGGTTCGATTAGGATAATCATCAGCAGCATGTGCCGACAAGCTAGCAAAGTTAGTTAAGACGACGCAAAAAAGTGCGCAAAAATTCAATATTGTGCGTGATGCCAGATTCATGTAAAGGTCCTATTGTTCTTTTTATGGATACTGCTGTCTCAGACTTCCTTTTCTTGCTCAACATTAAATCACTATTGCAGTGCAGCATTGTTATACCTTCATTTAAATCGATAGCAGCACAATGATTTAGTATTTAGGGAGGGCGCAAAGACCAAAATCTTTGCACTTATTAATAAATATAAAAAAGATGCGAGACAAATGCCAAGCTAAAAGGGAGTTCCCCTTAGCCTGGACAATAGGGCTCGCCCTTTACTAGAGGACAGTACCGCAATCATGTCGAATAAAAGTTATCCAAAAATTCTCATTACCGATGAAACACTACGTGATGGATTGCAAATTGAGCGACTAGGCGTAACAGTGGATGAAAAGCTAGAGCTACTCAATTTAATGGTAGATGCCGGCATTAATCGTATGGTGGTTGGCGCCTTTGTCAATCCTAAGTGGAGTCCACAAATGGCTGACACTCTTGAGTTAGTGTCGCGTCTCAAACCAGTTGATGGCGTGAAATTTTTTGCTTTAGCATTAAATGAGCGCGGAAGAGAAGAAAGAAAGAAATATTCGCCACCATTGTCAATTGAGCCACTTCCCGCTACACATCTACATCTTTGCAGCGAATTTATTAAGAGAAATACCAATAAGACTCTTGATGATCAAGAGAGGCTGTGGGATATGCCCATAGAAAAAGCAAAAGCAAATGGAGCTAAAGAAGCTGCTATTGGTTTAAGTGCTGGGTGGGGATCAAATTGGACTGGTGTAGTTTCACATGAGGCTCGCATGGACGCCTTAGCCAAGCAATATAAGGCTTGGACAGATGCTGGCATCGTAGTGAAGCGCATTGATATGGCCGACCCTATGGCATGGAATACTCCGGTTGCCGTGAGAGAAGATATTGCCGATATTAAAAAACGTTTTCCTACCATTGAGCACTTCCACTTACATCTTCACAATGCACGCGGCCTTGCATTGCTGTCGATCTATGAAGCATTAAATGCTTTATCAGCATCTGACACTTTGATTATTGACTGCGCCATTGGCGGCATTGGTGGCTGCCCATACTGTGGTAATGGACAAGCTACCGGCATGATCCCGACTGAAGATTTGGTACATCTACTGCAAACACTCAATATTGATTGTGGAATCAATTTAGACAAACTCATAGACACCTCCGTGCGTTTATCTCAAATCCTGCAACGCCCGCTTCATTCGCAAGTTACTTTTAATGGTGGCTTGCCAAGTGGCGACAAGCTCTACGACATTGATGTTCCAGTAGTCTATACATTTGAAGAGGCGCAGCACTTTAGGCTTGGTCCAAAAGTATATGAAGGTAATGCACGCCCATGGATAAGAGAGCGTAAAGATTGAAGACCGATCAAAAGAAAGCCACAGGAGGGCCGCTCGATGGCGTCTTAGTGGTTGACCTATCTAGCGTAGTTGTTGGGCCAGTTTGCTCATTGACTTTGGCAGACTATGGAGCAGAGGTGATTAAGATTGAAGCTCCTGCAGGTGACCTCATGAGGCAACTGGGAGGCGGATCACGCAATCCCGGTATGAGCGGAAAGTTTATTCACTTCAATCGCAATAAAAAATCAGTTTGCTTAGACCTAAAACACCCAGATGGAATAGCTGCCTTACACCACTTATTAAAAAAAGCCGATGTATTTGTTACCAATAATCGTATGGGAGCTTTGAAAAGGCTTGGACTTGATTGGGAAAGCCTACACCAGTTAAATCCAAAATTAATCTATGCCCAAATTTTGGCATTCAGTCGTGGCGGGCAGTACTATAACCGTCCTGCATACGACACAGTGATTCAGTCTTCTGGCGGAGTTGCAGGATGTTTTGAAAAATCAAGTGGCGAGCCTCGTTTTGTTCCTATGGTGATGACTGACCATATAACAGGCCTTGTTACCGCCCAAGCAATTGGATTTGCTTTATATCGCCGCACTAAAACGGATATCGGTGAATTGATTGAAGTACCAATGTTTGAGACCACAGCAGCATTTGTCTTGCGCGAACATTTATGTAGTATGACCTTTGACCCCCCTATTGGACCAATTGGTGATGCCAGAGTGTTAGATAAAAATAATCGGCCCGCAAAGACCTCGGATGGTTACGTTTCTATCTCACCGAATACTGATGTCCAAGCATTTGCATTTTTTGATGCCATTGGACAACCCGAACTTAAAACTGATCCTCGTTTTTGTAATGTTGCCGTTCGCACTAAAAATAGCGAGGCTTACTACCAACTACGATCCACTTCTTTGCTAAATAAAACCTCAGCCGAGTGGATTAGTATTTTTGAGAAAAACGATATTCCTTGTATGCGCTACAACTCAATAGAAGACTTATTGGTTGACCCGCATCTTGAAGAAGTTGGCTTTATCAAAAAGAATCAACACCCAACCGAGGGTGATATTTTGGAGCTAGGGTTAACAAATCGCTTTTCAGGCGGTCAACGTGATGACCACTCCCATGCCCCAAGGCTTGGAGAGCATACCTTTTCAGTCTTGCGTGAATTTGGATTTACTGAAGAAGAAATTTTGGCTGGAGCCCAATCCAATGCGCTGAAGGGTGAAAACACTTTGCATGCAATTAAGGAAAAAAATGAGTGATAAGAATACAGAATTAGTCATTTCAAATGAAGGACATATTCGGATCTTACGTTTAAATCGTCCAGAGCGTCGCAATGCCTTATCCGAGTCTTTGAAATTGCAATTTATAGAAGCAATCTTAGATGCTGATAGCGAAGATGAAGTGCGTGTGATCGTCATCACTGGCACAGGTGATGCTGCGTTTTGTGCAGGTGCTGATTTAAAAGATATGCGTGATGGCGATGCGGCTGGAAAACCTTTTCGTAGCCCTATGAATCGTGTTGAGAGAAATATCTTTGAGGTTGTGCGAGAAGTTAAAAAGCCTGTCATTGCAGCCCTAAATGGAACGGCGGTTGCTGGTGGATTTGAGTTAGCCCTGGCCTGCGACCTACGCATTGGTCACACTGAGGCACAGTTTGGCTTGCCAGAGACAAAGATTGGTATGGGTGCTAATTTCGGCTCAGTGATACTGCCCCGACTAATTGGCCTAACGTTTGCCTTGGAACTACTTATGACTGGTGAGTACATTAGCGGAGAAAGGGCTTATAGCCTAGGCTTACTGAATCGCCTAGTAAATAGAGATGAAGTCATGCCTGTCGCACTAGAGTTAGCTAACTCCATTGCGGCTAACGCACCAATTTCAGTGCGCCGGATAAAAGCCGTTGCCAAAGGCGGATTGGATCTACCGGTGGCTTCAGCATTACGACAGGATCCTGGAATGAATCCATATTTAAGCGAAGATCGGAAAGAAGGTATTCGTGCTCGCTTAGAAAAACGAAAGCCAGTTTGGAAAAATCGCTAATTCAATTAAATGATCTAGATAGGGATATATAAGCAATGAGATATACATACCGCATTCTTTTGAAATGTTTCATGCTTTTTACATTGACGATGCCAGTGCTAAGTATCAATGCTCTTGCGCAAAATCAATATCCTAATAAAGCCATTAAATTGCTCGTACCGTTTCCCCCTGGCGGCTCAACAGATATCTTTGCGCGCATGCTAGGCGATGCATTTACACAAATGTGGGGGCAACCCGTCATCATTGAAAACAAGCCGGGGGCTAGCGGTCAAATTGCTGTTGATATGCTGATGAAAGCGCCAGCAGATGGATACACTCTGTTCATGGGTCACATTGGCACCCTTGCAGTTAGCCCAGCACTGTATCCAAATTTAGCTTATGACCCTATTAGGGACTTCGATCCAATTAGTAGAATTGCAATCGTCCCTAACGTTTTAGCAGTCAATAATTCCAGGCCATTTAAAACAGTGAGTGAGTTTGTTGCTTATGCCAGAAAGAATCCTGGCAAGCTAACTTACAGCTCCGGAGGAAATGGTAGCGCAGCACACATTGCCACTGAATATTTCAAGTTACTCACGGGTACAAATATGATGCATGTCCCCTATAAGGGCACTGCACCAGCAATTGTTGATCTCATTGGTGGTCAAGTAGATTTCATTATCACAGGAGCGCCACCATTAATGCAGCACATTGAAGCCGGAAATGTTCGCGCTCTAGGAGTCACAAGCACCAAGCGAATTGATGCTCTACCTAAAGTTCCAACCATTTCAGAGTCCGGCGTTCCTGAATTAAAAAATTTCGATGCTACTCAATGGTATGGCTTAGTGGTAAAAAAAGGCACTCCTAAGGATATTGTGATGAAATTAAATCAAGGCATACGCGCGGCATTTGATAACCCACAAGCTCGCGCCAAGTTAAAGCAAGATGGTTCCATTGTGCAGGTAGATACACCGGAAGCGTTTGCAGACTTTATCAATAGCGAAATGCTTCGCTGGGGTCGCGTCGTTAAAGAGGCCAAAATTAAACCGGATTAATAGATATAGCCCCGGATATAGTCTAAATACTGCATATAAGGTTATACGTAAAAGTACATATAGAGATCTCTGATTCACGATATATTGGAGTTAATATGAAAGTTACTAAATTAGCAGATGCACTTGGTGCTGAAATTTCTGGGGTTGATTTATCTAAAAAGCTAAACCCTGAAGAAGTTGGGCAATTAATTGCTGCTTGGCACGAGCATTTGGTTTTGCGCTTTCGGGGCAACCATTTGACGGATAAGCAACTACTTGCCCTTACCCAAAACTTTGGCACGATTGACCCGCCCGGTCCCAATACTCAAGGTAAACCTTATTTAGAGGATTATCCAGAAATCAATGTGATTTCGAATATCAAAGTTGGTGAAGTTGCTATTGGTGGTTTAGGTGATGGTGAAGCCTCATGGCATACCGATATGACCTACATCGAAAAACCTCCTAAGGGTTCGTTTTTACATGCTCTAGAAATCCCTAATATTGGTGGCAATACCTCATGGGGAAACATGTACCTCGCTTATGAAGATTTATCAGCCGATATCAAAAAAGCCATTGCCGGTAAAAAAGCAATTCATGACTCAACCTACAACAGCGCTGGGATTATGCGCAAGGGTATGAGAGAAGTCACGGATGTACGCGAAGCACCTGGTGCACATCACCCCTTGGTCGTTTTACATCCATCAACGGGTAAGCCGGCATTATTTTTAGGCAGGCGCCGTAATAGCTCCATATTGAGACTAGACCTTAAAGAGAGTGATGAACTTTTAGATGAATTGTGGGCGCATGCTGCAAATCCAAAATACTGTTTTACGCAAGTATGGCAATTACACGATTTAATGCTCTGGGATAATATTGCAACCATTCATCGTCGAGATAGTTTTGATGCAAATGCACGTCGTTTAATGCATCGCACCCAGATCAAGGGTGATGTACTACAACCTTTATCGTAATGCGCATCCATTCTCTCATTGCCAGCCTTCTACTGGCCCCGAGTATTGTTTTTGCGCAGGCAAATTCAACCTTAACAATCCTGGTGCCCTTTGCTCCAGGGGGAACGGTAGATTTATTCGCTCGTGAACTTAGCGGGGGAATTGCAAAACGTTTAGACGTATCACCGATTGTTGAAAATAGAGGTGGCGCCGGCGGCATGATTGCACTTGGTATGTTGGCCAAGGCTAATCCCGACGGTAAAACGATCTTGTTTCATCACACAGGAATTGTTTTTGACTCTATTCTGTATAAAAGTAATGCGTTTGATATTAAAAAAGATATTGAGCCCGTTGCCTGCCTTGGCACCACTCCCAATATTTTGGTGGTGACCAATTCCCTACCCGTTAAAACACCACAAGAATTTTTTGACTATGTCAAAGCGCATCCGAATGAATTAAGTTATGGATCAGGGGGTGTTGGTAGCGCAGGACATTTAGCTATGGAGAGTTTTAAAGCCGCTACAGGCTTGCAACTAGTCCATGTTCCCTATAAAGGCTCTGGCCCTGCAATTACTGATCTGATTGGTGGCCAGGTGCAAGTGATGTTAATTACGATGGGTGCAATCAAACCCTTCCTAGACGCTAACAGCGTAAGGCCCCTAGCCACCTCTGGACTCAAGAGGTCTCCAGCTCTTCAAAATATTCCGACCTTGCAAGAAGCGGGGGTGAAAAACTTTAGCTTCGTTCCCTGGTTTGGAGCCTTTGCACCAGCTAATACCCCACCTGCAACCCTAGACAAACTCAATACAGTAATTAATGCCGCATTGTTAGATCCAAAGGTTGTTAATAAGCTCGGTGGAGATGGCGTTGATCTCACAAGGTGCACGCGTAAGGAATTCGCTAGTCTTGTGGCAAAAGACCTAGAGCGTTGGGACGGCCTGATTTCAAAGATGAATATTTCTAAATAAATATTCATTCACTTAGCAAAGAAAAGCGCTAGTCGTTACCCAATCTAGCGCTTAATAAACTTTACCTATTTGAGCTTACTCATTCTCCGCAGTACGTCGTATACAGCTGCAGTATCGTTTTCAGCATGTCCAGCACCCATGGCTGCGTTATAAATTGCTTGTGATGCAGCAAAGAGTGGCGCCGGTGTATTAGTTTGAGCAAGTGCAGCGGTGATGAGCTTCATATCCTTTTGCCAGATTGAAACCTTCATTGTGGCTTCATCCCAGTTTTCTTTTACCATCACTGGGCCGCGAACACTAAACATGCGAGAACCACCAGCACCATCAGCTAATACCTTAACAGTCGTGGCTGGATCAATTCCCCAATTTTTACCCAATAAGATCGCTTCAGCTGTAGAAACATTGTGGATGGCAACTAATAAATTGGCCATGAGCTTTAGCTTCATGCCATTGCCAAAACTACCGACATAGTAGTTTGCTTTTGCAAACCCAAAAAAGACCTGCTCCATCTTTTTAACAGCACTGGATAACCCGCTAGAATAAATTGATAGATCTTTAGTCTTTGCTTGCGCTCCAGTTCCTGATAGTGGGCAGTCCAAAAGAATGATGCCCTTAGCATCTAAGATTTTCTTGGCAGCCATCTTATCTTCTAGATCAAGAGTGCTCGCCTCGGCAATAATGAGTCCTTTTTTACCGCTTGCCGCAATCGCCTTCGCATTTTCAATTAATGCATTAGCGCTTGGTAAAGAAGAAATAATATATTTTGCTTGTTTGCCTAGCTCCCCTGGAGTCTTTGCAACCTTGCCGCCTGCCTTAGCCAATCTCTTTTGGCAGGCAGGACTTGGATCAAAGCCAATGACATCAAACCCGGCATTTAGCAGATTACTGGAAATAGCCGAACCCATAATGCCCAGTCCTAGTACGCCAACGATCTCTTTTGGGCTATTGGCGTTTTTTGGTTCAGCTTTTCCAAGGGGTTTTTTTATTTGGGCCATGATTGTCTCTTATATATAAAAAATGAATAATAGCGGAAAGCTTAATGAAATTTTTCTTAAATACCGCTTTTACTCATTTAATCATAAATTGATATAGTGAGCATCGTAGGCTTGTTTTGAATGAGGACGATAAATTTCGTGCTTAACGATAAAAATAAATCTTGGAGAGATGATGAAGATAGGTCTGATTGGTACCGGAAGGCTTGGCGGGGGTATGGTCGAGCGACTCATAAACGTTGGCCACCAAGTATTTATTTGGAATCGGTCCCCAGAAAAAGCGCAGCATTTGGTTGCTTTAGGCGCGCATTTAATGCCCTCCCCAGCTAAGGTAGTTGAGGCTGCAGAAATCACTCTCACTGTATTAACAGACGCTGCTGCCATTGATGCCGTTTACTCTGGTCCCAACGGTATTTTGTCTACCAATTTGACTGGCAAGATATGCATTGAGATGAGTACAGTACGTCCTGAAACACAGATTGCCTTAGCATCCAAGGTAATTTCTGCTGGAGGTGAGTTTGTGGAGTGCCCAGTAGGCGGTTCTGTTATGCCGGCAAAAGAAGGTTCTTTGCTGGGCTTAGTGGGAGGCAAGAATTCTTCGGTAGAGAAAGTATTGCCACTATTGCAGCAAATGTGCCGCCGCGTTGAGCACGTAGGTGCAGTGGGCTCCGGATCCAGTTTAAAGCTGGCAATTAATTTACCGCTATTGGTTTATTGGGAATCGCTCTCGGAGGCAGTAGCGCTCACTCAATCTATCGGCATAGACCCTGAACGCTTATTAGATATCCTCTCTGATACCTCTGGGGCCCCTAACGTTATGAAGGCGCGCGCTCCTAAAATAGCTGCCGCACTCAAAAGTGGGCAGCCTGGCGCCACCTTTTTTAATATTGACTCAATCCGCAAAGACTTGCGTACGATGATTGAGGAAGGCAAAAATCTTGGCTATTCATTACCCGTTGCTCAGGCCGCATTGAGTTCATATGATCGGTCTTCTGACGCAGGTTATGGCGCTTGCGATGGTTCAGAACTAGTGACATCTTGGTTAGCAATTGCCAAAAAATAGTTGTCCGATTTTCTGGGGCTCATATTGAGTAATGTGAGCCCTGATTCATACCGCATTGCAACATTTGCTAGCATTCATTTTTATGCATAATAAGCAGAAGAAACCTCACTTAGAAGGTTTTCTAACTGGAGACAAATTCATGATTACCAGATGTCGCTTTTATGGCAGGTCAAATTGATTTCATTGTTTCTGATGCCTTACCTGCGGCCGAACATATCAAGTCGGGTAAGTTGCGCGCTTTAGCAATTACGAGCGGCTCTAGAACTCCTTTGGTTCCTGGGGTGCCCACTTTCTCAGAAGGTGGTTTGCCTGGGTTTGTGGCTCTAACATGGTGGGGGGTTTTTTACCAACCGGAACTCCAAAGGATATTCAAGAGAAGTACTACACATCACTCGTAAAGGTGATGGGTGACCCTGAAATTAAGGAGCGATTCGCTGCTATGGGTGTACAAGCACAAGCCTCAACCCCAGATGAATTCAAAGCTTATCTAGCATCTGAAAATACTCGTTATGCCAAATTAATCAGCGACAACAAGATTAAGGCGGACTAAAGCCGCTTTATGCTTTTATCTTCAGAATCTTCATGGCATTCAATCCTAGGATTTTTTGACGGTCGTCTTTAGTCAATTTTTTGACTGAGTTGATTAATCCTAGGGGATCGACCTCACCCATATCGTATGGGTAATCGGTGCCCAGCAAAACATGATCTGCCCCATAGACATCAATGAGATGCTTCAGCATGGTTGGATCAAATGTAATCGTATCGAAATAGATTTTCTTAAGATAGCTAGAAGGTTTGGATTTGATAACAGTCCGGCAATCAGGACGTGCACGCCATGCATGATCCATTCGAGCCCAATAATGAGCTAGATAACCCCCGCCATGTGCTGCAATAAATTTAATCTTAGGATTTTTTGCAATCACGCCATCAAAAATAAGATGGCTTACTGCTAGAGTGGTATCCAGAGGATTGCCTATAACATTATTAAAGTAATGATTGACTAGGCGATCAGCTTGAGTAGTGCCAATAGGATGCATGAAAATGGCAATCCCCAGTTCATTTGCCTTGGCAAAGAATTTATCCAGCTTTAGACGCGGGTCAGTCAAGTCCATGCCGTTGACGTTCGTATTAATTTCTACGCCGCGCAAGCCCAATTTGTTGACTGCATATTCTAGTTCACGTACTGCCAATTCAGCGTTCTGAAGTGGAACGGACCCAAGACCAACAAATCGATCTGGATGATCGGCCACAATCTTAGCAATGCCTTCATTTACATCTCGAGCAATACTGGCACCCACATCAGGCTCAGCGAAGTAAAAGTATTGAAAAGGTGCTGGGCACACCGCTTGGATATCAATGCCCATTTTGTCCATATCACGAATACGCTCTTCAACTCCAGTTAGCTTGGATGCGCGATCTGCCATTTGCTTAACGTTAGTTTGGCGGGTTAAGTCATTAGCAAAAATAATAGAGGTGTCATAGTTTGCAGCACCTAAGGACTCAGTTTTTTTAGCTACTTCTGGATTGAGATAGTGACAGTGGATATCAACTACTTTTAGCTTGCCCTTACTATTTTTAACAACAACACGCTTTTTTTCATTGGGCTTTATCGCCCCCTTAGAAGAAGAGGTATTGCCCTTTTTACTTGATTTGCCTGATTTGGATTTTTCTTTTAAAGCGACAATAGCGAGATCAGCTAAGTCTTCTTGTGATTTTTCAGAAAAATATTTACTGGTTGAGTGCTGGTGAGCAGGGTCGCTGCACATTGGGCCGCAGGTAAAAAACATGGTGTCCCCTCGCAAAAGGTTGTATTTGTTTAATAAATTTTAGTGGGTTACTTCGAATTCTGGTAAGAAAATGGCTTACAGAGTCATTATGAAGCATATATTTAAAATTTGTTATGCCATGAAGTGAAATGATCTACTGCAGTTAATAGCTATTACTTTATCCATAAATTTGGCCTTTTTTAACATATGGCCGCCAACTTATACGGGTAACTTCTATTCTGAAATTAGGCTTTATGATGACTAAAAATGACGCCCAAAAAATTTGATCTCGTTATCTATTTGGTTGCAGCCACTTTCTTTATGGAGAACTTGGATGGCACCGTTATCACCACTGCGCTCCCCTCCATGGCAAGGGATTTTGGTGTAAGCGCAGTAGATGTCGCTTCGGGCATGACAAGCTATTTACTGACCTTGGCAGTTTTGATACCAGTAAGCGGATGGTTTTCTGATCGGTTTGGTGCTCGCCGTATATTTACTTTAGCGATTGCAATTTTTACAGGGGCATCCGTGCTCTGCGGCCTAAGTGAGTCTCTTCCAATGTTTATATTTGCCAGGGTATTACAAGGGGTGGGCGGCGCCCTCATGGTACCGGTTGGTAGATCCGTTGTTTTACGCGGAACTCCGAAAGAAGGAGTTATACGGGCAATTGCATTAATTACCTGGCCCGGATTAATTGCCCCAGTTCTTGGACCAGCGATAGGTGGATTTATTGCGACCTATGCGAGTTGGCATTGGATATTTTTTATTAATGTTCCGCTAGGTCTTATTGGAATTTTCATGAGTCTATCTCTTCTAGAGTTAGATCAAGTAGTGCAGCAAAAGCCTTTTGACTACTTCGGCTTTATATCTAGTGGTCTTGCTTTAGCAACATTGATATATGGACTTGAGCTATCACATCAGCTAGAGAAGAATTATTTAATGGTTATTGTCGTAATGGCCATCTCCGCCTTGAGCGCTTATTTGGCTTACCAACACCTGCGCAAATACGCGCATCCTCTAGTAGATTTAAAATTACTGAACATCCCGACTTTTGCTGCCAGTATTTATGCTGGGCTATTTTTTAGAGCGGCATTAAGTGCAGTGCCATTTGTAATGCCCCTCTTATTTCAGTTGGAATTCGGAATGGATCCTTTTGCTGCAGGCTTAATGGTTCTGAGCATTTTTATTGGTAATTTAGCAATGAAAGCTGTTACCTCGCCTATATTGCATCGCTTTGGATTTAAGTCAGTCATGCTTATTAATGGGATCTTATCTATTCTCTCGATTATTGCCTGCGCTTTTATTGATCCAAGTATGCCGATACCCATCATCTTTGGGGTTCTATTTTTAAATGGTATTTTTAGATCGATGCAATTTACCTCTATCAATACCATTGGCTTTGCCGATCTTTCCTCAGAGCAGATAAGCTCTGCCTCAGCAATCACTAGCACATCTATGCAACTAAGCAATACTCTTGGGGTTGCCTTGGCATCTTTGGCTTTGGTTGCAATACACAGCGTTGTAGATCCTCAAGCAACCACCTTAAGCTTAAAAGATTTCCATTTAACGCTAGTGTTTATAGCCTTCATCAGTCTGGTGGGCCTTCTTTACTTATTCAAGCTCCCAGAAAATGCTGGTCAATCCATCAGGAAAAGCGAAGGCTAGTTACCAACTAACCAATCACTTCGCACCGAGCCTTTACTCTCATGTGTAAACAGCATTGTTATGTGGCATTTTGAAGACTCAACACCCTCTAGTTGGTTTTTTCAATCGTATATGCCATGGCGCATCCTCGCTAAATTAATCTAAAGAGTACGAAGAATGGGATGTTTTTATATAACTGAAAATTACATAAATTTCATTTGTTTATACTATTTTAAATATAAGGAAAAAAGGGTAATTGAAACAAAGAGTTAGTGTTTAAAATACATAAACCATCTGAATTACTAACTAAATTTCAAAAATATTGGGTTTTACTAATGGAGTATCTCGTTTTTTTGCTAATTGGGGTAATGACAGGCTTATTGATGGCTTTATTTGGAATTGGAGGTGGCGCCTTTATTGTTCCTGCATTAGATGCAGCATTTTTGGTTGTACCAAATTTTGAGCATCCGCCATTTCAACTGATTGTTATAGGTAGCCTATGCACTATTGTCATCGGATCACTACCTAGAGCAATTAGAGTGCTTGCCAGTAATCGAGATGAGCGCAATGTAGCCAAGACGCTTATTCTGAGCGCGCTTCCTTTTATTTTTTTAGCAAGTATCGTTGCGACCCAATTAACTGATTTTCTCTTACGCATCGGCTTTTCTTTAACGATTGCGTTAATTGGCTTATGGACACTTTTTGGAAAAGCCTCATCCACCAGCGGTCAACCAAAAAGCCCTCAGACTAAACTCATCAAGTTGATTATCGTAGGCGCTATTTCAGGAATTTCTTCGGCACTATTTGGACTTGGCGGTGCAACGTTATTGATGCCTTTGCTAACAATGTGGGTTGCCCTACCTATTGCCATGTGTGTAGATATATCTATTCTCTTCGTGGCCACTACATCACTTGTGAGCTTAATTACCCTGAGCACAGCTTGGGTAGGAATACATGGCAGTAACAGCATTGATAGCACCATGATTACCCTAATACTTTTACTTGGAGTAAGTGCCGCCATTACCCAAACGATAGCCATTGGAAAATTGCTCAAGATGAAAGATATTATCAGGCAAAGGTTGCTAGGTTGCTATCTGATTATCCTTGGTATCTGGGTAATTTTTCGCTTAGCCAATTAAGCGTCCTAAGAAATTACATCTAAGAGTTTTAATCGCTGAACTTTTCCAGATGGGCCACGAGGTAAGTCATCCATAAATAAAATTAATCTTGGAGTTCTAAATTTCCCTAGTTCTTGCATACAAAAATTTCGCATCTCTTCTTCAGAGCAGGCGGTGCCTGGTTTTAAGACAATACAAACCATAATTTCTTGCCCGTAGTTAGCATCAGGAATCCCCACTGCGGCAGCATCCAATACTGCCGGATGCTTTAATACAGCCTCATCAATTTCACGAGGAGCAATATTTTCTCCACCTTTAATGATGAGCTCCTTGAGGCGGCCAGTAATAAAATAAAATCCTTCATCATCGCGCAGACCAAGATCGCCAGTTTTTAACCAGCCATCACCATCAAAAGCCTCTGCCGTCTCAGCCTCTGCTTTGTAGTAAGCATTGAGTACATTATTACCACGCAAACATATTTCGCCAACCAGATTACTACCAAGCAAGATTCCGTTAGCATCAATAATCTTCGCATCCACGCCGCAAGGAAGGCCCGGACTACCGTAACGACGTCTTTCATCATGGGGGTTACAAAAAACCATAGAGGCAGATTCAGTCATACCCATGCCTTCAATGACAGTGATCCCGAACAGGGTCTCAAACTCACGATGATGCTCCGGAGGGAGTGGAGCTGATGCCGAACGGCCAAAGCGAATCGATTTCAGCTGCCCTTGACTCGGCAAAACTCCGCCACTTTTGGCAGCATTAATTAAATAAGCGATGATAGTGGGAACCATATTGATCCAGGTGCACTGATACTGAATTGCTAAATTCCACCAACTGGATACTGAGAATGCATGTGGGGCAACAACAGACCCCCCCGAAACAAATGGAGTAATCGTAGAAATGACTTGCCCATTGATGTGATAGATTGGTAGCGAACTTAAAACCGTGTCAGCCTGAGTCAGCGAATGCCATGCAGCCATAGATCGTGCTGCATGAAGTAAATTACTATGCGTAAGCAAGACACCCTTTGGCGTTCCAGTAGTTCCCGAGGTATACATCAGCAAGGCCGCATGATTTTTCTGCACAGACGGCAGTAGTCCAGCCTTACTTTGCATAAAGGGCCCCTCAAGCGCATCGGGATCAAGCTCAAATAATAAAAATGATCTCGTTGTTTTCTGAAGAGCTAAAAATAAGTTTTGCTTTTTATCTGGCGAGTAAAACAAAACTTCTATATCGCTGTGATCAAGAACCCAGGCAAGCTGATCAGTTGGTGCTAATAGATTCAGCGGTGTAATGACTCGACCGCAAGCCATCGTGGCCAAAAAGATCGTGCTGGTCTGGCGACCATTTTGCATATATAAACCAACATGGCCATGAGCACTAATTTTTTGCTCTTCCAACCATGTCGAAAAATGATGTGCCTCTTGAGCAAGCTGACCGTAACTAAGAGTAGCCCCAGTTTCAGGGGCGTACAAAAATATCTTGTCCGCCTGCACTGTTGACCAATGCAATAATACTTCGCCTAAACTTTGGCATGACATTGTCACTATCGAACTCAAGTCTGAGGAAAGCGTGCGAAGTAATCTTTTAGGAGATCCTCAACCTTAGGCACCCGCTCTGGAATAGGCCGCACTACCCTACTGATATTCAGGTAGTGCCGATAGTTCATATTGTCTGAAAAATTATTTTTACCCCAAGTGCCACATCCCATAGAAAGTGAAAACGGCAGCCCGTTTTCGAAACTACCACCAGTAGCAATGGTATGAGCTTGATTCACAATCACTCTTGCAACCTTTAAATTCTCAGCTAGCATTGCGGCACGCTTTTCCATCACATCACCACTCAAAGCAGTATGCAAGCCAACTGAATGGCCATTTCCTTGGTAGTTATAAACATTCGTCACCAAGTCTTGTGCCGCCTTAAAATCAGTAGCTTTCCAAACTGTGAGAATGGGACTTAATTTTTCACCCGAGAAGGGAGCGGATGGCCCAAAACCATCCTCCTCTACCATCAAAAATTGAGCTTCTCTTGCCTTGGGGTTTTGTAATTGTGCGTGCTCGGCAATCACTGATGGGTATTGCGCGGTCAAAGTGGATGTAAGTTTGCCAGCTTGAAACATCACTTTTTCAAGACGTTTTTTATCAGCCTCATCTAATAAAACGCCACCAGCGCGCTCTAAAGCTTCAAGAGCTTGCGCATAAACATCCGCACAAATCACTACTCCGTTTTCACTAGAGCAACTGGTTGCATTGTCAAAAGTCTTGGATTGGGTAATTTTTGCTGCCGCTCCATTCAAGTCAGCATACTCGTCAATGATGGCAAGCACATTACCAGCACCCACACCAAATGCAGGAGTACCGCAACTGTAGGCAGCCCGAATATTCGCTTGTGAGCCGGTAGCTACTACCAAATCCACTAAACGCATTAGTTCATTCGTGGAGTTTTTGGTAATCGGGAACGGCAACATCTGCACCAAATCACGAGGCGCATTCACCAGGTCCAATTGTTGGTGAACAAATTCCAATAAGCGTGCGCATGTCGAATACCCTTTTGGAGATGGCGCAATCACAACCGCATTACGACACTTCAAGGAATTCAGAATTTTATTAATCGGGGTTGCGCCTGGATTAGTTGAAGGCGTGATGGCAGCCACAACCCCAACTGGCCGAGCATACTCAGTGAGGCCAGTCTTCAGATCTTCAGAAATAACTCCAACTGTTTTGGCGATACTTAAATCACGAATCAGTCCGAGTGTTTTTCTAAAATTCTTCTTAAACTTATCAGCAACATCCCCAAGACCTGTATCCTTCACAGCAAGCTCTGCCAACTCCTGGTTTCTCTTAGGCTCCAAGATGGCCCAAGCTACAGCCTCCACCACTAAATTGACTTGCGCTTGCGTATATTCCTCATATTTTTGTTGAGCTAGACGCCCTCGCTCAACAATCTTTTCTACTGGTGTCATGTTTATGCTTTATTAATATTTTCACTCTGCCTTGATAGCAGCATCTTTAGCTACTTGCTTCCACTTCACAATCTCGTTCTTGACAATTGCCCCGAGTTGCGCAGGCGAACTACCGACTGCTTCAGCACCTTGACCCAATAATTTTTCTTTTACTACCGGGTCAGCCAATACTTTAGTGGTGGCTTTATATAGCGTATCAATAATGGCTTGTGGTGTTTTGGCTGGAACAAACATCGCATACCAAGAGTCAACCTCATAATCCTTGAATCCCAATTCAGCGATCGTAGGTACATCAGGAAAAATAGGTGAGCGTTTAACGGTAGATACCGCAAGTGCGCGCAACTTACCTGCCTTGACATAATTAGCGGCCGCTGGAATCGAAACCCATAACAGCGGCACTTGACCAGCCATGACATCAGTAACAGCCGGGCCTCCACCACGATAAGGGATATGTGTCATCGTTACTCCTGCAGCACTAGCCATCATTGCGCCAGCCAAATGCCCTGGCGACCCATTACCCACAGATGCATAAGCAATAGTATTGGGTTTGGCCTTAGCCATATCAATAATCTCCTTCACTGTCTTAGCTGGAAAGTCAGGATTGGATACTAATATTTGTGGCAATGAGGCTACCAATGAGACCGGCAAAAAGTCTTTTTCAGTATCAAAAGCTAGCTTTGGGTAGATTGCAGGATTAATGGTGTGGGAAGACAGTGTAAATAGCACCGTATAACCATCCGCTGGAGACTTTGCAACAATGTCTGTGCCAATAGATCCGCCCGCTCCACCGCGATTATCAATAATGATTTGTTGACCTAAAGCTTGCCCTAACGGCTCTTGCATGATGCGGGCTATCACATCAGTTCCACCGCCAGGTGGGTATGGCACAACAAACTTCAGCGGCTTGGTAGGCCATGATTGGGCGCCCACTTGTTGCGTATAACTTAGTAAAGCTAAGACTATAGATAGAACAGCGACCACTAGATTGCCTCTACGCATATCTCATCTCCTGTTTTCAGCACTATTTCATGCACCTATATTAGCTCTTCTTATTATGAGGGCTATAGATACGTATGGCAATCTTACTAAACTGAACGATTTGTTTCGTATCGGTAAAAATACTAACATTTTTACTAGATATTGGAAATATGTTCTATTAGAATGAACAAAATGGCATAGTTCTTGAGATCATCCACTTATGTTTGAAACTGAAAATACCGAAATACTAGATATAAGCAAAAAAGATAGCGTGAAGGAAAATTCATCAATGCTGAAAGGCGTTGTCATATTAGAAGCTTTAGCAGCCCTACAGCACCCCGCAAGCTTAGCCCAATTGATGCAAATTACGGGAATGCCAAAGGCATCCTTACATCGTACCCTTGCCATTTTCGAAGAAGCGGGATTGGTAGCAAGAGAGCCCGGGGGTCGCACTTATACTCCCGGTGATCGCCTTTCTAGCCTCGCAATGGCGACTTTGACACACAATACTGTCTCCGCCATTCGGCACAGCATCTTAAGAAAACTAGTTTCAGATTTGGGCGAAACCTGTAATTTGGCGGTTCTCAAACGGGGCGAGCTATTTTATTTGGACCGTGTTGAAGCTAATTGGGCTTTACGCTTGCACTTGCTACCAGGCACCACACTACCACCTCATTGCAGCGCTAGTGGCAAGTTATTGCTCGCATTTAAAGCATCTGATGAGCGCTCCAAGCTATTAGAAAACTTACCGCTCGAAAAATTTACCCATAGAACGATTACCGATCGCGATCTTCTTGAGTCTGAGCTTGAACGCATTGTTAGTACTGGATATGCCGTTGACAATGAAGAGTATGTTCTTGGTGTCTCATGTGTTGCTGTACCCGTTAGAGATGCTATGGGTGAGGTGGTTGCAGCCATTGCCGTTCATGCAGCAACTGCACGACTACCGCTAAATCAAGCGATGGAGCATATTCCAAGACTTAAAGAAGCTGCCGCACGCATATCCCAAACTTTATCCTAATGACATCTGATAACAATTAGCGCCTAAAGTGAAACACATGGATCAGTATCCGTTATTAGAAAAAATGATTGGGGAAGCTAGGAGTGACCTCCCTTTGGGCGTTGTTTATCCATTGAGTTTGCCTGCCCTTGAAAGCGTGTTTGACCTAATCAAAAGGCAGTTGTGTACCCCCATCTTGATTGGGCCTCAAGATCTGATTTTAGAACTAGCCGCCAATGAAAAACTCTCTTTGGATGGGATTGAAATCATTGACACCCCCAATGACCCAATATTGGCGACCAAAAAAGCAGTAGCCATGGTCAAGGAAGGTAAGTTGTCAGTGCTAATGAAGGGGTCATTACACACCGAAGATCTGATGGGTCCTATCGTGCATCGTGATGGCTTAAGAACCGACCGCAGAATGAGTCATTTATTTTTATTTGAACTAGCAAATTACCCAAAATTACTGGGGATCAGTGATTGTGTAGTGAATGTTGCACCCGATCATCTGCAAAAAATACAGATTCTCAAAAGCAGTCTTGCAGCACTTACCAAATTGGGTGTAGCAGACACTAAGGTAGCTATTATTGCCGCTACCGAGATGGTCAATCCAAGTATGCAAGCCACTATAGATGCAAAAGAGATTGTGGATGCCCATGCCGCAAACCCCATTTATCCCTCAACCATGATCGAAGGTCCCTTTGGATTTGATAATGCGATTTCCATTGAAGCTGCTAACACCAAAGGGATACATTCAAAGGTTGCTGGTGACCCTGATCTTCTGTTAGTTCCCGACTTACAAGTAGGCAATATTCTCTACAAGTCCTTGATCTATATGGCCGGAGCAGAGTGCGCCGGAACAATTTTAGGCGCTCAAGTTCCCATCATTCTGACATCGCGGTCCGACTCTGTATTTTCGCGAGTGGCGTCTTCTGCGATGGCTATTTTGCTAGCCAAATAACCTCAATAAATAAATAAGTCTATGTTCAAACTATTTTCAAATGACCCAGTACATGACCCTATTAAGAAACAAGGGCCCGCTACAGAAATTAAGAAAACGACTTGCTATATGTGTGCCTGCCGATGTGGCATCCGCGCACATCTTCGCGATGGCGAGCTTGTTTATATTGACGGCAATCCAGAGCACCCCTTAAACCAAGGTGTCATTTGCGCCAAGGGGGCTTCGGGAATCATGAAGCAAAAATCGCCCGCTCGTATTACGCAACCACTCTTGAGAAAAGTGGGTAGCAACCGAGGAGATGGTGACTTTGAACCCATTAGCTGGGAAAGGGCCTTTGACATTCTGACCAAGCGTCTAAGTCAGATCCGCGCCACCGATCCTAAAAAGTTTGCCCTCTTCACTGGACGCGATCAAATGCAAGCCTTAACAGGTTTGTTTGCACGGCAGTTTGGCACACCCAATTATGCCGCTCATGGTGGATTCTGCTCGGTGAATATGGCTGCGGGAATGATCTATACCATTGGCGGCAGTTTTTGGGAATTTGGTGGCCCTGATTTAGAGCGCGCGAAGCTATTTGTCATGATTGGTACAGCCGAAGATCATCATAGCAATCCAATGAAGATTGCCTTATCTAAATTTAAAAGAGCTGGAGGACGATTTATCTCGATCAATCCGGTAAGAACTGGATATTCAGCGATTGCAGATGAGTGGATTCCGATTAAACCTGGAACTGATGGCGCTCTTTTTATGGCACTCATGCATGAACTCATTCGTCTTGAGAAATATGATGCTCCTTTCTTAAAACGTTTTAGTAACTCAGCGCAATTAGTTTGCATGGAGTCCGGCGCAGAAGAAGGATTATTTTTATACGATCCAGATTCAGATCCTATCAATCTCGATTTACCTCATAACAAATACATTTGGGATGAAAAAACGCAAAGTGCGCAGCCCTGCTTTCAACAGGGGACCTCTCCAGTTCTGCTGGGTGAATATACGATGGGAATAGGCCCTCATCAAGGCAAGAAAGTTGTGCCTGCATTTGAGCTGCTAAAACGCCAAGTCAGTGAAACTACCCCGGAATGGGCAGCAGCGATTACCAGCATCCCCGCAGAAAGAATCCGCAAACTTGCACTAGAAATTGCGGATACCGCGTTTGGGCAAGAATTTGAGTTACCCATTTCTTGGACAGACTCTTGGGGAGAAAAACATGACACGGTAGTAGGTAGGCCTGTTGCATTTCACGCAATGCGCGGACTCTCCGCTCACTCTAATGGCTTTCAAACGATTCGTGGCTTAGCAGTATTAATGTCTTTATTGGGAACGATTGATCGCCCAGGCGGGTTTAGACATAAGGCACCCTACCCAAGGCAGGTGCCACCCAATGCAAAGCCACCATCATCTGAAAATGACATTAAGCCCAATACACCTTTAGCCAAACCACCCTTGGGCTGGCCAACACAACCAGAAGATTTAGCTCTAGATTCACAAGGCAATCCATTGCGGATTGATAAGGCTTACTCCTGGGAGCATCCTTTAGCTGCCCATGGTTTGATGCATAACGTTATTACGAATGCAGTAAAAGGAGATCCGTACTCTATTGATACGCTGATGATTTTCATGGCCAATATGTCCTGGAATTCAACAATGAATACGATGGAGGTTCGTGAGCATTTAAATGCTAAAAACCCTGATGGCGAATTTAAGATTCCATTCTTAGTCGTATGCGATGCCTTCCAGTCCGAAATGGTGGATTTTGCTGATCTTGTATTACCAGATACCACCTATTTAGAGCGTCACGATGTCATGAGTATGTTGGATCGCCCTATTTCGGAATTTGATGGTCCGGTGGATTCAGTGCGAATTCCAGTGCTCGAGCCTGTGGGAGAATGCAAGCCATTCCAAGAGGTCCTGATTGAGCTTGCCTCCCGCTTAAAGTTTCCCGCATTCACAACAGCAGAAGGTGAACGCAAATTCAAAGATTATCCTGACTTTATTACCCGCTTTCAGACAGCGCCTGATTCAGGAATTGGATTTCTTACTGGGTGGCGAGGTAAAGATGGCGAGAAACCACTCAAAGGAGAGCCTAATCCAAATCAGTGGCAAAAATATGCCGAGAATAACTGCGTGCATCAGTACCATATGCCACCTGAGCATCAATACATGCGCAATTGGAATAAAGGGTATTTGGATTTCTCCAAAGAAAATGCGCTACGGCAAAAAAATGATCCCATTATGATTGCCATTTATTCAGACATCTTGCAAAGATTTAGATTGGCTGCCACGGGCAAGAGGCCCGGAGCACAACCTCCAGCGCATCTTAAAGATCGGATCTATAAATATTTTGATCCCCTGCCTTTTTGGTATCCACCCCTTGAAGATGAGGCAACCGATCTCAGCAAATTTACTTTGAATGCGATTACCCAACGCCCCATGGCCATGTATCACTCATGGGATTCTCAAAATGCCTGGCTACGACAAATTCATAGCCACAATTATTTATACGTCAATACAGCAACGGCTCTGCAGCATGGCATTGCGGATGGCGCCTGGATGTGGATTGAATCCCAATGGGGTAAAGTCAAGTGCATGGCCCGTCATTCTGAAGCGGTTGATCCTGGCACAGTCTGGACATGGAATGCGATTGGCAAAGCTGAATCTGCGTGGAGTCTCTCTGATAATGCAGATGAGTCCAAAAAAGGGTTCTTGCTAAATCATTTAATCTCTGAAGAGCTGCCATTAGGTGGCTTTACAGTAAGCAATTCTGATCCCATTACCGGCCAAGCAGGTTGGTATGACGTACGAGTGAGATTGGCGCCAGCCGGAGATGAAGATCTGCAAGAAACTTGGCCTCAGGTAAAAGCATATGAAGTACCTGGCATGGCTCTTAAGAAGGAGACAAGCAAATGAGCGCCAATAAACAACTCGCTCTCGTCATTGATCTCAATGTTTGTGTCGGCTGTCATGCCTGTGTCACATCCTGTAAAGAATGGAATACCTCTGGCTCTGCAGGTCCGCTAACTGATCTGAATGCCTATGGCGCAAATCCCAGTGGAACTTTCTTTAACCGTGTTCAAACCTACGAAGCCGGATCCTTTCCCAATACCCAAACCGTACACTTTCCAAAATCATGTCTACATTGCGAAGACCCGCCCTGTGTGCCGGTTTGTCCAACTGGCGCAAGCTACAAGCGCAAAGAAGATGGCATCGTATTGGTAGATTACGATAAATGTATTGGCTGTAGTTATTGTTCTTGGGCATGCCCCTATGGTGCGCGCGAACTGGATGAAGAGCGCCAAGTCATGACGAAGTGCACTTTATGCGTAGACCGTATTTATAGCGAAACCCTGCCTGAATCAGAACGTAAACCAGCATGTGTGCTTGCATGTCCAACGAGCGCGCGTATTTTTGGTGATGTGCATGATCCAGATTCGGCTGCGAGCAAAGCAATTGAAGAGCGCGGAGGCTATGCCCTGATGCCTGAATGGGAAACCCAGCCTGCGAACCAATACTTACCTCGCTCAATCATGGAAACTATTGAAGCGGCAAGGAATGACAAATAATGCGACCACAATTTTCAATTATCTTTTTTACGACGCTTGCAGGAATGGCGCAGGGCCTATTATTTTTCGTGGCGTTGTTGAATATAGAGGGTCCAGTCTTGTCTACGCCCTTTCTATCCATGCTGGCATTGCCAGTCAGCTTCATACTACTTAGCCTAGGTTTAGTCGCATCGTTCTTCCATTTGGGACATCCTGAGCGAGCTTGGCGTGCCGCGATGATGTGGCGCACCTCTTGGCTCTCACGCGAAGTCATTGCCTTACCGGCGGTCATGGTAATAACTGCAATCACCTTCTTCTTTTTGATCTCTGGAATAGTACCGACATGGCTTTGGGTAGTATTACTGATCAGCACACTCATCTTATGGATCTGCACCGCTAAAATTTACCAATGTATTCGCTTTATTCAGGAATGGTCGCACCCCTCCACTCTGAGTAATTTTGTTCTTTTAGGCTTAAGCTCGGGCGGCCTATTACTTGAACTTCTTCTGATGCTTTGGAATAAACCAAACATTCCCTTGGGAATGAGCCTGATATCAGGCGCAAACTTTATATTGCTATTCCTTGCTCTCAATCTCAAGCTATGGACATGGCGTCGCAATCAAAAGTTAAAGCCTAAATCCAATCTAGCTTCAGCTACAGGCATTAAAGGTGACAATATTCGTCAGACTTCGATGGGATTCATGGGCGGCAGCTTCAATACTCGAGAATTTTTCCATCATCAAACGGATCGCGTCATTGGCAATATTCGAAAAATTATTTTATTAATGACTTATGTAGGCCCCATGATCTTGCTAGCCATTTCCATGAGTTCATCCAGCATTGCCCTAATAGCAATCACCCTGTTGATACATTACATGGGTCTATTAGCAGAACGATGGATGTTCTTTGCCGAAGCAAATCACCCTCAAAACTTGTACTATCAGAGAGTGTCATAAATATCACCCACTCTATGGATGAATTTTCTGAAAAGCTCATCCATGGGAGGGTTCATGTTTCGCCCAAAAGACTGGGCAATCCTGGTCCCAATGAATTACAGAAAAAAAAGATACTTTTAGCAGCAACTGCTGCTCCAGATCACGGCAGAATGATGCCTTGGCGTTTTATTGAAATCCAACCATCTAGTCGAGATGCCCTAGGCGAAGTATTTCATCAATCCCTACTCGATCGAGATCAAAACGCTACGCCCATTCAGCTTCAAGATGCCCGAGAAAAGGCCTCACGTGGCCCCTTACTGCTTCTGGCAATCGCCAATGACGCTGATGATGCCAATGAAATTAGTAAGGCAGAAAAGTTAATCTCTTTAGGGTGCGCTATTCAAAATATTTTACTCAGCGCCTACGCTCTTGGTTTTGGATCAGGACTATCGAGTGGCAAAGCGCTACAAAACCCAAGACTCCGAAGTCTGTTTAGTCTTGCAGACCATGAAGATCCTATTTGCTTTATTACTATTGGTACGGTTACTAAAAATAAGCCCGGTCGGATAAGACCCAGCCTATCTGCATTTCATTCAATTTTTTAGCAATAAAAAAGGCCCGACAATGTCGAGCCTTTTTTATTTCAAACTCCGATTAAACGTAGTCTTTATACTTATCCAAGAAGCGTACCGGCTTAGAAAGTGCATCGCGACGGAAGGGGTCACCCAGTTCGCGTGTACACATAATCTCTATCACGCAAGTTTTACCCTCTTTCATTTGCATATCAATGGCTTTTTTCAGAGCTGGGCCAACTTGATCGAGCTGGTCAACTACAATGCCCTCTGCACCCATCGATTGAGCGATGCCTGCAAAACTAGGACTCTCTAGCTCTCCAGCAACAAAGCGGCGGTTATAAAAATCCACCTGATTCTTTTTCTCGGCACCCCATTGGCGATTATGAAAAACCACTGCCGTCACTGGAATGTCATGACGAACTGCAGTCAAAATTTCTCCCATACTCATTGCCCAGGCACCATCACCGGCGTAGGCAACAGCAGGACGCTCAGGCGCCGCAGTCTTTGCACCAATCATGGTGGGTAGCGCATAGCCACAATTACCAAAACTCATAGGCGCAAGAAAACTCCTTGGGCGCTCAAAGCGTAAATAGCTATTGGCAACCGAATTAATATTTCCAATGTCTGTGGATACCATGACATCTGCAGGCATTGCTTTTTCGAGCTCACGCAGAACTTGACGTGGGTGCAAATAATGGCCACCAGTTGGAGTCTTTTCTTTTTTCTGCTCTTCAATCATATCCAAACTATATGGGTCACGCTCATGAGTCCACTCATCTAATTCTTTTTCCCATGCAGCCTTTTCAGTGGCAATCGTTTTTGCTCGCTCGGCTTTGGTAGCATCGCAAACCAATGTCTTACCAGTCAAACGCTTGGTCAAAGCTACTGCCGCTTCTTTAGCATCACCACAAATGCCTACTGAAATTTTCTTCACTAAGCCTAGCATCTTGTTATCGGCATCAATCTGAATAATCTTGGCATTTTTTGGCCAGTAATCCATACCATGCTGAGGCAAGGTTCCGAATGGCCCAAGACGGGATCCTAATGCTACAACCACATCAGCCTGAGAGATCAACTTCATTGCAGCCTTTGATCCTTGATAGCCCAGAGGACCACACCATAGAGGGTGACTCGCTGGAAAGGAGTCATTATGTAAGTAGCTATTAACTACTGGCGCACCCAGTCGTTCAGCAAAAGCTTTGCATTCTTCTACGCCATCCGCCATCACCACTCCACCACCAGAAATAATGACGGGGAATTTTGCATTCGCTAACAACTCAGCAGCTTCGTCCAAACTTCTCTCACCGCCTGGACCACGATCGAGACGACTTGGTTGTGGAATCTCAACCTCAATCTCACCATAAAAATAATCACGCGGTATGTTTAATTGGGTTGGCCCCATTTCAGACATCGCACGATCAAAACAGCGGCCAGTAAATTCAGCCATTCGCTTAGGATTATTAACGTGTCCTTGGTATTTTGTGAACTCTTCAAACATGGGTAATTGGTTAGCCTCTTGAAAGCCCCCTAATCCCATGCCCATGGTTCCAGTCTCTGGAGTAATCATTACTACTGGACTATGCGCCCAATATGCAGCAGCAATTGCTGTGACACAGTTACTAATACCAGGGCCGTTTTGACCTATGACCACCCCATGACGCCCGCTGACTCGTGAATAACCATCAGCCATATGTGCCGCACCTTGCTCATGAACGACTGGTATCAAGCGAATCCCTGCAGGAGCAAAAATATCCATTGCATCCATAAAGGCGGAGCCCATAATGCCAAAAATATCTTTCACCTGATTTGCGGCCATTGTTTCAACAAAAGCCTCCGATGGACTCATTTTTTGTGGGCCAACAGGTAAATTCGCACCAGTTTTAGACATATAACTCTCCTAGTTATTCAATTGAACGGAACATTTTGTTCTACAATATTAATATTAATCGCGTATTTTCGGTGATGTCAAGCATATAAACCCGAATATGGAATATATTTGGCAACGGATTAGGACTTTTTAAGGACGCATCATGGCAGCAGAACCCCCATCCATCGATTTACTCGGTTTTAGGCCAGATAAGCTAGTTTCGCTCCATGCTGCCTTTCCAGAATGCAAAGGATTTGCTGATTTTCAAATTCCTGCATTTAGCGAAAGATCTGGCCTAGTGCCAGCCATTGATCCAAGCTATCAACTCAATCCGCAGGCAAGTGTGGCAATTCTTGCTGGCTTTGCTTATAACCGGCGGGTCATGCTGCAAGGTATGCATGGGACTGGAAAGTCGACGCACCTAGAGCAGATAGCCGCTCGCTTAAATTGGCCCTGCTTACGCATTAATCTAGACGGCCAAATCACCCGCATGGATCTCATCGGAAAAGAGATCATCACCCTTGAGGATGGCAAACAAGTTACCCAGTTTCAGGAAGGATTAATTCCATGGAGCCTGCAACGATCGATTGCACTCATACTGGATGAATACGATGCCGGACAAGCCGATGTGATGTTTGTGATTCAGCGCATGCTTGAACGAGAAGGACGCCTTACCCTCCTCGACCAGAATAAAGTCATCGAACCAAACCCAGCATTTCGAATTTTTGCAACAAGCAATACAGTTGGCTTAGGTAATTGGAACGGACTATACCAAGGGACTCAATTACTCAATCATGGACAAATGGACCGCTGGGATATTGTTGCTGCCCTCAATTATCTAGATCCCCCAGAAGAGGAAAAAATATTAATCGCCAAAGTTCCGGGACTTTTACCGGACACTGCAAAGCAAATGATTGCTCTTGCTAATCTCACCAGAAAGGGATTTGAGGCTGGCGATGTCTCTACATTAATGTCCACTAGAACACTCATTACCTGGGGGGAGAACTGGCGAATCTTCAAGGACTTGCAATTGGGATTTACTTTAGCCTTTTTAAATAAGTGCGCATCAGAAGAAAAAATCTTAGTTGCGGAATACTATCAACGCTGCTTTGCTACCGAGTTGCCTACCAATACAAACTAAAATTTTGTTACCCATCAACCTTGCAAAAAGAATCCCACCATGAAGTAGAGTTACAAAATCGATATAGCGCTATCGTTCGCTCCCTATCAGGCGATGCCCATCTTCAAATTCGGGATTGGCAGCTATTTCATAAAAGCCTTGCACTCAATGCCTTGGCTCCTCACCTTAATATAGATTATTTGCAAGCTCCATGGGCTCACCCAAGAGGCATACTAGATGGCGTTGCATTACGCCTGCGTTACTCAAACTATGATTTTCACCTCGCACACTCTCCGACCACCTTTGTTGAGTCATTTGTATTCGAGGTTCTTGAACAAATTCGTGTTGAAAGCACCTGTCCAGCGGAGCTAAAGGGTAGCAAACAGAATGTTCAAAAACAATTTCTCGCATGGATGCAAGAATTCATGGCCAATGGCGGTGTGGAAGGCAGCATTGGCCTTCTCTTACTCTCTATTTTCTCCATGGTCTGGGTCAAGCTAAACCAGAAGCCTATTCCTGAGTTGATGCAGGATGTAGTAGAGGCAACTCGAGCAGGACTTACAGAGGAGGTTGGGCCTCATTTAGTCCAGCTTAAAGACAATCAATTTGACCAAGCCGGTTATGCAAAGATTTCCTTAGAGCTTGCTCAACTGGTTTCCAATCTAATTAATCAGGAATATCAGAATGTTCCTAGCATTCGAACAAAACAAAAAAATATTAGTAATACATTCTTGAAAATTGAGTGGACTCAACCCCCAAGCCATAGCGCTCAATCTGAAAAACGAGGGCATTCCTCTATATCGAATGCTAAACAATCTTTAGAAAGATCATTGGGGCAATATAAAGTATTTAATACTGCCTATGACCTTGAAATTGAGGCCAAAAAAAGTATTCGCCAAGCCCAGCTCGCCATTTACCAGCATGAGCTTAGCGAAGCAATCGCAAAGCTGGATATTCCTTGGGGTAAATTAATCAGGTCTTATCAAAATATCTTTAATACAACAACGCTCAAAAAGCGCGAGACCACCCAAACTGAGGGTCTAATAGACCGACGCTACCTCACCCACATTGCAACTGCCCCGCTTGACCCCGTTCTTTATCAGCACCCCTCTAAAAAGATAGAGGCTTTAGGAAAGGTTACGCTATTAATTGACTGCTCTGGTTCAATGAAGGATCAACGCTTCAAGATTGCAGTTTGCCTCGACTCCCTAGTAAGAATATTGGAACAGGCTCATATTCAAACTGAAGTGCTTGGATATAGCACAAAGGCTTGGCAAGGTGGTCGACCATTCAAAGAATGGCGCAGAAGTGGACAAATTCCCAATCCTGGCAGACTTAACGAACGCGCCCACTGGATCTTTAAAGACTTTCAGACCCACTGGCGCAAAGCAAGACCCGGCATTGCCGCACTCCTAAGACCAGAGATCTATGCAGAGAGTGTTGATGGTGAGGCAATACTGTGGGCGGCCCAACGACTCCAAAAGAAAGGTGGTAATGCTGAACGCCATAAAAAACTCATTTTATTTTCTGATGGCTGCCCCATGGATAGAGCCACTATTGAGGCGAATGGGGAGTATTTTCTTAAAAACCACCTATTGCAGGCAATTGAATGGTGCAAACAACAAAATCAGTTTGAGTTATGGGGGTGTGGAATTGGGGATGAGTTAAGACCATTCTTTCCAAACCGCTTGAGCTGGGATCCAGAAAAAGAGGATCACAGCGAATGTCTAATCAATTGGGGCAAAGAACTCAAGTCTACAAAAATCTAAATCTTCAAGCTCTATCTGCTTGCCCTGCAACCTTCATTCACAAACAAGGCAAGCAGCAGTCAAAAAAATTAATCGCCCTTGATCTTATTATCTGAGATTAACTTACTGTATTTGGCAGTTTCATTTGCTAAAAAGACTTTAAATTCCTCGGGAGTGCTAGAAGTTGCTTCCACACTTAAGCCGGCAAGACTCTCTTTGACCTCTGGATCCTTCATGACGGTAATAAGATCCTTAGAGTACTTCTCCTGAATAGCCAGTGGTGTTTTAGAGGACACATAGATACCCCACCAAGTTAAAGCAACAACACCTGGATATCCTTGCTCTACGAATGTGGGGACATTTGGTAGAAATTTTGACCTAGTAGGACTTGTAACGGCCAAAGCCCTCAATTTGCCAGCCTTAATAAACTGTGTAACAGGTGCAACATCTGAAATCATCAAATCAACTTGATTGCCAAGGATGTCGTTGATAGCAGGAGCAGTCCCTTTATAGGGCACCTTGACCATCTTAATGCCCGACTCCCTCATCAGCAACTCAGTGGAAATATCTGAAATACTTCCCGAACCGCTAGTAGCAAAAGTTAATCCAGTGGGCTTACTCTTAGCTGCTGCCACCAGATCAGCCAATGTTTTGTATGAGGAGCCCTCGGGCACAACCAAAACACTAGTCGCAATAGTAGTTAATGCTATAGGGGCAAAATCCCTATCCATATTAAAGTTAACTTTATTGATTAAAGGGTTAACTAATGATGGTCCAAAATTGCCAAGCACCATGGTGTAACCATCAGCAGGCTGGTTAACAACATAATCCATACCAATTGCTCCATTAGCACCTGGTTTATAGTCTATAACAACAGGTTGGCCCCACACTTTGCCCAACTTAATGGCAATAGTTCTTGCAATCACATCTGAGCTGCCCCCAGGTGGGTATGTCAGCACAAATTTAACAGGCTTAGTTGGGAAGGCCTGAGAAAAAGCTGCACCCGGTAATAAAAATGCTGTACATAAAATAAAGCTTTGAAAAAGTTTTAAGGCATTCATCATTTTCATTTTTGTCTCCAGGAATAATTATTTAATAATGCTGAACATCAATTCTTTAGATCACCCAGAATAGTAGCTGCACTTTTTTTAATATAAGCTTGATCTGAGCCGACCCCAATAAATTGGATTCCCCAGTCCCGATAAATCTTTGCATCCGCCTGACTCGCAGCCAATATTCCAACAGGCTTGCCAAAACTGATTATTTTTTTCGTTAAATCTTTCATCACATCCTGGACCTCTTTAGCACTTGGATTTGCTATAAAACCTAGAGAGGCAGCAATATCCTGAGGGCCGATGAAGACGCAATCAACGCCAGGCGTTTCGGTAATTTCTTTCACATTTTCTATCCCCAAAAGAGACTCTATTTGCACAATCATACAAATAGATTGGTTGATTTTTTTAAAGTAGTCCAGCTGGGAGCCAAAACGATTGCTTCGAGTTGAAACTGATACGCCCCGGATACCATCAGGAGGATATCTTGTTGCTCTCACAGCTGATTCAGCAGATTGAGCACTTTCAACCATGGGAATCAGAAAATTATAAAAACCAAAATCCAAGAGTCTCTTCAAAATCACGGGATCATTAGCATCGGGCCTAATAAAGGCTGCAGCCGAAGTACCATTCAGAGCCAGTAACTGCTCTACACAACTTCGATAGTCATTGGCACCATGCTCACCATCGATTAAGACCCAATCAAAACCACTCAGACCCAAAAGCTCTGTGGCAACAGTTGACCCCATGGTAGACCAACCGCCATAACAAATATCACCATTTAAAAGGCGATTTTTAAAGATATTTTCAGTCTGCAATGTGCTGTTTGGGATTGTCATCTACTACCTTCTTTATTTGAGAGAAAACATTTTAAATTAATCTTAGCTGAATTTTGGAGTGATGACATCCTACTTGCCTCCACTAATCCCAAAATCTCTATACCGTAATTAGCATCAAAGAGTTCCTGACGATGACCGGAAATCATTTCACCAAAAAGTTCCAGCTCTTTCTGAAACATGTTATCAGGAGGCAATGGATACTCAACTGCATTCATAAAAGACTCTCCGACGCCCTGAAAAATCAAACTGGCATCTCTATATAAAGATTCGGGTTCACCCCACTTAGTTTGGTCCAAGCGATAGTGCATTAAGCCTTTTGTGCCGACCACCCTCACCTCAAAAACACCGGGGGATGTCCACGAGCTTGTAATCGACCCGAGTGTACCGCTCTCAAATTGCATGTTGACAAGCCACTGGTCTTCAACTTCAGCACCTACTGGAGATTTCTTTGATGACATTGCGCTAATCTCTGCGATAGGGCCGCCCAAAAATCGAAATACATCGAACAGATGAATGGCAATTTGACTTAAAGGTCCGCCAGGGGCTTTAGACTGATACCAACGCCAGTTATCTAAATTTAATGATAAGGCGCGTTCGTTGGAAAAATTTCCCTCAATCAAGCATAACTCACCTAATTTTCCACTTTGAATCTCTTGAGATATGATCTGAATACCGGACAACAACTTTGCAACATGTCCAATAAATACACCTACACCGAGATGATTACAAATCTCTTTTAATTTCATTCCTTCAGACAAGTTGTTGGTGATGGGCTTTTCTATATATACATGCTTATTATGCTCCGCGCATAATTTTGCATATTCAAAATGAAGTTCATTGGGCACAGTCAAAATGACGCCCTGAATCTCTGGATTACTTAGCAACTCATCTACGTTATTGGTATGGGGAATATGATGTTTAGCTGTAAACTTTTCCCGCGTCTCTTGAGATCTCGAATAGGCTGAAATAATACGAATTTTTGAAGACTGAGTAGCTGCTGTTGCTAAGACTGTGGCCCATTTCCCCAAGCCAATAATCCCTAAATTAATCATAATCAAAGGCCTCCGGAACCACTAACGCTAATACCGCCACAGACATAAAGTAACTGGCCAGTGATAAAACCATTCTCCGGGGATAGGAAGAAACTAATACCTCTCGCAACATCCTCCGGTGTTCCTAAGCGCTTCATAGGCACGCTATCAATAACAAATGCCCTTCTTTCGCTACCCACTGGATGTCCACGTGTAAATAATTCTGTCTCTACAGGCCCTGGCGCAATCACGTTAACAGTAATTCCAAAAGGAGCGACCTCTAGCGAAAGACTTAAGGTCAAGCCAACCACGCCCATTTTGGAAGATACATAAGCAATGCGCTCGGTTTTACCTAAGATGGCTCTTGAAGAAATATTGACAATTCTTCCAAAGTGGTTGGCTTTCATTTGCGGCAAAAAAGCCTTAATTAGCTGAATTGGCGCCTTAATATTGAGCTGCCAAACAGCATCCAAATCATCTTCATTAACTGCTTCAATGCTGCCAGGGCGATTAACGCCGGCATTATTCACTAAATATCCGACCTGATACTTTTGAGTAATCAGCTGGGTTGCCTGATCGATAGCGTCATGATCATATAAATCTACCTCCATAAATTCAATGGGGTAGCGATAACTTTCACGCATTAAATTTTCGGGAGGACGCCTTTGTAAAGTCAGCACCCTCCGACCTTCAAGCGCTAATTTATGAGCAGTAGCTGCACCAAGACCCGAACTAGCGCCAGTAACAATCGTCAATAAATCATCGGTATTCTGGACGCTCATAGATAATCAATTTTCTTCCATTCACCAGGATTGACCGACACTACATTTTTATTTTTTCCTTCTCGACGGTCAGCATAAATTCTCCCCTCTTTCATTACAATCTGGATATTTTTCTTGTCTTGAAGACAATTAATATCCCTAGTAGGGTCGCCATTAATCGCCAGGATATCTGCATACTTACCAACCTCAATACTGCCCAAATCCTTAGATGCCTTAATTGCGTTAGCACCGTTAATTGTTGCGGACTGTAGCGCCTCCATGGGAGACATGCCCAAATCAACATATATAGACAGCTCTTTTGCATTAGTCCCCATTTCAGGATCAAAACCCATGTCTGTTCCCATTGCAATTTTCACGCCAGTCTTATGCATTCTTTGGAATGTGTCAAAACAACTAGACTGAATCGATTTCATTTTATTGATAACAAACAAAGAGGTACCCTGCATCCGCCTCATTTCAATTGCATGATCAGTACGATGTAATAGGGTTGGAGTCATATAAACATTAGAGTCTGCAATTCGATCGGCCGTCTCCTGGTCGGAAAAAACCATATGTTCAATAGTGTCAGCCCCTGCATTCAGTGCCATCTTTTGTCCGGCAGGAGTAAAACAATGAACCGCTGCAATTTTATGAAAAGCATGAGCCTCATCCACAATCGCATCAATCTCTTCTTGAGTCATATTGCGAATATCCGGCTCTTCCTTATCAGTGCCGCCGCCACCAGTTGCGCAAGTTTTAACAACATCACAACCCACCAACATATTTTGACGCGCTAACTTTCTTAGCTCCCATGGGCCATCGGCAGTCTGGAAACCATATCTCTGCATTGCACGTGGGTTGATGAGATCTAAATGGGAGCCGGTAATAGAAGTGAATCCACCGATAAACATTCGCGGCCCCTCTAAGACGCCCGCATTAATTGAATCCCTCACGGCACATAGGTGGGCAGTCATGAGCCCTCGACTTGATGCTAGGCCAAGATCCCGCAAAGTAGTAAATCCCATATCAAAACATAATTGCGCATGAAACAAGCCATACATTTGCTGTAGCTCTGGCGTAATTTCCCACTGTGAAACTCGATAATTATGGAAAGTCAAACAATTGAACATCATCGTATGAAGATGGCTATCGATCATGCCAGGCATCAAAGTCAGGCCACTGCAATCCGTCACTTGCGCACCCTCAGGTATATGAATCTCTTTGTCATTACCAACCTGAACAATGCGCTTACCTTGTATTGCAATGACTGGGGACTCGATCACCTTAGCTTTAACTACATCTATTAAGCGAGCTCCTTTGATGTATACAACTGGACCCTCTTGCTCTGGTGGGATGTATTTTTTATATAGTTCGCCCAATTTAACTCCTCCAATAAATATAAATATTAAACACGACTAAATGATTCTGCTAGCTTCAAAAAATTACGGTATGAATCTGGATTAATGAGAGTGACATCATTGTGTGTCTGAACATTAAAATCTAATAATTCAAGCGATCTTTCAAACTGTTTTTGTATGGGTCCGTTAGCAATAACTACAAATCTTGATGAATGATTAGAGCTTGGCCATTCAGACATCTGAATTGGTTCATGGATAATGGTATGGGTCCCGTGGAGCGCCACCGGCATTCCCTCCACATTCAAAATAGCCTTAAGTCGAAGAAGATTTTCACCCTTCATCGTGGTCAATAGATTAAGCCAAACCACAAAACTATTACCTGTGATCACTCCATCGCGACACAAGGAAAAGGTATGAACTCGATTACTCTCGGAAAATAAAGAAATCCCCTTACCATGCATTGGATGAAGTGCAGAGCGCATGTTGGAATCTGGGGAAGAGGAAGATTGATTGGCAAGAATAAAGCTCTCGCCTCGCTCAAGCCAACTCATGAACGCATCATGTTCCGTATTGTTTTCCGCCTGCAGGAATTCACTTAAATTAAAGTTACTCAGAACACCTCGGTTATTAATCACGATAGGCGAACCGGGATTTACGGGCCGCAAAATTGACTCGAGTTGATCCATTGGCAGATGATCTTGAAGATCAGTCTTACTCACTAGCAATAGGTCAGCAACAGCAACCTGCTCCACTGCCTCAGTAAATCTTTCGATCTGTGATTGAATCTCTCTGGAGTCAACAATAGTGATAACCTTGCATAACTCATAGTGAGCCCTCAATTCAAAATCACAAAGAATCGATTGAATAATGGGTACTGGATTTGATAAACCTGTTGTCTCAATTACAATACGATCAAATTCAGCTAAAGTGCCACCGCTTCGACGCCGATGAATATCTCCTAGAGTTTGAACTAAATCCCCGCGCACCTCACAGCAAAGACACCCACCCTCTAACAAAACAATATTTTCTTCTGGCCTTTCAATTAAGAGGTGATCTAAGCCAATTTCACCAAACTCATTCACTATGACAAGTGTTTTTTGAAAATCTGGGTTTTTGAATAGGGCATTTAGAAAGGTGGATTTTCCACTGCCCAAAAAACCGGTGAGAATTGTTACAGGGACAAGATTACCTTCAGAGGTTGAAGAAAGAGGGTTTTGTAGGTCTTGGGTATCAAACATGGTTATCCAATTTATACCCCATGAAGATATAGATCAAATGATATATATTTATATAAATTATAGATGACATCTATTAATAGATTTCATCTATACAAAACATCTAAAAATATCATTTGCTTGAATACTAAGATCAGGCTAGTTTGATATAACTCCATAAAAAATGGGAAGTATATGCTCAGAAAAATTGGCCCAGTCATTCTATTTTGTACATTCCTCATTGCTCAGATGCATCCCGCACTAGCGCAAGAGAGCTACCCATCGAGTCCTGTAAAGGTCATCGTTACTTTTACGGCTGGTGGTGGGGCTGATTTTATGGGTAGGGTATTGTCACAAAAGCTCAGCGAAATACTGAAGCAACCATTTATCGTTGACAATAAGTTAGGGGCATCTGGAGTAATCGGCAGTCAATATGTAGCCCAAAGTAAATCAGATGGCTACACTTTGCTACTAGGTACGACGGGGACTCACTCTACTAATTTTGCAACCATCCCCAATCTTCCATACAACCCCATAAAAGACTTCACGACCATTGCTATTTTTAGCGATGCGCCCTACTTGCTTTGCCTAAACCCACAACTAGGCATTAACTCCATTACAGAATTAGTTCGCTATGCAAAAGCCAATCCTGGAAAACTGACCTATGGCTCATCCGGAATTGGAAGTTCTCCACATTTAGGATTCGAAGCCCTTAAAAAAACGCTTGGAATTGATGTCGCCCACATTCCATACAAAGGTTTGCCTGCAGCAATGGTAGATGTGATGGGCGGACAGATTTCTATGACCTATGACTCAATACCGAGTGCAGTACCACATATGAAGGCAGGAAAAGTAAAGTGCATTGCAATCGGAAGTAAAGAACGCTCTCCGGTTTTACCTGACATACCAACGATAGCGGAAGCTAGCGGAAGTAATTTTGTCATGGGATCATGGTACGGACTGTTTGGTCCTAAAGATTTGCCACCAGCTACCCTCAATAAATTAGCCACAAGCGTCTTGCAAGCGCTCAAGGATCCCGAATTTCAAGCCAGCTTACAAAGAGTAGGGGCCACTGGAATGCCATTAACACCGAGTCAGTCTAAATTATTTTTAGAGGCCGATATTAATCGCTGGGTGAATATTGCAAACGAGTTACAAATTCGCGCTCAACCATAAATTACCTTAAGAACAACCGCAAACATGAGTCTAATTATTAAAAAAGTAGAGGCAATTCCAGTTGCCCTGCCACTTTTAAAGCCGATGCATATGGCTGGCGTAGTCATTTCCAAGGCTTATAACCTAATTGTTCGTATTGAAGCCCAGAATGGGCTTGTCGGTTGGGGCGAATCTGCATCCGCTCCAACCATGACAGGTGATCTACTGCCTGGAATGGTTGCAGCTGTTGAAGACTATCTTGCTCCATTGCTAATCAATGAAGATGCCCTGAATCATGCCCAACTGATGCAGAATGTCTCAACAGAAATTTATCGCAATACGGGAGCAAAATGTGCAATTGAGTGCGCCCTACTGGACCTATGCGGTAAACACCTTGATGTACCCGTATTTGACTTGATTGGCGGAGTAAGGCGACAGCAATTCTTCCCGATGACCCTTCTTGGAAGTGGCAGTAGTGACCAAGACATAGCCGATGCCCTAGCGAAACAAAAAATGGGTACCCAATTTTTCAAAATCAAAGTTGGTGCACGCGCTGTTCAAGAGGACATTGCTCATACTCTACGATTACGAAAAGAACTAGGAGCCCAAGCGATTTTATGTGCAGATGCCAATATGGGTTTGACAGCAAGCGAAACCGTTTCCTATTGCCAAGCAACCGAGAGCGTAAACCTACTTTTTTTTGAACAGCCATTAAGAAGCGGTAACCTCAATGGTATGGCTCAACTAGCGAGCCGAATCTCCGTACCACTCTGTGGAGATGAATCAATTACCTCGGTTGAAGATATTGTCGCGCTCAGTAATGCTAAAGCAATAGAGGGGGCAAACTTAAAAATTATCAAACTCGGTGGCATCAGTTCCGTAGTCAATGCTGCGGTACTGTGCGAAAATATAGGCCTCTCAGTCAACCTTGCCTGCAAAGTAGCAGAATCTAGTATTGCGGCAGCATCTTTATTTCAAACTGGCGCGGTATTGCCAAATCTCGACTGGGGTATCAGCGTCACAAACCAATACTTGGCCGAAGATGTTGTTCAACATCCAATAGCCACTACTAATGGGGTTTTCACTTTAGATAGAAAACCAGGTCTTGGCATTGAAGTGAATGAGTCGCAAATTCAAAAATTTACACTCAAATAACTCAAGGAAGAAAAAATGAAAATTGTTCCCCTTCCTAGCGCTCTCGGTGCCGAGGTAATTGGACTTGACCTGAGCTTACCGCTATCTAACGATGATGCTCAAGCATTAAAAGCAGCATATCTAGATCACCTACTACTCCTCTTTCGAAATCAAAAAATTCATGACAATGACTTGATTCGAGCATCTTCCATCTTCGGTGAAATAATGCTTCCTCCAGCGCAACATGAACGCTCCAGCTTTCAGGAAAGTGATGCTGCACCAGAAATTACCGTAGTCTCCAACGTGAAAATTAATGGCGTACCAATTGGCGAGCTAGGTGATGGCGAGGTTATCTGGCATAGTGATTACTCCTTCAAAGAGGTGGTTGGTGGAATGCGAATTTTGCACGGCATTAAGATTCCCCCTTCGACAGCGGGTGGTAGCACTGAATTTTCTAATATGTATGCTGCATTTAATGACTTACCTGCAGACTTAAAAGATTACGCATTCAATCACTCCATTAAGCACGATATAGCCTACGATACCAATCGAGCCCTGCGCATGGGAGCGACTCCAGTAACGGATCCAACTCAAGGCAAAGGGCCTGTTCATCCTATGGTATCGACACACCCAGAAAGTAATTGCAACTCCTTATTTTTAGGGAGAAGGTTAGCTCACTACATCATGGGAGAGTCACTCGAGAAGTCAGAAGAAATATTAGACCGACTGTGGGAGCATGCAACCCAAGAGCGCTACATCTATCGCCATGAATGGGCAGAGAATGATGTTGTACTTTGGGACAACCGGTGTGTAATTCATCGTCGAGGCCCCTTTAACTCAAGTCATGATCGTATTTTGCATGCTGCCCAGGTAAAGGGGCACAAACCTTTCATGGCAAAAGATGCGGGTAAACTGAAACCACACCCTAGAGGTCAATCATCAAATCGAACTTAATAATTTGGGGGCGACCTGCCGCCCTAAATGTCCAAAAAATTCTGTGGTGCGCACAAGAGTTAGGGCTGAGCTATGAAAATATTGTTGCTGGGCAACACTATGGAGTAACCAAAGAGGCTCATTTTCTGAAGATGAATCCAAATGGTCGTGTCCCAGTTATTGATGATGACGGTTTTATTCTTTATGAATCAAATGCGATTATCCGCTATCTGCGGGCAAAAACAGTTCCCTCCGAATTTACGAGCAAACATCTTCAGTCCTGGTCCTACCAAGATCAATGGATGGATTGGACCTCGGCAACTTTATATTACCCCCTGTTCCGAGAGTTTTATATTTACTTTGCCCGAACACCAAGCGAGGAATTAATTGAAAGTAAAGCAAGTCAATTGTTTGATTCAATTCGCCCCTTAATGAAGATTGCAGACGATCAACTAAAGCAAGCGCCCTTCATTGCTGGAAAGACATTCTCTATGGCCGACATCCCATTGGGCGTACTCATTGATAAGTGGGAAAAAATTGATCTAAAAAAATCAAATTTTCTCAATCTCAGCCTCTACTATGATCGCCTTTTGGAACGTAAAGATTTTTGCAATTGCGTCGCTCAATATGCATTAAATGCAGTCTAACTATCTTAAGAGAAACCCCATGTTAAAAAGAATAAAGCTCATATCGCTCTTACTTGGAATAACGCTATCTTTTTGTTGTTACTCTCAATCCGCAGAGAAATATCCAAGTAAACTCATTAAAGTTATTATTCCCTTTCCAGCAGCAGGAGCTCTTGATGCTGCTGCAAGAGCCATTGGCGAACCGTTGGGTGAAAAACTTAAACAAACTATTATTCTAGAAAACAAGCCTGGCGCAGGATCTCGCTTGGGTACTGAAATTGTTGCAAATTCAACTGGTGATGGCTACACCCTCTTAATTGCCACTCCAGCCTCAACTACGATGGCTCCTTTATTAGTGGGTAAGCTCAATTACTCACCGGATAAAGATCTTTTGCCACTCATGCGCGTTGCCGAAATCGTTAACATTATGGTAGTACCCACCAGCCGCAATATCAACTCTGTAAGTGAGTTCCTAACTTGGGCAAAAAATCGTAAAGAACCTATTAGATACGGAAGTTCTGGCATTGGCTCTGCCGACCATTTAGTTGCTGAATTTTTTAAACAAACTACCGGCCTAGATCTAGTCCATGTTCCCTATAAGGGTGGCGGACCAGCTATGATTGATTTAGCTTCGGGTGATATAGACGTGAGCTTTACAACTTATGCTGCAGCAAGTGCTGTGTTAAGCTCAGGCAAGATTAAAGCGCTAGCGGTTCTCACAAGCTCCCGTCAGCAATTTTTACCAAACCTTCCAGCCATCAATGAAACAATCCCAGGCTTGTCAATTAGCAATTGGGCAGGATTTTTTACCCCAAAAAATACTCCGCTTAGCATTCGAGAGAAATTATTTAATGACATTACGGATGTTTCCAAAAATGCCGATGTGCGCGCCAAAGCCAATCGAGCTGGTCTTGAAATTAGCGTCAGTAGCTCCATTGCTGAATTTGAAAAAGATCTAAGAGATGAACAGCGTCGCTGGGCAAAAATTATTAAAGACGCAAATATCACTGCAGAATAAAAGGAAGATGTTATGAAAAGCTTTGAAGATCAATGCGTTATTGTTACTGGTTCTGCCACTGGAATAGGCGAAGCTTGTGCAATTGAGTTAGCCAAAGAAGGTGCCAAGGTAGTGATTATGGATTTTAATAAGCAAGGTGCAGAAGATGTCCATCAGAAGATTCAGTCACTGGGAGGTAAGTCCATAGTAGCGGTGACGGATCTCAACTCCTGGGAAGATACCAAAAGTAAGATTGATGAAATTGCCAATTCAGAAATGGGTATACATGCATTAATTCATAGCGCTGGCGGGTTTCCAAATTATGTCAACCTTATGGACTGTCCAATTGATGCATGGGATTCGGTGGTTAACTCGAATCTACGCTCCATGTTCTTCCTTCTCAAGGCAGCTGCTCCGCATATGATCAAGCAACAGTACGGGAGATTTGTAGCGGTTTCGAGTATGGCCGCTCGTAGTGGGACCAACCCCAACCCACCTCATTACACGGCAGCAAAAGGTGGGATGCTTGCACTCGCCAGACAAGCAGCGAAAGATTTGGGCCCTTATGGCATTACTGTCAATGCAGTTGCACCAGCAAATGTGGCTACACCAAGAACCAATGCCATACGCAGTCCAGAAAGAATAGCGCACATACAAAAATCAACGCCAGTAGGCAGACTTGCCGAACCCAATGAGATTGCAAATGCGATTATTTTTCTTGCCAGCCGTAAAGCAAGCTACATCACAGGAATCACTATGGATGTCAATGGTGGCGCCACGATGATTTAAGAATCTCCTTAATACTGACTACTATTTTTTTGCATGCTTTCTGTATCTTGCAATCAGCATATCTACCAAAATCTGGGCTGCAGGCGACAAATTGGCATTTTCGCGCCTAAATATTGCAGCAGATCTTAATATTTCTGGGCAAATTGGTATAGCCACTAATTTTTTGTAATTGAGCATCATTCTTTTGGTCATAATGGTGGCTAGCTGTGAATCACCAATAGTCTCTAATATTGCGTCAATAGAGTTCATCTCCATCGCAATATCGGGCACAGTCATAATTTCCAAAAATGCCATGTCAATCAATTTTCTAGACATGTATTCGGATGACAATAAAGCAAGCTTTGTGCGCGCAATATCCTTAACGCTCACAGAGGCGCTCTTTGACAGGGGGTGCTGTTTGGAAACAATTAACATTAAATCTTCGCGAAATAATTCTTCACCAACAATGAGCTCGGTTGATTCGGGCCCATAACCCAGGCCAAATGCCAAATCGCCATCCCTGATTTGCTTCTGCATTTCACCGGTAGGCAATTCAACAATCTTGACCTTGATACCAGGGTATGACTGAGAGAATTCGGAAAGAATTGGTGGAAGCAAATTGTTCGTGAATGCAGAAATAGCGCCAATCACTACACTACCGACCTGCAATCCTTGATAGCCTTGAATTGCTGCTTTTCCATCCTCTATTTCCTTCATAGCCTGATTGGCGTAACGGGCAAATATTTCTCCTGCACCCGTTAGCCTAATAGAACGAGATGATCGATCCAATAGATCGCAACCCAACTCTGTCTCTAACTGCCTCATCTGATGCGATAAGGTTGGCTGTGTGACATAAAGCTCTTCTGAGGCCTTTGTAAAGCTCCCAAGGCGGGATACAGTTAAGAAGTATTTAAGATGTCGTAATTCCATAGGTGCATAGTATAGACAAAGTCTATGAAAAGTATTGAAATACAGGTATTGATCTATCATGTTTTACCAGTTATTTTTCAAAGTGACAACAATACAGAAAGCCATATTTTGCAAACCCTATTCCTTCAAGAGCTTACCGAGTTGATTGGTGAAAACAATATCCTTCTTAACCCTGCAGATCAAAAAAAATATGTCAGTGATTGGTTTGGTAGGGCAACCGGGAGTGCACTTGCAGTCATCAAACCAGGAAATCCTGGGGAGATATCTGGCATTGTTAAATTATCGGAAAAATACCGTATTTCAATTGTTCCTCAGGGTGGCAACACAGGTTTAGTTGGAGGAGGATTGCCAGATGAAAGCGGTCAAGAGTTAGTGATTTCCCTTGAGCGAATGAATAAAATTCGATCGCTAGATGCCCTTGGTAAAACCATCACAGTTGATGCTGGAGTCATACTGGAAAATTTACACAATTATGCTCATGAGCATGGGCTAGAATTCCCCCTAACTATGGGCTCACAAGGTAGTGCAACCGTTGGAGGACTACTGTCGACCAACGCCGGTGGTACAGCCGTATTGCGCTATGGCAATGCTAGAGACCTATGCCTAGGTCTTGAAGTCATTACCGCAGAAGGCGAGATATGGAATGGCTTGAGAAGTTTAAGAAAAGATAATACTGGCTATGATTTAAGAGACATCTTTATTGGGGCAGAAGGAACTTTAGGAATTATTACTGGAGCGGTTCTCAAATTAGTCCCACTTCCAAAAGCGCGACTATCAGCATTACTTAGCCTTGATTCTCCTAGCCTAGCAATACAGCTTTTAGAGTTTGTGCAAACCAAGGCAAATTCCCAACTTACTGCATTTGAACTAATTTCAGACACTTGCCTCAGTCTAGTGGATCAATATTTTCCACAATTTTCTTACCCATTTTCGACAAAAGTTCCTTACTGCATCCTCATTGAAATTAGCGACAATGAGAGCGAAGAGCATGCATACGCACTTCTGAATGCTATTCTCGAAGAGGCATTTGAGATGAGCTTAATTACCGATGCCATCATCCCGCAATCATTGGCCCAATCTAAGCGCTTTTGGGAGATTAGAGAGCACATCCCCCTCTCGCAGGTTGAGGATGGCAAGAATATAAAACATGATATTTCTTTGCCTATTTCAAAAATACCCGAGTTCATAGAGGAGGCACAAAAAATAATTAACAAAGAACTTCCTAATGCTCGCATTATTGATTTTGGCCATTTGGGTGATGGAAATCTACATTACAACGTTGCCGCTCCCATCGGAGAAAGCCCCGACATATTTATGAAAAAGAAATTTATAGTGAACGAGTGGATACACGATTTAGTAAATCAAATGGGGGGATCCATCTCTGCTGAACATGGGATTGGTGCAAACAAAGCGCAAGAGCTCATCAAGTATAAAACTTCAACTGAGCTTAATTTAATGAAAAAGATTAAGGCGGGACTTGATCCACATAGAATCTTTAATCCCAAAAAAGTACTTCTTTAAATCAGTGGGGCCTCACTTTTGACTATAAGTTACCTGCAAAGCCAACTAATAGGTGATATTAATCGCGTAGACTGAAATTATTTGCGCCAGTACTTAGCAATCTCAGTTTGATCCCTAGATGCGCCAATAGACCGAACCATCTCACTCAGAATTTCTAATGATTCATCTAAAAGTGGATGCTCAGATTGCGTCTGCAATGCAATGTCTGCAGCAATCTTTAAGTCTTTTTCCAGCAAACCAATTGTCATTCCCGAATCATAGCTACCGGTTAATATTTTTGGAATTACCTTTTTTACAATGGGATGATTTCTCCCTGTACAGGTCTCAATAAGTGATTTAGACATGACATCTTCATCCATACCAAATGCCCTACCAATATTAATCGCCTCTACTGCAGTCATCATTGCTGCCGCATTGATGTAATTTGTTAGAGCCTTCAGAGCATGTCCAGAGCCAATCGGCCCGCAGTGGGTAACCGACCTCCCTATAGCATCAAAAATTGGCCTACATTTCTCTACGAGACTTTTATCTCCACCCACTAAGAAATCTAAGCTTGCATCCCTTGCAAAAGCAACCCCACCCATAACTGGAGCATCCATAATTGAGATATTCAGCAAGGCCAACTCTGTATGGGTAGATTGGGTATGCTTTGGATTTGATGTGCTCATATCTAGCAGGATGGATCCAGGACGAATAAACGACTTTAGATTAGGCTCGCCGAATAAAATATCCCTTAGCACCCCTCCACTTGGAAGCATGGTAATAATAAACGGGGCAGAGCCAGCAAGCTTTTCTAGGCTATCTTCGTGTATGGCGCCCGCATTTTTGGCTAATTTGATATTCTCAGCAGCGGCAATGTCATAAACATGAACCTCAATATTGGCTCGCAATAAACTCATAGCCATAGGAAATCCCATTTGGCCGAGACCGATAAACGCCACTGAAAGGTTATTTTTCATAATTTTAGAGAAAAAACAGGGGGATGTAGATATCAAAATCCAATACAGGCAATACTATATCCATGGAGAGATGCTTAGTTCATCAGTAAAGCGAAATACTCTCGGATATGAGCAATTTCTCTGTAACTAAAAAATTGCTCAGATTTAAGAATCCTATTCATAACAAATGAATAAATTTAATTTGCTTTATTGTGAATTCGAGCTTGCTCTCTCTCTTTTTT
>CANFMT010000008.1 GCA_947448415.1 Burkholderiaceae bacterium | reverse complement strand
GAATCAAAGGAGTGGGTTACTGCAGGCTGTTTAGGTCAAATGACCTTTACTAAGGTGCAGGCTGAAGCCGCTGGTAAGTTATTTGATTTGACTGATGAAGAGATGGCTTGGTTGCAAATTGTTCCTTATAAAGGATCTCTGCCAACCGCCGTTCCAACAGACCCATTGATCTATCGTTGGTATGAGATTGTGAGTGTTTATGGCACTACTATTAAAGAGTTAATCCATGAAGAGTTTGGCGATGGCATTATGAGTGCAATCGATTTCTCAATGGATATCCAGCGCGAGCCTGATCCAAAGGGCGATCGTGTTCAAGTAGTGCTGTCAGGTAAGTACCTTTCTTACAAGACTTACTAAAAATAGATGCGCCCCTGAGAACCACCTTCGGGTGGTTTTTTATTGGGGTATGCTTAGTCATAGATTACTTAAAAATAGAGTTTAAAAATGCCAAACGCTATAGATTTCGAAACACTTGTTAGCCAAATTGGCGAGGCTGTGATTATTTCCGATCGAGATGAGAATATCTTGTTTTGGAACGCATCCGCCGAGCGTATTTTTGGATATAGCTCAGACGAGGCCCTAGGAAAAACTCTCAGTATTATTACGCCCGAGCGTTTTAGAGAGCGCCATTCAAAAGGATATTTTCATACCATTCAGACTGGTGTGACAAAGTATGGAAATACCTTATTGAGAGTGCCTGCTGTCCATAAAGATGGTCGCTCTATTTCTATTGCTTTTTCAGTGAGTATGCTTTTTGATGATCAAAATCAACCTATTGCTATAGCTGCGGTTGTCCGGGATGAGACTGAGCGCTTCCAGGAGGAGCGTAATTTAAAGGCCAAGTTAGCTGCATATGAGAAGGCAAGTAACGCTCCAAACGGGTAATCTTGCTGCAAAAATAGCCTTTTCAAATAGCTGCTTTGGGTCGTTAGCTGCCTGTCGGAATTAAGTCTGATTAAGTTCTCACTCCGCCGACAGAACCAAACTATTTCATGAGTAAAAAACACAAAGTGTGCGATTGCTTTACTAGCGTGAGACCCTTTATCTATATGGGTTCGTAGCAAAGACCAACGGATTGATAATTCACGTGTGTCTTGGGTTTGTGGGGCGCTACCCGCAAAGCCTTATTCTATATGGTGGGTCGGGCGAGATTCGAACTCGCGACCAACGGATTAAAAGTCCGCTGCTCTACCGACTGAGCTACCGACCCAGTTAAGCCATAAATTATAGCAAGAAGTTTGTAGGCGTTCCTCGGGTGGGCGGGGTCTGCCCCTCAGCCCTTGTAGTTACAAGTGGCTTATGAATTTACTCGTCTTGCGACCGGCGGATTTTTGGAAAAATACTCCTTAATTCCCTTCAAAATAGCTTCTGCAATCCTATCTTGGTAGCCGTCATCATTTAGACGGGCCTCTTCCTGCGGATTACTAATAAAAGCAGTTTCTACCAAGATTGAGGGGATGTCTGGGGCCTTTAAAACAGCAAAACTAGCTTGTTCAACTTTACCCTTATGTAAAGGTGCAAATCCGCTGATTTGCTTCAGAATGGAGTTGCCTACTTGTAGTGAGTCTTTAATTTGGGCGGTAGTAGACATATCCAAGAGCAGGTTAGCTACTTGACGATCTTGTGTCTTGATATTGATACCGCCAATTAAATCTGACGCATTTTCTTTATTGGCCATCCATCGCGCCATTGAACTACTGGCTCCCATTTGCGAAAGCGCAAAAACAGAAGCGCCTTTTGCATGTGGCTGAATAAACGCATCTGCATGAATCGATACAAATAAATCTGCCTCAACCTTCCTTGCTTTTTGAACTCGGACATGTAGGGGTACAAAGTAGTCCCCGTCTCTAGTTAAGTAGGGGCGCATATATGCCTCACCCTCAATCTTATCTTTCAACCTTTTGGCTATAGAAAGAACGACATTCTTTTCTCGTGAGCCCATTGAGCCTATAGCTCCCGGATCCTCCCCGCCATGGCCTGGGTCAATCGCGATTGTGATCAAACGTTTATATTTGGCCGGGGCAGGAGATTCTTTAGTTTCTGGAATAGCCTGCGCAACAGGTGCGGCAGGTGCTTTGTTAGCTTCCTTATCTTTTTTAGTTGCGAACTGCGCAATGAGGTCAACTTCCTCATTAGACTTTTCTAGTGCACTTTCTTTCTTGGCGCTACTTCTCACTAAAGCCATCAAAGGATCCGGTGGAGCGGTGGGATATAAGTCAAATACCATGCGGTAGTTGTATTCAGCAACTGGATCAAGCGTAAAGAGTTGTGGTTTGATGGGCTCTTTTAGATCAAACACCAGGCGAACAATGCCGGGTTGGAACTGACCCACTCGAACCTGTGAGATGTATGGATCGTTTGGTTTTACTTTGGCCACTAAATCTTTAAGTGTTGGGTTGAGCTCCAATCCCTGCACATCCACCACCAAGCGATCTGGATTGGTCAAAATTTGTTGCGTAATGGGTAGCGGCGTATCTGATTCTAATGTGACGCGAGAGTAATCTTCAGAAGGCCATACCCGAACGCCTAAGATTTTCGCACCCCAAGCAATATCAATCTCAGAGAGTAATAAAGCAAAACTTAAGTACTTGGCCGAAGTCTTAAGGGTTTGCCTTTTTGAGAGATTAATTTTTTTATTGCTCATGTATTACAGATTCATAGTGTGAATTGAATCTCTTTAAATACTGATATTCCAGATTGGCTTAATGCATTGATCTTAATAGTGCGTTCATTTTCGTCTGCACCAGCCGCTAGCTGAATCTGAATATCGAATGCAGGTAAAGTACCTTCTGCTTTCTCTGGCCACTCTATTAAACAAATACCCGGTATATCAAAGTACTCTGCAAAGCCTGCTTCTTGCCACTCATGGGGATCACGCATGCGATATAAATCAAAGTGATGAACCGTAATAGGCTGATTATTTAATTGGAGTGGGTACGGCTCACACAAAGTATAAGTAGGGCTCTTGACTTTGCCTGTATGCCCCATCGCTTGGATTAAATGGCGAGCGAAGGTTGTTTTGCCGGCACCAAGATCGCCCTCAAGGGAAATATTGAGATGTGAGGCATGTTGACTTGTCATAAATTGCTCAAAACAAGCGGCCAGTTGTTTGGCTAGGGCAGCGGTATCTGCCTCCTGCCTACAATACTGATCAAGTACTGTGATCGGGATCGGTATTAATATCGCCTGTGTTTGCGTCATTTCACTAGTTTATTCAATTATTGAGCTACATTCTGTATTCCATATGCCTTTATCTTCGAGCCCCCATCCTCTAGACGAGTCCAATCTGCGTGATTGGCTTGATGCTCAAGCTATAGATTTGGGGTTTAATGGCCTACGGATTACTGATACCCATTTAGGATCTGCAACGGAGAAATTGCAGGAGTGGCTTGCTCAGGGACGCCATGGCCATATGGAATACATGCAGCGCCATGCTGATTTGCGTTCTAATCCACAGTTATTGCTTCCTGGCACGGTGCGAGTGATTTGTGTTTCCATGAATTACCTTCCGCCTGAAACTGATCTTGATGAAGAGTGGCAGCGACTGGAGGATCCCTCCCAAGCAGTGGTTTCCATGTATGCCCGAGGGCGTGATTATCACAAGGTGCTGCGTAATCGCTTGCAAGACTTTGCTCAGCGCATTGAAGAGCGCATTGGTAAATTGGGCTATCGAGTGTTTACGGATTCAGCGCCATTGATGGAAGTAGAGCTAGCTCGCAAAGCGGGTTTGGGCTGGCGCGGTAAACACACACTCTTACTCAATCGAGAATCCGGGTCCACATTTTTCTTGGGCGAGATCTTGGTTGATGTCCCTTTACCAATTGATCAAGAGCAAGGTGAACACTGCGGTACTTGCCAATCCTGTATTGACATTTGTCCCACACAAGCTATTACAGCCCCGTATGAACTAGACGCTAGAAGATGTATCTCTTACTTAACAATTGAAAATCCTGTAGCTATTCCAGTTGAGTTTAGAAGTGCGATAGGCAATCGCATATATGGTTGTGATGACTGCCAGCTCATTTGCCCCTGGAATAAATTTGCAAAACGTACTGAGTTGCCAGATTTCGCAAGGCGCCATGGTTTAGGGCAAGCATCTCTATTGCAATTGTGGTCATGGACAGCAACTGAATTTGAGCAACGTCATGAGGGTAGCGCTATTCGAAGAATTGGCTATAGCAGATGGCGTCGTAATTTAGCGGTTGCAATGGGTAACGCTTTAGCAAGCGCTAAAGTAGCGATGCCAGATAAAGAGGTAATTCGCCTGGCATTGAGTAATGCATTGAGCGATGCAGATGATTTGGTTGCTGAGCATATTCAGTGGGCCTTAAGTCAGTAGTTTTGAGCATAAATCCCCACAAGCTTTTACAATCCACTCATGTCATCCGCAGACCAGCCTTATATTGATCCTAGTGAAATTGCACTAGAAGAACCTGCGGCTGAGCGTTTTCAAAATCGCAGAGATGCTTTCTGGTCCGGAATGAAGGATGCGGCTGGAGCCCCAGCAATGGTTCTGTTTGCTGGCATGGTTGGTTTTGGGGCGATGGGCAAGACCAATGGTCTGGATGTTTGGTTTACCACCTTCACTTCATTCTTTATGTTTGCTTTGCCTGGGCAGGTCGTCTTATTAGAAATGGTGATTACCGGATCTTCATTTTTAGCGATCGCTCTAGCAGTCACTTTAACCTCTACGCGTTTTATCACCATGACGGTGACACTCTTTCCGCAGTTTCACCAAAAAGATCGTAATCGTAGTTTGTATGCCTCAGTTCATCTTTTGGCGATGACTGCTTGGGCAATTTCGATGCGCGAGTTTCGCTCGATTGAGATGCGACATCGCTTGAGCTATTTTGTAGGCTTGGGGTTGTTATGTTGGTTGATTTCTGTTCCTGGAACTATTTTAGGTTTCTACTTGGCAGGCATGGTGCCTCCAGCTGTCACTCTGGGCCTCGTATTTATTAATCCTTTGTTCTTCTTGCTAACTTTTACAGAAGTAAAGCCCTGGATTAATCGCCTCGCACTAATATTTGGCTGCATCTTTGGTCCGATTTTCTTTATCTTAGATCGTGACACTAGCTTATTAACAGCAGGTCTTTTTGCCGGAACCTTGGCTTACTTTATAGATCGTAAATTCCTACGTAAAAAAGCTGGGGCGATTGGATGAGTAGTGCTATGGATGCAATGAATCTCATGAATAGTGCACTATCAGGTTGGGGTTTATGGATTGCTTTGGTTGGCGCCTGTCTTGGCACCTATTTTTGTCGTGCGATTGGCGTATTTCTTTCGCAAAGCATTAATCAAGATAGCGAAATCTTTCGATGGCTTGCCGCAGTCACTTATGCAATGGTTGCCGCATTAACTGTGCGCTTGATCTTAATGCCATTGGGGCTGATGGCAACAGTTCCTTTGTGGATTCGAATTTTGATCTGCGCATTAGCCATTGGTGTGATGGTATCCAAGCCTACTCGTCGCCTGGTTCCAGCTCTATTGACTGGAACCTTGCTCATGGTGGGTTATGGCGTTATTCGTTAATTTACGAAATCACCACAACTACATTCGAATGAATACTTTCTTGTTGTTATAGGTGTGCAGCCAAAATTCTGGCGATATGTACAGCCTCTCTTTGTGTGCCATCGGCAATCTGATGACGGCAACTTGTACCGTCAGCCACCACCCAGCTATCCGGCGATTTACGAATACTGGGCAATAGGCTTGCTTCAGCCATCTGTTTAGAAACCTCAATATGCTCTGCTTCATACCCAAAGCTACCAGCCATACCGCAGCAAGAAGATTCAATGAGCTTGGGCTTGGCATTAGGAATGAGTTTGAGTAATTCCATTGCGGGAGTTACCGCGTCAAATGACTTCTGATGACAATGCCCATGAAATAGTACCGGCTTATCGGATGACTTCAGTTTCAGATTTAACTTCCCAGCTTTCGCCTCACTTGCTAAGAATTCTTCTAGGAGCTGGGCCTGCTGAGATACTCTGACAGCACGTTCTCCAAAGCCCATCACTAGTGCCTCATCCCTCAAGGTGAATAAGCAAGAGGGTTCCAGGCCAATAATCGGAATATTTCTTTGAGCATAGGGCGCAAGATGATCAACCAATTCACCTAGGGTAGATTTAGCTTTATCTACCATGCCTACTGCTAAGTAAGTTCTGCCGCAGCAAAACTCTTTAGAGCAGGTATTGTCTTGGTTTTGATGGTCAGTCTTGTTCTGACTCTTATGTGGGATATGAACACGGTAGCCGGCAGCCTTAAGAACTTTTAAGGCTGCAATCAGGTTCTCATCTTCAAAGTAAGCATTAAAGGTATCGGCCAACAGCACCACTCCTTTGCCACTAGGGTCTGTCGCTAACTGCTCTGGTGTGAACTGATAAGCGTTCGCTGCAGATTGATTCCAGAAAGTATTGCTTTTCCAAATTGGTAAGCTTCTTTGCGCAGAGATACCCATGATCCACTCTTGTAGCTTAGCGATGGGCGCAATGCGGTTACGCAAGTTCAAAATTGCAGGCAAGAATGGAATGCTGCTAATCGTACCGGCATATTTGGGTAGATAAGCCACGGCTAAATCACGTAGTGAGTGCCCAACACGTTTCTTGTAGGCAGATAAAAACTCAATCTTCATCTTTGCCATATCTACGCCAGTAGGACATTCGCGACGACAAGCCTTGCAGCTCACGCAAAGCTCCATGACTTCTTTTATGGCATCACTTGCTAATGGAGAAGAATCTGTTGATGTCCCACTCTTGAGATCTAGTTGATTAGATAAGGCTAGGCGTAGAGTGTTGGCTCTCCCGCGGGTGAGATGTTTCTCATCGCGAGTGACGCGATAACTTGGGCACATTACTTCTGCATCAAACTTACGACAGTGACCATTGTTATTGCACATCTCAACCGCTTTGGCTAAGCCCATTGCTGGATCACCACCAGTGCCTGGCGCAGAAGTTTCTTCAGTAACGGGGTTGTTTTGCACATTCCAAGCTGACCAATCAAGGGCTGGTTGCAGGGGGATGACTTTGTAGCTTGGTGGAAATCTAAAATTGGTGGAGTCATCCATCTTCGGAGTGTTGATGATCTTGCCGGGATTAAACAATCCCTTTGGATCAAATGCATACTTAATTTCTGCGAGAGCCTCTGTGATCTTGGGGCCAAATTGCCAGGAGATCCATTCACCTCGGCTAAGTCCATCGCCGTGCTCACCGCTATAGGCACCTTTGTATTTGCGCACTAATGCAGAAGCTTCTTCGGCAACGGCACGCATTTTCTGGGCGCCATCTCTGCGCATATCCAAAATAGGGCGTACATGTAATGTGCCTACAGAAGCATGGGCATACCAAGTACCTCGTGAACTATATTTAGAGAAGACCTCAGTCAATGCTTGGGTGTAGTCAGCCAAACTTTCTAAAGGAACGGCGCAGTCTTCAATAAAGCTCACTGGTTTGCCATCACCCTTAAGGCTCATCATGATGTTCAGTCCTGCTTTACGAACTTCCCATAGATTTTTTTGAGAGCTACTATCCGGCATGGGCACTACAGAGCCCGGTATACCGAGATCACTCATTAACTCTTGTAAGGCTTTGAGTTTTTCCAATAAGAGTGAGTGAGCTTCCCCGGAAAACTCTACCAAGAGGATTGCTTCAGGAGTCTGTGCCGTGTGATCAATCAGGGCGGTCTCAATGGTTTTCTTAAAGCTTGGATTAGTGCGCGCTAAATCGATCATGGTGCGATCAACTAGTTCTACAGCTGTTGGACCCAATTTGACAATATGCTGAGCGCTATCCATTGCCTTATAGAAGCTAGCAAAATTCACAATGCCCAGCACTTTATGTTCAGGTAATGGTGAAAGCTTTAGCTTTAGTGATTTGAAGTATGCGAGTGTTCCTTCGCTGCCTACTAAAAGGTGAGACAGGTTAACGCTGCCATCTTGGGTGTAGGGCAATTCACTTTGAGGATGAAAAATATCGAGGTTATAACCAGCAACCCGTCTGAGCACCTTCGGAAAGTGGGCTTCAATCTCTGGTTGCAGGGTGTAGGCCAGGTCTTTTACAAAGTCACCCAATTGCTTTGCAGCGCCTGAGCTATTGGCGTAATTGCCAAACTGCGCTACTTGACCGCTGGCTAACCATGCATCGATGCCCAATACGTTGTGCACCATGTTGCCGTACGCAATGGAGCGACTTCCACAAGAGTTATTGCCAGCCATGCCGCCGATGGTTGCTTGCCCAGAGGTGGAAACATCCACTGGATACCAAACACCATACTGCTTTAAGGAACTATTTAAATGATCAAGCACAATTCCAGGTTCAACTTCAACATAGCCTTTATCGACATTCAGTTCTAAAACATTTCTGAAGTATTTGGTGTTATCAATAACTAGTGCTGCGCCAGTAGTTTGACCACACTGACTAGTGCCGCCGCCACGAGGCAATACTGGTACCCCAAGTTCTGCTGCAATCTGTATTGCGCTAGAGATATCTTGCGTAGTCTTGGGTACAAACACTGCAACAGGCATGGCTTGATAAATGGAGGCATCGGTGGCGTAACGTCCGCGACTAGCGCTATCCGTCATTACTTCGCCAGAAGTCTCTTGACGCAAGCGTTTGGCTAGCTCAGCTTGATCTACCATCAGTTCTTTGAGGTCTAGTGGTTTATTCATGACTTAACAATCTCCATATCCTTGGCCGTAGATGTTGTCGCTTCTGATTTGAGTAATTGCACAACAACATCTCTTTTATTCATAACATGCTGAATCATGATCTTTCTCATACGCACAGGGTCTCTGGCCTTGAGGGCGTCGAGCATCTCTTGGTGCTCCTCAACAGCCTTTTCCCATTTGACGCCATCTTGGTTAGAGCGAAAGCGCAGCGCTTCTATTCTTGCATTGACCTGAGTGAATAGTTTGGAGAGCACGGGATTATTGGCTGCCTGATTAATCAGATGATGAATGCGTAAATTGAGTTTGTAGTAATTAGATAAATCACGACGCGCATACGAAGCCATCATTTCATATTGAAGCGCTTCTAATTCAGAGAGCGTGGCATCACTGATATTGTTGGCGGCCAATTCACCAGAGAAGCCTTCTAGATCAGCAATCACATCAAAGGTGTGAATGACATCTTCAAGACTCAGTTGCACGGCGATGGCGCCGCGATTGGTAATCAGTTCAACTAAGCCATCTGCAGCTAAGCGACGAATCGCCTCCCGAATAGGGGTGCGAGAGACATTCAAGCTCTCAGCTAATTCGCGCTCATTGAGTTTGCTTCCAGGAGGAATCTTGCCTTCCACCAAGAGGGAGCGTAATTTTTCAAAAGTCGCTTCATGCAAACTTTGTGAATTGGGCTGTTCTATGACCGTCATAAAGAAACCCCTTTGGCTTTAAATTTGTATACAAAAATAGGATTAATCGATCATAAAGCATAAATATAGGCTTTAAACGCTTTAATTAAGCTTTATTTGATGCTTATTTTAAATAAATTGTATGCAAAATGGAAAATTTTCAAAAATTGGCATACACTGATGCCAGCAATAAGCACCCATAAACACACCAAAAGTGAGACAAAGTATGTTGAAACTTGATAACCACGCATCAGGACGCCATTTTTTGCACATTCCCGGCCCAAGTCCTGTGCCTCCACGCGTTCTACGTGCCATTAGCTATCAAACCATTGATCATCGAGGTCCAGAGTTTGGCGCTTTCGGTCTAAAAGTATTGGATGGAATTAAAAAGATTTTTAAAACTGAGCAACCCGTCATCATTTATTCCGGATCTGGAACTGGCTCTTGGGAAGGCGCATTAGTTAACGTTCTCAACCCTGGCGACAAAGTCTTGTTCTATGAAACTGGTCAGTTTGCAAACTTATGGCGTGGACTTGCACAACGTCTTGGTTTGGATGTTGAGGTTGTTGGCAAGGTTGGACAAGATACTTGGCGTTGGGGTGTAGATGCCTCTGTCATTGAAGAGCGTTTACGTAAAGATACGCAACATGAAATTAAAGCAGTTTGCGTAGTTCATAACGAAACCTCCTCAGGCGTAACCTCTGATATCGCTGCAGTACGCAAAGCAATTGATTCGCTCAAACACCCAGCCCTATTACTCGTGGACAGTGTATCTGGCATCGGATCAGTAGACTATGAACATGATCGGTGGGGTGCGGACGTTACTATTTCTGGATCGCAAAAAGGATTGATGTTGCCACCAGGTATCGGCTTTAATGCTTTGTCACCTCGTGCCATTGAAGCAAGTAAGCGCAGTAAATTCCCGAAGTCTTATTTAGCCTGGGATGAAATTTTGGAATCCAATAAAACGGGTTACTGGCCAACTACACCAAGTACCAATCTACTGTATGGTTTGCATGAGGCAATGGATATGATCATGGCTGAAGGTTTGGATAATGTTTTTGCGCGTCATCAACGTTTGGCTGCTGCTTGTCGTGAGGCTGTCAATGCGTGGGGACTGGAGAATCAATGCCAAGACCAAGAGTGTTATTCACCAGTGTTGACTTGTATTGCCACACCTGAAGGCATGGATGCTGATGTGTTGCGCAAAAATGCTTTAGAGAAATTTAATCTCTCTTTAGGTGTTGGCTTAGGCAAGCTCAAAGGTAAAGCATTTCGCATTGGGCATTTGGGTGACTGCAATGAGCTTAGCTTGATGGCTGCAATCAGCGGGGTGGAGATGAGTTTAGGTTCCATGGGCTATAAACCCAAGGCAAGCGGGGTAGTGGCAGCCCAAGAGTTCCTTAAATAAGAAGCACTTAGCGTAACTCAGGGTAACTTAGCAGTGCATTTAGCGGGGTGTACTTGGTTCTGTATGAATAACTACGCTACACCCCTTATAATTCAAGTACTTATATAGAAGTGCATGAAACAAATACACCATATTCGAGACGGAAAGATTAAACATGTTGGCTACTAAACCTTACTTAACTCAAGCTGATGTCCAAAAGATTTTGGATGCCGCAAACCAGCACGCTGCTGCAAATAACTGGGCAGTTACTATTGCCGTTTGCGATGATGGCGGTCATATGTTGGGTTTAATTCGTCGCGATGGTTGTGCTCCTGTATCGGCATATATTGCTCAGGAAAAGGCGCGCACCGCTGCCATGGGTAAACGCGAGAGTCGTGTTTACGAAGAAATTATTAATAACGGACGTATCTCTTTCTTATCAGCTCCACATATTGGGGGGATGTTGGAAGGCGGCGTCAATATCGAGGTAAACGGGTTTACCATCGGCGCAGTCGGCGTTTCCGGCGTTAAATCGACCGAGGATGCTGAAACCGCTAAGGCCGGCATTGCGGCCATCCTGTAAGTTACCTTGACAAATACTGCTACTGAAATAAATTCTTCTACAGAGGTTGGCGCATCTGTTGCTGCCACCTCTTCAGCAACAATCACTTTTGCTGACTTTGGTCTAGACCCGCTGATTCAAAAGGCGGTTGCTGAACAAGGCTATAACACTCCGACTCCAATTCAAGCGCAATCGATTCCGCATGTATTGGCGGGAAGTGATTTGATGGGTGCAGCGCAAACTGGCACGGGTAAAACCGCAGCGTTTGTATTGCCAATCATTCAAAAGATTTTGCGTCACGCTAGCAATAGTGCATCACCAGCTCGTCACCCAATTCGTGCGCTTGTTCTTACTCCAACTCGTGAGCTGGCAGTGCAGGTTGCTGAGAATGCTGCAAGTTATTCAAAACATACTGATTTACGCGCTGCGGTGGTTTACGGTGGTGTGGATATGAAAGAGCAAGTAGCTATATTACGTAATGGCGTAGAGATTCTCATTGCTACCCCTGGGCGCTTACTTGATCACATTGGCTCAAAGGTTGCCAACCTTTCTCAGGTAGAGATCTTGGTGTTAGATGAAGCTGATCGCATGCTGGATATGGGCTTCTTGCCTGATCTGCAACGCATCATCAATTTGATTCCAGCGCAAAGACAAACTTTATTGTTCTCTGCAACTTTCTCACCAGAAATTAAAAAGCTCGCGCAAAGTTATCTGCGTACCCCAGTGACTGTTGAAGTAGCTCGTCAAAACGCTGCAGCAGATACTGTAAAGCAAATAGTGCACATGGTTTCCTCTGCGGATAAGCAGCGGGCGATTGTAAAAGTGCTTGAAGCCCGCACGCGTGCTGGCTTATCACGCCAGTGCATTATTTTTACCAATAGTCGCTTGGGTTGTGCAAAGTTGTCCCGCGCTCTTGAGCGCGACGGCATTAAGGCGGGTGCGATTCATGGTGACAAGAGTCAGGGTGAGCGCACTTTAACTCTTGATGCGTTTAAATCAGGCGCAATCGAAGCTTTAGTAGCAACGGATGTTGCTGCTCGTGGTTTGGATATTCCGGATATGCCATGCGTGATAAATCATGAACTTCCATACAATGCAGAAGATTTTATTCACCGCATTGGACGTACTGGTCGTGCAGGTAGTAAGGGTGACGCAATTGCTTTGGTAGATCCAAGTGAAAAGCGTTTGCTCGACGATATCGAGAAGTTGATGAAGCGTAAGCTAGACGTGAAGCCCCTACCTGAAGGTGCGCCTTCATATAGTCGCCCTGCATCTGGCGGCTCTAGTGCGGCCCCAGCTAAGATGGCTGATCCATTTTTCTATATGCCTTATGAGCCAGGCGCTGCAACGGCATCATCAGAGCAAGCAGCCATGCCGGATACTAAAAAAGTAGGCATTACCCCTGCAAAGCCTGCAGTGGGCGCTTTACTTGGCGGATTTAAAAAGAAGTAATTTAACTAACTTCACTTCGCCATACCAGAGTGGCTGCAAGCAACCATTCTGCAATCGTAGTATTGGCGCTATCAGGCAAATTATTCAATCCTAAATATACTGCCGCTTTGCGCAACTCAAGAAGTGCATGCTTTTCATCTTGAGTATTAATTTGAGTTGCCAAAGTTTGTTTACTGAGTTTTTCACCATGCTCATCTAGCACCAAGGGTAGATGTAAATACTGTGGTTGCTGATACCCCAATAATCCTTGCAGATAAATTTGTCTTGCAGTGTTGCTCAGTAAATCTTTGCCACGGACAATATGGGTAATGCCTTGTTCGGCATCATCTACAACGACGGCCAATTGATAAGTAAATAACCCATCGCTTCTTCGCAGAACAAAATCTCCTACTTCTGTATTGAGATTTTGACTCTGTGAACCCAAAGCCAAATCCTTAAATTCAACTTGACAAGTTTCGGGGAGGGCAAGTCTCCAAGCCTTCTTTAAGTAAGTAGGGTTCTGAATTGAATAGGACCTTAATTCAGGTGGTCGGCAGGTGCCCGGATAGACCATCTCTTGATTTCGTGGAGTCCTAATCCCTAGGGTCTCTAGGGTATTGGCTATAGTCTGTCTTGAACAAGCGCAGGGAAAGAGGCATTTATGCTCATTTAAGCGCTCTAAAGCCCCTTGGTAGGCATCCTGTCGCTGGGATTGGTAAATGATCTTCTCGTCCCAAGAAAGGCCGCAGGCAAGCAGTTGAGTCTGAATTTGATGATCTACCCCAGGTATACAGCGTGGGGTGTCCAAATCCTCGATTCTCAGTAGCCATTTACCCCCATTTTTGCGGGCATCCAACCAGCTTCCAAGGGCTGCAACGAGGGACCCTGCATGCAGTGGCCCGGTTGGCGAGGGGGCAAATCGCCCGCGATAGCCGATGGCTGGGGATGAAGGGTTTTTAAAAGTGGACACAGCTAAAATCATCTCATGGCTTCACCTCATTTTGTTCATCTTCGCGTTCATTCCGAGTTTTCGATTACGGATGGAGTCGTGCGCATTGACGATGCAGTTGCCGCTGCCGTCAAAGATGAAATGGGCGCCTTGGCTATTACAGATTTAAGTAATTTATTTGGCTTGGTACGGTTTTATACCGCCGCTCGGTCTGGTGGTATCAAGCCGATTGCTGGTGCTGATGTTTGGGTCAGTAACTCCCAGGATCCTGACCAGCCCCATCGCCTATTGCTCTTGGTGCAAAACCATTCTGGCTACCTCAATTTATGTCAGTTGCTCAGTCGAGCATTTCTAGATAATCAATCTCGTGGACGAGCTGAAGTGGATTCAGCATGGTTTAGTGAACCCGCAGCGAAAGCAGAAGATAAGGCCGCTAAAAAGACTCTAACGCATGGATTAATAGCGCTCTCTGGCGCTCGTATGGGTGAAGTTGGCGCAGCACTTTTGGCTGGGCAGGATGATCAAGCCAAAATTGTCGCCAGGCGTTATGAAAAACTCTTCCCCAATTCTTTCTATTTGGAAGTTCAGCGTGGTGGGAATCCTCAGGATGAGAAACAATTGCAGCTGGCCTGCCATCTTGCAAGTGAGTTGAATTTGCCTATTGTGGCGACCCATCCAGTGCAGTTCATGCAAAGAAGTGACTTTACTGCCCATGAGGCCCGCGTTTGTATCGCTGAAGGCGAATTGCTTGGTAATCCGCGGCGCGCCAAGAAGTTCAATGAAGAGCAGTACTTCTTAACGCAAGAGGAGATGGAAAAGCGTTTTGCTGATTTACCAGTCGCATTAGCCAATTCAGTAGAAATTGCCAAGCGTTGCAATCTTTCATTGGTCTTGGGTCAGCCACGTTTGCCAGATTTTCCAACGCCACCAGGCATTACGCTTGACGATTATTTATTACAGCAATCGGAGATTGGTTTAAAGCGTCATATGGAACGCAACTTCCCGGATGCGCAAGAGCGTGAAAAAGAAATGACACGCTACCATGAGCGCCTTGTCTTTGAGGTCAAGACAATTGCTCAGATGGGATTTCCGGGTTACTTCTTAATCGTTGCGGACTTCATAAACTGGGCTAAAAATAATGGCGTACCTGTTGGCCCCGGACGTGGATCTGGAGCGGGCTCTTTAGTAGCGTATTCACTTGGCATTACTGACTTGGACCCACTACGGTACAACTTACTTTTTGAGCGCTTCTTAAATCCTGAGCGGGTATCGATGCCCGACTTCGATATTGACTTTTGCCAACACGGTCGAGACCGCGTGATTCAGTACGTGAAAGATAAATACGGTAAGGATGCGGTAAGTCAGATTGCAACCTTCGGAACGATGGCGGCGAGGGCGGCAATTCGAGATGTTGGCCGCGTATTAGAGCAGGGCTATAACTTTGTAGATGGCATTGCCAAGCTGGTGCCCAATAAGCCAGGTCAGTACATGACTATTGAAATGGCTAAAAAAGAAGAGAAGCAATTAGCAGACCGCGAAAAGAACGAAGATGAAGTACGGCAATTACTTTCCTTAGCGCAACAATTAGAGGGCATGACTCGTAACGTAGGTATGCATGCTGGCGGTGTATTAATTGCACCAGGACGCCTCACCGATTTTTGCCCGCTCTATACCCAAGAAAGTAAAGACCAAGATTGCAGCTCGGTGATCAGTCAGTTCGACAAGGACGACGTCGAAGCAATCGGCTTGGTCAAGTTCGACTTCTTAGGATTAACTACCTTAACCATTTTGGCGGCAGCAGAACGCTGGATTAAAGCCCTGCATGCAGATCGCAGGGATTGGAATATTGGTGAGATTCCACTGGATGATGAAAAAGCATTCGACGTTCTTAAGCGCGCTAATACGGTTGCGGTATTTCAGCTAGAAAGCCGCGGCATGCAAGGCATGCTTCGTGAGGCTAAGCCAGACCGCTTTGAAGACATTATTGCCTTGGTAGCCTTATATCGCCCAGGTCCAATGGACTTGATTCCAGACTTTATTGAGCGTAAGCATGGTCGTCAAAAAGTAGAGTATCCAGATCCTCGTATTGAACCTGTTCTTCGTGAGACCTACGGCATCATGGTTTATCAAGAGCAGGTGATGCAGATGGCGCAGATGATTGGCGGCTACTCATTGGGTGGCGCTGATATGTTGCGTCGCGCGATGGGTAAGAAAAAGCCTGAAGAAATGGCCCAGCATCGCAAGATCTTTAGTGATGGTGCAAAAGCGGGCGGCATTTCTGAGGGCAAAGCAAACGAAATCTATGACTTGATGGAGCGTTTTGCAGGCTATGGATTTAATAAATCTCATGCTGCTGCTTATGCACTCCTAGCCTATCAAACGGCTTGGTTGAAAGCCTATTACCCAGCTGAATTTATGGCGGCTAACTTATCGCTCGCTATGGATGACACCGACAAGGTGAAGATTCTGTATGACGATTGTTTGGTAAATAATATTCGAGTGTTCTCACCAGATATTAATACTGGTGTTTATGAGTTCACACCATTACGTGCGCCAGATGCAGCTCCAGATAGCCCTATCAGTCATATCCGTTATGGCTTGGGGGCGGTTAGGGGTACCGGTGAGGCGGCTATTGAAGTCATCGTTAAAGCACGTGAGGCTGGCGGACCCTTTAAAGATTTATTTGATTTCTGCGCGCGTGTAGATCGTCGGCAGGTTAATCGCCGCGCAATTGAAGCCTTAATGCGTGCGGGTGCTTTTGATAGTCTTTATCGTGATTCTGTCCCGGTAGGTGGCAATCTATATGACATTCGCTCCACCCTGTTAGCTTCTTTAGCAAGAGCCATTGAAGCTGCTGAGCAAGCGGAAGCCTCGATTCATCAAGTCAGTTTGTTTGATGTAGCCGGGGAAGAAAATCGTCACCTACCAGAGTTAGTGCGTGAACCAATTTGGTTAGAGAAGAAGCGCCTACAAGAAGAAAAAACTGCTTTAGGTCTGTGTTTAACAGGTCATATGTTTGATGCGTATCGCGAAGAGACATCCCACTTTATTCGCCAGCCTTTATCTAAGATTACCGAAGGTAAGGATCAACTCATAGCCGGCATTATTACTTCTGCTCGAATGCTCACTGGACAGCGTGGGCGCATGATGATTGCTACCATCGATGATGGTACTGCCGCGCTAGAGATCACCTTGTATAGTGAAGTCTATGAACCGAATCGTTCATGGCTGAAAGAAGACGAGTTACTGGTTGCTAAGGTCAATGTCACTCCAGATAAATTCTCTGGAGGAGTGCGCATTGTTTCTGAGGCGGTGATGGATATTACTGGGGCCCGTATGCGGTTTGCACGCAATATTCATGTATGCATTGATTCAGCGATTGATTTGAAAATGCTTCGTAGTCAAATTGGCCCATATCTCATGGTTAACAGAGTACGCGATCCTAAGTTGGGCGCTCCGACGCCACCAACCCCAGGATCCAACGATGGCATTAAAGGTTTAATGCTGACGGCTGCGGTGATAACCAGTGGTGGAGCATGTTTAATGCAGTTCCCGGAAGAGTTGCGTATCTATCCTGATGATGCTTGCTTGCATAGCTTAAATCAAATTCTGGCAGCCAAACAAAAAGATCCTGTTCAGGTTCAGTATCACTAAACTATTTTTGTAGTACTTGTTGAACTGCCTCAATGACTTGGCTAGGTTCAAGTAAATCAAGGCATTCACTTTTACTATCAGCCCGATCATTACATCCGGCCTTGCGGCAAGGCACACATTCACCAGGACCTTGCAGTATGGTGACATTACCTACCGTTTGAGTGCGGGCACGTAACTGGTAGGGCTGTTCGTCGATAAACCCATTGGGCCACGGACCAAAGTTGGTTGGAGGTGTTGCTCCAAATAAAGTGATGGTTGGGGTATTGCATGCAGCCGCTAAGTGGGTTATAGACGTGTCCACCCCAATGTAGAGGGCTGAACCGCGAATTAAAGTACCCGCCTGAGGAATGCTTAATTGACCTGCAGCGTCAATCACTTTTGCGCGCGCCTCATCATCCAATAAGGAAATAATATCGTGATTGAGTTGTACATCCTGTTTTGCAGGCGAAGCGCTGAGAACTATCTGATAGTCGTTTTTAACTAACCAAGTAATGAGTTTTACCCAATGCCCTAAAGGCCATCTTTTATATGCAGTTAGGGGGCCGGCATGGATAACAACATAGGGTTGTTTAAGGGCATTTGTGATGAGGGGTGCTAAGGGTTCCCCAGCAGGAGGAGTTACAGAGATTGGTTTGCTGAATAATTCAGATGGATTTCTAAAGAAAGTTTCTAGCAGACGTATTTTTTCAGCGATGACATGTTGTTTAAAGTAATCAATATCTACTGTACCCATGCAGATCAATTTCTTCCAGGTATTTTGCTTTTCGCTTTTAGTTTTCCCATTTACTTCTTTAGCATCCTTGCCTTGCGGATGCCCACCTAGTACACCAACCCTTCTAAAAGCAGCAAGCAAGCCATAAATGTATGCGCGATCACTTGGCTGAGTGATGACAGCTAAGTCGTAGCGTTGAAATAAGCGGGTTAGGAGCGATAGATATTCGCCAAAACTGGGGCGATCTGAGGTTTCAATGATTTCAGCAATATCTGAATTGCCATGCAACATCTCAACCTTACCTCGGGACCCCAAAAAGTGAAATTCCGCTTCTGGCCATAACTCCCTCGCTTTACTAATGAGCGGGGTGGTGATCAGAATATCGCCAATTTGCCGCGTGGCAATAAATAATATTTTTTTAGGCTTGAGGTTGGAGTAAACGCTCATATTCGAAGTATTGATGTTTTAAATAGCTTTGGCCAGAATTTTTTCACGAACACGACGAGCATTCTCGGCAGCATTGCTTTGATCATTTATTTTATGAAAGAGATGAAGTACCTCTGTTGACCAGGAGCCAGACTTGCGCTGGATATGATGACGCTGTAGACGGAAGACAAAATCTGCATCTTCATGCCCCCAGCCAGTCATCGTTTCATCAAATCCATTAATGGCCTCTGCATCAGCTTTCCAGCAGGCCATATTGCAACCCTTGATTCTGCGCCAGACAAATTTCTTGTAATCACGCCAAGACCCATCGCCTAATTTAATTTTTAGGGGCCAGTACTTATTAATCTCACCACTTAAACGTTTTCCCACTAAACCAAGGCTAAATTTCTGAAAACTCCATTGAGGCCAATCTAGTAGTTGGCGAGTTAATTTTTCATTGAGCAATATTCTGCTGCCAGTTACTAGGTAGCCTTTTTGGGCAAGTGCGCGATGATTTGCAACAAAATCGGGCTGCACTATGCAATCGCCATCCAGAAAGACAAGGTAATTGCCAAGCGCTGCAGCAATAGCTGCATTCAGAATTTTGGTTTTTCTGAAACCTTGATCTTCTTGCCATAGATGGGTAATGGCGATATCGTGAGAGATCTTGAAGGATTCAATAACTTGCTTGGTACTTTCTGTCGAGCCGTCATCGGCGATGATGATTTCAAACTGGCGATCAGTTTGAGATGCTAGAGATTCTAGACAAAGCTTGAGTGCTTGCGGCCAGTTGTAAGTGGCCAACAAAATCGAAATCATTTTTCAGCATCCTGATTTAGATGCCATAACTTAATGTAGCGGTAATACGTTCCTTGGCCATTTGAGATAGCCAATGCAAATCCTTGAGGCCCATCTAAGAAACCAGTGCGTAATATATAAGTGCGGAAAAAAGCCCACGCTCCATGAAGAACTGCTTTCAGGGGGCTGCTGGTTTTGCCTTTTGTAAAAGCCTGTTCTGCTGATGCGGTGGAGTATCGATCTAACTTTTGAAGGACTTGGGAGTAGTTCATGAAGCTGTAATGCAGCATGGGATTCTTTAGTTTTGCTACCTGACCTTTGGGAATGAGGCGCTCGTGAACTAAGTCATCTGAAAAGTGAGCTGTTCCACGTCTAAATAAGCGATCCACATAGTCTGGACTCCAGCCTGAGTGACGGATAAATCTACCGCAATACCAAGACAGACGGGGAATGGCAAAACAGTCTACATGGGCGCTATGGTGGATGGCCGTTAAGATTTCAGACTTTAGGGCGGGGGTAAGACGCTCATCTGCATCTAGGGATAAAACCCAGTCACTTGTTGCCAGGCCTAAGGCACGATTTTTTTGTGGCCCAAAGCCTGGCCAGTCCGATGGCTGAGAGATCAGAGATCCATATTTTTGAGCGATTTCAAGGGTGCGGTCAGCGCTATTGGTATCTACAACCACGATTTGCTGGGCAATACCCTCCAAGGAGGCTAAGCAGGCTTCTAAATTAGCCTCTTCATTGCGGGTGATGAGTATGACTGATAAGGTGGGCATAATTCATTATATGAATGCTCAAGACCGAATTGCTCTAAATCGCTTAATAACCTATCTAAAGCCCCATATTGGCTTGATTATTGGGTCTTTGGTGGCTATGGCTTTTGTAGCCGCCGCCGAGACCTCTATTCCTGCCTTGATGAAGCCATTGCTCGACCGTGGCTTTACGGGGCAGCTTAATAGCAAATTGTGGCAAGTACCGGTTTTCTTGGTCGGTTTGGCTATGGTGCGTAGTTTGGCTCAGTTCTTATCCAATTATCTTCTTTCTAGGGTGATCAATTCTGCCCTGCTAAGGTTACGCGAGCAAATGTTTCAAACCTTGCTCAATGCAGGGACAACATTCTTTCAAAAAAATTCTGCCTCTAATTTAATTAATGCAGTCGTATTTGAGGTAAACAATGTTTTATCTGTCATGGGTGGAATGTTAATTAGTTTAGTTCGAGATTCTCTGACTGTTGTAGGTTTGATGGGTTATCTAATTTATCTCAACTGGCAGTTGACTTTGGTGGTCCTGATTATTTTTCCGATCATTGCTTTTATTATGAGCAAGATTAACCGCCGCTTACGCTCTTTAAACCGAGAGCAACAAACGCTAACTAGCGAGTTGGCTTATATCGTTGAAGAGGCTACCGCCGGATATAAAATTATTAAAGTGCATGGGGCAGAGCATTATGAGATGTCACGCTTTATTGAAAAAGCTGAGCGCTTGCGTCAGTTTGCTTTGAAGTCTGCTGTAGCTGGCGGTTTAAACCAACCGATTACTCAGTTGATAGCCTCCATGGCCTTGTCCGTGGTGCTAGTCATAGCGTTAATGCAGTCAGCCACCGAAGGTACGACGGTTGGTGGCTTTGCAGCTTTTATTACTGCCATGATGTTGGTGATTTCTCCCTTGAAGCATTTGGCAGATATTAATCAGCCTCTACAGCGCGGCCTTACTGCAGCTGAAATGATTTTTGGTTTGATGGATCAGCCGATTGAGGAGGGTGATGAACGTCGCGCTAATATGAAATCACTTGAGAAGGCCAAGGGCGGAATTCGTTTTGAAGACGTTGGATTTTCATACCAACAAGAAGCTGGTCGTGATGATGCCTTAAAAAGCATCAATTTAACTATTAAACCTGGTGAAGTGGTTGCTTTCGTTGGACCATCTGGTGGCGGTAAATCTACCTTGGTTAATCTACTACCCCGTTTCTTTAAGCCAACCAGTGGGCATATATTTTTGGATGATGTGCCGCTCGAGGATATTGTTTTAGCCGATGTTAGAAAGCAAATTGCCTTTGTTAGTCAAGATGTCATTTTGTTTAACGACACGATTGCTGCTAATGTGGCCTATGGAGCAACAGGCGAAGAGGGTATTGACCGTGGTCGCGTGATGGAGGCAATAGAGGCTGCAAATCTTTCAGCCCTCATTCAGGAATTGCCAGACGGAATAGATTCTCTAGTGGGGGATAACGGTAATCGCCTATCTGGTGGGCAGCGTCAGCGCTTGGCAATCGCCCGAGCAATTTATAAAAATGCTCCTATCTTGATTTTGGATGAAGCTACCTCAGCCTTAGATTCAGAGTCTGAGCGCCAAGTACAGAGTGCTTTGGATCGACTGATGGCTGGTAGAACTACATTAATCATTGCTCACAGACTTTCTACCATTGAGCATGCAGACCGAATTGTGGTCCTAGAGCATGGCCAGATTGCTGAAAATGGCACGCATGCAGACTTAATTAATAAAGATGGTCTTTACGCAAATCTTCATCGCATTCAGTTTTCAAACACTTGAGAATTGAAGGCTAGATCAATTTAGCTCAAAACAATGTCGTATTGTTCTTGGCGGAAGGTTCCCTCTGCCTGGAGCTTGATCGGCTTTGCAATAAAGTCCCCAAGTTGTGCCAAAAACTGACTTTCTTCCTCTAAAAAGAGATCAATCACATCAGGCGCGGCTACAATCCGAAATTCTCGGGGATTAAATTGTCGGTGTTCACGTACGATTTCTCGCAGAATTTCATAGCAAACAGTTTGGGCAGTTTTTACCTCTCCCTTACCGATACAGGTAGCGCAGGGTTCGCAGGTAATATGCGCCAAAGACTCACGGGTACGCTTGCGGGTCATCTCAACGAGGCCAAGTGCTGAGAATTCGCTGACTGATGTGCGCGCATGGTCGCGCTCTAGATTACGCTTGAGTTCATGCAGTACAGATTCTTGATGGTCTTTGCTTACCATGTCGATGAAATCAATAATGATGATGCCACCAAGATTGCGTAAACGCAGTTGACGCGCAATTGCTTGGGCGGCCTCGAGGTTGGTTTTAAAAACCGTATCATCTAGATTGCGGGCACCAACATAGCTTCCTGTATTGACATCAACAGTAGTCATGGACTCTGTTTGATCAATCATAAGATAACCACCGGATTTGAGATCTACTCTCCGACCTAATGCTTTATTGATTTCAGCATCGACATCAAACAAATCAAAGAGGGTGCGTTCACCACGATGTAATGAAAGCTTGCCCAGAAGATTAGGCATATAGAGATTAGTGAAAGCTTTTAATTTCTCAAAGTTTTCTGCAGAGTCTACTCGAATTTGGGTGGTGTCCTCACCCGCTACATCACGGAGTACGCGTTCAGCTAAGCTAAGGTCTTGATAGAGTAAGCAGGGCGCTGCTTTGACTTTCATGGCCTCACGAATGCTTTCCCAAGTAGTACGTAGATAGCGCATATCATGCTGAAGCTCGGTATCAGAGGCATCTTGGGCGCTGGTACGCACGATAATGCCTCCTTTTTCATCATCAGCCATCAGGCTAGCTAAACGGGCTTTGATCGCCTCACGCTCTTCAGGTTGATCAATTCTCTGGGATACCCCAATATATTTTTCAGTGGCTGGATCGCTCCCTGCTGGTGGAAGATAAACTAAGTTGCGCCCGGCGATGCTTAATTGCGTTGTGAGTCGAGCTCCTTTGGTGCCAAGTGGATCTTTTAAAACTTGTACCAGAACAGTTTGACCTTCAAATAACAATTTCTCAATTTGGGCCTGAGGATTATTTTGGGTGATATCTGCTACATGCATAAATGCAGTGCGATCTAAACCAATCTCTATAAAGGCAGATTGCATTCCCGGTAAAACCCTGGCAACTTTTGCTAAGTAGATATTGCCAACAATGCCGCGTTGACGTGTACGCTCAATTTGTAATTCCTGTACAGCGCCTTGCTGTATTAAAGCAACCCGCGTTTCTTGGGGGGTGATATTAATGAGAATTTCTTCGTTCATATAAAAGAGTCTCGAGCGCGATCTAGGAGTTGGGCAGTTTCATAAAGAGGTAATCCCATGATACCGCTATAGCTTCCATGGATAGAAGGAATAAGTGCACCGCCTAGCCCCTGAATACCATAGGCGCCGGCTTTACCAAAAGGTTCTCCACTGGCAACATAGGTTTCAATCTGCTCTGGGGTTAGGTGTGAAAATTGAACTTTAGAAATTTGCGTTAAGTGAATGGGGGTTTTATTTGGGCTTACGGTGATGGCTACAGTCGTGAGAACCTCATGAACCCTTCCACTCAACATCGATAGAATGCGTTTGGCATCAGCAGCATCTACGGGCTTACCCAAAATCTCTCCTTCATTGCTATCTGGCAGGCTAACGGTAGTGTCTGCACACAATATTGGAGCCCAAGGAAGGTTTCTGGTTTTCAAGCGGCTCAACGCCATGGCGCTTTTGGTCAAAGTAACCCTCTCTACATATGCGCGTGCTTTTTCATGGGGAAGCGGAATTTCTATGCTTTCACTATCTTCATGGGTATCTGGCAAAAGCATTTCAAAAGTAATGCCAATTTGCTTTAATAACTCTTGACGTCGAGGGCTTTGCGAGGCGAGGTAGATAAAGTAGTCACTCACGATGGTATGGATGTCCTTGCAAAATAGTCCATGCCCGATAAAGTTGCTCTACTAATAGGACTCTAGCCATCGCATGGGGGAGGGTGAGGCTAGAAAGCCTCCACATTGCTTGCGCATTCGATTTGAGGCTTGCATCTAGGCCATCAGCCCCGCCAATTAGGAAAGTGATATCAAAGCCTTCTTGACGCCAATTGGCTAATTGAGTGGCTAAGTTCTGAGTGGTTTGATCTTTTCCTCGCTCATCCAAGGCAATGATTCGTGAGCCTTTTGGAATGGCCGCCACAATTTTTACCGCTTCTTTTGCTGGCGTCAGATCAGGTTTGATCTCTTTGATTTCGATGCTGCAGTCTGCAGGCATCCGCTTGATGTAGTCATGGGTTGCTGTTGCAACCCAATCAGGCATTTTGTGTCCAACAGAAACAATCGTTAAGCGCATTGATGCATGCGACGACAATTTTATTCGTCGTCGTCCTCAGATTCGCTAGCTTTGACAAGCCCTTTACTTCCCGCTAATTTAACGCGGACAGGTTTGGCGCCCCACATGCCTTCGAGTTGATAGTATGAGCGGAGCATCGGCTGAAGAATGTGCACAACAATATCTCCGCAATCTACCAATACCCATTCACCGGTTTCAAGGCCCTCAACAGAAATTACCTCGCCGCCTTTAGCATTTACCTCTTCTTTAACAGACATGGCTAATGATCGTGTTTGGCGGTTGCTAGAACCTGTCGCGATGATGACGCGATCAAAGAGTTCGCTTAATTTGGTGGTGTCATAAACGCGAATATCTTGAGCTTTTACATCTTCAAGAGCATCAATAATGACACGTTGTAATTTACGTAAATCCATAGTTTTTCTGTAATATTTTTCTAATGTTGAGGGTGATCTTAGCTTGATTACTGATACAAGCCCAAATTTGTGATGATTTCTAGGGTGTGAGAGGGGATTTGTTCAGACGCAATAGAGTTCCTGGAGGGGCTTCTTAAGCGTTTTCGCAATTCAGTAGAGGAGAGATCAACCAACAAACTGCTATCGATATAGATGAGGCCAGAAGGTTTATTTTCAAGAGCGGCAGACTGACTTATTTGATGCTCTTTCAGTAATTGACTGACTGCGGGGCTCATTTCACTGGCTAGATCATAGTTTGGTCTGCTGGCAACGGCGAAATTAACATACCGCATTAAATCTTGCCAAGAATTCCAACTAGGTAAATTCAGTAGTGAGTCTACTCCCATGAGCCAGGTTAGGCTGGTATCAGCGCCATAACGCTCTCTCAATGCTTTAGCTGTATCAATTGCGTAACTAGGTCCTGCACGATCGATTTCAACACGGTCAACACCAATTTTTGTAGATATATTTAAATACAAAAATGCTCTAGCTAAATCAATACCAGCAGCTTCAGTTAATTGCAAACGAATATTGGCCGGGGTAATCCCAGAATTTTTTTGCCATGGTTCACCGCTTGGAACGAAAAGCAGCTCGTCTAGGTTCAATGCTTTTGCAAAGTGCGCGGCAAGTCTCAGGTGGCCAAGATGCGGTGGGTCAAAGGTTCCACCTAAAATGCCGATGTTTTTTGTCCTGCTCAAGCCAGCCAATCTCGTGGTTTTAGATAGTAGTCATACAGCTTAGCCTCTGGTGTGTCAGGTTTAGGCTGCCAGTTGTACCACCACTGAACTACAGGCGGCATCGACATCAAAATAGATTCAGTTCGGCCACCAGAGTGCAGACCGAAGATTGTGCCGCGATCAAAGATGAGGTTGTATTCCACATAACGGCCACGACGGTATTCTTGGAAAGACTTCTCTTGCGGGGTAAAAGCATCTTTGCAGCGTCGCTCTACTATTGGTAGATAGGCATTAATAAAGGCATCACCAACGGCGCGAGTCATGGCAAAGCTTTTTTCAAAGCCTAGCTCATTAAAGTCATCAAAGAAAACACCTCCAATACCACGCGGTTCTTCACGATGCTTTAGATAAAAGTATTCGTCACACCATTTTTTAAAGCGTGGGTAAAGCTCTTTGCCAAATGGATCTAGGGCATCTTTAGCGGTTTGATGGAAGTGTTTGCAGTCTTCATCCACGCCGTAATAGGGAGTTAAGTCAAAGCCTCCCCCAAACCACCATACTGGCTCTTTGTCTGGTGCTTGCGCTATAAAACAACGCACATTCATATGCGTGGTGGGGGCCTTGGGATTGTTGGGATGAAAGACCAAGGAAACACCCAGCGCTTCAAAGCTACGACCAGCGACTTCAGGGCGATGGTGTGAGGCAGATGGGGGCATTTGATCGCCACGTACATGAGAAAAGCCTACGCCACCTTTTTCCAGGATATTGCCGCCATCCAAAATACAGGTGCGACCATACCCTTTGAGTTTGCTATCTTCAGGTTTATGCCACTCGTCAGCAACAAAGGCCTTGCCATCTAGAGCGCTCATTGCGCTCGTGATGCGATCTTGCAATCCTAGAAAATATTCTTTTAGGGTTGCGATATCGATTTGAGTGTGTTGATCTGACAAGGTGTCTCTGGCCTATTAAATTATTTAACTGCGCGATATCCAATATCTTTGCGATATTGCATGCCATCAAATTGAATTTGATTGATAGCGTCATATGCTTTTTGTTGTGCGCTACGAACAGTATCGGCAAGGCCCACAACGCACAAAACTCGTCCACCCGAAGTAACTACTTTGCCATCCTGAAGCTGCGTGCCGGCATGGAAAGTAATCTGCTCCTCTGTATCGGCTGGGATCCCTTTGATAACATCACCTGAGCGTGGGGTATCTGGATAGTTGTGAGCAGCCAGCACAACGCCTAGAGCGGTGCGACGATCCCATTCGAGCTCCACTTCATTTAGCGTGCCATCGACTGCATGATCAAGCGCATTTACAAGATCACTGCGTAAGCGTGCCATGATTGGCTGAGTTTCTGGATCGCCCATACGGCAGTTAAATTCTAGGGTTTTGATTTTTCCGTCTGGAGCAATCATTAATCCTGCGTATAAGAATCCTGTGTATGGGATGCCATCGGCTTCCATGCCTTTAACAGTTGGCATGATCACTTCGCGCAAGGCGCGCGCATGAATCTCTGGAGTTACAACAGGGGCAGGGGAGTAAGCGCCCATGCCGCCAGTATTGGGGCCTTGATCGCCATCTAATAGACGCTTGTGATCTTGGCTGGTTGCTAATGCTAAAACATGTTTACCATCAACAAGCACAATAAAACTTGCTTCTTCACCAGTTAGAAACTCTTCGATGACGACACGAGCTCCAGCATTACCCAATTTGTTATCGGCGAGCATCATGTCAACTGCAGAATGAGCCTCTTCAAGATTCATGGCTACAACAACACCTTTGCCAGCTGCTAAGCCATCTGCCTTAATTACAATTGGCGCACCTTTAGCATCTATGTATGCATGTGCTTCAAGCGCGCTGGAGAAGGTTTGGTAGTCAGCAGTAGGGATGCCATGTCGTTTCATGAAGGCTTTAGAAAAATCCTTTGATGACTCTAGTTGTGCCGCTAATTGCGTTGGCCCAAAAATGCGCAGACCATTATTGCGGAATACATCCACAATACCAGCGGCCAACGGCGCTTCAGGACCAACGACTGTTAAATGAATTTTTTCACGTTTAGCAAAGTCAGCGAGCTCTTGCAGGCCAGTGATGGGAAGATTTTGAATGCCCGCAGCTGTTTGTTTAGCAGTAGCAGTACCACCATTGCCAGGCGCTACATAGACGGTTTGTACCTGTGGCGATTGAGCCAGCTTCCAAGCGAGTGCATGTTCACGTCCACCGGATCCAATTAAAAGAATTTTCATAGAAACTGTCTGTAGTAATTGATGAATAAAGGTAAATCAGAGGGCAGCGTTCGTGAATACTTCCTGAACATCGTCCAAGTTCTCTAACGCATCTAATAGTTTTTGCATGCTCTCAGCTTGATTACCCTCAAGAGCAATTTCTGTTTCTGGGCGCATTGCAACAGTCGCTAATTCAGCCTTGAGGCCAGCCTTAGCAATCGCGTCCTGTACATTTGAAAAATCTGGTACTGGTGTAAGAACTTCTAGCGATCCATCGTCATGAGTGATGACGTCTTCGGCGCCTGCATCCAAAGCAATTTCCATGAGTTGGTCTTCACTGGTGCCGGGAGCAAATAACATTTGTCCGCAATGCTTGAAAAGAAAGGCGACTGAGCCTTCAGTTCCCATGTTGCCGCCATTTTTATTGAATGCATGGCGCACCTCTGCAACAGTACGAGTGCGATTGTCAGTTAAGCAATCCACAATGATGGCAGCGCCGTTCATGCCATAGCCTTCATAGCGAATCTCTTCGTAATTAACCCCCTCAAGGGAGCCAGTACCACGTTGAATTGCCCTTTGAACGTTGTCATTAGGCATATTGGCATCTTTTGCCTTATCAATTGCCAAGCGTAAACGTGGGTTGGCATTAAGGTCGCCACCGCCTAATTTGGCTGCAACGGTAATTTCTTTAATGAGTTTGGTCCAAATCTTGCCGCGTTTCTCGTCTTGACGACCTTTGCGGTGCTGAATATTGGCCCATTTCGAATGGCCGGCCATACGGGTAAGTCCTTTTTATAATTTGGCTATAAGACCTCATTTTAAGGGGTTCTGAGCCCAAGTGAGGCAGTAGCCCACCATTTTTTGTTACACTCTCACCTCTTAGTAGTAACAAAGCATCAAAGTAAGCAGTATTTCCACTGCAAACACCTGCCTCGGTGATGGAATTGGTAGACGTGCCGGACTCAAAATCCGGTGCCGCAAGGCGTGGCGGTTCGAGTCCGCCCCGAGGCACCACTAACCCCCATTTTAAAATCAGCATAGATGCCGCTTTAGTATGTGGCTTGCTTAGCCCCGCCCTTTTTTGGTGTTTTAAAGCGCTAAAATCACGTCAGGATAGAAATTTTATTTTGATGGCATTTTGAACTATAAAAATTCAAGAGTGCCCCGCGTCAGATTTGTCATTCGTCATACATAAAAACTTTATATTTTTCTGAGTGATATTGACTAAAGTTTTGTAGTGCCTCAAAAATTTATCATCAATTTATATAAATTATGTCTGAAATTATTAATGCAACACTGCCAGTAAATTTGGATGACGGGCTACATCTTTCATTGAAAGAGGCCAGAGAATTTGGTGAAAATTTAGCGGGCGATTATTGTTTTGCTGAGCCATACCCTCATATTGTGATCGATAATTTTTTACCAAAAGAATTAATCGAAAAAATATTGCTTAATTTTCCTAAGGAGAATTTAGAGGGTGATGTAATGCACGAGGGTTATTATGCGGGCCATCATAAGCGGCAAGTCTTCCCAAATGACTGTAATGATTTTTCGAAAAGAGTCTTTGAATTTTTTAATTCCGCACCTTTTTTACAGTTCTTAGAGGGCATAACGACTATTGACGGAATTATTCCGGACCCCTATTTTTCAGGCGGTGGATTTCACGAAACTTCGCGAGGAGGTCAGCTTGGTATTCATGCAGACTTTAGGGTAAATGAAAAGCTACATTTAAGTAGAAGGTTAAATGTCTTGGTTTACTTGAATCCCGAATGGAAAGACCAATATGGCGGGGAATTAGAGATTTGGGATAGGCAAATGAAGGCTAAGACTAAATCAGTTGCTCCTGTATTTAATCGCTGCGTGATATTCAGCACTGACGCAGACTCCTTTCATGGCCATCCAGATCCTTTAGCGACTCCAAATGAAGTGAAGCGTAGATCGCTAGCGCTCTACTACTACACGGCTTCTCAGAAAATATACGAAGAGCTACCGACTCACTCAACCATGTATGCTGCTAGACCTCAGGATGGTGCTGAAATTCGAAAGCAAGTACTAGCCTTTAATTCTCAGAATTATAAAAAGGACTGGATTCCTCCCGTTGCGTTAAATCCAAAGCTTTTGTTGCCACCAGTCCTGTATAGAAAAATTAAGCTCGGATTAAATTATTTAAAGAGCAAAAGGCGCGGAAGAAAATAATTCTTTCGACCTAGAGTTGAGGCACTTATATTTCGTAAGTTTCCGATTCATTTGACATTGCCTGCTCCACGATTTTCTTGGTAAGCGTCGGCGAAAAGAGCTCAATGAAGGTGTAAACAAAAGAGCGCAGATATGCTCCTTGTTTTACGCCAAGATGGGTGACGTTGTTTCCAAATAGATGACCTGCTGGAATGACTTTCAGATTGCGGTCACGATCAGCATCATAAGCATGACCAGCAACAATTCCAATACCCATGCCCGTCTCTACATAAGTTTTGATAACGTCAGCATCAATAGCTTCCAAAATAATATCTGGGGTTAGATTTCTTTGTGCAAAGGCTGCATCAATCTTGCTGCGACCTGCAAATGCCCTGTCATATGTAATGATTGGGTACTTGGCAATCTCTTCAAGGGTCAGTGTTGCTTGATTTAAAAGCGGGTGGCTTAGCGGTACTATTACTACGTGTTGCCATTGATAGCCTGGTAGAGCAAGCACTCCCGGTGTATTGGCAATACCCTCAGTGGCTATAGCAATATCCGCACGATCATGCATGAGCAGTTCAGCAATTTGCCCTGGACTACCTTGTTGAATGCTGACTTTTACCTTTGGAAAACGTTTTGTAAATTCAGTGAGAACTTTTGGGAGTGCGTAGCGTGCTTGTGTATGGGTAGTGGCAATTACAAAGCTACCTTGATCTTGACTAGCAAAATCTTTACCCACTCTTTTTAGTGTTTCCACTTCATCGAGAATGCGCTCTATTGAGCTCAGAATACGCTTGCCAGGCTCTGTAAGAGAGCGAATACGCTTGCCGTGACGACGAAAGATCTCCACGCCTAATTCATCCTCTAATTCAATAATGGCCTTCGATACACCGGGCTGAGACGTAAAGAGAGCCTTAGCAGCAGTAGTTAAATTGAAGTTTTGTCTGACAGCTTCACGCACAAAGCGGAATTGATGAAGATTCATGTGGATTCCTATCTATATATCAAAAAAGATATAGGAATCAAATTCTAAATGAATTTTAGGTATCAAGCCTTCGAAACCCAGCGCAACCCCACCAAAGCCAATAAAAAGTACAGCAGAGGGGGCGTTAAGGCTGTTAATAGAGCTGGCCAAGAGCTCAATAGGCCAACATTTGAAAATAGGGAATTGAAGAGTTGAAAGCTCATGCCTAGCATGATCCCGCCAAAAACCTTAATGCCAACGCCACCAGCCCGCACCTTCATGTATGCAAAGGGTAAGGCTAAAGTGAGCATCACAAAGATCGTAAATGGGTAAATTACCTTCTTCCAAAAGGCGATAGTGTGTCGCTGGGCATCTTGTTTATTTTCACGCAGATGGGAGATAAATCGACCTAGGCTGACGATAGACATTTTTTCGGGGCTGATGAGTAAGACACTCAAAATTTGAGGTGTCACTTCAGACTCTAGCGTAACGATAGGGTGGTTAAAGGTTTGCGCAGAAAACACTGGGTTTAAGGGGTCTGTTTGCTTAACCTCTTTGAAACGTGTTTCGGTAACATCATTTAATACCCAAATACCAGTTTCATCGAAGTAGCCAGAGATGGCGCTGCGAATCGAGAGCAAATGATATGAATCATTAAATTCATACATTTTTATATTGCTAATTTCATTGTCTTTATCTATTTGACCGACGTTTACGTAGCGAACGCCAGGGCGCACAGGGCCACTACCATCTTCATCGCGCAAACGGTCTTTTACCCAGACACCCGTTCTAAATTGCGAAGAGTAGGATGCTCCCATAGCTCTCATGCGAATCTGGTCTGATTTATTTTCTGCATATGGCCCCACCCACTCGCTCATGATGAGGGTGAGGGCTATAAGGGGCAGTGAAATTTTGGTTAGGGTAATAAGACCACGTTTGATGTCTAAACCAGCGATTCGCAAAATCGTAAATTCTGATTGGCTTGCAAGCATAGCGAAAACATAAATACTGCCAATGAGGCCGGCAATTGGAATAATTTCAGAAATTCGACTTGGTGCCTTGAGTAGCACATGCAGGAGTGCTAGTGCTAGCGTGTATTGACCTTGAACAGAGCCTAACTCGCTCAAAATATCGAAGAATAAAAATAGCGCAACTAAGGCAAACAAAATAAAGCCAAATGCGACATAAATTTGCTTAGCAAGATAACGCTCATAAATGAAGGGAAATAGCAGCTTCATTTATGCCTCAGAAAGGCGGGTAGTTGACGACGCCACCACTTAATTGACGGATTGATACGATTGCGTATTAGGGTAATAGCTATCAATAGCGCTAGTAAATGGATGGGCCAGATGCCAACAAAGACGCTAAATTTCCCTTTGGCTACTAGATTTTGCGTAAGGTTTAGGAGGTTGCTATAAATGAGGTAAATCAGCACGGCATAAAACATGGCGGTGTAATTGCCAAGCCTTGGATTGACGTAGGCAAGCGGTATGGCAATGAGAACTAGGCCGAGCGCCATTAAAGGTAAGCCAATACGCCAAAGTAATTCGGCCCTGTTGGCATTGATTAAAGTTGGCTCTGCATCATTGAGAAGTTCTGAAACTGTTTTCTCACGGTCACGTGGTGGCGGCGCTAAAGTATCTTTGCTATGAATTTTTGTTGAGTACTGATCAAACTCTAGAATCCTAAAATCAGGGTGAGTTGGCTGCCCTTCATAACGTCTACCATCGTGAAGGACAATGGATTTCTCTCCACCCTCGGAATTTTGAATATATCCAGTAGAGGCTACAGCAATACTTAAGCGTCCATTTTTAGAATCTGCCACAAAGACATTCTTGACTTCATTTTTATCGACATCTAATTCTTCAATAAAGAACACTCGCTCTGCTTTTGCGGACTCTCTAAATTGGCCTGCGCTGACCATCGATACGTCATCACGTTGTTGAAAGCGTTGGCTAATGAGTGTGGACTCACGATTTGCCCATGGCCATACAAAGAGTGCTAGCAGAGCAATGATGATGATGAGGGGTATCGCAAACTGCAAAATTGGTCGAATTAAATTGCTAATACTCAGGCCACTTGCAAACCACACAATCATTTCTGAGTCCTTGTACCAGCGCACTAGAACTATTAAGGTCGCCACAAATAGCGACACTGTGAGTAATACCGCTAAGTAACCCAGTGTGGCAAGGGCAATCAAAACTAATGCATCTTCAGGATTAACGGCTCCATTAGCCGCATAGCCCAGAATACGTATGACCAATGTTGTCACCATGATGGTTACCAAGACCAAAAAGACGCCGCCAGTCGTAAAACTGAGTTCTCGGCGTAGGGCTTGTTTAAAAATCATGGAAGCTGATATGGCTTATATTGGTGCGGATAAGGGAAGTTATTCTCATCTCGGAGGATAATGGATAAAAATCCTTTTACCCCCTTGAATCGACTCAAAATACAGTAATACATCATGACAATTCAATTTAGTACCAAGATTTTCCCTCAAGCCGACCTTCGCAACGTAAAACAGCTCAAATCAAGCCTTAAAAGCCTTTTGGCACATAGCTCTGATTGTTTAGTCCTGGGGTATTCCAAGACCGATTTAGATAGTTTTGTTGGAATTAAGGGCGCCAAAGCCAAGTCTGGATTTTTGGTTGAGCTTGATGCGCTATTAGGCGGCTCAATCACTCACGCTAATGTAGTGGGAGATTTGGATAGTCAGCAAGCTTCGGTTTGCGTATTGAGAAGTGAAAAGTCATGGTCGACTAATGGCATCAAGACTAAACGTGTGTTGCTCTTAAGTTTGGGTGATTTACATTTAGCAAATGGCCGCAGCCTAACAACTTATTCCAAAGTAGCGCGTGCAGCTTTAAAAGCGCTTAGTGGCAATTCGATTGAAAATGCTTTGTGGTTCACACCAAGTTTTTCGTTGGGTCATCAAGCTGAATTTATCGCAGAAGAAGTGCGTTTAACTATTCAGTATGCAGGTGACCAGGCTTATCGTTTTGGCGTGCGTCAACCAGCAATGAAGTTTAAGGTAAAAGATAAGGCAGATACCTTTAAGCATTTAATTTTTGCAGGAAGTAATGAATGCGCTAAAGAGTTGAAGGCGGCCGTGGAGCAAGGCGTTGCCATGGTAGAGGGCATGAACTTAGCCAAAGATCTAGGCAATCTTCCTCCTAATATTTGTACGCCGACTTATTTGGGTAAGTCTGCGCAGGGCTTAAGTAAGAAGGCTGGCCTTAAGGTTGAGGTACTAGGACGTAAGCAAATTGAAGCCTTAGGTATGGGCTCATTCTTGTCCGTTGCAAATGGTTCAGAGACTCCTCCGCAATTTATTGTGATGCGTCACCAGGGTGGCAAAGTAGGAGAGGCGCCAATTGTGTTGGTAGGCAAGGGAATTACTTTTGATACTGGTGGTATTTCATTAAAGCCTGGAGAGGCAATGGATGAGATGAAATACGACATGTGTGGCGCTGCTTCAGTAATAGGCACGATGTACTCCATTGGTCTGATGAAACTGAAGAAGAATGTGATTGCAGTGGTGCCAACATGTGAAAACATGCCATCTGGCCGAGCAACTAGACCAGGTGATATTGTGAAGAGCATGTCTGGTCAAACCATTGAAATATTAAATACTGATGCGGAAGGTCGCCTCATCTTGTGTGATGCGCTCACCTATGTGGAGCGCTTTAAGCCTAAAGCAGTAATCGATGTCGCAACCCTTACTGGCGCCTGTGTGATTGCCTTAGGCCATGTTCACAGCGGTTTGTTCTCTGAGGATGAAGGCTTGGTAGCGGCCTTAACAAAAGCTGGTCGAGACTCTCTAGATACTGTGTGGCGCCTACCTTTGGATGCTGCTTATCATGATCAGTTGAAATCGAATTTTGCTGACGTTGCTAATATTGGTGGACGTCCAGCTGGTAGCGTTACTGCTGCTTGTTTCTTGTCTCGCTTTACTGAGAAATACAAATGGGCTCATTTAGATATTGCCGGAACTGCTTGGAAGAGTGGAGCGGCTAAGGGCTCTACCGGCCGCCCAGTTCCTTTGCTGGTGAACTTCCTGCTTGAAGAAAAATAAGTTAATTGGATTGATTGGTTGTTTATGGCGCGCATAGATTTTCACAGCAATGTTAGCGATAAGTTGGAATATGCCTGTCGCTTAACGCGTAAGATTTGGAGCTCTACGCCTGAGGGTCAACCCGTTCGCCAGATTGTCATGGTGGGCGAGAAGCCTGATCTTAAAAAGTTAGATGAATTACTTTGGTCTTTTAGTAAGACTGATTTCTTGCCGCACTGTTTTATTGAAGATGAAGCGGCATCAGAAACACCTATCGTATTGACCGATGACTTTGCTTCCTCAGCTCTGAGTAATATTCCTCATGCTGATGTCATGATTCATCTAGGCATGCGCATGCCCGCTGATGTACCCGCCTTAGTTGCTAGATTCCCTAGAATTGTTGAAGTGGTTACAGTAAATGAGGCTGAGCGTTTAGCGGGGCGCAATCGATATAAGGCTTATCGCGATTTAGGGCATGAGTTATTTAACTTTGACCAATCGAAAAGCTAATACTCATGCTGATACATCCTCAGTTTGATCCTGCCGCTATTCGCATAGGATCTTTTGCGATTCATTGGTATGGCTTGATGTATCTCATGGCGTTCGCACAATTTTTATTGCTTGGACGTCTACGACTTCGGATGCCACGCTATCAAGCAATGGGCTGGACCTATAAAGACCTTGAAGATTTATTGTTCGCTGGAGTTTTAGGCGTGATTCTTGGGGGTCGTTTGGGTTATACCTTGTTCTATATGCCTGGGTATTACCTTGCACATCCTTTGGATATATTCAAAATATGGGAGGGCGGCATGTCCTTTCATGGCGGTTTATTGGGGGTATTGGTGGCTTTGTGGTGGTTTGCCCAAAAACGTAAAACTACTTTTTTTGTAGTGAGTGATCTTGTGGCCCCCTTAGTGCCTTTTGGCTTGGCTTTTGGCCGCTTAGGCAATTTTATTAATGGTGAATTATGGGGAAGGCCAACTGATCTCCCTTGGGCCATGGTATTCCCAATGGTCGACTCTATTCCGCGGCATCCCTCTCAAATTTACCAATTGCTAGGTGAAGGCGTTTTACTTGGCATTGTTTTGTGGATTTACGCAAGCAAGTCTCGTCGCGTTGGTCAGATATCTGGCTTTTTCTTAGTTGGTTATGGGTTGTGTCGCTTCTTGGCGGAATATGCACGTGAACCAGATTCTTTTTTAGGTCTCCTGGGACTTGGGTTATCTATGGGTCAATGGCTTTGCGTGCCGATGATGTTGTTTGGAACTTATCTCATGCTGCATCGCAATAAGTCCTAACTCGGTCTTGCATGTATACAATTTGATTATGTTAATTAATTCGCCTGTGCTTAGTAATGCATTGGATTTCAACCAATTTTTGCCAGATCATTTTTTGAAAAGACCGCATGCTTGAAAAGTTAGCAAAAGCTCGTAATCTCTCTAAGGCAAACAATGCCATCAAACGTTTGATTTCAGAACGGGGGGAGTCAAACGCTGTCAGTATGGCTGACGATGTAGTGAATAACTATCACAAGTTGGCTAAAGATCAACACATACCATTTTTTACTTACTTGTTTGAGAAGTTAAATCCTCAAGCAGATGTAGTATTGAAAGCAGCGCAAAATTTTGCTGCTGAATCGAATGCGCGTAACTATATCCGATTGCAAAAAGCTTCCGAATCTCCAAGACAAGAATTTTTCCGCCGACTTAATCGCGCTAGCCAGGGTACTGCTGCAGTAGTGCAGATGCGTCGTGATCTATTGCAAATACTTGAGAAGAAGCCTGAGCTAACTGCAGTCGATTTTGATATGCGCCACCTTCTTTCATCTTGGTTCAATCCTGGATTTTTGAAGATGCATCGTGTCGATTGGAAGTCTCCAGCGGAGGTTTTGGAGAAGTTGATACAGCACGAGGCTGTGCACGCCATTGATGGTTGGGATGATTTGCGTAGACGCTTACAGCCCGACCGCCGTTGCTTTGCTTTCTTTCATCCACAACTACCCAGTGAGCCCTTAATCTTCGTAGAGGTAGCCCTGCTGCCAGAGATTCCAACGGTGATCACCCCCTTGGTGGACAAGAGGGCTGAAACAGTAGATCAGCCATCCCAATATAAGGTAGCTGTGTTTTACTCAATTAGTAACTGCGAGTCTGGTCTTCGTGGTGTTTCAATGGGTAATTTCTTGATCAAGCGTGTAGCCGTACAGTTACATGCAGAATTTCCTGGCATTAAGACTTTTGTAACGTTATCACCCATTCCGGGATTTATGGATTGGGTATCTGCTGGCGCTCACTTAGGTGAGGATGTTCCAGTTGAACGACTAAAACCAAATATAAAAATTGCTAGAGATCAGGCTTTGGCAACATTAAAACTAGACACCCATCCTTGGACTGAAAAACTCAGCTCTGGATGGCATCCTGACTTGGCCTCTGAAAAAGAAAAAGCAGCTTTACTTTGTTTGGTGAGTATTTATTTAGGCTTGGGTTCAACCGGTCGCAATGGTAATCCTGTTGCTAAGTTCCACATGGGAAATGGCGCCAAACTTCATTTAGTGAACTGGGCTGGCGACTTGTCTCGAAAAGGCTTGCGCCAATCTGCTGGATTAATGGTCAACTATCTTTATGACTTAGGTAGCGTTGAAGAGAATCATGAGAAGTTTGCTAATGGCGAAATTACCTACTCACGAACAGTAGGGCGCTTAATGGCCCCCTAATAAAGAATTTAGGAGGAGATGTTCTGGGTAGAGTCCAAAGAGGCTCACTTTGAGATCGGATGCAATAAACTGGGCGTTAAGATCCAGCAAACTGTGTAAAGTTGTATTCATAATGAATGTATAGCTATGAAAATAGTATGTGGAGGAGACAATGATGTTTAAGCATTCAAGCCTTGCGGTAAGTCTTAAGAAAGCGTTTTTCCTTATTTGCGCAGCGCCATTGGCGGTGTGTGCACAAGAGTGGCCAACAAAACCGATTACTTTTATTGTCCCGTTTCCAGCAGGTGGCGGTACTGATGCTTTTGCCAGACCTTTGTCGGCTCAATTAACCAAACAGTTGGGTAAGCAAATCATCATTGATAATCGTGGTGGTGCTGGCGGTACTTTGGGCGCCTCTATTGCTGCCAAAGCTGCTCCTGATGGCTATACCTTTTTCATGGGTGCCGCACATCATGCTATTGCGCCTGCAATGTATCCAAACCTCGATTACGACATCGAAAAGAGTTTTGTACCTGTTGCTATGGTCGCTAATCCACCGCAGGTAATTGTGGTCAACCCCAAGAATGTTCAAGTTAAGGATCTCAAGGAGTTCATTGCGCTTCTGAAAAAGAACCCAGGAAAATTTAATTACGCCAGTGCTGGTAATGGTTCTTCGCATCACTTGGCTGGTGAGCAGTTTAAGATGTTGACTAAAACTTTTATTACCCATATCCCATATCGTGGCGCTGGACCAGCAATGCAAGATCTGATCGCGGGTCAAGTGGACATTGAGTTTGATGGCTTGGGTTCTTCAGCAGCGCAAATCAAAAATGGCTCTATTGTTGCTTTAGCAGTTGCATCTCAAAAGCGTGCCCCAGGGTTTCCAAATCTTCCTACTGCTGCTGAAGCGGGCTTGGTGGGGTATGAAGTTTCTACTTGGTATGGTTTGTTTGCTCCTAAAGGCACGCCACAGCCGATTATTGATAAGATGATTGCTGAAGTTCAAAAAGCTATCAATACTCCAGAGCTAAAAACCATCTGGACTAATAATGGTTCTGATACACCCAATCTTTCTGGTGATGCATTTGGAAAGTTTGTCAATGCGGATATCAAGCGTTGGGCTGCAGTAGCCAAGGCTTCTGGCGCGAAATTAGATTAAGAAATTTTTAAACAAAACTCTTGGGATTTGAGGTTCAAATGAATTTGTATTCACTATTGGAAAAAGGTTTTCCAAAGGATAAAAAAGCGTGCGCTCTTGAGACGCACGATGGCCTCTATTACTCTTGGGGAGACCTAGAGGCAGCGACAGCAAAATTAGCTAATTTACTGGTAAGCCTTAAGCTGCCTAAGGGTGCGCGAGTAGCCGTCCAGGTTGAAAAATCTCCTGAGGCTCTCTTTCTCTACTTGGCAACCATTCGCGCTGGCTATGTGTATTTGCCGCTCAACACTGCTTACCAATCAGCAGAAATTCAATATTTCCTTGAGAATGCAGAGCCTGCAGTTGTGGTGTGTAGTAGCAAGAACCTCTCTTGGGTAGCTAAAGTTGCTGCCAAGGCTGGTACTAAGCATGTCTTTACATTAGATGAAAATCGCACCGGTACTTTATTGGATCGCGCAGCTTCGTTGAGTGATCAATTTAAAACCGTTCCGGCCAAAGACGATGATCTTGCGGCGATTCTGTATACCTCAGGTACTACCGGTCGTAGCAAGGGCGCCATGCTGACGCATAAAAACTTGGGCAGCAATGCGCAAGTCTTGCAAAAGTTCTGGGGTTGGAAAAAGGGCGATGTTTTATTGCATGCCTTGCCAATATTCCATGTACATGGTTTATTTGTAGCAGCCCACGGAGCGCTCATCAATGGCAGCAAAATGATTTGGTTGCCACGCCTAGATACTGCTCAATTAATCAAGCATATGCCTCAATCCACAGTAATGATGGGCGTACCAACCTTCTATGTTCGCTTGCTAGCCGATAAAGGCTTTGACAAAAAAGTCACGCGCAATATGCGCCTATTTATTTCTGGATCCGCTCCCTTGCTAACTGAAACCTTTAATACATTTAAAGAAGTCATAGGTCAGCCCATTTTGGAGCGATACGGAATGAGTGAAACCGTCATGCTTGTCTCTAACCCTTATAAAGGCAAGCGTGTTGGTGGTTCAGTTGGATTACCTTTACCCGGTGTAAAAGTGCGCGTAGTCAACGAAGACAATAAGCCATGCAAAGTAGATGAAATTGGCGGTATTCAGGTTAAAGGTCCGAATGTATTTAAGGGGTACTGGCGCATGCCAGAAAAAACAGCCGAGGAATTTACACAAGATGGCTGGTTTAAAACGGGTGATGTAGGTCGTTGGGGTGGTGATGCTAATGGCGGCAAAGCTCCAAAAGACTACCTATGCATCGTTGGGCGAAGTAAAGATTTAATCATTTCTGGTGGATACAACGTTTATCCAAAAGAAATCGAAGGTTTTATTGACGATATGCCAGGCGTGGATGAGAGTGCCGTAATTGGTATTCCACACCCAGATTTTGGTGAGGCGGTTATGGCAGTTGTGGTGCCTAAAGCTGGTGCAAAGTTAAATGCGGAAAGCATGATTGCTAGCTTGAAGACGCAAATTGCAAATTTCAAAATACCGAAGCGCTTAGAAATTGTTTCTGACTTACCTCGTAATGCGATGGGCAAAGTGCAAAAGAATATTTTGCGTCAGCAATATACGAGTTAATTAAAACCCAAATGCCTTGCGGCTTTCGTTGAACATGAAGGCCGCAAGCATTAAGAGAATCACTCCAAAAACTCGTTTGAGCTGAGTAACATTGAGTTTTCTGGCCATCTTGGCACCTAATGGTGCAGTGAATATGCTGACGGAGACGATGCAGGCAACTGCCGGTAGATAAACAAATCCAAGTGAGCCTGCAGGTAGGTTTGGATTACCCCAGCTACCATACATATAACCTATCGTTGCGGACGCTGCAATTGGGAGGCCTAAGCCAGATGAGCTAGCCATAGCATTGTGTGGTTTTACGTTACACCAAAGCATAAAAGGTACGGTGATAAATGCGCCTCCGGCACCCACAAGACTAGCGAGCCCTCCAGCAAACGCACCAAAAGAAAATAAACCTACTGGACCAGGCAAGTCTCTGCCTGCTGTAGGTTTTTTATTTAAAAGCATCTGAATAGAGGTGTAGACAATAAAAATGGCAAAAAAGAGTGAGAGCCAAGATGTCTTGAGTGCCTCAAATAATTCGCTGCCACCAATCAGTCCGCCAAAAATCATTCCAGGACTTAGTGCGGCTACCAATTTCCAATCAATGGAACCATGTTTATGATGCGCCCAAATTGCGGAGGTAGTAGTGAACAAAATAGTAGCCATGCCTGTCGCAATGGCCATGTGCACAATTACTGCCTGATTAAAGCCTAGGTGATTGAAAACCAAGATCATGAAGGGAACTAAAATCATGCCGCCTCCAATGCCTAATAAACCAGCTAGGTATCCTGAAATGGCGCCGCACAACATCAGCATCGCAATATCACTTAGGAACATGAATTCCCCGCCTTGGCCGCTAGGCCGTCATCCTGAACCCTAAGGTTCAAGGTGGAACGGCTACTCTGCTTCGGGTGCATTAAGAGGTTCAGGGAGTGACCAAGTCTGAGTTGGCACTGTGAACCTTCGAAACGCTCACGCCCACAAGGTAAAGATCGTTCCGGATGCTTGCGCATCGGTTCAAGGAACTATTGGCCTTGGCGAACCAGGCAGGGAAAGGGTTTGCATCAAAGAATCTACTTGATCTTCTAGCTCGCGAATTTGACTTTGAAGACGAGTCACTTCATCGGGGCTGACATTAGAAGAAGTACTTTGCTGCGTTTGATTTTTTTGAAGCGTAATGAGGTCGCCCGCAATTTTTAGGGCTGCCATCATGCTGGCGCGCTCAATACTGCGATTGCCCCCACCTATAGCGAGCTGAATTTGCTCGTCAACCAAGACACATGCTGCACGCAATAGTGGTTCATGCTCAGTACTGGTTGCTAGAGTGATCTTTTGACCAGCAAGAGTTACTTCAATGCGTTGTTGGCTCACTGTCGTCCTCTGAGTTGGTTGGTGGAATAGGTTCGCCGAGCAAGTTTAGTTGACGGCCATCGCCTTGTTCTGGAAGGCGACTCAAAATGCGCTGAACGCGTTTATGAGCATCATCAATCTTACCCTCTAGTTGGGCTCGATTTTGATTTAAGTTTTTTACCGCCTCACCAATTAAGGCGATTTTTTCCGATAGGCGTTCAACAGAGACGCAAAGTGAGTCCAGGTCAGATTCGTTGTCGCTTTGAGGAGGTGGGTTTAATTCACTCATATTGGCATTGTAGCCTCAGGTAACGGGACTGGTCTTTTGAGGGTTCTGCTAATGGTATCGAGCCAAATTACCCTAATCCCCCCTTTTTCTTCAGCGCTTGAACCAGGGGCAGGAAGAGGGACTAGTTAAATGTATATTTCGCGCTAACAAATACCGATCTGGGATCGTTCGGGTAATAGAAGTAATTATTGGCGTTATTGCTATTAGGGCCAGTAACAAAACCATAGCCTCCATATGTTGAGTATGAAGAATTGCCTACGTTTTTAATAGTGAGGCGCGTTTCCCAATTGCCATATTTATAGTTAGTGTAAATATCGGCAACAGTATAGGAGGGCATTATCGCTAAGGAATTGTAATAAACAGGTGAGGCGTCATAGTGCTGACTACCTACATAATTTACTACTCCACCAACAGACCAATTGCTGGTGAGGGAATATGTTGCCCTGGCATTAAGCAATACATTTGGCACCTGAGGAATAGCTTGATTTTGATATGGGCCACTTGCATAGAATGCATGTTGAACAGTTCCTCCAGCACCCAGAGAGAGTTTGGGTGTTACAGCAGTTAGGCCGTTAAAAATAATACCGTTGCGATTAATGTTGTACGGTGAATTTGAATTGATGTAAGTGGTTGGGTTGTACATGATCTCATTTTGGGAAACCGATGTAAAAATAGAAGCAGTAAGATTGCTTTTGAGTACTTGCCAATTACCTCCAAGCTCATATGTTTGCGCGGTTTGAGGTCGGAGGATGCCGCCAAAGGTTGAGCCCCCACCATTTTTGGACCAGCCCCAGAATTCATCAATATTTGGGAAGCGATATGACTGATTCCATTTAATATAAATTCTTTGTCCTTCAAGATATTTGAAGTTTAGTGCGATATCACCAGCATTTGCCGTGTAAGTCTGGCTATCATTTGCGGCGCCACTCCAGATATCTGTGCCACTAGCTGTTGCACTTTGTGTTTGATATCGATAACCACCATTGAGTTCGATGCCATTAGTGATGGGTAGTTTTTGAATGAAATAAACAGATTGGTTATATAGGCTAGCATTAGCACCCGCTTGAAGTGGCAATGCTGCAACACTTCCGTTATAGCTTCCCGGACCATAAACATTGGCAGCAGTTTGATTCATTACGGAACTAAAACTGTTGCTGGAGGACTGACTGGCCTTATTGAATTCGTAACCCAAAATACTGGTACCGAATGAGCCAAAGTCACCTTTAATACGCGGCGTAAAATTGCCTTGCCAGCCTTGAAATTTGGTAAATGATGGGCTGATGTATTGATATTGGAAGTTATCTGGATCCCCAATGCCTGCAGCTGCTGTAGAGTAATAGGGCTGGGTAAAGAAGGTGGTTTTATTGCTGTAAAAACCGTCCACCTCTAAGTTGAAAGTGCTTCCCAGTTCCTTGGCTAAGCCCGCGCGAATACCTGTGTTGTTGGCGCTTGTACCAGATCCTATGTTATTAAATTTTGCCGCTTGAGCATCTCCTTGGCCAACCTGGCCAACCACCCCACCTGGATTTTGTTGATTGGAATAGCTGTAAAAAACGTCGGCATATACGTTATCTTTTCCGCCCAATGCTTGGGTTACTTTCGCGTCAAAAGCATATGCATTAGCTGCAGAGTTTTGTCTCCAGCCATTTGAATTGGCTGTATTCGCGCTTAATTGAACGGTAGTTTGTTCCACGGTATTTCTGAAGATGGCATTGTTTACCAGCGTATTAAAGCTGCCATAACTTGTGGACACTTGATTTAGATCTTTTTTGCCGCCATTGGTGATAATGTTGATCACTCCGCCTACTGCGCCGTTGCCATACTGAACGCTGGCGCCTCCATGCAGTATTTCAATTCGATTGATTGAGTCTAAGGGAATGGATTCCCAAGATACAGAGGAGGAGTCGATGGGGTTAATTTTTTGTCCATCTACCAACACTAGGGTTGTGCTGTTGGAGGTCACACCATAGCCGCCCATGTCGATAGATGCGCCGAGATTTAATTGGCCGCCGTTAGTATTCCTGACATTGAGTCCGCCAATTTGTGACAGTACGTCGGGAATATTGGTAGAGCTTGATTCTGAAATTTCTTCGCGAGTAATGACTTGTACGTTTGCCGGTACCTCATTAAGATTTTCCTCAAAGCGTGAGCCAGACACAACGAGTGTGTTTTGTGCCGATTGTGCCAACAAGGTTGGCGAAGAAATGATTGATAGTGTTGCGCTACAAAGTAGGGCAAGTTTTTTCTTACTGAACTGCTGAATCATGAAAAACTTTCTGTTATCGAATACCCAGCTAACTTCCCCGTTAGTTGGGTCGAACAGAACTTCGCGTGCAAGAGTTCAGGCGTCAATTGAGCGCAAGATCGAGAGATAAGGCGCTTTCTTGGCGCGCGAAGATCCCCGTCCGCGAAATTCCACCTGTCTTGGCCGGTATCCGGGCTAGTAAATATGAGAATCTGGCCTTCCCATGCGGCTAATGCGCACAGTGGCGTTGTCAGATTCCTGACCCGATTTCGAGCTGAAAAAGGGCATTTACCTACCGTTGCGGGGGCAGCACACGTTTAGTGTTTCCCGTTTAACTTTATTGCATTGCAATAAAGCACCACGACCCGCCAATTTTAGCTGATTTTTCAGTGGTTTTAGGAGGTAATTTCTGCTTTCATGGGTGAAAAAGCCTACAATATGAGGTCTAGGATTGAGGATTCATGACCGCATTAGATAAGCACCCCGAAAAAAACCTGATTCGCTTGCAGCTAAGCCAAAATTCAGTATTGAAGAGCTTGGATTCAGTAGCAATGGCTGATTTAGAGCGTCATTTAGAGGTTTCGGACCTGAAAAAATCAGAAATCTTGCTTCATCAGGGCGATCATCAGATGGAGCAGTACTTCGTGCTCGATGGAATTCTGAAGCGGATTGTTTCTAGTGCTGACGCAAAAGAGATGATTTTGCGTTTTGCCATCGAAAAAGACATTGAGACTAGTTATGCTGCATGGCGCCTGAAGACGGCGGCTCCCTATAGTATTGCCAGCGTTACCAAAGCTAGGGTTGCTCGGATGCCTCTCAAGAAGTGGGCAGAGTTCCTTGAGCAGCACAAGTCCCTAAAGGAAAGCTTTGAGTTTGAGGTTATGCGCTTAATGAGCGAGATCATGGCCCACACCATTACCTTGCACATGCTTGATGCGCCGGGCCGAGTTGAGCGTTTCTTGCGTAAATATGAGGCTTTATTTGAGTTGCTGCCTAAAAAAGAGTTAGCAGCCTATCTCAATTTATCCCCAGAAACCTTGAGCCGCCTCAAAACCAAGCATAAAGAGCTTTTTGTATAAATCTGATATCGCCCAGTAATTACAGGATTTAGGGGGAAATTGACCGAAGTCAATGATGAACCCCCTCCCCAAGCCTAATATTCACTTCAGCCTAAGCGGGAGATTAAAACCCGTTGTGCGATTAATAACTTAATTGGAGACATTAGCGAAAGCTAAATTGCATCAGTCCTTTATTGGATAGACCTGCAATTCTTATAAATATTTTTATGACAACAGATAACCAAAACACACAATTAACAGATGGATTCCATCTTGTCATTGACGCTTTAAAAGCGAATGACCTCAATACAATTTTCGGTCTTGTTGGTATTCCAATTACTGACTTGTGTCGTTTGGCGCAGGCAGAGGGCTTGCGTTTTATCGGTTTCCGTCATGAGCAGCATGCAGGTAATGCTGCTGCGATTGCTGGTTATATGACCCAAAAGCCAGGTATTTGCATGACTGTTTCTGCTCCTGGTTTCTTGAACGGTTTGACAGCACTTGCCAATGCAACAGTGAACTGCTTCCCAATGATTTTGATCTCTGGCTCAAGTGAGCGTGAAATCGTTGACTTGCAGCAGGGTGACTACGAAGAAATGGATCAGCTCAATGCGGCAAAGCCATATTGTAAAGCTGCTTATCGTATTAATCACATTGAAGATATCGGCATTGGTTTTGCACGTGCAATCCGAGCGGCAGTTTCTGGCCGCCCAGGTGGCGTCTATTTGGACTTGCCAGCACAGTTGCTTGCTCAAACTATGCCAGTTGAAGAGGCTAAGAAATCAATCTTCAAGGTAATCGATCCAGTTCCACGTCAAATCCCGGCAGCCGATGCGGTTGCCCGTGCATTGGATGTATTGAAGGGTGCTAAGCGCCCATTGATTCTCTTGGGCAAAGGCGCCGCTTATGCTCAAGCTGATAAAGAGATTCGTGACTTGGTAGAAAAATCTGGCATTCCTTATTTGCCAATGTCAATGGCTAAAGGTTTATTGCCAGACAATCACCCACAATCTGCATCTGCAGCACGTTCATTTGTATTGGCAGAAGCTGATGCGGTGTTGTTGGTTGGTGCGCGTTTGAACTGGTTGCTTGCACATGGTAAGGGTAAGACTTGGGGTAAAGAGCCTAAGAAATTTATCCAAATCGATATTCAAGCAAACGAAGTGGATAGCAACGTACAAATTGCTGCTCCATTGATTGGTGATATTGGCTCATGCGTTGGTGAGCTCTTAAAAGGTATCTCTGTAGTTCCTAAGCCAAGCGCTGAATGGATTGCTGCTATCACCGAGAAGAAGGATAAGAACACTGCCAAGATGGCAGAAACATTGGCTAAAGAAGCTAACCCAATGAACTTCCATGGCGCATTGCGTGTAATTCGTGATGTGATTAAGAAGAACCCAGAGGTGAACTTAGTAAACGAAGGTGCAAATACTCTCGACTATTGCCGTGCAATTGTTGATATGTACAAACCACGTAAGCGTTTTGACTCTGGAACCTGGGGCATTATGGGTATTGGTATGGGCTACGCCATTGGCGCAGCAGTAACTAGCGGCTTGCCAACTGTAGCGGTTGAGGGTGATAGCGCATTTGGTTTCAGTGGTATGGAGTTAGAAACCGTTTGCCGTTACAACTTGCCAATTACAACTGTTGTATTCAACAACAACGGTGTATACCGCGGCACTGACGTAAACCCAACTGGTGGCGCTGATGTTGCACCTACAGTATTTGTTAAAGATGCTCGTTACGACAAGATGATTGAAGCATTTGGTGGAGTTGGTTACTACGTAACTACTCCAGCAGAATTAGAAGCAGCATTAACAGAAGCGATTGCTGCCGGTAAACCAGCCCTCATCAATGCTGTTATTGATGAAACTGCAGGTACTGAGAGTGGACGTTTAACAAACTTAAATCCATCCACAGCAGCGGCTAAGAAGTAATAAAACATTCATATTTTTAGACTAAATTTAGAAGTAAACAAGAAAGACTTAAGGAGAAACAAACATGACTAAACCATTAGACGGTATTCGCATTATTGACTTCACACACGTACAGGCGGGTCCTGCATGTACTCAGTTGTTGGCTTGGTATGGCGCTGACGTGATCAAAGTAGAGCGTCCAGGTTCTGGCGACGTAACTCGTAGCCAATTGCGCGATATTCCAGGTGCTGATGCTTTGTACTTCACCATGTTGAACGGTAACAAGCGTTCTTTGACTCTCGATACTAAGACTCAAGAAGGTAAAGAAGTTTTAGAAAAGATGATCAAAACTTCAGATGTAATGGTTGAGAACTTTGGCCCAGGCGCCTTGGATCGTATGGGATTTTCTTGGAAGCGTATCCAAGAATTGAACCCAAAAATGATCATGGCTTCTGTTAAAGGTTTTAGTGATGGCCACTCATACGAAGATTTAAAAGTGTATGAGAACGTTGCTCAGTGTGCTGGTGGTGCCGCTTCAACAACCGGCTTCTGGGATGGTCCTCCTACTGTTTCTGCTGCTGCTTTGGGCGACTCTAATACTGGTATGCACTTGGCAATCGGCATCTTGACAGCGTTGATGCAGCGCCAAAAAACTGGCAAAGGTCAAAAAGTATCTTGCTCAATGCAAGACGCAGTATTGAACCTGTGCCGTGTGAAGTTGCGCGATCAACAACGTTTGGACAAGGTTGGCTACTTAGAAGAGTATCCACAGTACCCGCATGGTTCATTCACTGATGTAGTTCCACGTGGTGGTAACGCTGGTGGTGGTGGTCAGCCAGGTTGGGTATTGAAGTGTAAGGGCTGGGAAACAGATCCAAACGCATATATCTACTTCACTATTCAGGGTCACGCATGGGAGCCAATCACTAAGGCTTTAGGCAAACCAGAGTGGGCAACTGATCCAGCTTATATGACTGCTGAAGCTCGTCAAGACAAGATTTTTGACATCTTCGCAACGATTGAGGATTGGCTCAAAGACAAAACTAAGTACGAAGCGGTGGACATCCTCCGTAAGTTCGATATTCCATGCGCTCCAGTTCTCTCTATGAAAGAATTGGCAGCTTCACCAGACTTGCGTAAGAGTGGTTCCATTGTTGAAGTCGATCACAAGGTACGTGGCAAGTATTTGACTATTGGTAGTCCAATCAAGTTCTCTGATTTAGAGATCGAAGTTGGTCCATCACCAGTGTTGGGTGAGCACACTGATGAAGTGTTGGCTGACCTTGGTTACAACGCTGATGACATCGCTAAGTTGCATGCAGCAAAAGCAGTTTAAGTTTAATAACGATAAATATCTGTATTAGCTTGAAGGCGCTCCTAGTGGGCGCCTTTTTTCATTTTCAATGAATCAAACTAGATTCCAATATTGGTAACTATTGCACCACATTTATAGGCTACGCACATGAAGACAAATATTGATTTGCACCAATTAGTGGAGTGTGTCGGCGATGCAATCATTGTTGCTGATGCTAATGAAAAAATCGTACTGTGGAATCCGGCGGCTACTCGAATCTTTGGTTATTTGGAAGAGGAGGCTCTAGGCAATGTTTTGGATTTCATTGTTCCTGAGCGTCAAAAGCAAAGACATAATCATGGTTATAGTCACTCCATGGAAACGGGGACTACTCGTTACGGCACATCATTACTAAAGGTGCCCGCCAAACATCAGAATGGCAGCACGCTATCGATTGCTTTTACTGTTGGCATGCTTTTTGATGATGATGGTAAGGCAAATGGGGTGGTAGCAATTATTCGAGATGAAACTGAGCGGTTTGCCCAAGAAAGGGCCCTGAAAAAGCGCCTTTCTGATCTTGAAAACTCTCAGCCTTAACCGCATATAGTTCTAGATAGCTGTCAATTCAGTCTTAAATGCAATCTGTGCCCAAAAATTGGGCATACCTCCATTTTGCCGATTTCCCACTGGTAAAATTGCCTTAATTCAAAATTTTCATTCTTATTAGGACTTAAATCATGGCAAAAGCACTAGAAGGGGTCAAAATCCTCGACTTTACGCACGTTCAATCGGGGCCAACCTGTACGCAGTTATTGGCTTGGTTTGGTGCGGATGTGATCAAGGTAGAAAAATCAGGCGAAGGGGATGCAACACGCGGTCAGTTGCGCGACATTCCTGATGCAGATAGTTTGTATTTCACAATGTTGAACCATAACAAGCGTTCCATTACTGTGAATACCAAGACTCCAAAAGGTAAAGAAATTCTTGAGCGCCTTATTAAAGAGTGCGACGTTTTAGTTGAAAACTTCGCGCCAGGCGCGTTGGATCGCATGGGTTTTTCTTGGGAGCGAATTCAAGAGCTCAATCCCATGATGATCATGGCTTCTGTAAAAGGATTTGGTCCTGGCCCATATGAAGATTGCAAGGTGTATGAGAATGTAGCGCAATGTGCCGGTGGATCTGCATCAACTACTGGTTTTGATGATGGCCCTCCAATGGTTACTGGTGCGCAAATTGGCGATAGCGGAACTGGCTTGCATTTAGCCTTGGGTATCGTGACAGCGCTCTATCAACGTACCCATTCAGGCCGAGGTCAAAAAGTATTGGCAGCAATGCAAGATGCTGTATTGAATTTGTGCCGTGTGAAGTTACGTGATCAACAGCGTCTGGAGCGCAATGGTCTGATGCAGGAGTATCCTCAGTTCCCGAACGGTGAGTTCGGTGACTCTGTACCCCGCGCTGGTAATGCTTCTGGTGGTGGGCAGCCTGGCTGGATTGTTAAGTGTAAGGGCTGGGAAACAGATCCAAATGCCTATATGTATGTGATCATACAGGCCCCAGTTTGGGAGGCAGTCTGCAAAGTCATTGGTCGTGAAGACTGGATCACTGATGTTCGTTTTGCGTCTCCAATGGCGCGTTTGCCACATTTAATGGAAATCTTTGGCGAGATTGAAAAGTGGACTATGACGATGAGTAAGTTTGAGGTGATGGACGTATTAAATAAATACGACATTCCATGCGGCCCAATCCTTTCTATGAAAGAAATTGCTGAGGAGCCTGCCTTGCGTGCTACGGGAACTGTTGTGGAAGTGGATCATCCAATTCGTGGAAAATATCTTACGGTTGGTAATCCAATTAAGATGTCTGATAGCCCAACAGACGTTACTCGTTCACCATTGTTAGGTGAGCACACTGATGAGATTTTGAGTGAGCTCGGCTACACCACTGATCAGTTAATTGAGTTGCGTCACGATAAGGTTATCTAATATGCGAGTTGCGTTGATTGGGAGTGCTGATTTTGGTAAGGCTGCATTAGAAGCTTTTTTGGAGCGCGGCGATGAGCTTGTTGCCGTTTTCTGTCCGCCAGATAACCCCAAATCAACAAAGCCTGAAGTGCTCAAAGAGGCTGCAATTGCAAGGGGTTTAGCCCCCTTGCAATTTGCTTCACTCAAGAGTCCTGAGGCAGCTCAGGCGATGATTGATAGCAATGCAGATATTTGCGTCATGGCATATGTTTTGCAATTTGTGCCCCAAGAGCTTGTCAAGATTCCCAAGCATGGAACTATTCAATATCACCCATCCTTGCTGCCTAAATATCGGGGTCCAAGCGCGATTAATTGGGCTATTGCATTGGGGGAAGAAAAAACAGGTTTAACAATTTTCCGCCCATCAGATGGTTTAGACGAAGGCGCTGTGATTTTGCAAAAAGAAGTTGCAATAGGCCCCGATGACATGCTAGGAAAGATTTACTTTGATCATCTTTTCCCAATTGGCGTCAAAGCTCTTTTGGAGGCTGCTGATTTAGTAGTGGCTAGCAAGCATCAAGAAGTAATACAGGATGAATCTCTGGCTAACTATGAAGGCTGGTTTGATGCTAATGCTGCGCAAATTCATTGGGCTTGCCACATCAGTCAAATTTACAATCTCATTCGTGCATGCAATCCTGCGCCTGGTGCCTGGACTAAATTTGGCGAACAAAAGGTCCAGATTTACGACTGCCATAAACATGTAACTGCGACATATGGCGCTGTTCAGGGTAAGCCTGGCGAGGTAACCAAGATCACCCTAGATTCATTCTTCGTTGCCTGTCATGGCGGGCAGATTGAGGTTATTAAGACCAAGGGTGCTGCAGGTAAGGTGACTGGCGCAGAGTTAGCTAAAGAGTTAAATCTACAAGTAGGGCAGTTCTTCGCCCTATAGATAATAGCTAATGATAGTCCTTAGATTTATGAGGGGCTATTCTGTTTTTCAGTTTGTCTATGCATTATTTGAGTAATTCAATTAATATTTTTGACATAGACAAGTAAGCCTCAATAAATATTCATTCAAATTAAGAGCCCCAGTCAGTGCAATTTCCAAACCAAATCTTTTTTGTAACCGCCTCATTAATCTTGTGGGGATTGGTTGCTGCTTCAAAACCGTTGGTCAGTAAGGGCAAATTTTTCCAGGCCGAAAATTATTGGTTTGTAGCATTGATTTCTACAGCATCGTCTTTCAGTCTTTTTATTCTCGCCCCGCATGTCAATTTAGTGCTACTAACATTAGCCAACGTCTGCGTTATAGCTGGTAATCTTTATTTGGCGATATTTTGTCATTTCCTCAGAAATCCTAAGGCCAGGAAACTTGGGTTATTACCCTTATTTGTATTATTAATCTTTGGATTGGTTTTCGAATATCTCAGGCAAACAGAGGCATTTACAGAAAGGGTATTTATTACCCTTTTGATAGTTTCTATATGCCTTATTTGGCAATTAGTAGAATTGCTCCGCTTATGCAGTGTGCGATTAAAAAATCTACGGCTTTTCATATTTACAGTATTTATTGAATTAGCTTTTGCTGTAGCAAGATTAATTGCTCTCTTCATCTATGAGCATCAAGCTGGTATGACTTTATATGAAGAGCCTCTTGAGGTTTCTTTATTGAGATGGTCTTGGTTTTCATTTACTGTTATCTCCTATGTAGCTCTCATTGGATATTGGATAAATAGACTTGGCAATGAGAATGCAAAAGCGCTCGTAGAAAATCATTTAATTAAGGAAGAGCTTGCACATAAAAAGGCTGAAAAAGCTGAATTACAACTATTGACATCTCTCAACGCGCTCGCGAAGGCTCGTGACAATGAGACGGGTAATCATATTATTCGTACGCAAAAATATGTAAAAGTGTTAGCCCTTCGCCTCAGAAGTGAAGGGCATTATAAGGAAGCCCTATCTGATCAATTCATTGATCTATTGTTTAAGGGGGCACCTTTGCATGACGTTGGAAAAATTGGTATACCCGACCATATTCTGCTCAAGAAAAGTGGGTTGACTGAGCAAGAATGGGAGATCATGAAAACTCATACCTTGATTGGTGAATCCGTTTTAAATGCTACGGATGTGGATGACTCCGATCACGGTGTGATTGCTACTGCAATTAATATTGCAGGTGGTCACCATGAGAAATGGGACGGTACTGGCTATCCTCGTGGGCTGGCTGGTGAGGCAATTCCCTTGGCTGCCAGGATTATGGCACTGGCTGATATGTATGATGCATTAGTCAATGAGCGCGTATATAAAAAAGCATGGACACATGAGCAGGCTGCACAAGAAATCATTTCTAAGCGACGCACTCATTTGGACCCATTAATTGTTGACGCATTTATTTCTGAGCAGGATGCATTCAAGGAAATTTCTCAGAAATATCAAGATAGTTGATTATTTCGCTTGGATTGGTAGCAGAGATTTAGGTCCTAAAGAACAGCGCCTCCCTAGAGTTTAAATCTCTAGGTTATCAATTAAGCGAGTTTTCCCAAGTTTTGCTGCCGTCAGAATGACTAGTGGCTCACCAGCTTCAAGATTTTCATTAGATGCAGGTGCTAAATCGCATTGCTGACGAATGGCGATGTAGTCTGGCTGCCAGCCACGCCCAGCAAGGGACGCAACGGCCGCTTGTTCAATTTTCGATAGAGATATTGCATCGCGTACATTTAAATCCAGCACGCGCTGACGAACTTCCTTTAATGCCTTCAATAATTCTGGGGCTTCTGTGCGCTCTTTGGCGGAGAGGTATCCATTGCGAGAAGAGAGGGCTAGTCCGTCTTCAGCGCGAATGGTTTCACCAGGAATAATCTCCACCGGCAAAGCAAATTGCTTAGCCATCTGACGAATAATCATTAACTGCTGGTAATCTTTTTTGCCAAAAACAGCAACCTTGGGCTGTACGCAGGAGAAGAGCTTGAGCACTACAGTACAGACGCCCTTAAAGAAGCCTGGACGAAACTCTCCCTCAAGGATATCGCCTAACTGTTGTGGTGGATCAACGCGATATTCTTGTGGTTGTGGATAGAGGTCTCGCTCAGTTGGTGCAAAAAGTATGTAGACGCCTTCTTTTTCTAATTTTTCGATATCAGCCTGCATGGTGCGAGGATAGCTATCGAAATCTTCATTCGGACCAAATTGCAGACGGTTAACAAAGATGCTAGCTACTACAGGGTCACCATGTTGCCTTGCAAGGCGCATGAGCGATAGATGTCCTTCATGCAAGTTTCCCATTGTCGGTACAAAAGATGCGCGATTTTGACCGCGTAAGTGGTCGCGTAATTCCTGTATATCGCTAATAATTTTCATGCAACAGGGGTGTATGCAAGGCGCACGTAAATTGGTGCGTAGGGCTCAGCTTGAGTAATTTCTACCAGGGCTTCACGTGAGAGTTCGAGCATGGCGATGAAGTTTACGATTACTACAGGGATGCCTTTGCCAGACTTGATGGCATCTTCAAATAACTCTCCGAACTCAACAAATTTAGTACTTTGTAAGCGGCGCAAGATACGCGTCATAAAGTCACGTACAGATAATTCTTCACGGGTAATGGTGTGATGTTGTGTCAGTTTAGCGCGGTGCAAAACATCACGCCAGGCCATTTGCAAATCTTCAACATTGACGTCAGGCCATGCAATGGCAACAGTAGTGTCAACAAAGCCGTGTGCTATCTGGAAATCGCGACCTTGTTGTGGAATTTGATCAAGCTCTTGTGCAGCAAGCTTCATACGCTCATACTCAAGTAGGCGACGTACTAATTCTGCGCGCGGATCTTCTACCTCTTCTTCGCTATCTGCTTTCTTCATTGGCAGGAGCATGCGGGATTTAATTTCAATCAACATGGCTGCCATCAGCAAATATTCAGCAGCCAATTCCAGATTATGATGACGAATTTGATCGATATAGCTTAGGTACTGTTGAGTAACCTGTGCCATTGGAATATCGAGTACGTTAAAGTTTTGTTTGCGAATTAAATATAACAATAGATCTAAAGGCCCCTCGAATGCCTCTAGAAAAACTTCTAGCGCATCGGGTGGAATGTAAAGATCGGTAGGGAGCTTAAACAGCGGTTCGCCATATAGTTTGGCGAAGGCGGCTGACATGCCATCGGTAACCGATGGGGTGCTATCAAGCAAATCCGAAATCGGCTGAGCGCTTGGCTCATTGCCTTGGTTAGTCATTCGAATAAACGTAAGCGCGTTGCTTGAGTTTTGCTGCTTTAGCGCGGCGTTGATCTTCAACGCTTAAAGGTTCTTTGTCCCACAGAAGGGCACGACCTGCCTGCTGGTCTGCCTCAAGGTGTGGCTTCTCAGTTTTGAGTTCATTCAAGAACTGGGTGATTTCGGATTGATATCTTGCCATGGTATTTCCTAAAATACTTAATAAATTCAATAACTTAAGAAATTATTCAAAAAGTTATTCAGTAACTATAACCATCATTATAAGGGGCTTTTTATGGGGCTTTTTACAAGTTTGCCGCCAGCAAAGCCTCAATTTGTGGGGCTTCTACTCGAGTCATCAGGTGCTTATATGGCTTGATGGGGTTTTTGCTCGAGAGTGGGATATTGATATCACTCCAGCTCATTGGTGAAAGCGACAAAAACTCCTCCACGCCAGCAGCAACGTGAGGAATGACAGGCTTAAGGTAAAGACTGAGCATCCGAAATGCTTCAAGGGTGATGCTACAGACATGCTGCAAATCAGCCTCGCGTTCTGGATCTTTGGCAATCTCCCATGGCTTGTTTTCATCCACAAATCCATTCACCTTATCCGCTAACTCCATTACTGTGCGCAGTGCTTTAGCGTATTCACGCCCTTCATATAGCTCTGCAATTTTGTCACTAGCAGTAGCAATTTCTTTGAGCAAAGGATTATTCATTGCTTCATCCGAAACAATGCCACCAAAACGTTTGACCAAGAAACCAGCACTACGACTAGCAATATTGATGTATTTGCCTAACAGATCGCTATTAACTCGAGCGACAAAATCTTGAAGATTTAAATCTAAATCTTCCATACTATCGTTCAGCTTAGTTGCAAAGTAGTAGCGGAACCATTCTGGATTAAAGCCGCAGTCAATCACGCTGTTTGCAGAAATCAGGGTGCCACGTGATTTACTCATCTTCTCGCCATCAACAGTCAAGAAGCCATGGGCAAATACATTTGTGGGCGTGCGATAACCTGCAAAATTTAAGGTGGCGGGCCAGAATAAGGTATGGAAATAAAGAATGTCTTTACCGATGAAATGGTACTGCTCTGTAGCGGTATCTGGCTTAACCCACTCGTCAAAATTTAGGCCTTTAGCCTGGCAATAATTAAGGAAGCTAGCATAGTAGCCAATAGGGGCGTCTAGCCAAACATAGAAGTATTTACCGGGGGCATCGGGGATTTCAAAGCCGAAATACGGGGCATCACGGGAGATATCCCAATCACCTAGCTTCCTATCTCCTGGCTGACCAACCCATTCTTTCATCTTATTACGAGCCTCAGGCTGCAAAGGAGTTTTTACTTGAGTCCAGTCGCGTAAAAATTCTTCGCAACGCGGATCTGACAGCTTAAAGAAATAATGATCGGAAATCTTTTTGATTGGTGTAGCACCACTCACCACTGAGAAGGGATTTTTAAGGTCAGTAGGAGAGTAGGTTGCACCGCATTTTTCGCAGTTATCGCCATACTGATCTTTGGCGCCACATTTTGGACACTCGCCTTTAATAAAGCGATCTGGCAAGAACATTTCTTTGACGGGGTCGTATGCTTGTTCAATCGCACGCTTTTCAATCAAGCCCGCATCACGAAGCTTGAGATAGATGCTCTGTGCTAGCTTTTCATTCTCAGGACTATCGGTGGTGTAGTAATTGTCAAAAGAAATTAAAAAGTTATCAAAGTCGCGTTTGTGCTCTTTCCAAACATTGGCAATGAGTTCTTTTGGTGTGAGACCTTCTTTTTCAGCGCGCAACATAATGGGGGTGCCGTGTGTATCGTCAGCACCAACATAATGCACTTCATGACCACGCATCCTTTGAAAGCGCACCCAAATATCAGTCTGTACGTACTCCACTAAATGGCCGATATGGATCTGACCATTGGCATACGGTAAGGCGGAGGTTACGAGAAGACGACGTTGGGAGCTGCTCATGTAAAACGGACTTAAATAAGAAGATTAATGGGGCTTAGGAGGTCAATTATGCTGGCTCAACTACTCTTTAAGCACTAATTTTAGACTGCGGTTAAAGTAAATCCCCTTTAGGCCCTAAATTGGGCCTTGATATTGACCGATAAACTTCTACTGATTCGACTTAGAAAGTGCCCCATGGCAGTAAAACCTAGCATCCAGATGTCTAACGCCTCCGTGCCCTTGGTGCATGAGGTAGAGGTTATGGATGAGGCTGGGCGCATCAAGATAACTCATGTCCCTGGAGAGCGTCCTCTCACGATCTATATGGATAAACGTGAAGTCGTGACCTTGATGACCCTGGGCAGCGCTCCAGAAGCCCTGGTGTTGGGTTACCTACGTAACCAGCGTTTGGTTGAGGCGCCTGAGGATATTGAAAGCATTCAAGTTGATTGGGAGACCGACTCTGCGGCTGTTAAAACTCGCCGGAGTACCGTAGATATCGATGCTTTAACCAGTAAACGGGTTGTTACTACTGGGTGCGGTCAGGGCACCATGTTTGGCGGTCTGATGGAGGAGATGTCCCAGATTCAGTTGCCTGCGGGCCCAACTCTGTCTCAAGAGGCAATTATCGCCCTCGTAGACGCTATTCGGGTGCACGACACGATTTATAAGAAGTCCGGCTCGGTGCATGCCTGCGCTGTTTTTGAGCGAGATGGTGAAGGCGGTGTAAGGCTGCTTCACTTTATTGAAGATGTTGGGCGCCATAATGCCGTGGACTCGATTTCGGGTTTGATGTGGTTGGCAGATAAACCCGGTAAAGACTTAATTTTCTTTACCACTGGCCGCCTCACGTCTGAGATGGTGATCAAAGGAGCGCAAATGGGTATTCCCTTCCTATTGACTCGCTCCGGCGTAACCTTGATGGGCCTGGAGCTAGCGAAAAAAACCAATCTCACTATCCTATCTCGCTGTTCCGGAAAACACTTCGAGATCTATAACGCCCCTGAGCGGGTTGTTTTTAGCCAAAAATCCCAATAAATTCGTGGCAGGTATGGGCGAAGGTTTTACAATTCGGCCATGACTATTAAATCAGACCACTGGATCCGCCGCATGGGCGAGCAAGGCATGATCAGCCCATTTGAACCTGGGCAAGTTCGCCAAGACGCCGCAGGCAACAAAATCGTAAGCTACGGCACTTCAAGCTATGGCTATGACATTCGTTGTGCAGACGAATTCAAGATATTTACAAACATCAATAGCACCATTGTTGATCCTAAAAATTTCGATGAACAATCTTTCGTTGATTTCAAGGGCGATGTTTGTATTATTCCACCCAACTCTTTTGCATTGGCGAGAACAGTTGAGTATTTCAAGATTCCACGTAGCGTATTAACCGTTTGCGTTGGCAAGAGTACTTATGCGCGTTGCGGAATTATCGTAAACGTGACTCCGTTTGAGCCAGAGTGGGAAGGTTATGTCACTTTAGAGTTTTCAAATACCACTCCATTGCCAGCCAAGATTTATGCGGGTGAAGGTTGCGCACAAGTACTTTTCTTTGAGAGCGATGAAGTTTGTGGCACATCTTATAAAGATCGTGGTGGTAAGTATCAAGGTCAGCGGGGCGTTACCCTGCCTAAGACCTAAGCCATTACGGTAGTGCGTAAATTTCTCTTTAATCGCCGTCCTACACGGATTAATTTAGAGGAGTATCGCGCCACGCTTTCGCGCTCAGAGCTTGCGCGACCAGAAAATAATTTCTACCACTGGCTGTTAGGTACCAGCTGGACTAGCTTCTTATTGCTGGTGGTATTAGTTTATCTGGGCACAAATCTGCTTTTTGCTTTTGCTTACCTGGCATGCGGGGAAGGCGCTATTACCCATGCTCAACCAGATTCTTTGCTGGATGTTTTTTTCTTTAGCGTACAAACCATGGCAACGATTGGTTATGGTCGCATGACGCCGGTTGGGAGTTGGCCAAATGCAATTGTGACTTTTGAAGCATTTTTTGGGATTGTTTATTCTGCGTTAACTACTGGTTTAGCTTTTGCACGCTTTACACGTCCAACGGCAGGGGTGCGCTTTTCAAAGGTTGCGGTAGTTGGGAGTCATGATGGCGTAAGAACGCTCAAGTTTCGCGTTGCCAATGATCGTAGTTCACATATTGTTGAGGCTCAACTTCGCTTGTGGTTAATTGCTGAAAGTATGACTAGCGAAGGCGAACGCTATCGCCGTTCTGTGGAATTACAACTCCATCGTTCCGAAAGTCCGGTCTTTTCACTAACCTGGACTGCAATGCATAGCGTGGATGAGAACAGCGCTCTTCAGGAGTATTTAGGTAAATCGGATATTGAGCAGCAATGGCATTTGCTCATTACCTTTACTGGTTACCATGAAAGCTTAGCCAACCAAGTCTATGCACGTCATGTTTACTTACCTCGGAATGTGCAGCAAAATGCGACATTCGTCGATATAGTCACGGTTTTGCCAGATGGCGGTCGGGTCATTGACCTCACCAATTTTGATAAGTGGATTCCGAATACATCGGATAAGTTAGCAGGGGAGTTTTTATGAAATTTCGTTTTCCAATCATTATTATTGATGAGGACTTCCGATCAGAAAATATTTCGGGTTCCGGCATTCGCGACCTCGCAGAGGCGATTGAGAATGAAGGTATGGAGGTTATTGGCTTAACAAGCTATGGTGACCTTACTTCGTTTGCTCAGCAGGCTTCTCGTGCATCCACTTTCATTGTTTCAATTGATGATGAAGAGTTTGACTCCGATTCCGAGGATCATGATCTTCCTGCATTAAATAATTTACGCGCCTTCATTACTGAAGTGCGCAAGCGTAACGAGGATATTCCAATCTTCTTGTATGGCGAGACACGCACATCTCGCCACATGCCAAACGATATCTTGCGTGAATTGCATGGCTTTATTCATATGAATGAAGACACCCCAGAATTTGTTGCGCGTCATATTATTCGCGAAGCTAAAGTTTATTTAGATTCTTTAGCGCCACCATTTTTCCGTGCATTAACTAATTACGCCTCTGAAGGTTCTTACTCTTGGCATTGCCCAGGTCACTCTGGTGGCGTTGCTTTCTTAAAGAGTCCTGTGGGTCGCATGTTCCATCAGTTCTTTGGTGAGAACATGTTGCGCGCTGACGTTTGCAATGCGGTGGAAGAGTTAGGTCAGCTCCTAGACCATACCGGCCCAGTGCTGCAGAGTGAGCGTAATGCTGCACGCATCTTTAATGCAGACCATTTGTTTTTTGTAACCAATGGCACATCTACCTCAAACAAAATTGTTTGGCACTCCACAGTTGCCCCTGGTGATGTAGTTTTAGTTGACCGCAATTGCCATAAGTCAGTAATTCATTCCATTACGATGATGGGTGCGATTCCTATTTTCTTGATGCCTACTCGTAATCACTTGGGCATTATTGGCCCTATTCCTAAGGAAGAGTTTGAATGGAAAAACATCAAGAAAAAGATTGATGCCAACCCATTCATTAAAGATAAGAGTGTCGTACCTCGCGTCATGACCCTGACTCAAAGTACTTATGACGGGATTGTTTATAACGTTGAGATGATTAAAGAGATGTTGGATGGCAAAGTAGATTCTTTACATTTTGATGAGGCATGGTTACCCCATGCCGCATTCCATCCTTTCTATAAAGATATGCATGCGATTGGTTCAGATCGTAAGCGCACTCAGAAAAGCTTGATGTTTGCAACCCAGTCGACCCATAAGTTGCTTGCCGGCTTATCTCAAGCGTCGCAAGTATTAGTTCAGGATGCAGAAGATACCAAGTTAGATCGTGACTGTTTTAATGAGGCCTATTTGATGCATACCTCAACTAGTCCGCAATACGCGATTATTGCTTCTTGCGACGTCTCGGCAGCCATGATGGAATCTCCGGGCGGCACCACACTAGTGGAAGAGTCTATCGCTGAAGCAATGGACTTCCGTCGTGCTATGCGTGAGGTAGATGATAAGTTTGGCGCTGATTGGTGGTTTAAAGTTTGGGGTCCAGATCATTTAGCTGAAGAAGGTATTGGCGAGCGCTCCGATTGGATCTTAGAGCCATCCGCTGCTTGGCATGACTTTGGCAAACTTGCCAAAGACTTCAACATGCTTGACCCGATCAAGGCAACCGTTGTAACACCTGGCTTGGATATCGAGGGTAATTTTGGATCAATGGGGATTCCCGCCAGTATTGTTACCAAATACCTTGCTGAGCATGGCGTGATCGTTGAGAAGTGTGGTCTGTACTCCTTCTTTATCATGTTCACTATTGGTATCACCAAAGGTCGCTGGAATACTCTTGTTACAGAGTTGCAGCAATTTAAAGATCACTTTGATAAAAATGCACCCCTTTGGAAAGTATTGCCAGAGTTCGTAGCAAAGCATCCGCGCTATGAGCGTGTTGGTTTAAAAGATATTTGCCAACAAATCCATGAGTTCTATAAGAGCCGTGATGTAGCGCGTATGACTACCGAGATGTACACATCAGACATGGTGCCTGCCATGATGCCCTCAGAGGCTTGGGCGAAGATGGCACACAAGGAGGTAGATCGTGTACCGTTGGATCAACTTGAGGGGCGTGTTACAGCAATGTTAGTGACGCCATATCCCCCTGGCATTCCATTGCTCATTCCTGGCGAGCGCTTTAATAAACGCATTATTGACTATCTATACTTTGCTCGCGACTTCAATGAGAAGTTCCCTGGCTTTGAGACTGATATTCATGGTTTGGTCAAGGCAGATATTGATGGGCATAGCGAATACTATGTTGACTGCGTCAGGCAAGAGCCCGATATCACTCTATGAGTTTTATAACCTTCTAACTCAATTAGGACTGATTTGATTCAAATAGGCCCCAGTATTGATTGGGGTCGTTTAGACTAAGGGTAAGTGGGGCTGGGATCTAGTCCGACTGTTAACCTAGATAGCTCTGGCACCCAACGACTGATTTATCGCATTTGACACATGACTACCTCAATTTTTATTTTCTCTCTGTTTGTCTTCTTCGCGATGTTTTCATACGCGGGTGCCGCTTTATTAGCGATCCAGTTTAAAAAAAATAGACCTGCTTATATAGGATATTGGATTGCTGGGTGTGTGGCGACAGGTACTGGAATTATTTTATTAACACTCAGAGGATATGTGCCTGAGTTCATATCTTATAAAGTCGGTAATGCTCTCGCTCTAGTCGGTGCGCTTCTATTCAACTCTGCTATCTCAAATCTCTCTGGCAAGGTAAAGAGTTTCAAACGAGTAGTGTATGAGTCAATTTTTGCAGGATCTTTTATCCTAGCAAGTCTCATATTGGTGGAAATCAATTATGGCAATCAATATCAACCAGCCTTTATTGCTGTTTTAAACGCTAGCATTTTTCTGTATGGATTTTTTCTAACCAAGCACTACTATCGTAAGTCTTTAAATACTTTTGCGGGCGTCTTAGCGCAGATTTACTTACTGGGTGGATTGATATGGTTAGTTAGACTTGGAACCATCATATTTTTAGGCGTGGGATTTGCTTATCAGGGCGGTCCAATTACTGCAGTTACTTACATAGTATTGCTTTTGATGGGGCTTGCGCGCTATGTGATATTTACTGGCCTAGTCCTAGGAATTGAAGAAAATGAAAGACGCGCTCTGATTAATCAATTCAACGAACTTAAAGTGAACCTTGCTAACCAAAAAGTGATACAAACCGAGCAACGATTGCAGCATGTTCTTAGCGTTACAGGCGATGGAGTTTGGGACTGGAATATTGTGACTGGAGAGGTAAAGCATAACGAACGCTGGATTGAAATGCTGGCTGAAAATCCACATCAAAGCTATTTTTCGCTAGAAGATTTTAAGAGTCGCATTCATCCAGACGACCTTCCTAAGGTGGTGGAAACTCTTGAGAATGCATTAGCTGGAAAAAAAGCATATCGAGTGCAGTATCGAATGCTACGTTGTGATAATGAGCAAATTTGGGTTTTAGATAGGGGCGAGGTAGTGGAGAGAGCGGCTGATGGTAAGCCGATACGAATGGTTGGTGCCATTAGCGATATTAGTGATGAGATTGCATCAAAAGAAAAAATTCAAGAACTCATCTTTTTTGACCCACTCACCAAGCTACCAAATCGTCAATATATTAAAGATCGTATTCATAGGGCAATTGGTGAGGCAGGGCGCGCGGAGGTCTATTCGGGTCTGATGTATCTTGATTTGGATGACTTTAAGGCGATCAACGATAACTATGGCCATCATGTTGGAGATAATTTATTACAAGAGTTTGGCGGTCGCTTGCAAAGTGTAGTACGACCTTCTGATTTGGTTGCTCGTATCGGTGGCGATGAGTTTTTGATCTTATTCGAAAGGCTGGGGCATAACCCCGAGGATGCAAGAGCCGCTCTTGAGGAGGTTATCAAGCGAATTTTAGTGGGACTATCAGAAGAAATTGATTTAGGGGGCTTAGTTCGCGTGAAGGCCAGAGCCAGCATGGGGGCAGTTGTGTTTGGGGGAGAGGGAGCTCAGTTTGATGAGATCCTCAAGCATGCAGATATAGCAATGTATGCAGCTAAAGAAGACCCAGTTATCAGATTTAGATTCTTTGATGAAACATTAAAGTCTAATTTTGAGCGTAAAAACGAGCTGCATTTAGGCTTAAAAGATGCGGCGCAAAACGATCAATTTTTTGTCGAATATCAAGCGGTCGTCAACCGACAGCAAGATTGCATTGGGTATGAGGCTTTAGTGCGTTGGAAGCATCCCATACTCGGGGTTGTCATGCCTGATGATTTTATCCCTTTTGCAGAGAAAAGCGGTCAAATTAATGAGGTTGGAGATGCAATTCTCAGAGCTATTTTTGGGAATAAGTCTTTCTGGTCTCAATTAAGCAATCATCAAGACAATATATTGATGATCAATATTAGCGCGCATCAGTTAATGAATTTAAGATTTGCTGAACAATTTATATTCTTGGCAGAGCAACACCAGATTCCGATGCATCGCATCCACCTTGAGTTAACTGAGGGAGCCTTTCTTAGCAATGTTGATTTAGCAATTGTTGCAATGGATCTTTTGCGTAAAAAGGAAGTGAAATTTGTATTGGATGATTTTGGTACGGGATATTCTTCGCTAGCGTATTTACAAAAACTCCCCATCAAACACTTGAAATTAGACAAATCATTTGTTGCCGGCATGGTGGCCAATAAAGACGATCAAGCAATCGTAGATAATATTTTGAGTCTAGCCAAAACGCTGAATATCCAAGTTATTGCGGAGGGCGTTGAAACCGAGGAGCAATTTGACCTATTGCGACTAAAGGGCTGTGATTTCTTCCAGGGTTGGTATTTTGGTAGGCCCAGGCAAATTGCTGGCTAACAGATTTTTAATTAACCGGCTTATCTAGTTGGAAGGTTACCGGAGCATCTTCATCTACTTTATTTGCCGGCGTATCTGATTTATTTTCCTCTCCCATGAAGTTAAAGTCCTGACTCTGAACGACTACAGCGGGTTTATCTAGAAAGGTAGTCACCAGTGCTGGGAAAGCCATCACAAGCACCACCATAATGAGTTGCAGTCCTACCCACGGCAAAGCACCCCAATAAATGTCACTGCTTTTTACCTCTTTTGGCGCCACCCCTCGAAGGTAGAAGAGGGCAAAGCCAAAAGGTGGATGCATGAATGAGGTTTGCATGTTGACGCAAAGCATCACTCCAAACCATACAAGGGCAGCACTTGCAGCCGCTTGCGGATTGCCATTCATGGAGTCAAGCAAGACTGGTGAGAGGAGTTTGACTGCTACAGGAGCTAGCATTGGCACAACAATAAAAGCAATCTCAAAAAAATCTAAGAAGAAGGCTAGGAAGAAAACAAATAAGTTAACAACAATTAAGAATCCAATCCAGCCGCCAGGCAGATTGGAAAATAATTCTTCGACCCAGAATCCGCCATCAACCCCTTGGAAGACTACCGAAAAACAAGTAGAGCCAATCAGAATGAAAACCACCATTGCTGTAATACGCATAGTGTTCTGGTAAGCCTCTTGAATAAGGCCTTTCAGATTCGTAATGCTGGCTCTTCGCAGCCATGCTAATAAAAGAGCGCCCATGGCTCCCATGGCGCCCGATTCTGTTGGTGTGGCAATGCCCGTCATGATGGTGCCCAATACCAAGAAAATTAAAACGGCCGATGGGATGATTCCCATGAGACATTTTTTCCAAAGTGCTAAACCCTTCAGGGTGAGATCGCTGGCTGGAATTGGGGGTAAGTAGTATGGACGAAGACGGCTTAAGAAAAAAGTGTAGAGAATAAATAAAGCAATTTGCAGAAGAGAGGGGCCCCATGCGCCTAAATACATGCTGCCAACATCAGCACTACCGCTTTGTGTTTTTAATTGGTCGGCCAAAACAATGAGCACCAAAGAAGGAGGTACAAGTTGAGTAATGGTCCCAGAAGCTGCCAAAACGCCTGTAGCGTAGCGCATGTTGTAACCGTAACGCATCATTACTGGTAATGAGATCATGGCCATGGCGATCACCTGAGCTGCTACAGTGCCAGTAATCGCGCCTAATATGAATCCAACAATGATGACAGAGTAACCAAGGCCGCCACGTACGCGACCAAAGAGTTGGCCCATGGAGTCCAACATCTCTTCAGCAAGCCCACATCGCTCCAGAATGGCGCCCATAAATGTAAAAAAGGGTATTGCTAGGAGGAGGTCATTGGCAAGTACACTGCCAAAAATACGCTGAGGGATTGCTTGTAAAAAAGCTATCCCAAAGAAGCCTTCGCCAATAGCAATGGCCGAGAAGAATAATCCAGCTGCCATCAGTGAAAATGCAACTGGAAAACCAATCAACATAAAAATGATGAGACCACCAAACATGAGGGGAGGCATCCACTCCAATGGAATCATTGCATTGGCTTTTCGTAATGAAGGTCTTCGGCTGGCATGATGATCTCACCCTTAAGTGCGCCGATGCGCTTAATGATTTCTGAGAGCCCTTGCAAGCTCAGCATCACGAATCCAAACGGCACAATAAACTTAATTGGATAACGAGCTAAGCCACCTGCATTTGATGAGTGCTCCATGATCAGCCAGGAAGGATAGAACAGGGTGGTCCAAGAAAGCCAGGCAAATAAAAGACAGGCGGGCATTAAGAAAACTACTAGGCCAAATAAGTCAACCCAAAGACGTCCACGCTCCGATAGCTGTGAGTAGATGAGGTCAACTCGTACATGCTCATTTCTTTTTAAGGTGTAGGAGGCACCTAGCATCACCGCAGCCGCAAAGAGATACCACTGTAACTCTAGGGGCCAGTTGTTGCTGATATCCAGACCATAACGTAGCACTGCATTTGCTGCGGATATCACGCAGGACAGCAGAATCATAATGCCGGCTGCTTTTCCCAGAAACTGGTTTACGCGATCAATGCCTGCGGAGAGTTTGGACCAAAACCCCATGCGCTTTATAGATCTGCACGACCTCGTTTAATTGCGGCAAGGACTTGTGCAGGGGCAGTGCCACCAGCATGTTGACGAGATTGCACTGAACCGTCTACAGTTAGCAAAGCAAAAACATCATCACCCATTAATTCTGGGCGATTATCCAATCCGCAAGCAAAGCGCAATTCAGACAGGCTTAAGTCTGTCAGCATGCAATTTCTGCCAACACAGGCTTTGACTGCATGGGCAACGGCTTCATGTGCATCGCGGAAAGCTAAACCTTTTTTCACTAAGTAATCGGCTAAGTCAGTTGCTGTAGCAAAGCCTTCTTCAGCCGCTGCTTTCATCACATCTGCTTTGACTTCAATATATGGAACCATATCGGCAAAAATACGCAAGGTATCTTGTACGGTATCCACAGCATCAAAGAGAGGTTCTTTATCTTCTTGATTATCTTTGTTGTACGCCAGTGGCTGACCCTTCATCAGAGTTAGCAAAGAAATTAAATCACCATATACGCGACCCGTTTTACCACGCGCCAATTCTGGAACGTCAGGGTTTTTCTTTTGCGGCATGATGGAGCTGCCAGTGCAGAAGCGATCAGGTAGGTCAATGAAGCCAAAGCGGGGGCTAAGCCACAGAATCAGTTCTTCGGAAAGGCGTGAGACATGCATCATGAGGATAGATGCAAAGGCGCAGAACTCAATCCCAAAGTCACGGTCAGAGACGGCATCTAAAGAGTTATTGCAGATACCATCAAAGCCTAAGGTCTTAGCAACTTGCTCACGATCGATGGGATAGGTAGTGCCAGCTAAGGCAGCAGCACCTAAAGGCAAACGATTAAAACGCGCACGTAAATCTGATAGACGACTAGCGTCACGACTAAACATTTCGAAATAAGCCATCAAGTGATGGCCAAATGTAATAGGTTGGGCTACTTGTAAATGGGTATGGCCAGGCATGATGGTTGCGGCATGCTTTTCAGCTAAATCTAATAGTGCACTGCGCAAGGAGGTTAGCGTGATGGCAATGTCATCAACACTGCCGCGTAACCAGAGGCGTAAATCAGTTGCGACTTGGTCATTACGTGAGCGTCCAGTATGCAAACGTTTTCCAGCATCGCCAACTAATTGAGTGAGGCGAGCTTCAATATTGAGATGAACATCCTCTAGAGCTAGTTGCCATTCAAATTGACCTGCTTCAATTTCGCCTTTGATTTGGGCCATACCCTTTTGAATATCAGCCAAATCTTGGGGGCTAATGATCTTTTGGGCGGCTAGCATCTGAGCATGGGCCAAAGAACCGGCAATATCAACCATCGCAAAGCGTTGATCAAAGCCGATAGAGGCTGTATAACGCTGTACTAGTTCGTCAACCGGTTCGGCGAAACGTGCCGACCAAGCTTGGGCTTTGTTGTCTAGGGAATTATTTGATGAGCTCATAAACGCAGTATATTGGTGTAGGTCCTTGATTATTTTAAATGTTATGTCCCAAACCCTGAATTCACCCCCTCAATCAACCCCTAAAAGCCTAGTTATCGCCTCTAGAGAAAGTCGCCTAGCCATGTGGCAGGCCGAGCACGTGCGGGATTGCCTAAAAAAGCTCTATCCGGAGTGCGATGTCCGGATATTGGGTATGACTACCCGTGGCGACCAGATTTTGGACAGAGCCCTCTCAAAGGTGGGTGGCAAAGGCCTTTTTGTTAAAGAGTTAGAGGCGGCACTGGAGGATGGTCGGGCTGATTTAGCGGTGCACTCCTTAAAGGACGTGCCAATGGTGATGCCAGAGGGTTTTGATCTGACGTGCGTAATGAGTAGGGAGGATGCAAGAGATGCATTTGTATCCAATGATTACCCTAGTCTTGAAGATCTTCCTGCCGGAGCTGTAGTCGGAACATCAAGCTTGCGTCGTGAATCTGTACTCAGAGCAAAATTTCCACATTTAGAAATTCAGCCATTACGCGGTAATTTGGATACCAGAATGGGTAAGTTAGATCGCGGCGAATATCAGGCCATCATTTTGGCTGCTGCTGGTTTAAAGCGCCTAGGACTGGAATCGCGTATACGCGCATTCTTGCCTTACGATCCCTATACTCCAGCCGCAGGTCAGGGTGCATTAGGAATTGAGACATTAAGCAAGCATCCTAATATTGCCTTGTGGTTAGCGCCATTAAATGATTTACCAACTTTGTTAGCCGTTTCTGCTGAGCGCATGGTGTCGCGTCAGTTAGGTGGTTCATGTGAGGTGCCTTTGGCAGCCTACGCTGTGTGGGACAACAATCAAATGCGTATTCGTTCCTTTGTGGCAAGTGTAGATGGCAAAAATATTTGCCTTGCAAATGGCAGTGCTCAAGTTAGCACAATTGAAGACGCTGAGGCTCTAGGGCTTGCAGTTGCTAAAGATTTATTGTCACAAGGCGCAGCAGACTTAATTCCACAGTTGCCTAAATAAAATCTACATTTACAGCAAAGCAATGAGCACTAAAACCATTATCGTAACTAGGCCGAGCGGTCAAGCTCGCCAGTTAATCGAGGTACTCACACAAGCAATTGAAATGAGTGATGTAGCAAAACGCAGTCTTCCAGAGATTTTGTCTTTACCTTTGCTAACCATTGTTCCAAAAAATGACGATCAGTTAGCAGATCATATTTCTAATGCTTTAAAAGATGCTGATCTGGCAATTTTTGTAAGTCCAAATGCTATCGAAAGCGTGATGCGTTTACTAGAGAGAGATTGGCAAGACTTTTCTAAAAAGATTATTCCAATCGGCGTGATGGGAGGTAGTAGTTTATTGGCCTTAAAAAATCACGGTATTGGAGAAGAGTCGACACCAACTACTATTTTTAAGCCATCTGATAATGAGCATTGGGATTCAGAAGGTTTATGGCAAGAATTAAATTCGCAGCGCTGGGATTGTGCTGGTAAGAAAGTAATTATTTTTAAGGGTGATGGTGGGCGCGATTGGTTGGCAGATACTTTAGCAAAGGCCGGCGCAAAAGTTGAGGCTATTTCCACCTATACGCGCGTTCCTTTAGATATTGATAGTCCAGCATGGCAATTGATACATGAGATGGATTTTTCTAAATCCCTTTGGGTGCTGACTTCTTCAGAGGCTGTTCGCTATCTTGGCAAAGTAGCTAAAGATCAATTTGCACAAAGTTTGCAGAATGCAAGTGCACTTTGTCCGCATCACAATATAGCGGATGCTGCAGAAGAGATTGGATTTGGTGAGGTATTTACTACGGAGTCTGGAGATGAGGCTTTAGTGAGGGCAAGCTTAGCTTGGCTGACTATCTAATATTAGAAGTGCTTTGCAAGGCAGGTAAGAAAACTTCATTTACCAAGATTGGATGACCTTTTAAGCGATAGAGGGTACGACGTGCCCATAAAGGTGAGCTCAAGCCAGAGAGGTGCTTAGAACATCTTTTCCATAATTGGCTCCTTTTATCTAGCCGAGCAATATCTCGTGGCGGTTTTGCTTTGGAGTGCTTGCGATTCTTGCTAAATAGGACTGCGCCTAAGGGCTTTGTGCCCAAGCGTAAAACAGCGTGATTACTACCGCTAGCACTGAGCGTCGGAATCACGCTATGCGCCATGACTAGGGGCGTTCCATTGGAGCAGAGCAACACTTCGCGTACCCTGCAGCGTCTGATCTTGAAATGAAAATAGCGACTTTCGTCGCTATTAAGTGATTGAGGGCAATCGCGCAAAACTTGAACTTCCAGCTTTTGTCCAATCGCTTTCTCAATTTTTTGGGTAAGTGACCCGGTATCGCTTAGCCAAGGCTGCAATTTGCGTGGCGCCCGATGGATTTCACCGGAACCGACTCGATTCCATGCAGAACGGAGACGATTTCGGTGAATCATTTTTAGCTACCGCTAAAGTTACGACGTTGACCGCCAGCCTTTGGCTTTGCAAAACGTGGTCCGCCTGCAGGACGTGAATCACCAGAGCGTGCTGGACGTGAATCGGCAGAACGCGCAGGACGTGAATCAGCTGAGCGTGCTGGACGTGAATCACCTGAACGGCTTCCACCAGCAGCGTTACCACCACCAAAGCGAGACTCTGAACGAGCGCCTGAACCGTAACGACCGCCACCACCACCTGAGCGATTACCGCCACCGAAGCCACCGCCAGAGCGACCGCCACCAGGACGACCACCGCCACCGCCAAAACTAGGCTTTGCTTGTGGCTCAAGACCAGCGATAACAGAGGCAACGATATCTTGCTGAGTAAAGCGCTCGATATTGCGGATCTTGGCACGATCACGATGTTCAACCAAAGTGATTGCAACACCATTGCGACCTGCGCGACCAGTACGACCAATGCGGTGCGTATAGTCTTCAGGTTTCATTGGCAAGCCAAAGTTAATCACGTGACTGATGCGTGGCACATCGATACCGCGAGCTGCTACGTCAGTGGCAACCAAAATCTTAGTGTGACCTTTACGTAACGATTCGAGACGGCGCATACGAACAGCTTGAGGCATTGCACCATGGAGTGCAGTTGCTTCGTAGCCATTAGCACGTAATGTATCAGCAATTTTTTCGCTCTCAACTTGAGTACTTGCAAACACAACCGCTTGATCTAAATCGGCATCAGCCAAAATATGCTCAAGCAATTTATGCTTGTGTGACATGCTGTCAGCCCAGTGCAACTTCTGTTCAATGTTGGCGTGCTTTTCACCTGCGTGAGCAAGCTCAATACGCTTAGCATCTGTTGTCAACTCATTTGCTAAAGACATAATCTTAGGCGCGAAAGTTGCAGAGAACATCAAAGTTTGGTTACGACCGGCGCAACGTTTATCAATTGCCTCGAGATCATCAGCAAATCCCATGTCGAGCATGCGATCAGCTTCGTCGATAACGAGTTGTTTAACATCGTCTAAGCGGATTGCTTTGCTGTCACACAAGTCGAGTAAGCGACCTGGGGTTGCAACAACTAACAATGCACCTTTTAATGCTTGGATTTGCTTGCCATAAGGCATGCCACCCATCACGGTTGCGATGCGGATGCCTTTCATGCCACGAACCAAATTCACTGCATCGGCGGCAACCTGCTGAGCTAATTCACGAGTAGGGCAGAGCACCAACACTTTAGGTTGTGCACGACCTGGTACAGGTGAGCTGTTTGGGTTGTCTTCGATCAATTGATTGATTAAAGGCAATAAAAAGGCTGCGGTTTTACCGCTACCAGTTTGGCTGCTGACTAATAAGTCACCGCCAGCTAGGGCTGCAGGAATAACCTGAGCTTGCACTTCGGTGGCTTGGGTAAAACCCAGTTCAGCAACGTTTTTAAGGAGTGAGGCCGCAAGGGCGAAATTCTGGAATTCATTTCCAGCGTGTTTTGAGCTTTGACTTGCGTCTTTAGGCTCGTGTTTAGTTTCTTTAGAAAAAGTCATGCTATTACACATCCCTTTTAAGGGATGTCTCCGTATGTTGCACCCATGGTTTTTTATAGGGTGCGATGGTCAAAGGCATCGACCATCAGACAGGCGGCAGCGCGTTTTATGAACTTCGGTGTTTATGACTTCTAAACGGTACGCTGAAATATAGCTGGGGGGCGATGAATCAAATTGCTTAAAAAAGCCTCCCATTATGACAGTTTGAGACCATGATTACAAGGGTTTTCCCGAATTAATTATGATGTAGATATGGAATGGAACACTTTCGCGCTCTTATCGCCCGCAAATGCAGGTGTAGTGGATTTCTCAGGCTACTTGCTAGGTACTGTACTGATCATCTTATTGCCGGGACCTAACTCTCTTTATGTTCTGACAATTGCTACGCAAAAGGGTTGGCGCTCTGGTGCTTGGGGTGCATTCGGAATTTTTGTAGGTGACTCCATATTAATGATCGCGGTTGCTTTGGGCGCTGCATCACTCTTGATGTCCTCTCCAGTGATCTTCAGTCTAGTGCGCGGAGCGGGCGCTCTTTATTTGGCTTGGATGGGTTTTGGTTTGTTGCGCAGTGGTATGCAGCGCTGGTCCTTGGGTGCGCAAGCAAAGACTTATGAAATTCAAGTGCGCTTAATGCAGTTGCACCCAATGTTGGCTGCGCTATCCCTATCGCTAACTAATCCCAAGGCAATCTTTTTCTTTATCGCCTTCTTCTCGCAATTTATTCGTCCAGATACCGCCAATCCAGCATATACATTCATATACCTAGCAATCGTCTTGCAAATCATGAGTATGACCTATTTGGGCGGCCTGATTTGCGCTGGTCAATTTTTCTCTAAGTACTTTGAAAGTCACTCTCGCTCTGCTGCTGTACTTTGGATGATGGCTGGACTGCTGTTTATTGCTTTTGCACTACGCTTAGTTATTGCTTAGTTTTTTATTTAAGACGCTTAATCAATCGTTCTGTGCTTTTGCTGTAAGGAGGTCGAGCCGGTTTAGTGCCCTTAAGTAGGTTGGTGCCCAATAGGCCACGCACTTCCAAAATGGGCTTTTGATGGCTAAAAGTATCAAAGCCGGCTTTGCCGTGGTACGAGCCCATGCCGCTAGCGCCAATACCACCAAAAGGAAGTGACTCAACTGCTGCATGCAACAACACGTCATTGATAGTCACGCCACCAGAACGCGTTTCTTCTAAAACACGCTGCATATTCTTTTTATCTTTACCAAACCAATAGAGCGCCAAAGGATTGGCTTTACTGTTGATGTAGTCAATGGTTGTAGAAACGGTATTCACCGTCACTATTGGAAGAATAGGGCCAAAAATTTCTTCATGCAAAACGCGTGCTTCTGGAGGAACATTAATCAGCGCTACAGGCTCAAATCTTCTGGCACCTGCTGCGGGGTTGTTTAGCAAAGAAATAGCTTTTGCACCACGATCTAGTGCATCAGCAACTAAGTGCTGCCAGTTTTGTAACTGCTCGTCATCGATTGGGCCAGTCAACTCTTCTGGGTTGCTAAATTGAGATTGCGCCGCAGCTTGTAGTTCCCCAATAAATGTTTCTAGATTGGCTGGCTCAATTAAAACGTAATCAGGCGCAATACAAGTTTGTCCGCCATTTAGTAATTTGCCATAGATAATTGCTCCTGCTGCATCCTTCAACTTAGCCGAAGGGTCAATGATGGCAGGGGTTTTGCCGCCCAACTCCAGGGTAATAGGTGTCAGGTTCTCAGCGGCTGCTCGCATTACCTTTTTGCCAATCAATTCCGATCCGGTAAAAAATAGATGTGCAAACGGCATTGCTGCGAATTGCTCTGCAACTTCTGTACCGCCAGTGCTAACGCAAAATTCACTTGGATGAAAATATTCCTGAATTAAGCTTGCCAAAAATCCAGAGGTACGTGAGCTGCGTTCAGAAGGTTTAAGCCAAACCCGATTTCCTGCTGAAAGTGCTGCAATTGCAGGCACTAGCGCTAATTGAACTGGATAGTTCCACGGGCTCATGATGCCAACAACACCCAATGATTGATTTTCAAGCCATGCTTGAGAAGACCCTAAAAAAGATGGCGTCTCCATTTGTACGGGCTTCATCCAATCTTTTAGATGCTTGCGTGTGTAATTGTAGGCTTGGTAAACCATCTGAAATTCTGCAATACGAGACTCAATAGGGTGACGAACCCCAAAGTCTGCAGCAAGTACTTTGCAGATTTTTTCTTCGTTTGCCTTGAGCATCTTTTCAATTCGGCCAATACGCTCCAATCGAACTTCAAGTGAGGGGTTAGGTTCTGCGGCGTAAGCTGCCTTTATTTCATCGAGTTGGATGGTGAAGCGATTCATGGTGTATTAATAGTTGGCAAGCATTTAAATAAGGCATTAGGATAAAGCCATGGAACAGACTTTTAATAAAAATGACTCACATCTAGAGCGTGCCACCTTGGGTGGGGGCTGTTTTTGGTGCCTAGAGGCGGTTTATCAGCAAATTTCGGGGGTAAAGTCCGTGGTCTCGGGGTATGCCGGCGGGGCTCGCCCCAATCCGAGCTACGAAGCAGTTTGTACAGGCGTTAGCGGACATGCTGAGATCGTGGACATTTTATTTGATCCCCAGGTAGTCTCATTTAGAGATCTGCTGGAGATTTTCTTTGTGATTCATGACCCTACTACATTGAACTATCAGGGCAATGATCATGGTACCCAATATCGCTCAGTAATTTTTACTCATAGTGACGAGCAATTGAAAACTGCACAAGAAGTTGTCAGAGAGTTGGAGGAGTCAAAAATCTACTCCAATCCAGTAGTGACGCAAATTGATCCTGCGCCAACGATTTATCCGGCTGAGGAATACCACCAGAATTATTTCCAGCAGCACCCTAATCAGGGTTACTGCATGGCTGTGGTTGCACCTAAGCTAGCAAAATTCAGAGCGAAATTTAAATCGCTCATTGCTCCGCAATACTCTTAATGTATTTATGGGGCAAGGCGGTTAATGTGCCAATTGCTTTCGTTTAGTTTGTAGTGAATGCGATCATGCAATCTAGAAGGGCGCCCTTGCCAGAATTCAATCTCAGTAGGGCGTAAGCGATACCCACCCCAATGCTCAGGCCTCGGAGGGTTTTCGCCAAATTCAGCCTTAAAGCGCTTTTCAGCATCCTCTAAGAATTCACGATTCGGTATTGTGGCACTTTGTGGAGAGGCCCAGGCGCCAATTCTTGAGGCAGGTGGGCGTGAGTGAAAATATTCATCGCTTTCAGCTGCGCTAACACGCTCCACAATTCCCTGAATACGTACCTGTCGCTCTAATTCATGCCAATGAAAGAGCAGGGCGGCCTGTGGGCGAGCCGCTAATTCTCGACCTTTTTGGCTTTCATAATTAGTAAAGAACGTAAAACCGTTCTCGTCAGCACCTTTTAATAAGACAATACGAGCCGATGGATTTCCAGCTTGATCGGCGGTTGCCAAAGTCATGGAATTGGGTTCTGGACACTCTGCTTTAACAGCTTGGTCAAACCAAAGCTGAAAAAGTGGCATTGGTTGCTGCGGAACCTCTGTTTCGGAGAGTTGGCCAAAGGTATAGTTTTTGCGAAGTTGTGCAATAGAGTCCATTTATTCGCTATTCAGGTGAATGGTTGTAAAGTCTATGTAAATCATTTATTTAAGGCGTATTAATCCTAATGGATTGCTTACTTTATGACTTATTTGATGCCAAAAAAAGCAAGCTAATTACTCAAAGCTTCTAAGTTAATAATACAACCAAGGCCAACAAGAGCCCAGTTAAAAAGAATGAGAAATCTGTGCCAGTATGGCAAAAGATAAAAAGGGAGCAGATATGAAAAAATTAATCATCACAACCTTCATTACCCTAATTGGCCTATGGGGTAACTACGTTAGTGCACAGACGAACTATCCTGATAGACCCGTCAAAATTATTGTTCCCTTTGCTCCGGGCGGAAGTTTTGACATTATTGCTCGAGACCTGGCTACTAAGCTTTCAGCATTATGGGGTCAATCAGTACTGATTGATAATCGCGCTGGGGCAGGAGGCAATATAGGAGCGCAAGCAGTTATTGCTTCGCCTGCTGATGGCTATACCTTGCTCTTTTGGGGTGATGGCGTTTTAGCAAATCCCTTGCTGTATCAAAAACCACCTTTTGATGCCATTAAGGACATATCTGGAATTGCACTGGTTGCGACAACGCCACAAGTTTTGGTAAGTAATCCAGCTTATGGGCCGAACACCATGAAAGAGGTGTTGAACTCAAAGCAGCAACTGAACTATGGCACAGCTGGAAATGGATCACCTGGCCACCTTACTGCTGAGCTCATGAAGCGTCAGGGCGCAACACAGCTAAGTCATGTTCCTTACAAAGGTGGTACTCCAGCGCTAACCGATCTAATGGGCGGCCAAATACAGCTTGTATCTACAGGTTTGCCTGCTTGTATCGTACTCATTAAGAGTGGCCGTATTCAGGCGGTAGCAGTTTCCTCCAAGGCGCGAGTTAAAAACTTGCCTAACGTACCAACAGTTTCTGAAACTATTCCAGGGTTTGAGGTGGATACCTGGTTTGGTTTTATGGCGCCAAAAGGAACGCCTGATGCAATCAGAGAAAAAATTTCTGCTGATCTTCGCAAAGTAATGGCAGAGCCTAGCTTGCAGGCTAAATTGATAGAAGGAGGCTTTGTTCCGTCCATTAGCACTCCTTCCGAGCTCGATGCCAAGTTAGTGAAAGATTTGGCCTTTTGGCGTGCTCTTGTTGCAAAAGCAGGGGCTCAAGCAGAATGACATTGAAAGGTATTCGTCGATACGCGCCAATTCAGCCAGCTATTGAAGTTCGGGCAGAGGCAAAGGATGCATGTCTTTTAAATATTCGCGTATTCAAAGAGGCCAAAGCAAAAGATGTTCCGCCGATATTGTTTGTGCACGCTTTAGCTTTAGATGGAGATATGTGGCAAGGTGTGGCAAAGGCAATTGAGTGCGCTGCCCCATCTTTTTCTGGGGGTATCTATGCATTGGATTGCCGTGGCCATGGAAAATCTGGAACTGCTGCTGCTGAATTTTCTACCAAACAATTTGCAGAAGATCTGTTGAGTGTCCTAGAGCAAATGGAGGTATCCAGCGCACATATTGTCGGTTGTTCAATGGGAGGTACTATAGCACTTTCATTTGCAGGACATTTTCCGTTCCAAGCAGCTAGCATCACAGTAATTGATGCCAGTATTTGGTATGGCTTAGACGCGCCAAAAAACTGGGAGAAACGCGCTCAAACAGCTGTAGAAGGCGGGATGCAGGCTTTAATTGAATTCCAGAGGCCGCGTTGGTTTAGCCCTGGATTTATCGATGAGCAAACACAATTTGTTGAAGACTGCCTCAAAATCTTTACTTCAAATCAGATATCAAATTACGTCAAAAGTTGTCATATGCTTGGTCTTGCGGATGAGCGAGAAATTATAAAAAATTATTCAGGCCCTACTATGGTTATTGTGGGTGAGGAAGATTATGCAACCCCATTGAGTATGGCCGAAGATATTGCATTGCGTATTCCTAATGCAAAGCTAAGAGTCATTCCGCAAACGCGTCACTTTACTCCGCTTGAGGCACCTGAAATAGTGGCAGAGTACATTCTTGAGCTTATTCGTTAAATAATATGCAGCAAATCACCAGAGGAAAAATATGACTCCCAACATTGATCGTCGAAGGTTGCTTTTAGGCGCGGGCGCTTTTGCTGGCCTCACGATTGCTGGTTGCGCTACCCGGACTCAAAACTCTCAGATTTTTGATGCGCATTGTCACATCATTGATAAGCGCTACCCAATAGTTGCTAATCAAGGTTATACGCCACCATCATTTACCTTAGAGGAATATCGTCAACAAACGATACCCCTTGGGATCACTGCGGGCGCGATCGTGTCTGGATCGTTTCACGGATATGACCAATCGTATCTTCGTGCGCTATTGCCGCAGCTTGGGCCTCGTTGGGTTGGTATTACGCAGGTCCCACAAGATGTGCCAGATGCTGAGATTGCAAGCCTAGCGACGATTGGAGTTCGTGGACTACGATTTAACATTTATCGTGGGCGCATTGATTCGGTGGATGACATTGTTGCTTTAGCAACTAGAGCCCATGCTGTGGGCAAGTGGCATGCGGAGATTTATGCTGATTCTGCTGCATTAAAGCCCCACGTTGCAAAACTATCCAAGCTCCCTCAAATAGTGATTGATCATATGGGAATGACTGAACAAGGTCTCCCAGTGATTCTCGATTTAGTAGATGCAGGTGCCAAAATCAAGGTCACTGGATTTGGTAGGGTAAGCATGAATGTCCCAAAGGCCCTTGAATTGATTGCTGCACGTAATTCTAATGCTCTTATGTTTGGAACTGACCTTCCCTCCACTCGTGCAAAGCGCCCCTTTGAGGCAGAGGATATTGCACTTATTAGAAATGTTTTAGGGCCAATCAACGCACAAAAAACTCTATGGAATAATGCGGTTGGTCTCTACAGGCCTGTGGTTTGATGGGTATTTCAATGACAGAAGACAAGATTGAAGAAAGCTTAGAAGAGCGTCGTTTTGGTGGCGTTTCTAGACTCTATGGTCCAGAGCTACGTGAACGTTTTCAGAATGCAACGGTGGTGGTTGCAGGTCTAGGCGGTGTTGGCTCATGGGCTGCAGAGGCCTTGGCGCGAACTGGCATTGGCCATTTGGTCTTGGTAGATTTTGATCATATCGCTGAAAGCAATACCAATCGACAGTTGCATGCTTTAGAGGGTCAGTACGGCAAAGCAAAGGTAGAGGCAATGACTGATCGCATTCGTCAAATTAACCCCGGAATTCAGCTCACCCCTTGTGATACCTTTTTGGAGCCAGAGAATTTAGATGTTCTTATCCCAAGTAATGCCTTCGTATTGGATGCAACAGACTCTGTACAAACCAAGATAGCGTTATCAGTATGGGCTGTAGCAAACAATCGTGCACTAGTCATGTGTGGCGCAGCGGGCGGCAAGTCTGACCCGACCTCCGTCCGTTGCGATGATCTTTCAAGAACTGAGCAAGATGCTTTGCTTGCCAAGGTAAGGCAAGGCCTCAGGCAGGATCATGGTTTTTCAAGAAACCTTAAAAAGAAAATTGGCATTCGCGCTATTTACTCTCATGAGCCAAGAGCTGGCGCAGCTAGTGGTGGCTTAGCCTGCTCGGGCTATGGCTCTACTGTCATGGTGACGGCAGCCTGTGGTTTAGCTGCAGCAGCAGAAATCCTAAATCTGATCGCTGCCAAATAATCACAAGGCGAAAAATAATCAAATTCATTGCTATTCCTTAAGGGGAATCCCTGTAGGAAATTACTGATTCTTTTGCGGTCAAAAATAAATCCTGTAAAAGTATTCTCTTAATCTATGGGACCTTAATGGGGTCCACTGTATTTAAGCAATTTACTTTTAGTCATTTAATCACTTTAAGTATTTTTATCCTCTAGTGCATTCTTCAAGTCCTCCCTAGACTTTGCATCGTTGGTAAATCGCCAACGACAATTCGAAAGGAGGTCTCTTTTGCAGACTGAACAAACTGGCTTAAAACGCCATCTCAAAGCAAGACATATTCGTTTGATGGCCTTGGGCTCAACGATTGGAGTTGGATTATTTTTAGGGTCAGCAACTGCAATTCAAATTGCGGGCCCATCAATTCTCTTGGGTTATTTATTGGCGGGAATAGTTGCTTTCATCGTGCTCAGGGTTCTTGGTGAAATGGCGGTGCATGAACCTGTAGCAGGCTCTTTTGCTGCATATGCCAATAACTATGTGGGACCCTTGGCGGGCTACATGGTGGGTTGGGGGTATTGGACCTACTGGGTTGTTGTTGGGATCGCAGAGGTTACTGCCGTTGGCATTTATATGGGAATTTGGTTTCCTGAAACTCCACAATGGATTTGGGCCTTGTCATCAATATTGATGATGGGTTTAATTAACTTGATAGCTGTCAAAGTTTTTGGTGAGTTTGAGTTTTGGTTTGCCTTAATCAAGGTGGTAGCTATTGTGGCAATGATTGCGCTGGGTGGTTCAGTGATTCTCTTTGGGTTTACCAATGACTGGCAACCAATCGGATTGAGTAATTTGTGGCAACACGGCGGCTTCTTTCCAAATGGTATTAGTGGAATGTTGCTTTCCTTGCAGATGGTCTTGTTTGCCTATGTGGGCATTGAGATGATTGGCCTATCTGCAGGTGAGGCAGAGAATCCGCAAAAAACTATTCCAATGGCAATTGATTCTTTAGCATGGCGCATCCTCATTTTTTACATGGGAGCAGTCCTTGTAATTTTGGCAATCTTCCCTTGGAATCAAGTTGGCCAGCAAGGAAGTCCATTTGTAGTGATGTTTGAACGCATTGGCCTAAGGGAGGCAGCTGGATTAATTAACTTTGTCGTAATTACAGCAGCTTTGTCTTCCTGTAATGCGGGAATTTTTAGTGGCGGTCGTTTGTTGTACTCCCTGTCATCTGACGGGTATGCCCCGGCACCTTTTGCAAAGCTCTCAAAGTATGGTGTTCCACATCGGGCGGTAATGAGTACGGTCGTCATCTGCATGACCGGTGTAGTGCTGAACTATTTTGTTCCAGATAAGGCCTTTCAGTACATGATGGCTGCAGTCACTTTTATTGGCTTAATGGTCTGGATAGCGATTCTATTTACTCAAATTCAGTTCCGTCGCTCATTAACTAAAGAGCAAGTGGACGCATTGGCCTATCGCTCCCTTTGGTGGCCTTACTCTTCATGGTTTGCTCTGGCATTTATTTTCTTAGTCATTGTGCTGATGGGCTTTCATGAAGATGCGCGGATTGCATTGATATTGGGTCCGTGCTTAATGGGCGTGTATCTATTGATGTTTTATATCGTGGGCTTACATCGCAAAACAAAAACGAGTCGTAAATTTAAATAGGAGATATTCATGATTATTGGCGTACCTCAAGAAGTAAAAAATAATGAGTTTCGAGTTGGCTTGACCCCTGGTAATGTTAGCGGCTTATGTAGACAAGGCCACTCTGTTCTAGTGCAACGTGGAGCGGGGGAGCAAATTGGGTTGACCGATGAGTCTTACCGAATGGCTGGGGCAACTCTCATTAATAGTGCTGCAGAGGTTTTTCAAAAATCAGAAATGATTGTGAAGGTAAAGGAGCCTCAGGCTCAAGAATGTGCCATGCTAAGACAGGATCAAATTCTGTTTACCTATTTACATTTAGCGCCTGATCCCGCGCAGACTAAAGCCTTAATGCAATCAGGGGCGACTTGTATTGCTTACGAGACAGTAACTGCCGTAAATGGCGCGTTGCCGTTATTAGCCCCGATGAGTGAGGTAGCTGGTCGCATGGCTATTCAAGCAGCCGCTTCACATTTAGAGAAAACTCATGGTGGTCAAGGAGTATTAATGGCAGGCGTTCCAGGCGTAGCGCCTGCCAAGATTGTGATTTTAGGTGGCGGAGTAGTTGGACGTAACGCCTTGCAAATGGCTGTCGGAATGGGTGCCGATATTTGCATCTTCGATAAGGATATTGATCGCTTGCGCCAAATTGACATGCTCTATGGAAATCGGGTGCGAACTTTTTATTCAGATAGCCTGTTAATTGAGCAAGAAGTGAGTGAAGCAGATGTTGTGATTGGCGCGGTGTTATTACCAGGTGGCACCGCTCCTAGATTGGTGACACGGGACATGGTAAGAAAAATGAAGCCAGGCTCGGTGGTAGTGGATGTTGCAATAGATCAAGGTGGATGTTTTGAAACCTCAAGACCTACAACCCATGCCGATCCAACTTTCCTAGTCGATGGAGTGGTTCACTACTGCGTTGCCAATATGCCGGGAGCTGTAGCGAGAACCTCTACCTTTGCACTTACTAATGCCACATTTCCATTTGTGGAGGCCTTGGCAAATCGAGGGGTTATGAGTGCGCTCTCGGTTGATCACCATCTGCGTAATGGGCTGAGCATTCATAAAGGGGTCCTGACCTCTGAGCCAGTGGCACAGGCGCAAAGATTAGACTTCGTTTTGGCTGAGGAGTTGTTAGTAGCGTAAGGGATTTCATGTAAAACGCAAAAGTCCATTTATAGAGGTGCTGGGCTAGAGGGTCTAAACTACCCCTAGCCCTTTTATTTGGCCAACCTTATTTAAATGAATATATGGACTTTTCAGTATTATTTCTTTCTGCCGGTGTAGTCGCTTTAGCTGAGATGGGTGATAAAACCCAACTCTTATCGCTGATGCTGGCTGCGCGTTATCCCAAGCAGTCCGTAGCCATCATTGTGGGTATCTTCATTGCCACTATCGCTAATCACGCATGCGCGGCTTTATTGGGCCATTGGTTAACAAGCTTGGTCTCGCCAGATGTCATGCGGTGGATATTGGGTTTGAGCTTTTTGGGCATCGGTTTGTGGCTTTTAGTGCCTGACCATATCGACGATGCCGCTGGGTCAAAAGTAGCCGATCGCGCATTACAGGTTTTTCTATTGACAGTAGGACTCTTCTTTTTGGCTGAGATGGGCGATAAGACTCAAATTGCAACGATTGCATTGGGTGCTCGTTATGAAGATGTGTTTTCGGTCACTGTAGGCACCACTTTGGGGATGATGTTGGCCAACGCACCTGCCGTCTGGATTGGTCAAAAATTTACTAAACGAATGCCAATCAAGTGGGTACATGCTGTTGCAGCAGTCACCTTTATTGCTATTGGTATAGCAACTCTAATATGGGGCTAAGCAGCCTGGGCGATCTATTGATCCGGAATTAAAATAAACCTATGAAAACTGACCTCCCTCAAAGCTTTAAACGTTTGCAATATCAACCTCCGGTTTATACCTTTGATCATGTTGATCTAGATATCGCCTTAGATCCTGCGCGCACAATTATCAAAAGCCGCTTAGAGGTATTGCCGGGAAAGGGTTTTAAGGAAGATGCACCATTGGTTCTCGTGGGGCATGAGTTGGAGTTTGTGAGCTTACGCATTAACGGTGAGGCCCACCGCCATTTTGAATTGACTCCAGAAACGCTTACGATTCATTCATTACCAAATCAGGGTAGTGAAAAATTTATTGTTGAAATTATTTCTATCTGCGTTCCAGAAAAAAATACTTCCTTAATGGGTTTGTATGTCTCCAATGGAAATTTCTTTACCCAATGTGAGGCAGAGGGCTTTAGAAAGATCACATACTTTTTAGATCGCCCTGATGTCATGGCAAGATTTAAGGTGACTTTGCAGGCTCGCGCAGACCAGTATCCAGTGCTTCTATCTAATGGCAACTTAATTGCCACAGAGCAACTTCCTAATGGTTGGCATAGCGCAGTATGGGAAGACCCATTTCCTAAGCCATCCTATTTATTTGCCTTGGTGGCGGGTAAGCTGGAGTGTATTGAGGAAACTATTACTACTGGCAGTGGTGCCAAGAAGTTACTGCAGATCTGGGTAGAGCCACACGACTTGAAAAAAACGCGCCATGCCATGGATTCTTTAATTGCATCGATTCATTGGGATGAAAAGCGCTTTGGGCTGGAGTTAGATTTAGAGCGCTTCATGATTGTTGCTGTGGGTGATTTCAATATGGGCGCTATGGAAAATAAGGGCCTAAATATATTCAATACTAAGTTTGTCCTGGCCCAGCCTGAAACGGCAACAGATGGTGACTTTGCGAATATAGAGAGTGTTGTAGCTCATGAGTACTTTCATAACTGGACCGGCAATCGCGTGACTTGCCAGGATTGGTTCCAGTTATCCCTTAAAGAAGGGTTAACTGTATTTCGTGATCAAGAGTTTTCTGCTGATCAAATGGGTAGTGAATCGGGTAGGGCGGTAAAACGCATTGAAGATGTACGCCTATTGCGTCAGATGCAGTTCCCTGAGGATGCGGGTCCTATGGCGCATCCGATTCGTCCAGATGAATATCAAGAGATCAATAACTTTTATACCGTTACCGTGTATGAAAAGGGTTCTGAAGTCGTTCGCATGTACCAGACTCTATTGGGCAGAGAGGGTTTCCGCAAGGGTATGGACCTCTATTTTAAACGCCACGATGGGCAGGCGGTCACTTGTGATGATTTCTTGGCTGCGATGGCCAATGCAAATGGCAAAGATCTCAGTCAGTTTAAGAATTGGTATAGCCAGGCGGGCACACCGCGTGTCAAAGTACAAGAGCATTACGATTCCGCTAAAAAACAATATCAGCTGACCTTAACTCAAAGTTGCGCCCCAAGCCCTGGTCAGCCAGAGAAGAAACCTTTTCACATTCCGCTTAAGGTCCGTTTGCTGACTAAAGCAAACGAACAAACAGAGAAGCTATTGGAGTTGACGCAAGAAACTCAAACCTGGACCTTCGACAATGTTGCAGAGCGTCCGGTGCTCTCGATTAATCGTAATTTCTCGGCCCCAATTAACTTGGATTTTGAGCAAAGTGAAGCAGATCTCTTAACGCTATTTTCTAGTGATGATGATCCATTTAACCGCTGGGAGTCAGGACAGAAACTAGCCATGCAGATGATCTTAAATAATCGTTTGCCTGACGCGCAACTTATTGAGGCTTATCGCAATATCTTGATGGATCCTCAGTCGGACCCCGCCTTTAAGGATCTAGCCTTTACCTTGCCAGCCGAATCTTATTTATATGAGCAGTGTGCTAGCGTTGACCCACAAAAAATATTTAATGCAAGACGTGCTTTCCGAAAAGAAATTGGCAAGCAGTTAGCATTAGAGTGGGCTGCTTTGTATCAACAGATGCAAACTCCAGGACCCTTTAAGTCTGATGCTGTGGATTCGGGAAAGCGTGCGTTGAAGAACTTGGCGCTTAATATGTTGCTTGAAGTCAATACCAGTATCTGGGCGCCAATGGCGGTAAATCAATATCGCATTGCTGACAATATGACCGATCGCTATGGGGCCTTAGCTGCATTAGTGAGCCATGGCGCCAAAGAGTCAAAAGAATGTCTAATTGATTTTTATAATCACTTCGCTAATGATGCGTTGGTCATTGATAAATGGTTTGGTTTGCAGTCGACTCGTCCGCCTATTGATGGACTCGATTCTACCTTGATTGAGGTGAAGAAACTGCGTGAGCATCCGGCTTTCAAACTTAATAACCCAAATCGTGCACGCAGTGTGATTCACTCCTTCTGCGCCGCTAATCCAGCAAGCTTTCATCAGCCAGATGGAAGTGGATATGAATTCTGGGCCGATAGTGTCTTGGCCCTAGACCCAATTAACCCGCAAGTGGCAGCACGTCTCGCGAGGGCCTTGGATCGTTGGCGTTTATTTGCCCAGCCTTATCAAGGCGCCATGAAGACTGCCTTAGAGCGTGTAGCAGCATGCCAGACACTTTCTCCAGATGTTAGGGAGGTAATTGGTAAAGCGCTTGGAAATTAGGGGATTAGTGAAGTTTGCTGGCGTAAGAAATGCCTAATCGATTTGCAAGATTTTCCAAGTGCTTATCAAGCGTCCAAAGTAAAGCATTTTTTGAGAGTAGGGTTGAAGACAGGAGCGAAACATCAATTGCGCCACAACCAGATTCATGCAGTTGATGTTTTTCAATAAACTCCAGGGTTTCATCTGGCGTTGCTACTGTCGCTGGTTGTAGTTTTTGAATATTACTTAAGAATTTCAATCTTGGTGCAGGTGGAGTTCCGCATGCCAGCTCAATTAAAACTAAGGGATGACATAGGACTTGATCATTGACGAGAAGAGATTCAAATGAGGCATTTGATTTTCTAAAATGGGCAACCCATACAGATGTATCCACTAGAACCATCGTCATCAATTCTGCCCATCTTTTGGTCTACGGCGAGGAATTGCCTTCATTTGCGGTGACTGGCCACCAAGAGCTGCAAGTCGCTTGGCAACTTGAACGCGAATAAAAACATTGATGGCTTCTCGAAACAGATCGGCTTTGTCCATTCCTGGATCCGCTAGATCCAATCCTCTTTGGTATAGATCATCGTCTATGGTGACTGTAGTTCTCATGTTTAATCCTCATCAATGATGATGTATTTTATCATCAAAAAAAGCATCAAAATATAGGAAATGATGGCAATTAGTCATATTTATTTCTGCTTAAATAGCATGATTTCTTGTCTTTTTTGGGCTCTAGCTGGGAACAAGGCAAAATAGAACCCAATCTCATTAGAGTTTTGGAGAAATCGCATTGAACTCAAGTAACCATATCAATTTCAAGCAGTATCTAGCCTTGGCAAAGCCTGCTGGTGCTGCTGTTCCCTTGGGCTTACAAGAGCTTCTATTGGCTGTGGTGGAGACCTGTTCCACTCTAAGCCATGAAGTTGCTCAGGGCGCCTTAATTGGCCTTCTTGGATCCGCTGGTACTGGTAATGTTCAAGGTGAGGTTCAACAAAAGCTCGACATCATTGCTAATGATTTATTGATCGATGGCGTTAAGGACTGCAAGTCTCTTGCGGGTCTCGCATCTGAAGAGATGGAGTTGCCAGTACCAGTGCGTGGCACTGGAGATTATCTTTTGTTATTTGATCCATTAGATGGATCTTCCAATATTGATGTGAATGTATCTATTGGAACGATTTTCTCTGTTCTCAAAAAGCAAGACCCAAATGCACCATTGCAGACCCCTGACTTTTTATTATCAGGTCGTCACCAGGCTGCCGCCGGTTATGTCGTCTACGGTCCCCAAACTACGATGGCTTTGACTTTGGGTGATGGCGTAGTGATGTTTACGTTGAATAAAGTCACTGGCGAGTTTTTATTGATTAAGGACTCTGTAACCATTGCGCATTCCACGAAAGAGTTTGCAATCAATATGTCTAATATGCGTCATTGGGCTGATCCGGTGCGTCGCTATGTAGAGGAGTGTTTGGCCGGTGTTGGGGGTGCGCGCGATAAAGACTTTAATATGCGCTGGATTGCTTCTATGGTGGCTGATGTGCATCGCGTTCTCTCGCGTGGCGGTGTCTTTATGTATCCGTGGGATCAACGCGAGCCCCATAAGCCAGGCAAGTTGCGTTTGATGTACGAAGCCAATCCGATGAGCTTTTTGGTCGAACAGGCTGGTGGCGCTTCAACCAATGGCACTGAGTTAATTATGGATTTGCAACCTACCGATTTACATGAGCGGGTATCTGTCATGCTCGGCTCTAAAGAAGAAATTGATCGTCTACAGCATTACCACGCATAATATTAGTAGGCGCACCAAGCAAAAAGCCCAATCATTGATTGGGCTTTTTTAATGCCAACTTATCACCCGGGGAAAGAAAATCTTAAGGTTTAACCTTTTCCTTGAGATAGGCTAGCGATTCTTCTACTTGGTCAATAAGGATGAGGCAAATATCTCCAGCGGAGATGTCATTTAATGCGGTATCGATCGCATTAAATTCCCCATGAATCTCTTTGATCTGCTTGGCTTTAGTAGTGCCAACCAATCCTTCTTGCAAAAGCTTAAGAACTTCACCATCTTCACGACCACGCTGACAAGCGTCTTGGTAGAGGATGACGTTATCAAAAGCATTCCCCAGAATGCGTGTCAGATCACGAATATCTTCATCACGTCGGTCACCTGCACCACTAATGACTACGTGACTCTTTTTAGGCTTCATCGCCTCAATAGCGCTAGTGAGGGCGCGCATCGCATCCGGGTTGTGACCGTAATCAGCAATTACGGTAGCGCCATTGTGCTGGAATTGATTAAAGCGACCCGGCACAGAATTAGCATCACTTTCAAAACTATGAAGACCGCGCGCAATCTTTTCTGCATCCAATCCTAATGCCCAGGCAGCGCCGATAGCAGCCATAGCGTTTTCAATTTGGAAGCCTAGAACACCATTTTGAGTCAATGGAATCTCACTCACTGGGAAGCGATACATCACACGAGACCCTTTGGAGGCGACAATGTAAGCGCCATCAAAATAGATTACTTTTTTATTCTTGGCGCGATGCGCGGTAATGACTGGATGATGTTGGTTTTGGGCAAAGAAGATCACACGGCCAGAGCATTTGTCACCCATTTTGGCAACCATTGGATCAGCTGCATTGAGCACAGCTGCGCCAGTTGGTGCAACGTTTTGCACAATGACTCGTTTAAGAACGGCTAAATCTTCTACACTGCTAATATAATTCAGTCCTAGGTGATCGCCTTCTCCAATGTTGGTCACTACAGCTACTTCGCAACGATCAAAGCCTAGACCCTCTCGCAATAGACCTCCACGCGCAGTCTCGAGTACTGCAGCATCTACATCAGGGTGCATCAATACATTGCGCGCACTCTTTGGACCACTGCAGTCACCAGTGTCAATTAAGCGATGGTTGATGTAGACGCCATCGGTACCAGTCATGCCTACACGCAGACCGGTTTCGTTTAAGAGGTGTGAGATCAGGCGAACAGTGGTCGTTTTGCCGTTGGTGCCCGTAACTGCCACTACTGGGATGCGTCCATCTTCTCCAGGAGGGAACATCATATTGATAATGTCCTCACCTACGGGGCGACCTTTGCCGTATGACGGCTTCAGGTGCATGCGTAATCCAGGCGCAGCATTAACTTCGACAATGCCGCCACCCTGCTGCTCTAATGGTTTGTAAATAGATTCACAAAGAATATCCACACCGGCAATATCTAAACCAATCATTTGAGCTGCCGCTACTGCGCTTGCAGCTACATCAGGGTGAACATCATCAGTCACATCCGTGGCAGTGCCACCAGTGCTGAGGTTGGCGTTATTGCGTAAGAGTACGCGCTCACCAGTTTTAGGCACATGTTTTGGCGACAAGCCTGAACTTGCTAAATGCGCAAGGGCAATATCATCAAAGCGAATTTTGGTTAATGCGGTAGCATGGCCGTCGCCGCGTAATGGATTTTTGTTTTCCATTTCAACAAGTTCAGCAACGGTATGTGTACCATCGCCAACTACTTGTGCTGGTTCACGACGGGCTGCTGCAGAAAGGCGGTTGCCAACAACGAGTAGGCGATAGTCGGCGCCTGGTAAATAACGCTCAACAATCGTTTCACGTCCAAAGGCTTGCGTCACGATAAATCCTGCGCGCACCTCTTCTTCGGTTTGGATGTTTGCTACAACTCCTTTACCTTGATTGCCATCCTTAGGCTTGAGTACGATAGGGCCACCAATTTTTTGTGCTGCACGCCAAGCATCATCGGCAGTAGTAACAACTTCACCAATGGGCACAGATACGCCGGCAGCCGCTAGCAGATTTTTTGTTAATTCTTTATCTTGAGCAATAGCTTCAGCAATTGCGCTCGTGTCACTGGTCTCGGCAGCCTGAATACGTTTTTGTTTGCTCCCCCAACCAAACTGAACCATACTGCCTTCGGTCATGCGGCGGTAAGGGATATTGCGTTGCACGGCTGCATCAACGATGGAGCCGGTGCTTGGGCCAAGGCGCACATCTTCATAAAGAGCCTCTAACTCTGAGAGGGCAGCCGCCAAATCAAATGGAGCATCATTCAAAGTCGCCTGAATGAGGGCAAAGCCAAAGTCAAAAGCCATGCGACCAACAACTTCTTCAATATATTCAACGACAACTTGGTATACGCCTACATCAATCGTTTGAACGGTGCGACTAAAAGTAACTGGACAACCCGCTTGAGCCTGCAGACCCAGAGCGGCATGCTCAAGCGCATGGGCAAGTGAGAGGACCTCATTATGTCCTCCGCGACGCATGCTGCCCAATTGTGGAAAACGTTCACGAATTTTGTTTTCAAACTGAGGGATGGAGTCGATGGATCTCTCAGACTCATCGCAAGAAACTATTGCCTCTAAAGCGGTGTGGCGACTCCATAAATTTGGGCCGCGCAACATACGAATACGGGTGATTTCCAATTAAGCCCCTGTAGCAGTTGTGGTATCAGGAACAAATGTTTCTGCACCAGCTTCAATAACGTTGAATGGAATATCTAAAGCCCAGGCTGCTGCAATTGCTGCACCGAGATTTCTGGCCTTCCAAGGTGATGCGCTGTCTGACTCGGAGTGGCGGGGCACTGGTATAGATTTTTGATCATGCTTACCAGACTTGAGAGTGATCTGTTGCTTGCCAACTATCACTGCACGGCCGCTATTGGTGAGATGCGTTTTGACCGCTTCAGAGTTCGGATCTTCTCCAAAGAAAATCACTTCACCATCACAAAGTTCAGCCATTTGGGCGCACAGAGGATCATCAGCGTTAAGTACACCAACTCCTGTAGGCAATACAACATCAATCTGCGTACGAACAACGCTAAACACTTGGTCTTCGTCATATATCGCGTACTGAGGGAAGTTGGCTTTAGGATCAACATTTAAAACAACGCCTACTTGGCAACGATCGTAAGCAAGGCCTTCGATCAGCATGGACAAATGATTATTCTCGATGACGACAGCTTCTACAGCGCGATTCAATAGAGTGCGACGAGCATTTTCCCAATTAGATGCATTGGTATTTGGAATGGCTCGATTACCAAAAAATAAACCCTTGCTACAGGAGAGGCCAACATAAACGTTCGTTAATCGTAAGAAATGCGCAATCATCTCTGCGACAGGGGTTTTGCCACGTTCACCGCAAATACCTACAACCGGAATACGAAAATCTGCACCAGGAGGAAAGAGGTGATTGGCAATTTCTTTTCCTACGGGCTGAGGTTTGCCGCTAGCAGGCTTTAAATGCATCAATAAACCTGGTCCAGCATTGACCTCAACAATCGCAGCATTTTGATCGGCAAGAGGCTTACTAATATCTTGAGCTACTAGGTCAACTCCGGCTATCTCTAGACCAACAACACGCGCTGCCAAGGCAACTTGGCTGGCAACATCTGGATGTATTAAATCGGTTACATCAAATGCCACATTGCCATTGCTCTGAATGAGTACTTTATGTTCAGCAGCAGGAATACTGTCACCAGTTAATTTTTGACGCGCTAGTTCAAGCTCTACTGCAGAATCAATGCGCACAAGATTGAGTGGATGCTCTTCTGCAGTACCACGGCGTGGATCAGAATTAATCTGAATTTGAATGAGCTCATAAACAGTATGCTTACCATCACCTGTAACCCAAACAGTTTCACCTTTAGCTGCGGCAACTACTTTGTTGCCAACGACCAGTAAACGATGTTCATCGCCAACAATATGACGCTCTACAAGAACTTCGCTACCTTCATCGATAGCAACTGCATAAGCAGCTTCGATTTCTTGTTGGATATATAAATTGATAAAGACACCGCGGCCATGATTGCCATCTATCGGTTTCACGACAACTGGTAAGCCAATATCTTGAGCTGCTTCCCATGCATCATCAGGGCTGGTAACTGTTCTGCCTTCTGGGGTAGGGACTCCAGCGCTACGCAGCAGGCTCTTAGTTAAATCTTTATCGCGAGAAATTGTTTCGGCAATTGCACTCGTTTGATCGGTTTCAGCAGTCCATATACGTCGTTGCTTAGCGCCATAACCGAGTTGAACTAAATTGCCTTCCGATAGGCGAATGGATGGAATGCCTCGTTCTTCGGCGGCATTAACAATGCATGCAGTGCTAGGGCCAAGCAAAAGATCATCGCCAATATCTCGCAGGTTTTCAATAATCGTTTTGACTTCGGCAACACAGTCTTTGTTATCTTGTGCCAACATGAGGTAAAGATCGCGAGCATATTTCAGAGCTGTTAATGTGACCTCTTCATTAATTGCGCTCACCATCACTTTGTAAACACCGCGACGATCGCCGTCACGTGCTTTACCAAACCCACCAGGAATACCTGCTAAATTTTGCAGTTCAAGCGTGAGGTGCTCCATGATGTGAGCAGGCCAAGTGCCTTCCTCTACACGCTTTAGAAATCCACCAGTTTCTCCGTAGCTGCAACGATGCTCGACAAGGCTAGGTAGCGTTTTGACTAAACGCTCGTAAAAGCCAGGAATAAGGTTGGAGGGGTAATCTTCGAGATCCCCGATATCGATCCAAACCTCAATAATGGGATGGTAAGTCCACATATTAGGGCCACGGAGATGCTTAACGCTCAGAATCTCAATGGATTTATCTAGTAATTGGGGCATGTGTGCAGTATTGCGAGGGTCAAGGCCGGTAATGCAGTGATTGGCGGTGGCGCGTCAGACAGTCTCTCTGTTTCTAGTTGTAGTTAAAACTCACAAAATTAGCAAAAATATGTAAAAAATCCTATTTTGTTAATTTAACGGCTTTCTGGTGCTTAAAGTTGACAGGAGTAATAAATCTAAAAAATCTAGCTCCACTATACTTTTAAGACTAATGAGTTCAGAAATCCTCCCTTTTGCCCCAACACTTCCAAGCGAATGGAAGCCCATTTTGGATGGTGAAAAATCCCCAGTCCAATACTCCGATGCCCTACTGGCTTGGGTTGAGCTTGATTTAGATGTGAATTTACGTTTTGAAAAAAGCCTGCTATTACTCAATGACAGAGGCTTATTTTGGACGGATGGAAAGCAATTTGAGTCATGGCCTCTAGGCAAAGGCGAGCACCTTGTCCATGGGGACTACGCTGGAGTGGGGACTTTAAGCCTGGAATCAAGCGATTGTTTGCTCAGATCCTGGAATTTCACCCTTGCTGTTAACCCACAAGTTCTCCGTTTGCAGTCTAGCTTTCGTCAATTGACTCGTGGTGAGGAGGTTAGCCAGGGAGAGGTTACTGAGTATGACAAGCAGGTTTGCCCCATATGCTTAAGCCCCAAGCTGGCTAATTCTGACACCTGCCCAACATGTGACCCTGAGGATGATGCCCCGCCATCTACTTTGACCTTATTTAAGCTTTGGCGCTTTGCACGACCCTATAAAAAACAATTGTTGCTGGGATTTGTCTTAACCCTGCTATCAACCGGAGCCACCCTGATTCCACCGTATCTCACGATGCCCTTGATGGATCACGTCTTAATTCCTTATGAGCGCGGTAATCCCATAGATTTCCATTTGGCAAGCATGTATCTCTTGGCTTTATTTGGAGCGGCCATTATTGCGTGGGGTTTAGGTTGGTGGAAAACCTATTTACTTGCCTTGGTTAGCGAGCGAATTGGCGCAGATCTTCGCAATACCACCTTTGAACATTTGCTCAAACTCTCACTTGAGTACTTTGGCGGTAAAAGAACTGGTGATTTGATTGCCCGCATTGGAGCAGAGACAGATCGCATTTGTGTATTCCTATCTTTGTATGCATTAGATTTTGCGACCGATGTATTGATGATCACCATGACCGCAGCGATTTTGGTTTCGATCGATCCTTTGCTGGCTATAGTGACTTTGGCGCCTTTGCCATTCATTGTCTGGATGATTCATGTAGTGCGAGATCGTTTGCGCTTTGGTTTTGAAAAGATTGATCGCATCTGGTCTGAAGTTACCAATATTCTTGCTGACACTATTCCGGGTATTCGCGTTGTTAAAGCCTTTGCACAGGAAGATCGCGAATTAAAGCGTTTCGTAGATTCGAATAAACACAACTTACAAATTAATGATCGGGTTAATCGCGTATGGGGATTATTCTCTCCAACCGTTACTCTGCTTACCGAAACAGGCTTGTTAGTGGTGTGGGGCTTTGGCATCTGGCAAGTAGCGCATCAAAAAGTGACTGTTGGTGTCTTGATTGCCTTCCTCGCATACATCGGACGTTTTTATATTCGTTTGGATTCAATGAGTCGGATTGTGTCCCATACACAAAAAGCGGCTGCTGGGGCTAAGCGAATTTTTGATATCTTAGACCATGTATCGAGCGTGCCTGAGCCGATTAATCCCGCCCCATTGGGTGAGGTAAAAGGGCGAATTACGCTAAAGGGTGTGGGCTTCCGTTATGGTAACCGTGCTGTTTCCAAAGGCATTGATTTAGATATTGCGCCAGGTGAAATGATTGGTTTGGTAGGTCACAGCGGATCAGGCAAGAGTACCTTAGTGAACTTAATTTGCCGTTTCTATGATGTGAGCTCAGGTTCCGTATCTTTAGATGGGCGCGACATTCGCAGCATTGCTATTCCGGATTACCGAAAGTGTATTGGCCTAGTATTGCAAGAGCCATTCTTATTCTTTGGCACGATTGCTGAGAACATTGCTTACGGTAAACCCGATGCTACGCGGGAAGAAATTATCGAAGCTGCGCGTGCCGCTCATGCCCATGAATTTATTCTTCGCCTGCCTTTGGGTTATGACTCCTTGGTAGGTGAACGTGGTCAGTCATTATCTGGTGGTGAGCGTCAAAGAATATCCATTGCGCGCGCACTGCTGATTAATCCAAGCATCCTCATTTTGGATGAGGCAACATCTTCGGTTGATACCACCACTGAAAAAGAAATTCAACGGGCGTTGGATAACTTGGTGAAGGGTCGTACTACCATTGCCATAGCCCATCGACTTTCTACCTTAAGAAAAGCTGATCGCTTGGTTGTATTGGATAAGGGCGAAATAGTTGAGATAGGCTCTCACGATCAACTAATGGATGCGCAGGGCGCGTACTATGCGCTGTATCAGGCGCAATTGCGTCATGCTGCTGAATTGGTTGAGGGTGGTGCAATTGGCGAGAGTATTGAAGAAGATCAAAAAGAAAAACAAGAAGAAAAGCTTGAAGTGATGGCTAAAGAAATCGGGGGAGGAGTATGAGTCAAGCTCAGCAACCCATTCAGCAACTAAGTCAACAGTTAAAGCGCGACGCTCTTGGGCGCCTTGTAATGATTGATTCTAAAGGTCATGAGCATATTGGCGTTCATCCAGTCAGAGCCTTCCCGATCACCGCTCCAAGTAGCGGTATTGCCATCATGGACCAGTCAGGTAAAGAGCTTTGCTGGTTTCCTGATATCTCAGTGGTTCCAGAATCTGATCTGGTATTGATTGAAGAAGATTTAGCTAGTCGAGAATTTATGCCGGTGATTGAAAAAATTACGAAGGTATCTACATTTGCTACTCCAAGTATTTGGGATATAGAAACAGATCGCGGGCCTACTCGCATTCGTCTCAAGGGCGAAGATGACATTCGTCGAATTGCGGGCAATACATTGTTAATTGCCGATTCCAACGGTTTGCAATTCTTGATTAAAGACTCCACGCAGCTTGATAAGCTCAGTAAAAAACTACTAGATCGCTTCCGCTAGAATAAAAGCGGATTTGCCGCTTTAGCTCAGTTGGTAGAGCAGTTCATTCGTAATGAAAAGGTCGCCAGTTCGATTCCGGCAAGCGGCACCAATCCTCTTATTAATTTAGGGTTAACCCTATTTAATTAAGTCAAAGAATCTCTGGCATTAGAAAAAGTTAAACCCCTATTGTTTATAGGAATTAATACTGTATT
>CANFMT010000007.1 GCA_947448415.1 Burkholderiaceae bacterium | reverse complement strand
ATTACGATAAAGCACTGAGTCTTAAGCCTGACTATGCTGAAGCATGGTCCAATAAAGGTGTGACATTAAATGAGCTTAAGCTTTATGACCAGGCTATTTCTCATTACGATAAAGCACTGAGTCTTAAGCCTGACTATGCTGAAGCATGGTCCAATAAAGGTGTGACATTAAATGAGCTTAAGCTTTATGACCAGGCTATTTCTCATTACGATAAAGCTCTGAGTCTTAAGCCTGAATACGCCGAAGCTTGGTCTAATAAAGCGACAACACTTAATTTTTTGAAGAAGCATCCCGAGTCTGCAAAATGCTATCTAAAGGCATTAGATCTTAAAGTTGGTGAATCTTATTTATTAGGCGAGGCTCATCATCAAATGATGTTGGCTTGTGATTGGACTGACTATGAAAAAATTATCGAAGATATTTTTAAGTTAACTGAAGAAGGCAGAATGGGTTCCTACCCCTTTGGTTTTCAGGGTATAGCAATCTCGGAAGAACTCTTAAAAAAATGTGCGGTAACCTACTCTGGTGATAAGTATCCAGCCTTAAATAGTTTAGCTGGAAGTGCAAAATATATTCATGGCAAACTTCGCATTGGCTATTTGTGTGGTGAATTTAGAAATCAAGCCACTTCAATTTTAATGACCCGAATATGGGAGCTGCACGACAAAGAAAAATTTGAAATATTTGCTTTTGATAGTGGCTGGGATGATGGCTCTGAGTACCGGCAACGAATAAATAAAGCTTTTGGCGAAAATATGTTTGATATTTCTAGGTTTTCTGATCTAAAGACGGCCCATCTCATTCAATCAAATGAGATTGATATCCTTGTAAATTTGAATGGATTTTTTGGCCAAGCAAGGCAGGGAGTATTTTCTTATAAGCCGGCGCCAATTCAGGTGAATTATCTTGGTTTTCCGGGAACGATTGGTAGCGAATACATGGATTACATCATTGCCGACAAAATAGTGATCCCAGAAGAGTCACAAAAACATTATGTTGAAAAAGTTGTGTATCTTCCAAATACTTATCAAGCAAATGATAATCAAAGGCAAATTTCTGAAAAGTCATTTTCAAGAACTCAATTAGGCCTTCCTAAGGATGCTTTTGTATTTGCTTGCTTTAATAACAATTACAAAATAACTCCAACCACCTTTGATTCTTGGATGCAAATATTAAAATCGGTTGAAGGAAGTGTTTTATGGCTTTTGGCAGACAACCCAATGGCTCAAGAAAATCTAATTAAAGAAGCTGCCGCTCGAGGGATAAATTCTTCCAGACTGATATTTGCTGACCGTATGCCAATAGCAGAGCATTTGGCTCGCCATCGTCAGGCGGATTTATTTCTGGATACTTTGCCCTATAACGCTCATACCACTACTAGTGATGCTTTATGGGCTGGGTTACCTCTTTTGACTTTAATTGGACAGACTTTTCCAGGTAGGGTTGCCGCAAGTCTCCTGAGTGCCGCGGGTTTGAGTGAGCTCATTACCTATACTGAAGAAGAGTATGAATCGCTAGCAATCGAACTAGCTTCTAATCGTAGAAAATTAGATGTCATTAAAGAAAATTTAGCAAAAAATCGTCTTGCAGCGCCCTTATTTGATACGGATCGCTTCTCTAGACATCTTGAAGATGCTTATATCAAAATGTGTGAGCGATACCAGTTGGGATTGCAAGCAGACCACATATCAATCATCTAAATTTTTATTCACTGAATCCTGAACCTCGATTTACTTCACTTTGAGATAAATTATGTAGTTTCTAGGATCTTAAGCCTATCAATTAAGTTATTAACACATCTTGCAGTTTGCTATTTTTGTTACCCATTTATGAGATTTATGAGTCTACTTCCTTTAAAATATTTTTCATGACTCCTTCACTTCAAATAATGCTTCAGCAAGCCATCCAGGCATTTCAGGCCGGAAACCTTGATGGCGCCGATTTAATTTTAAGAAGAGTATTGCTTTTGGACTCAAAAAATCTGCTTGCATTACAAGTCCTCGGTTTGATAAAGGCATCACAGGGTAATTTTGATTCAGCTGTTGATTTTCTTCGAAAGGCAATGCGAATTAATCCGAATGATGAATCAATACAATATAACTTGGCTAAAGCTCTTTCTGATTCTGGCAATGCTAAAGATGCTCTGATTTGCTATAAAAAAATAGTCTCCCTAGTGCCTAATAATCCAGATTTTTGGCTTGGTTATGGGAAAACGTTATCTAGTTTGGGCTGTTATGATGAGGCTTTAGTGTGTCATGAAAAAGCTTTGGCAATTGACCCTAATTATGCTGAGTGCTGGCTAAGCAAAGGATTGTCCCTTCACGGAATGAATCGTTTTGAGGAGGCAATCACTTGCTACGATAAGGCATTAAGCTTGAAGTCGAACTATGTGGAGTGCTGGCTAAGTAGTGGTGTAGCCTTCCACGGCCTCAATCGTTTTGAGGAGGCAATCACTTGCTACGATAAGGCATTGAGTCTTAGACCAGAATATCATGAGGTCTGGGTCAATAGGGGGGTAACACTGCAATTGCTGAAGCGTTTTGACGAGGCAATTGCTTCCTACGATAGGGCATTGAGTCTTAGGCCTGATGACTATGTAACACTGACCAATAAAGGCATTCTCTTAAATGCATCGTCCCGTTTATTGGATGCTAGGACATGTTTTGAAAATGCTTTAGACCTTATGCCAAATTATCAGAAAGCTCTATGGGCAAAGTTATTCACATCAATTCCAGTTGTCCCTAATGGCCTTGAAAATTTTCAAGAACTTAGAGAGACGTTCGCAAAAGAGATTTTACAGCTTAAAGAACAGTTAAGTGGAGAGGTGCAGGACGGCACACTCGAGGTAGTCGGCACTTTTCAACCATTTTATTTGGCATATCAGGAGATTAATAATAAAGATTTATTAAATCATTATGGGTATATTTGCAATCGTCTAATGGATAAGTGGCAAAAAAATAATAAGTTACAGTTGAGCAGAAAAAAAGAGTGCGAGAAAATTAAAGTTGGCATTATTGGAGAGCAAATTCGCGATCACTCGGTTTGGAATGCCATTACCAAAGGACTGGTCTTTAATCTCGATATAAGTAAATTTGAGATCCATATTTTTCATCTAGGTCATGATGCTGATGAGGAAACATTTGCCGCTAAGGCCAGAGCAACAACCTTTACCAATAATCAATCTTCATTATTAGATTGGGCACAAGTAATTCTTAAGCAGAATGTTGATGTGTTGCTCTATCCAGAAATTGGTATGGATGCACTTACAACTCAGCTAGCTTGTTTGCGATTAGCACCTATTCAAATTGCATGCTGGGGTCATCCAGAAACTACGGGATTACCAACTATTGATTATTATTTATCTGCTGATTTATTTGAAGATGAGTTATCTCAAGATGCTTATACGGAAACTTTGGTTACACTGCCGAATCTAGGCTGCAGTTATTCGAGGTTACCAGTCATTCTTGAAAATATTGATATTGAAAGCCTGGGAATTGATCTCAATAAACCAATATTTATATGCCCTGGCGTTCCTTATAAATATTCTCCTCAGCATGATTGGATTTTTGTAGAAATTGCTAAGCGTTTAGGTAAATGTAACTTCATATTTTTTCAATACAGCAATAACTTGTCAGAGATTCTGAGGTTGAGATTAGCGAAGGCATTTGCTAAGGAAAACTTAAATCTTGACGACTATGTAATTTTTATACCTTGGTTAAAATCTGAAGAATTTTATGGGCTCATGAAATATGCTGATGCATTTTTAGATACGATTGGTTTTTCTGGATTTAATACTGCTATGCAGGCAGTCGATTGTGCTTTACCAATTGTTACGATAGAGGGAAAATTCATGAGAGGTCGATTTGCCAGCGGTATTCTCAAAAAAATGGCAATGCCTGATTTGATTGCAAATACTGGCCAGGAATATGTTGACCTTGCTATTCGCCTAGCGCAAGATAAAGAATATCGAGGGCATGTTAAGGCGAGGATTATTGAGGTGCGTGATTGCTTATATGGCGATATCGAGCCAATACATGCTTTTGAAGATTTCTTGCTAAGTCAATTTCTTCAATCTCAGAAATCGATTTGAATTTCCTTGCCCCATTCCATTTAAATACTTTTTGCCCAGTGTTCAGCATCTTCTCTGGAATGAAAGATTTGACTAGAGACTGCTTTTCTTTTCTGGAGATGAGTGCTTGTTACTTAACATGTTAAATCGAATTGATGTAATTTCTTATACCTTATTTGGACAATTTCTACGTTTTAAGTTTTGCAGCGCATCAATATTGATGGGGTTACTAACTCTTTTTTGCTCCCCCAAGGTTCGCCCTCTCTTTTCTAAGGGTTTGACATCATTCATCACCATGCCTTGGCCTATTGCTTTATAGATATCATATATGTAATGAGGATTATATTGGCTGCAATGGGAGCTTCTATTGAGAATCACAGGATTACAACCTGACCAAATCTTCAGTTTTCTTTAACAGTATTTTGGCAAATATTGGCGTAAGAAATATGAAGATTCCTCTCAATTTTAAAGAAGCTAACCTGCAGGCCTATCCTGAAAAAGAATCTACATACGAATAAATTCCTTATTTTATAGTTACTTAAATAATTTTGATTTTTTGATAATTCATACATATGAGAAACTATTAATAACTTTAAGTTGTTGAACGGTCGGAGTTATACAAATGCGAAAAAATATTCTTCTAGTGAGTCATCAATTAGACTTTTCTGGTGCGCCCATTGCCCTTTTCTATCTTGCTAAAGCCTTAATTCAACTTGACCATGATGTAGGGTTGGCATCGCTCTATGGGCGCGGGGATTTGCTGGCTGACTTTAATCGGATTGGTGTGAAATACAGGGAGGAGAAAAGTTTGGATGTTAATGACTATGACATTGTCGTATTTAATACGGTTGTATCTACTCCATTTATTCCAAAAATAAAAAATAAAAAGACCAAATTTATTTTATGGATTCACGAAAGTCCCTTTTTAGGGGGATTGGCATGGTCAAGCGCTGTGAATATGAGAAGAACGGAAAATGTTGACTTAATAATTTTTCCTACTGAGGCTTGTAAAAAAGAGTGGGAGGGGTTAATTGACACCTTAAATTCTGTCACTCTACTTTCTCCTGTTGATATACCCGATGAGATAAAGCAGATAAATTTTGAGCATAAGCAAGGCATAAAAACATTTTGCATTATGGATCCTAGGGCGCCCTATACAAATATTCACAGAATTGAAGAAGAGGTATTAAACTTTCCTGATGAGGCAATATTCAATTTTGTTGGTTATGATATGCCGGATCCGAAGATAGTGTCTGCGCTAAGATTAAAGAGAAATATAGACTCTAGGTGGCATGGCAGGGTTCCAAGAATAAAGGCTCTTGAGATAATGGCTAAGTCTGATGTCTATATTTCAGCCACATGCTTAGCAACACAAAATAGGGGGCTTTGTGAGGCGATTGTTTTGAATAAAAGCGTTTTAATTTCTGGAATTAAAGCTCATTTAGAGATTGGGAGATCTGCCGGCTTATCTAGTAATTCGTATTTTTACCCATTAGAAAAGATAGACTTTAAAAAAGAAGTTGGGTATGTAGATTATTCAAAGGCATTTCTAGGGTTCAACGAGTTTTTTGATAAGGTTAGCCGCCTATTTGAGTAGAGACATAACTTATCCGATATTTACTCAAATGGGTGCGAGCAAATAATTATTGTTGTTCAATAAACGTAGCTTATCATGTCCATAAAATGAAGTAATCTTCTCTTTTATGGAGCATTTTACAGTGATTCTGAATAGCAGTTCAAATCGGAACATGATAATTTTATGATGCGCGTAGCTTTGACCTCGAGAATTTTTAGAGCGCTGTATTTAGCTTCGCACTACCAAAACTCAATTAAGGAAAATTGTGACGAATGTTATTCGAAATATTTAATGCCGAATGATTTAACAAATCCCCCATTATTCTGATATCAGAAGCTTTCCAAATCCTTATTCGAATTAAGGTTTCCTCAATGAAAGCCTCTAGTGCCCTCACGTCGGAAATGCCGCCACCCATATAAGAAACTAAAGGTGGAAGATTAAGAGTCTCGCCAACTCCAAACGTAATGGCATACCTACTCAGGTGATCATAATCTGAAGCAATTTGATAGTTTATATTGAATCCATTAATCGCTATAGAATTTTTTACTTTTAACAAGCTAGAAGGGTGTGGGCAACTCATAAAGTATTTCATTGCATCCGGTTGAGGCATAAAAACTGTACCTGTGGTTGCAAAGATTAATGGGGCATGGTAAGAAGGAGCGTGCGATGGCCGCGAAGTGAGTTGCGCGCATAATGCCTCTATGCCCTCGGGTAAAAGTGCGTCTCCGGCACCGAGCACCATATAGTACTCACTATTACAAAGTTCTAGAGCCTGATTCATTGCTTCATAAAGAGAGGAATCAGCCTGTCGATAAATAGCTACATAGGAAGCTTTAAAGCCCTCAATAAAGCTTTCGGCTGATTTATCTGAAAATTTAATGACCCAATTAAGCTGCTGCGAGAGATAGGGGCTAATAGATTGAGCTGTTTTGCGCAGGGATTCTGGCTCACCGGTTACGCAAGTGATAATAGAAATTGTAGTCATTAAATTACATTGTAGTTAAATAAAGGTCTGACGATTGGTTCAGTAAATCCGGTAATAATTATTTGATTTTTTAATTTATACCATTATTTTTCCCCGATGGCCTTATAAAATTAGGATAATCTTTTACCTCTAATTTATTTGCATAGAATCTTTGGCCACCTACAAATCTCATTGAAAGCTCCTGAGATTGAGTATTTCACAAGCACGTCAACTAGCTAAATTATTTATTTGTATGACTGTGTTTTAAATACTAATTAAATATTTATGTTGAGGCGCCTCCAAAAATGAAGTAACTCAAGCTTGGTTAGGCCTCTATATTTTTTCAAACGTATAAAAAAATTGGTTTTCTTTTTGTATACCAATCATCATATTGTGATTTATCAGTTTGAACTCTAAAAAAACCTTTAGAAGTTAAGAGTTTGTATATTAAATCCCTCTCGGATGTGTAGTTATGTTCACAGGTTATTGCATTAATTTCATAGGCATTAAAATCAAAATTTGAAAGAATTTCATACTCACTACCCTCCGTATCAATTGAAAGATAGTCAATATTTTTTGGGGCAGAGTGTTGTCTTAATAAATCTTCCAAAGAAACTGTTGTGACGGGATACTGCTTCCCAGGTTTTCTATGTTCTTTATGTAAATCATTTTCGGCTAAAAAGTGAATTGTTGAAAATTCAGCTGCATCAGCTTCATGAAAGGAGAGTATTTCTCCAGATTTGCTCCAGACACATCGATGATCAATGATGCAATTTCTATTTATTTGTAGATTTTGATGCCATAATTTTGCTGGTTCAGCAAGGATTCCGCTCCAGCCAAATTCTTTTTCAAGAAGATGGGAGTTGCTTAAATCGAATCCATTAGTCGCACCGAATTCTACAAAATAACCATTTCGTTTAAAATCGTTTTCAATTAAGGCAAATATCTCTTGGCCTAACTGAGACTTGCATTTGGGAGCAATCGAAGATAAAAGTTTTCTATTCTTTGAGCTGATATATGACATGATTGATTCGCTATATAAAATTTATCCTAATGTTATTTCAAGATTTCATGTTTACTATATCAGCTATTCAAGGCCAGCTAGATTGAATATAGTCTAACTATTTGGCTGGCTGCCTAAAATTCGCCAAGCAATATTTCATGGTGGCAGCTTATTGACACTATTTTTCATCCTTCGCATAGGCAAGACTAAAAGTTGAATACTCTAAGTGCTACTTAGGTTAGTTTTTGCTCTCCCGCTTTCCACTCCCCAGATTTACCACCATTCTTCTCAAGTAATTTAATATCACCCATCACCATTCCACGGTCTACTGCTTTGCACATATCGTAGATTGTGAGGAGGGTAACCTGAACTGCGGTGAGGGCTTCCATTTCAACTCCAGTGGGGCCGGTGGTTTCAGCTTTTACTATACAAGTAACACTGCTATTGTTGGGATTGAGCTGAAATTCCAGGCTAACATGAGTAAGCGCTAGAGGGTGACATAGGGGAATAAGATCTGAGGTTTTTTTAGATGCCTGAATTCCTGCGATTCTGGCAATGCCAAGAACATCCCCCTTTTTATGTGTTCCAGCCTCAACCATGTTGTAGGTTTCCGGCTTCATTGAAATGGTGCCTGTTGCAATTGCAATACGATGAGTATTAGGTTTATCTCCCACATTAACCATGTGGGCTTGTCCGCTGGTGTCGAAATGAGTTAGTTTATTCATAGGTTTAGTTTTACCATATAGGGATGCGGGACATTAAGTCGACTAATAAAACCTCTTTTTTGCAGCGCTTTTTGGCTATCCAGCTGATGCTTGGAATGGTATTTTCCGGATTTCCTGCTTATGCAGCAGTACCTGTGGGCGATGTGTCTGTTGAGGGTAATTCTGCAGCAATCCAGAATATTGACCGTGCAATGCAATCGCCTGATGCACGTTCGTCAAATTTGCCATCACGAGGCGCCTCGCAAAGTCAGCCCAATATTGTGTTGCCTGACATGGGTGATCCAGGGGGCGATGCTTTAAATAGAGTTGATGAGCGCAAGTATGGTGAGATGATCATGCGTCAGATTCGACCTGATCCTGATTACTCAAATGATTTAGTAATTTATGATTTTCTAAATCAAATGGAACGTCGCCTGCTTCAAGCGGCTAAGAAATTACAGCTTGGTGGTGCCAATGAGCAAGGTAGTGGGGCTTATAACTTTGAAGTTTTTGCAGTGAAAGATAGCAGCATTAATGCCTTTGCTTTACCTGGTGGTTTCATTGGCTTTCATACAGGTTTATTAGTGAGCGCAGATTCTGAATCTGAAGTTGCCTCAGTTATGGGTCATGAGACCGGGCATGTGTTGCAACGACATTTGGCTCGCCAAATGGATCAGCAAGCTACCAACACAATGATTGCTTTAGCTGGAATGGTTTTGGGCGCTTTAGCCATGTCCCGAAATCCTCAGGCGGCCTCAGGACTTATGCAGGGCGGTCAAGCAATTGCGGTTAATAATCAACTCTCTTACTCAAGAGATGCAGAACGAGAGGCTGATCGTGTTGGATTTCAGATACTGGATGCCGGTGGCTATGATGTGAATGGCGCGCCAGGTTTTTTTCAGCGCTTACAAAAAGCCACTGGAATTATGGATAAAGGAGTTCCAGCCTATGTGCGTACTCATCCATTAACAACGGATCGTATTGCCGATATGCAGGATCGTGCAAGAGTGGTTACCCGACGCAATCTGCCCACCTCTCTCGAGTTCTATTTTATTAAGGCGCGGGCACGCATGGAGCAATCAGGAACTTCAGGCGGTATGTATGACCTCAGAAATACTTTTGATAGCTTGAGCAAGCAACCTCAAGTAGGTAAGCAATTAGAAGGTTTTTATGGCCTTACTCTCATAGATCAGCGTCAGGGAAAAATTGATCAGGCTGAGTTTAATTTGCAGCAAGCTCGAACACTGTTACAGAAAGCCAGTATTCAAGGTACGCCCGCGCAGAAGCAGAGCTTATCTTTGGACATCACAGCTTCAGAGCTAGCCTTAGCCAAGGGTAAGAATGAAGAAGCTTTGCAAATTGCACAAGCAACTTTAAGAGCCTATCCTCAATCCTATGCTGCTGGCGCTGCAATGGTTAATGCAGAGTTAAAGCTAGGCAAAACTAATGATGCAATTGTTTGGCTTAAAGCGCGGACCAGAGCACAACCAAATGAAGTGGTATGGTGGGGTTTACTTTCACAATCCTATGATCAGGCAAAAAATGTACCGATGCGACATTACGCTCTTGGTGAGAAATACGCACTTGAAGGAGCCTGGCCATCAGCAATTGAGCAATTAAAAATTGCTCGCTCTGCCGGTGCGACGGACTACTATCAGGGTTCTAGTATTGAGGCGCGTTTGCGAGAAATGCAAAGGCAATATCAGGATGAACTACGAGAGCAGGGCAGGAAGGTGCCTGGCTAACTTAGGTGTTAGCACTTGGCGTAGTTACAAAATTAAAGCGAGTAGCAAGTTCTTTGTGGTGAATCGGGTCTAAAGGCAATTGCTTGCCTCGCCAATTCCAAGATCCACCAAAACTACAAGCTTCATCATGCAACTTTGCTAATTCTGAAAAGTGATCCAAATCATGATCGTGGAGTATAGCAACACTCAAGCTATATTCTTTAGTGAACTGATCATTTCCAGAGCCTTGATAGACAACATGCTCGATTGATCCAACTATATAGATGTTTCCGTTCTCATCACTTAATGCGGCGATTGGATGAAGCTGGCTCTGGCACTGCGTGATAAGAAGAAATTGATTTTCATCGGGAATGATGCGAGCAACCCAGGGGGTTGCATCCAGCGTTATAAAAACTCTTTGAGGACCGTTCTGAAAAAAGTATCTCCCCTGTGAGTCGCTTGCGTAATTTCTGGAAATAAATTCTTTTAAGGCTACATGCTCAATCGCCTGCCCTGGCAATTGATTGACTTGTGCAAACTCATCACGCATACGCCATTGGCCGCGGCGATCTAAGGCAAGCCAGCCAAAACAATCGGGTACGTTAGGCCACTTAACTAGTGACCGTAGTACTTGTTCATCCATGGTTTTTAATGCAAGCCGTGTGGAGTGGAAGGAGCGTCAAAGGTATCCTCTGTTGAACGACTTGCATGCAGATGGGCAATTCTCCAACCTTGACTATCTTGCAATAGAACGAGAGTGATATTGAGAAAAAATTCAGCTTCTATCTGATCAGGTCTGAGATGAACTGCTTCTATAGTGTCATAGACTGCAGCACCCAATACAGAGTGACTAATGCAGGCAATTGGCTCGAGAAATAATGGCTGTTTGGTGAGGAGTCTTTCCAGGCCCTCACGTATTTCAGCATGCCCACTTAAGCGATGACCTTCTGGAAGAACGCAAGTAATTGAGTCGTCATCGAGCCATATATCTAAAGCACCCTGAACATCTCTATGGCGCAAAGCATCTCGCCAAGCATCTACGACATCATCAGCATTATGAAAAAGTCTGGCAAGTTTTGACATGGCTTACATTCCTTGGATGACTATTGCAGGTGATTGAGTGTAGCGAAAACTTGCTCTGGAAAGATATCTTTTAGACATTTCAAGTGGCCTAATGGGCACTCTCTCTTATGGCACGGGCTACAAGGTAAAGCTAGCCATAGTACTTTAGCTTTATCTGATAAAGGAGGAGTATGCGCTGGGTCGCTTGATCCGAAGATGGCTACCTGCGGGGTTTTGAGAGCTGCTGCAATATGCATTAATCCAGAGTCATTGCTAATCACGGCTTTGCTAATTCCAATGAGGGCAATAGCTTCATCTAGTGAAGTATTGCCACACCAGTTCAAAACCTTATCGGGGAGGTTTGCTAGGGTGGCAATTTCTTGGGCTAGAGAGTGATCACCTTTACCACCTAAAAGAATGACATGATTCTGTAGATTGCTCTTAATGAGAGTTTTTGCAAGATTTGCAAAGTGCTCTGCAGGCCAGCGTTTAGTCGGGCCATATTCAGCGCCTGGACACATCACATAGGTAGAGTCTGCGGCAATTGTTACGGACCCTAATTTTGCCTCTACGGACTGCTTTGCTTTGGGTGAAATATTGAGTTTTGGTACCTGATCATGATCTCCGTTTAATTCTTGGTGATCGCTAAGCAGTTGGCTCAGGGCAAGATAATGATCGACCATCGGAGGACGATGAACTTTGCTTGGGTTATTAAGAGCAATATTAATTAGCCCATATCTCAATTCACCGCGATAACCAATTCGAAATGGAATATTTGCCAGCCAGGGAATCAAAGCAGATTTAAAGCTATTTGGTAGTACAAAGCATGCATAATAATTTTTTGCGCGTAACTTTTTTGCAAGTTGTTTGCGCATGCTCCATTGCAGTTTTTTGTGCTCAAACTTTGCTTCAATGACCTCATGCACTTCTGAACAGGCACGATAAATCGGCGCAACCCAGTCGCTAGCAAGAATATCAATTTTAGATTCTGGATAAAGCGCTTTAAGATTTGCTAGTAAAGGCTGGGTCATTACTGCGTCCCCAATCCAGTTAGGGGCAATTATCAGAATACCGCGCATAAGATGTATCCCGATTCAGCACCTCAAAATGAGGTGCTGATATGGTTAGTGACCGTGTGGTTCGGTACCTGGGATAAGCTTGTAATCAGCGCCACAATATGGGCACTTAGCTTCCCCGGTTTTCGTGATATCTAGAAAAACGCGTGGATGCGAATTCCAGGCTGGAGTTTTATTGGTGGGGCAATGTAATGGCAAGTCTTTGCCGTCCACCATAATCACTTGAGCTTGAGTCATTTCTAATTTTTCCTAATTACTTAACGTAAGTAAGCCACGCTTTGTACTTATCATCTCTGCCATAAACAGCATCAAAATAAGTCTTTTGAATTTTCTCGGTAATAGGGCCACGCTTACCATCACCAATTGTGCGGTCATCTAGTTCGCGAATTGGGGTTACTTCAGCAGCAGTGCCGGTAAAGAAAGCTTCATCAGCAGAATAGACTTCGTCGCGAGTTATGCGTTTTTCACGAACCTCATAGCCTAGATCTTTTGCAATCTGCATGACTGAGTCACGTGTGATGCCATCAAGGCATGAAGCAAGATCAGGTGTGTAAACGATGCCATTGCGAACCATGAAGAGATTTTCACCAGAACCTTCAGATACATAACCTTCAGTGTCGAGCAATAAAGCCTCGTCGTATCCATTAGCAGTAACTTCTTGATTGGCCAAAATTGAGTTGATGTAGTAGCCAGAAGCTTTAGCGCGTACCAATGAGGAGTTTACAAAGTGACGAGTAAATGAAGAGGTTTTTACTCTAATACCCTTATTTAGTCCGTCTTCGCCTAAGTAGGCACCCCATTCCCAGGCAGCAATGGCTGTATGGATGCTATTGCCTTTAGGTGAAATGCCTAGTTTTTGGGAGCCAATAAAGATGATCGGGCGGATGTAGCAAGCTTCAAGTTTATTGCTATTAACGACCTCAATAATGGCTTTAGTGATCTCTTCTTGGCTGTAAGGCATATTCATTTGGAATATCTTGGTGCCATTAAAGAGGCGCTTTACGTGCTCTGGAAGGCGGAAAATGGCTGTGCCTTGGGGAGTTTTATAGGCACGAATACCTTCAAAAACGCCCATTCCGTAGTGTAGGCTATGGGTTAAGATATGAACATTGGCCTCGCGCCAAGGAATTAGCTTCCCATCGGACCAAATAAAGCCATCGCGGTCGGACATCGACATTTTCTCTACCTTTTTATATCTAAAAAATCTGGTTAATCGGGGCGCTGGGCTAGGGTTTTAGGCATCCTGCATCCAAAAAGCATCCAAGTTCCTATTGTAGAGCAGGCGGCGTAGATGGATCATCTGATTCCTTTGGTTTTGCTGCCCTAGAGCATTTAGAATGGAGCATTCCCCATAAACCACCTTATTTGCCCTAATCTCATGCCGGAATCATTATTCAAAGTTAAGCGTTTAAGCGATTTAGCCCAATCGGGTCAACTCAAGGGGAAACGGGTATTGATTCGCGCCGACTTGAATGTTCCTCAAGACGAAGCGGGAAATATTACCGAAGACACCCGCATTCGCGCCTCCATGCCTGCTGTCCAAATGTGTTTAGATGCCGGCGCTGCTGTGATGGTGACTTCACATTTAGGGCGCCCAACGGAAGGTGAATTTAAGCCTGAAGATAGCTTAGCTCCAGTTGCGGATCGTATTGCTACATTACTCAACCGCAAAGTGCCATTAATTAGTGACTGGGTAAATGGTGGTTTTGAAGTTAATCCAGGTGAAGTGGTTCTCCTAGAAAATTGCCGCCTCAATGTGGGTGAGAAAAAGAATGGTGATGAGCTATCTAAAAAGATTGCTGCTTTGTGTGATGTTTATGTAAACGATGCGTTTGGTACTGCACACCGTGCTGAAGCAACAACGAATGGTGTAGCAAAATTTGCGACAGTTGCCTGCGCTGGTCCATTGATGGCTGCTGAGCTAGATGCATTGAGTCGTGCATTGGCAAGCCCTAAGCGCCCATTGGTAGCGATTGTTGCTGGATCTAAAGTATCCTCTAAGCTCACTATTTTGAAAGCTTTATCAGAAAAAGTGGATGAGCTAATTGTTGGCGGCGGTATCGCCAATACCTTCATGCTCGCCAAGGGTTTGCCAATTGGAAAATCTCTTGCTGAGCCTGATCTAGTCGATGAGGCTAGAGAAATTATGGAGCTCATGGAAAAGCGTGGCGCACATGTTCCCATTCCAGAAGACGTTGTCGTTGCTAATGAGCTATCTCCGCTGGCACGCGCAAACCGTGTACCTTCTGATCAGGTGGCTGAAGATGACATGATTTTAGACATTGGCCCCAAGACAGCTGCACGACTTTCGATCATGCTAGCTCACGCTGGTACGATTGTTTGGAATGGACCCTTGGGCGTATTCGAAATTGATCAATTTGGTGGTGGTACCAAAATGTTAGCTGCAGCAATTGCGCATTCACCAGCGTTCTCTATTGCAGGTGGTGGTGATACCTTGGCTGCGATTGCTAAGTACGGCATTGAAAACCAAGTGGATTACATCTCAACTGGTGGAGGCGCATTCTTGGAATTCCTTGAAGGTAAAACCTTGCCAGCATTTGCAGTATTGGCCGAACGGGCGAAAGACTAAATATGCTTCGAGCAACAAAAATTATTGCAACTCTGGGCCCGGCATCAGAAAAACCTGAAGTATTACGCGAGATGATTCGCGCAGGTGTGGATGTAGTGCGTATGAACTTTTCTCATGGAACCGTTGCGGATCACAAGGCACGCCATGATTTGGTAAGAGCTATTTCTGCCGAGGTCGGTAAAGAGGTCGGCATTATGGCCGACTTGCAAGGCCCAAAAATTCGTGTGGGCAAATTTGCTGACAGCAAAATTCTTCTCAAAGAGGGTGACAAATTTACGCTTGATGTTGCTTGTGAGTTGGGTGATCAAACAAAGGTTGGGCTTGATTACAAAGAATTACCAGGTGATGTTAAGCCAGGAGATCGCCTCTTATTAAATGATGGCTTAGTGGTTCTCACGGTAGAGAGTGTTAAGGGTGGAGAAATTTTCACTATTGTGGAGCAGGGTGGTCCACTCTCCAATAATAAAGGCATCAATCGTGCTGGCGGCGGCTTAACAGCTCCTGCATTAACTGAAAAAGATATTGCTGATTTAGATGCCGCTATCGCTATGGGTGTTGACTTCTTGGCCATTAGCTTTCCGAAAGACGGAGCAGATATGGTCTATGCTCGTAAGCTTGCAGATGCTGCTAGCGCAAAGCATGGCGTTGGTAAAGTGCGCACAATTGCAAAAGTGGAACGTGCAGAAGCTATAGAGCCTGCAGCTTTAAAAAGTATTATTGCTGAGAGCGACGGCATTATGGTTGCTCGTGGTGACCTAGCGATTGAAGTCGGTAATGCAGCAGTTCCTGCTTTACAAAAACGCATGATTAAGTGGGCGCGTGAAGCAGATAAATTTACGATTACCGCAACACAAATGATGGAGTCTATGATTAATGCTCCAGTGCCGACTCGAGCTGAAGTGAGTGATGTAGCCAATGCAGTGCTTGATGGCACAGATGCCGTCATGCTATCTGCTGAATCTGCTGCTGGTTTATATCCAGTTCAAACTATCAAAGCCATGGCGGAGATTTGTATCGAGGCCGAAAAGTCTGATCCTGTTAAATTGGATACAGACTTCTTAGACCAAACTTTTGCGCGCATCGACCAAACAATTGCTCTGGGTGCATTGTTTACTGCCCATCATTTGCATGCCAACGCCATTGCGGCCCTGACTGATTCTGGATCGACTGCAATTTGGATGAGCCGTCACAATATTCATGTGCCAATTTTTGCTTTGACTTCTAAGATTGCAACTCAGCGTGCATTAAGTACCTATCGCAATGTGACACCTATTGGCCTTGACTATACCAAGGACCGTGATACCGCTTTACAAGAGGTGGAAGCTTGCTTGAAAAAAGCTGGCGCGGTTAAACAGGGTGATACGGTTGTTTTAACTTCTGGCGAGCCAATGGGCGAGCCTGGCGGAACCAATAATCTAAAAATTATTCATGTGAAGTAATTCACAAACTATTTATAACTTTCAACATACTATTAATTAAGAGAACATCATGGCTTTGGTATCTTTAAGACAACTCTTGGATCATGCTGCAGAAAATGGTTATGGCTTGCCAGCATTTAACGTCAATAATTTAGAGCAGGTTACTGCCATTATGGAGGCAGCTAATGAAGCCGATTCCCCGGTGATCATGCAAGCATCTGCAGGAGCGCGTAAGTATGCGGGTGAAGCTTTCTTGCGTCATTTGATATCTGCGGCGGTGGAGGCTTATCCACATATACCAGTAGTCATGCATCAGGACCACGGCCAAAGCCCTGCGGTATGTATGGCTGCAATTAAAAGCGGTTTTACTAGTGTCATGATGGATGGCTCTCTTGAGGCTGATGGAAAATCTGTTGCTAGTTATGAATATAACGTTGATGTATCTAAAGAAGTGGTGAAGTTTTCCCACTCTATTGGGGTTACTGTCGAAGCTGAGCTAGGCGTATTAGGTTCGCTAGAAACAATGCAGGGTGATAAAGAAGATGGTCATGGTGCCGATGGCAAGATGACTCGTGAGCAATTGCTAACAGACGTAGAGCAGGCAGCTGATTTTGTAAAGGCGACTCAATGCGACGCATTGGCTATTGCAATTGGTACTAGTCATGGCGCTTATAAGTTCACCAAAAAGCCTACTGGCGATATTCTTGCAATTGATCGTATTAAAGAGATTCATGCTCGTATTCCAAATACACACTTAGTAATGCATGGTTCTTCAAGTGTTCCTCAAGAGTTGCTTGCCGAGATTCGTCAATTTGGTGGCGACATGAAAGAAACTTATGGTGTGCCTGTTGAAGAAATTCAAGAGGGTATTAAGAATGGTGTTCGTAAGATCAATATCGATACTGATATTCGCTTGGCGATGACTGGTGCTATTCGTCGCTATTTCATTGAGAACCCAAGTAAGTTTGATCCGCGTGACTATTTGAAGCCTGCTCGCGAAGCTGCTAAAAAAGTTTGTATCGCACGCTTTCAGGCCTTTGGCTCTGCTGGCCAGGCTTCAAAGATCAAACCTATTCCTTTGGAAAAAATGGCTGAACTTTATAAGAGCGGCAAACTAACTCAGATTGTGAAGTGATTTAACTATGCCCGCTTTGTATGCAACTTCTATTAAGGCATTGCCTTTATTGTCAAAAGGTAAGGTGCGTGATGTGTACGCTTTGGGTGATGACAAGCTATTAATGATCACTACAGATCGTTTATCTGCTTTTGATGTGGTGATGGGCGAGCCCATTCCTGAAAAAGGCATTGTGCTCAATCAGATGGCCAATTTTTGGTTTGATAAATTGGGTGGCGTGATACCAAATCACTTAACTGGCATTGATCCTGCAACAGTTGTGGCTGCAGATGAGGTTGTTCAGGTTCAAGGGCGTGCAGTAGTAGCTAAGCGTTTGAAGCCAATTTTAGTTGAGGCGGTAGTGCGTGGCTATTTAGCTGGTAGCGGTTGGAAAGATTACAAAGAAACTGGCAGGGTATGCGGTATTACTTTGCCAGAGGGTTTGGAAAATGCTCAAAAATTACCTGAGCCTATTTTTACACCAGCTGCTAAAGCTGATGTGGGCGAGCATGATGAAAATATCTCATTTGAAAAAGTCATTGAACTCATTGGCGAGAAGCTAGCAAATCAAATTCGCGAAGTCAGTATTCGTCTTTATAAAGAAGCGTCAGAATACGCGGCTACCCGAGGAATCATCATTGCTGATACTAAGTTTGAATTTGGTCTAGACGATGCTGGTCAGCTAGTGTTGATGGATGAAATTCTGACTGCAGATTCTTCTCGTTTCTGGCCTGCTGAAACGTATTACGTGGGTTCAAACCCACCTTCATATGACAAGCAATTTGTGCGTGACTGGTTAGAAACTGCTCAAGTCGATGGCAAGCTATGGCCAAAGACTGCTCCGGCACCGCAATTACCAGTTGACGTTATTGAAAAGACTGCTCAAAAGTACCGTGAAGCCTTGACTCGCTTAACTCAGGGATAATAGAGTTTTAGAAGATGGTTGGTTGATATTTAAGGCATTTGGAGGGGTTAATGAGCAAAAAGCCGATAGTCGGAATAGTGATGGGTTCCAATTCAGATTGGGACACTATGCAACATGCCGCCCAAATGCTTGAGCAGTTTGGAATTGCTCATGAGGCTAAAGTACTTTCAGCGCATCGCATGCCAGATGATATGTTCCAGTACGCAGAAAAAGCGCAAGCCAATGGCCTGCAGGCAATCATTGCAGGCGCAGGCGGAGCCGCCCATTTGCCGGGCATGCTTGCATCTAAGACCATTGTTCCGGTTTATGGTGTTCCGGTAGCAAGCAAGTATTTGCGTGGCGAAGATTCGTTGTATTCAATTGTGCAAATGCCTAAAGGTATTCCTGTTGCTACCTTTGCTATTGGTGAAGCAGGCGCTGCTAATGCAGCCTTGCATGTGATTGCAGGATTAGCCTTGCATGACGCAGATTTGGCAAAGCGTCTTGAAGAGTTTCGCGTGAAACAGTCTGAGACTGCGCGCTCGATGAATTTGCCGGGATATTAAGCAATGGCAGATCGCATGGAACCCATCTTACCGGGTTCGTATTTGGGAATATTAGGTGGCGGTCAATTGGGTCGTATGTTTACACAAGCCGCTCAATCGATGGGCTACAAGGTTTGTGTTTTAGATCCTAGTGCTGAAAGTCCAGCTGGCTCTATTGCTGAAAAGTTTATACAGGCTGATTACATTGACTCTGCTGCTTTAAAGCAGATGGCATCTCTTTGCGTCTCAGTAAGTACGGAGTTTGAGAATGTGCCTGCGCAAGCTTTGGATGAGCTGGAATCATTGGGGATATTTGTTGCGCCACGAAGTAGCTGCGTTTCTTTGGCGCAAAATCGTATTGCTGAAAAGAAATTTTTAGCTACCTGGAAATCTGAAACCAATATCGGACCAGCTCCACATTTTGTGATTGAGCATGATGCTGATATTGCTCATGTTCCAGCAGATCTTTTTCCTGGAATTCTGAAGACTGCTCGTATGGGCTACGACGGTAAAGGTCAGGCGACCGTGTATGACTCAGAAAACTTGAAAACAGTTTGGAATGATTTTGGTCGCATACCTTGTGTATTAGAAAAGCGTATGGACCTAGATTTTGAAGTATCTGCTCTGGTAGTGCGTGGCTACGATGATGCGGTAGTGGCCTATCCAGTTGCTCAGAATGTTCATCGTGATGGTATTTTGCATACATCTACTGTCCCTGCGCCATCCCTTAAGCCTGTGCAAGAGAAGAAGATTATTGATGCTGCTAAAGCGCTCATCCGTAAGATTGATTACGTCGGTGTTTTGTGTATTGAATTTTTTATATTGAAGAACGGCGATATCGTAGCTAATGAAATTGCACCACGTCCTCATAATTCAGGGCATTACACAATGGATGCTTGTGTAAGCAGTCAATTTGAGCAGCAGGTTAGAGCAATGGCCCGCCTACCGCTTGGCGATACTCGTCAGTTGGCGCCAGTTTCGATGCTCAATATTTTGGGTGATCTCTGGTTTGAGGAAAATGAAGATTGTGCCAAAGAGCCTGCTTGGAATAAAGTTCTTGCTCACCCAGATGCAAAACTCCACCTTTACGGAAAATCAGAACCTCGCATTGGTAGAAAGATGGGTCATATCAATTGCTTAGGTGAGGCGCTCAATGAGGCGCGTCAAAATTGTGCAGCAGTTGCATCTGAATTAGGGATCGAGCCCTAGAAATGTCTACGGACTCATCGGATAGTAAGCTACTGCAATCTTCTGCTGTAATTAATGAAGCGGTACAAACCTTGCGTGAAGGTGGTTTGGTCGCCTTCCCAACAGAGACAGTTTATGGATTGGGCGCTGACGCTAAAAATTCTAAGGCCATTGAGAAAGTATTTACTACCAAAGGACGGCCTTCAAACCATCCTTTAATAGTGCACTTGGCTGCTCCAGATAAATTTGATCAAGCACAAGTGGACTGGGTTCCTATCCTAGCCCCATGGGTCAGAGATTTGTCAGAAGATGCTTTGGCTTTAATTAATGCATTTTGGCCAGGTCCATTAACGCTGGTATTTAAAAAAGATAAAAACGTTCTCAATGAATTGACTGGTGGCCAGGATACTGTGGCGATTCGTGCACCAGCACATCCAATGGCGCAAGAACTGCTTCGCAAATTCAAAGGCGGTGTAGTTGCGCCCTCAGCAAATCGCTTTGGTAAAGTTTCGCCAACTAGTGCTGCTGATGTTCGTCATGAATTTGGGGGTGCATTAGATCTCATGATTTTGGATGGTGGTGATTGCGAAGTCGGTATTGAATCCACGATTATTGATTTATCTTCGGGCGATAAAGCTGTCCTTCTGCGTCCTGGCATCATTACTCCTGGTGAAGTGATGGCTAAGACTGGTATCAAAGTTTTTCAACGCGGAGAAAATCAGATGGCAAGTGACGACGAAAGCTTGCCAAAGGTTTCTGGAAGTTTGCGAGCTCATTACGCACCCACTACGCCTTTGCGCTTATATGCTCCCGGTCGTGTATTGGATGCATTGAGTGAATTCCCGGATATCAAATCTCGTGTAGCTGTAGCTGTTTGGGACTCTGAGTCTTCTTTAGGTGAAGATGGTCATCCCTCGGTGCACTTTGAGGAAGTGGAAGTGCCATCTGATAGCGCAACATTCGCTACTCTTTTATATCGCTCTTTGCGTGATTTGGATCAACAGGGTTGGGATTTAATTCTATTCCCTGAGCCACCAGCAGGTGAAGAGTGGGATGGTGTGAGAGATCGTCTTCAGCGCGCTTGCTTTGGTTCCGGCCCATCTTCAAGTAGCCACGTTAATAGTTGATCGTGAGCTTCCAGACCTCTCCAGGCATTGGGATGGTTAATGAAAGAGGTTACTGCATACATCTTGCCTGATTTGCTTAGTACATAACCCGAGATAGCACGTACATCAGCTAGTGATCCCGTCTTAATTCTTGCTTCAGGTTTTTTCTTTAAGTGTAAAAATTTCCGCAGCTGTGTCATTAGGCGATTACGCATAGTGCCATCAGTCCCAGCAATAGGAAGGCTATTGTAGAAAATATCGCCAGCAGGTAGATTGCGTGCAGTCAAAAGAAGTTGATTCATATTGCTTGCCGAGATTGCCTCATTGCGCGAAAGTCCTGAACCATTTTCAATTACTAGGCTAGGGAAATTAAGACCATTTTGTTTGAGCCAGCTTTGAATGACTAAATCTCCATTAGCCGTAGTAGCAGGTTTCCCCATCTTTTCTAACGCCAGGGTTAGTAGTAGTTGGCGGGCCATGACATTGTTTGAGTATTTATTGATGTCTTGCACATCATCGCCAAGAGTGATACCCTCAAATTGAAGTAAAAGACGCGCTGCAAGCGGTACCGTGCCACTTTTTCCAATGGGCGGCTGCACCCAGGTGCCGCCAGCTAGTTCCCATGCTGCTGCGAAGCCTTGAGTTAAAAAAGTGTTGGCATCCAAGGCAACTACGTTGTAATTGACTCCTTTGCAATTATTTGGAAAAGCACCAGAAAATTTTGCAGTTAGCAACTGGCTAGTGCCATTTCCACTCTCTGGATCAAGATTAAATTGGATGTTGCTCTTCCAGTTATCACATGATCGATCAACCAATTGCATTTGATTGTCGATTTTTAATCCCGATAGAGAAGGGGTATAGGTAATATCAATAAAGTCCGCTGTGCGTGATTTTCCTAGCTGAAAAGAGAGTGTTCTAAATGCATATAGCAAGGGGTCGGGTGGAACGTTATAGGCTCTTAAGGACTCACCATCAATAGTGTTGTGTTCCATTACGCTCGGCGAGTAGGCGCTTCGATCAAAGAATAAATTTCCATCGATCTTCTGAATGCCAAGATCCTGCAAGTCTTTCATGAGTTTAGCGAGCTCTTCAGGAATTAACTTGGGGTCACCGGTACCCTGTAAGTAAAGATTGCCTTTGAGAGTGCCTTGGCGAATTAAGCCATCGGTATAAATATTGGTATGCCAGCGATACTTGGGCCCTAGAATATCCAAGCCAGAAAGAGTGGTGAGAAGCTTCATAGTTGAGGCAGGATTCATCGCCTCTGTCGCACGCCACTCTAAAACAGTCTTAGCGCTATATTTTCTATCTTGACTAGGTTCAATTTCAATAACTGAAATGCTGACTGAATCCTTTGGAATCTGATTGCGCTCTAGGGTATTAGCAATAGCCTTAGGAATAGATTTACTGACATCGTTAGCTTTTACTGGTAAAGCAATTAAACCCGCACCAATCGTTAGGATTGCTATTGCGAAGTGACGGAAGGATAAAAAGTGGCGCATTTTCCATAGAATAAACCCCTCCGATCGGAAATCAAAATCATCTAAGTTTCTTGATGCTTGGCCTGATATTGCAAAATGATTTGGTTTTGTTCTTCAAGTAATTTCTGGAAAGCTTCTATTTTTTCGGGTAGGGGACCTGGCTCTTCAAGGCGATTGCAACAGCTAATAAAGCTTTGAGCGCCAAGCAGTTGTGCACCACCTTTGACTTTATGAACCAGACTATTGAATATATTTGAATTAATAGCCCCATTTTCTAGAATCTCTATTGATTCATCATGAACTTTTTTAATCTCTTCCAATATGACTAAAACTTGATTGGGGTTATCACGCAATAGATTTGAGAATGCATCGAATGAATATTCGTCCTGGGCATCTATTAACTCATCTTTGTTGCGGATTTCAGTCAGTTCAAAATAGCGGGTAAGTTCGTTTTCTAGACCGATTAAGCTGAGGGGTTTTATAAGAACCCCATTCATACCGGCCGTCATAAAGTGGTGTCGAGAATCAAGAGCATAGATATCTGCCGTTACTCCAATAATGATTAGCTCTGAAAATCCTAGACAACGAATTTTTTTAGCTAGTTCAGATCCCTGCATGCCTGGTACAGACTGATCTGTAATGAGTAAATCAAAGTGTTTTTGTGAAAGAAGTTCAATAGCCATAAATGCACTTTCACAGACATCTACTTCTATACCAAAAGCTTGTAGTTGTAGCGATATTATTTGACGGCTTGCTGGATGGTCCTCTACTACTAATGCGTGCAGTGGACGATTCTCAGATAAAGAACGCTTTGAGATCATTTTTTTAGAAGTTAGTGCAACTTCTTGCATTGCGCCCACTCTAGAGGCAGCTAAACTGGTTCGAGGAAATGCGATGCTGAAATGTATGTTGGTTCCAAATCCAGGATCGCTTTCAAAATAGAGTTGGCTATTCATTGAGTTCACTAGGTGATTGGTAATGGTGAGCCCTAGTCCAGTGCCATTTTGCTGATCATTTTTACCTGGTACCTGCTCAAAGGCTTGAAGTGCCAGTTTTATTTCTTCTTTGCGCATGCCGATACCCGTATCGATCACTCGAAACTCAATAAGTTGACCAGCGTGGTCATCCGCTAATACGCTGATAGAGAAATATATCTCACCATATTCAGTAAATTTAATGGCATTACTTAGTAGGTTTTGCAAAATTTGACGTAAGCGAAGAGCGTCAATCATGAGAACCGGGGCAATACGAGAATCTTTACTGGTGTGCAGTATGAGTTTTTGTTTACTAGCTACTGTTGCAAAGGTTGAGTCAATATCATCAATGAGAGTATTGAGGCAGTAGGGTTCTAGATTAAGCGTCAACTTGCCCGCTTCAATTTTTGAGAGGTCTAGTACTTGATTCAAAATTCCAAGAAGGGATTCGGCTGAAGCATGGGCGCTCCTGAGAAGTAGCTTATCCTTGGCAGGAAATTTTTGGCTAGTGAGCAATAACTCTTGTACGCCCAATATAGCATTCATGGGGGTGCGAATTTCATGACTCATGGTTGCTAAAAAGGCAGATTTAGCTGCGTTGGCTTTTTCCGCCATCTCTTTTGAAGAAATTAAGTTTGTCGTAATTTGCTCCTGAAGGACTTGTGTTTTTTTCCAGCGCCAAAGCATTAAAGAAGTAATAACTAATAGCGTCAGCGCTATAAGCCAGGGAAATACACCCCATTGCGCTTTGGTTTGAGGGCTATAAGTGTCAACAGAAAACAAATGACGTGATTCAATTGGATCTAAGTTTTCTAAGAAGCGTCCAAGGATATTGTTGAGCGGAGCATCCTGATGGGAAATGAGCCAGCGATAGGCAAATGGCTCTCTACTGTAATAACCATCTATTTGAAGTTCCGATGCATTGAATTTTTTAATTAATTGCTGTGCAAGGCGCATAGGCAAAATCAAAGCTTCAACATCATTTTTGAGCAAATCAAAGGCTAATTTCTCGGTGTGACTAGAAACATTTACCTGCTGCTTAGAGATAAAGGGCGGGCTTTCGAAGCCGCGATCAAAATAAACGATATTAGTAGGGTTGATAGAGGTTTGAGCATTGTTTTTTGTGAGAATGACATCCTGTCCCCAAAAGATTGCTTCAGATAAAGACCCAAACTTTAGGTATTCCTCATCAAACGGTGGAGGATCGATGATGAAATCAACATCACCTTTCTCTAGTTGTTGAAGGCCCTCTTGATCGGTCTTTCTCCATATCGGGAAAAATTGTTGTTGAGTAAATCCGCTAAGTTTTTCTAGAACTCTATGTAGTACGCCAGAGCCTGTGTCACTCTTAGTGTTTTGTAAGTAGGACGCATATTTTTCGTGAATGCTAAATCGCACAATAGGGTGAGCATCGATCCACTGTTGCTCTTGGACGCTTAATGGCTGTGCAAGGCTAAGCCCATTTACCAAGAAAAAAACAAGGGCTGTTGAATTTTTAATGAATCGATGCATACTGAATTTAGCTTTCAATAATCTTATTCATACGACAGAACAAGATTAGGTCAGCAATATTATTAATTCCCAACTTATCAAATACCCTTGTTTTGTACGTAGCCACCGTCTTATTACTGATGTGAAGCATGTCTGATATTTGCTGGTTAGTGTTGCCCTTACCAAGATATTTCATGACTTGTAATTCGCGATCAGATATTAGGGCGAGCTTATCGTTATCACTCAGCGAGCTATTACCATTCTTTCCGTGAGTGAAGAAGTTATAGCCTTGAGAAATCGCTACACAGGCCGCAAGGATGACATCTGCCCCGGCTGTTTTATTGACAAATCCATGCCCACCTAGAGAGCGAACCCTACCTCCATAGACTGCTTCATCCATGCTTGATAGCACCAGCATTCGAACATCTGGATGCATTAAGCCAATACGTCGTATAACGTCAAACCCATCCGTCTTAGGCATATCCAGATCCAGAATCACCATGTTTGGATTGACTTCTTTCATGGATCTTAGGCATTCTTCGCCATTTTGAGCTTGTCCTACGATTTCAAACAACAACTGATCTTGCAACATACTCTTAAGGGCCATCAGCATAGCCGGATGGTCATCTACCAACATCACGCGTTTTCTCATTGCTTATCTCCGTTTTGGTTTGGGTGTTGATGAGGGTGCAGCGAAAAAATAGCCTTAGCAATTCTGCTATCGTTAATTTGTAAAGTCTGATGCCTGCTAAGCGGTGGCATCATCAAGCCACCGTAGCAGTGATCGATCTGCCACTCTGCGGCATTTTCAATATCTTTTACGAGCGCAATGTTGCTGGCATAAATTTGTGTGGATGAATATGTAGATCGCCTAATTTGAGATAACGCATTAATAGGCAAGGTTTCTTTTCTTAGTTGGCTCATGTCAATATGAATACCCTCCATTTGCATTTCTTCAATCCATTGCATTTGGTCTACGCTACCTGAGAAATTGAGAAAATGAATTAATGCCCCAAGGCGTCGCATACGCTGCAAACCTTCTTTATGTGAATTCACTAAGCTGCTATCTGGAATAGATGGAAGTCCAATGGCAACCAAGCCTACTGGTAACCGCGAATTCAAAATCAGGTCACTCATAGCATCAACATATTCACTTGAGGCAATGATGTGGGTGGGCACGGGCAAAATTCCAGGTATAAAGCGTCCACTACGATGCCAGTAGGAAATCGCATCTAAGCCCTCCATAAATAGGCGCAGAAACTGCATATCAGTGGCAGCGAGTAATGGTCTAAATAAAGAGCTGGTCAGTTTTGTCCCCCTGCAATTAAAAATGGGTTCATGGCTAATCACTTGTCGCTTGGACCAGGATTGATGTTCTTCAAGAGCTTGGCTGCTAATGCCTAGCCAAGGTGCGCCACAGGCGTCTCGTACTTCCTGGAAGGGTTTGTTCTTCCATGCCTTTACAAGCGTGTACAGCCGGGATTTCGGGCTCATCAGCATTCTCCAATCGGTGACTGTCCAGTCTAGGCAGGACGGATTCGAGGAGTAAGGGCTTAAGGCTGATTTATTTGTAGGAAAAGACCTACTCAGCTGTCTCCAGTATAGATAGCAGCTAAATCCTCAAAGAATTTATGGTGATCCGCCCTTGAAATCCATGGAATCAGACCTATATAATCAGCACTCCCTACACGCGAGTGCTAAACAGATGGTTTATTAGTAAATTCATTCTGTTTTGCGTGTAATGAGACTTTAAAGCATTGATTTATATAGTTTATTTAAATAGTTAACACTTACTAACATAGGAGAAGAGATGAATTTGCGTCCCTTACATGATCGCGTAATCATCAAGCGTTTAGATCAAGAATCAAAAACTGCTTCCGGAATCATCATTCCAGATGCTGCTGCAGAAAAGCCTGATCAAGGCGAAGTTTTGGCAGTAGGTCCAGGCAAGCGCGATGACAGCGGCAAATTAAATGCGCCTGACGTCAAAGTAGGCGATCGCGTGTTGTTTGGCAAATACGCAGGACAGACAGTAAAAGTTGACAGCGAAGAACTCATCGTGATGCGTGAAGACGACATCATGGCCGTTGTTCAGAAGTAATTTCGGTATCTAAGAGAGGAATTTAATCATGGCAGCAAAAGACGTTGTATTTGGAGATAGCGCCCGTACCAAAATGGTTGAGGGTGTAAACATTCTTGCTAATGCAGTTAAAACTACTTTGGGACCAAAAGGTCGCAATGTGGTGATTGAGCGTTCATTCGGTGGACCTACCATCACTAAAGACGGTGTATCCGTTGCAAAAGAAATCGAACTTAAAGATAAGCTCCAAAACATGGGCGCACAGATGGTTAAGGAAGTTGCTTCCAAAACTGCTGATATCGCTGGTGACGGTACTACTACCGCTACTGTTTTGGCTCAATCTATCGTTCGCGAAGGTATGAAATATGTTGTTTCAGGTCATAACCCAATGGACTTGAAGCGTGGTATCGATAAAGCAGTTACGGCTGCAATCGAAGAGCTCGCAAAAATCAGCAAGCCTTGCACAACTACTAAAGAAATTGCTCAGGTAGGTTCTATTTCTGCAAACAGCGACCATAGCATTGGTCAACGCATTGCAGAAGCAATGGAAAAAGTAGGCAAAGAAGGTGTTATTACTGTTGAAGATGGTAAGTCTTTGGAGGACGAGCTTGAGGTTGTTGAAGGTATGCAGTTTGATCGCGGCTATCTCTCTCCATATTTCATCAATCAACCAGAAAAGCAAGTTGCCGTATTGGAAAGTCCATACGTTCTCTTGTTTGATAAGAAGATCGCTAACATCCGTGATTTGCTTCCGGTACTTGAGCAAGTAGCAAAATCTGGTCGTCCATTATTGATCATTGCAGAAGATGTTGAAGGCGAAGCCTTGGCAACTTTAGTTGTGAACAACATTCGTGGCATTATCAAGACCTGCGCTGTTAAGGCTCCTGGTTTCGGTGATCGTCGTAAAGCCATGTTGGAAGACATTGCGATTTTGACTGGCGGTACAGTAATTGCTGAAGAAATCGGCCTCACACTCGAGAAAACAACCCTTGAGCATTTAGGTCAAGCAAAGCGTATCGAAGTGGGCAAAGAAAACACCATCATCATTGACGGTGCTGGCGATGCAAAAGCGATTGAAGCTCGTGTGAAGAACATTCGTGTTCAGATCGAAGAAGCTACTAGCGACTACGATAAAGAAAAATTGCAAGAGCGCGTTGCCAAGTTGGCAGGCGGTGTTGCAGTAATTCGTGTTGGCGCTGCTACTGAAGTTGAAATGAAGGAAAAGAAAGCCCGCGTTGATGATGCATTGCATGCAACTCGTGCAGCAGTTGAAGAAGGTATTGTTCCTGGCGGCGGCGTTGCATTGATTCGTGCAATGCAGGGTATCAAGGGCTTGAAAGGCGATAACGCCGATCAAGATGCTGGTATCAGTATCGTATTGCGCGCTATGCAAGAGCCATTGCGTACTATCGTTAGCAACGCTGGTGAAGATGCTGGTGTAGTAGTTAATGCGGTACAGGCAAGCACAGGCAATAACGGCTACAACGCAGCTACTGGTGAGTATGGTGACCTCGTTGCACAAGGTGTGATTGATCCAACTAAGGTAACTAAAACTGCATTAGTTAATGCTGCTTCTGTTGCTGGATTATTGTTGACTACAGATTGCGCAATCTCTGAGGCTCCAAAGGATGAGTCCGCTGGTGGCGGTATGCCTGATATGGGCGGCATGGGCGGTATGGGTGGAATGGGCGGCATGATGTAATAGCCGTTAATTTCCTCAGCTATCTGGCTGTAGAAGTAAAAACGCCTGGTTCACAAGACCAGGCGTTTTTTATTTGTTTGCTACTATCGAATAAAATAATTCAATAAATATCCATATATAAGGCATTGAATGAAATCTGGAAAACTTAGCCTAGTCGCCCTGTTAATGCTTTTACTGGGAGGATGTTCTGTATATATGGCGGCGCATCAGCCTAATGAAAAAAATGTTGGACTCTTCGCAGTCGGTACACCCAGAAGCTTTTTAATTGCGGAGTTTGGGCAGCCAGTATCTAGTGAAGTAAAAAATGGTCAGAAGTATGAAATTTTTCGATTTACTCAGGGTTATAGTGGCGGAGCAAAAGCTGGGCGCGCATTTGCTGAAGGGGTAGCAGATCTCATGACTTTAGGTGTCGCAGAGGTGATTACTACTCCTGTGGAGTCAATTGCAGATGGCAACTTAACAGCTTACGGAGTCATTTATAACAACAATGATTTGGTGATTCAGGTAATTTCATTGTCGCCAGATGGAAGCCCGTCGCCACCAGCTCAGCCAACGGCTTCACCGTCCGTGCTTCAGCAAGGTGTACCAACAGTTATTCCGCAAAGCGTCCCGCAAACACCACCAGCTAAAAACTAAATACGCTTAAGTTAAAGAAATGGCTGCCAATAGGCAGCCATTTGCTTCGATCGTCGTAACCTATTAATCAGGCTGAATACCACCATCTTTAATTACCTTCTTCATCTTTACCAAACCTTGAGCAATCATTTCTTTCAAGTGTTCAGGACCTAGCGGTACAAATTCGAAGCCCTGTTGAATCAATTGCTCTCTCAGTTTTTGGTCCTTAAGGGCATAGGCTAAGGAATCGTTTAACTTATCGATGACAGCATTGGGAGTTCCCTTGGGTGCCAGTAATGCGCCCCAGGTTGAAAATTCATAGCCCTTAACGCTTTCATTAATTGTTGGGCTATTTGGTAACAATGGAGAGCGTGTTTTACTTGCCACTCCAAGCACCTTCAACTTGCCAGCGCGTATATGTGGCAACACTACAGACAGTGCGCTAATCATGACTGGTACTTGCCCTGCCATTACATCTGTAACGGCTGCTGCAGCTCCACGATAGGGGATGTGAACTAATGGTGCGCCAGTGTATTGCCTAAATATCTCCATGCCAATATGCTGAGGTGAGCCATTTCCACCAGATGCATAGTCAATTTTGCCGGGTTGTTCTTTGGCAATGCGCACTAAGTCTGCTGCTGTATTTCCGGGAAAAGATGGATTAGCAACCATTACAAAGGTAATTGCCGCAACTTCCGAGATTGGGGCGAAACTTTGTACAGGATCGTAGTCGATTTTTTTGTAGAGATTTGGCAGCATCGTCAAAATGCTGTCATTGAATGCCCCTAAAACATAGCCATCTGCTGGACTTTGTGCAACCTTCGCAGTTCCAATTAAACCAGCGCCCCCAGGAATATTTTCAATGGTGATAGCTTGACCCAGACTCTCGCTCATTTTCTGGGCAATGGGCCGCATTAATATATCAACACCGCTACCAGCTTGAAGTGGCATGATGGTTTGGATGGTGCGAGTTGGGTAGTTAGATTGTGCACTTGCGACAGTGATGCCGGCTAAACCAAGACTAAGGACTAGAAAAAAGGATTTGATGTGCATATTGTCTCTAATAGGTTAATTGTTCAGTATTCTGCAGATACTTTCTGCCTATATTAGCGCAATAAAAAACCGCCCGCAGGCGGCTTTTTATTCAGCAGTTAACTTTGCTTATTCAACAGCTTTAACCATCTCTTCAACCACTTTCTTCGCATCACCGAAGACCATCAACATTTTGCGAGTGTAATAAGAATCAACAACTTACAGCAGTCTAAAAATATTCTTCTAATTCCTTAGGGTTTGATATTAACGTATTTAATGCTGTGACTTGGACAGAATTTGGACAAGCTAAATCGAGATCAGACCTGTATGGAAATTTCTCAATTAAAAATGCGAATTCATCGTATATGCCTTAGGCAGGTGGGCTAGATGGGGTGGTGGCATGGACCAATTAACACATGCTACAGGGGTAGGTTTAAGTATCTCGTATAGAGCGCCCGGTAAAAAATAGGGCATACACACGTCATTTCCTAAATATTTTCTTAAAAACCAATAATGGCCAAAAAGCTGCACTGAAAACGAAGGCTAAAAGATGTCCCAGAATATTGGCGCTTTGGAATGAGAAGGAGTCATCATTACGCAACTCATGTAGCTTATCGTGAACAACCTCAGAAATATCTTTTTCTTTGCGATAGTAGGATATGTAAGAGACTACCGTGACAATGACTCCAATTGCTAAATAGAAATAAATGTACCTCATCACTCCACCTATAGCTCATCGTATTTTGCTAGTACGTTTTAATATTTTATTGGCATAAGGAGTCAGATGCATGAAAATACCTTAATGAGTTGTGTCAGTAATAGCGCTTCAACAATCAATTCATCTTTATTTCCTTGCATTGACTCTCGAATTGATGTGTCAAGCAGTATGAGGTAATTTTAGTTATTGCGACGCAATTTATACATGCATGCCTTAAAAGAGCTTGAGAATAGTCCATTCCATTCTGTAGCCACTTTTTCCTCCTCTTCAGTTATTTTGATATTAGAGTTTTGTTTCGCAATTGCCGTCATAAGTCTAAGGGCTAGAGGATCTGAAACAAGATAATTCATTTCCTCTTGAACGCAGGAGCACATATTGGATGGGGTGATTCCAAATTCTGCAAAATCTTTTGCTGTATTGCCATCTGACATAAATGTAACGCAGCGACCTTTTGCAATTGTGTCACTAAATTTTTTTGGCGTTAGGTTTGCAGGGGGTTTAGTTTGACTCAGTACTGGCATAGAGATCGTTATTAGCAATGCGATGAGTAGAATAATTTTCATATTTATAGATTTTCAAGGTTTAGTATTAATTAGACTTCTGATTTCACCGGCCATTTAACAAACCATCCCCATTGACTTTCGTTGGTAGTTGGCAAATGATTTTTTGTGGCCTATACGTTCCGTCAGTAATCTTTGCTTGAGCGATAGCGGTTAAGATGGCTCTCTGATAGGTAAATCTTATGGAAAGAGGGTATTCATTCACATCTTCTGGACCATCTTCCATCAAATAGCCATTATTTCTATTCATGTGTACCCCTTAAATTCATTTATATTTCCATTCCAAAAGTCTGTCAGCATATGCGTCAATGAATCGAGTAAAGTTTTCCTTGCCGCCATTAACTTCAAGCTCGTAAATCATATGGTTATCTAGCATAATTTCCAGTAAATCAATATATTTGGTGCGCTCTTCATCTGTGTAATTTGGGAGATCGAGTCTCAATTGAGCCGTTATTGAGTCGTATTTATATTTATCCAGGGTATCCATTTATCTTCCATAGGGTCTAATTGGTTGTATTGGGGTGGGCCCTATGGTTGTAGTAGATCCCTGAGGCATACCGTATTGATTGTTGTAGTAGGTAGTATTTCCTGATTGTGTGGCTGACCCTTGTGGCATACCGTATTGATTGCTGTAGTAAGTTGTATTTCCTGACTGGGTAGCCGATCCCTGGGGCATTCCATATTGATTCGAATAGTAAGTAGTATTGCCCGCCCGTGTTGCAGATCCCTGAGGCATTCCGTACTGATCGGAATAGTAGGTTGTTTGGGCGAGAGATATGCTTGAGACAAAAGCCGCTAGCAGGAATAAATTTTTCATCTTAGATGCCTTCATATGAATTAGAGCTTGTTTTAAGCCATGGCCAAAATGATAATTACGGCTTTCATTCGTCATCCTTGCTAAAAATATCAGAAATTCTTTTGGTTACTGCTGGATATCCCGTTAGCATTCTTACTCTGTTGCCCGGGACTAGAGTTTCGCAAACTTCACGTTGTAACTTAAAACGTGTGCTTAAGTCTGGGTCTTTGAAATATGCAATACAGTGCCTTTGTTCGGCATGGGCATCCAAATCTTCCTGCGTAACGCAAAGGTGAACATCTTTGTTGCATGCTTCACAATATTTAACCTTAGCATCATGGGTGGGCGTCAGATCAAACCAATTCATTGGACATTCAAATTCAAGTTCACAGTTGAGAAATTGGTGATTTACGGGTTTTTGTTTGTCTATGCCGCCCATGTGGACTCCTTAAAATAGTTATAAGCTGGCAATCACTTAGAGGGATTCGTACTGTTCAAGAAATCGACTTAAACGATCTCGCCTATTTCGAGGAAGCCCAAGTGATGAGCAGAGGTCATTGTTAATTTGCAATCTGGCAGCGATAGTGTCATCAAAAATTAAGGCGCCTGATTTATCTTTATATGAGTCACCATGGCCTTGTAAGAGCTCAAGCAGGGTTATGAGGCGTAAATCCAACAAGGTGATTAGCCTAGCCTTATCTTCTTTGCTCGGAATCTGCTTAAGCGCATCTAGAGCTAGTTCTTGGTATTGCCCCTGACTTTCCATGATGTTTTGAATGGAGAAAAACTCATCAAAAGCATCCCATGAGAATTCCTTAACTTGATTGGCGTGGTTGTTCATTAATTTGATTCCAATAAGGTCAGAGAATGTGGCTAATGCGTTGAATGTTTTGATGATTCAGCTTCTTTCGTAGCTTTATCAGGGCTTTGGCTTCGATCTGCCTAACCCTCTCACGGGTGACCCCCATGGCAGCCCCAACTTCGTTAAGGGTAAGCCCGTCATTACTTGGGTTGAATTTGGTTTTAGGTTGAGTTTTCATACCTTAGGCAGAGTGTTAAGGGTTAAAAATCACTTCTAATACCAGCATGACATATTTGCAGGGATATTATGTAAAACAAGCAATTTTTTCTAAGGGTAGCGCGCGGATCAGTTGCTTAACTTTAACTTCTTTTTTATAAGAGATACACTTATCAAATTAATAATCTTTGCTATTTGTTTCCATGAAATCACTATTAATTTGTTTTTATCTTTTGATTTTTGCAGGGGCAGCCTTTGGTCAAAATGCTGTTGATCCAAAGTGGGTAGGCGTAAATTCCAACGATTCGGCGGATATATATGTAGATAAGACCTCTCTGAAGCGTAATGGCGATATTGTGACTGCTTGGATAAAACTTGTTGTCAGGAGCGCAAACATGTCAGCAAAACAGCTGAAGGAATACAACTGTAAGACCACTCAGGCTCGTAGATTGGCTGGTACTGCTTATAAGGGTTTAAATACAGATGGTCCGCAAACGATCTTAGATCAAGCAGACTGGAAATATATCACCAGGGAAACAGCCGAAGAAAGCGTATTGGAGTATGTTTGCAAGGAAGCCCCAAAGCAAGGATGGTTGGATAAATTCCTTAGTAAATAAGGCTTATATTTGCGTCTACCTAATCTAGCGCTTCTTAGTTCTTGGGTGTTTTATGATTTGTAATGCAGCAACAAGTTAGCGATGTATTGATCAGCCAAATCAAGATATTGCACCAGCACTGGGGTTAGAGCCGCCATTCTTTTTTTATAGCACCCTGTTTTATTTGGGTAGTTTCTCTCAATTTGGCTAATATCTAGCTTGTAATTGCGGTTTAACCTAAGCCACTCTTTGGCGGTGCTTCGGTCAATCTGAGCAAAAACTTTCAATACTGCATACATTTGAGTGCCCAGATATTCCGGCGCATTTTTGAAAATACTATATCGCTCTCGATCATTAGTCCCCACAAGAGTATTTATGCGGCTTTCAGTATCCTTCTTCCTCCACGACAAAATACAATCACGCGCTTTATTTAGTTGATGTTCTGCCAGGATGATTTGGGCTTCAATTGGTAAATGTTCCATTTGGTAAGAATATAAATTTCCGCTCTTGATGCCTTCATTGTGATCGTACGTATTGCTAAAAGGTAGGTTATGAATCGTGATGCTAGCCATTTTTGCAACAACTCTATATGCAGTGATTTTCATGTGTATATCTTTTGATGTACCCAACATTTCTTATCCTTTAAATTTCCAATATCTTTGATTTCGGCTTGCATTAGTCCAGCTACGTTTATGCTCAAATCCGTGTTTGCGTAAGATTTGGGCCACTTGTTGCAATGCAGGCTGGTTTCGGTATTTGCCAGTGAGTGATGCTAGTTTGATGACTTCTATGGTCGTGTATGGCCTTTGTAGCTGCGCTGGCGTGAGCGAGGTAATCCAGAGCACTAACTTTTCTTCAAGCGTGTATGTGGGCATGGTGCTGACTAAGCTCCTCTTTAGATCAGATAAAGCAACCTGTTCTTTAAGACCTTGGATCTGCAAATATAGGGGCTGATTAATCAGTGGTGGCAGCGCAGTGTTAGATCGCATGGAAAGTCCCCTTAAACGAAGGATCGGTGGCGTGTGGGTAAAGGCACGCACCGTCCGTAAGGACGTAAGAGAAAAATACCCGGCGCAAACCCTTGTATTTATTGGCCCCAGCGCCAGGTTTTGAGGTGCGCAATTTACCCGGGACTAAAAACCCGGCGCAAACGCATAACCAGCTTGGGCCTGCGCCCGGTTTTTGAGTTTTCCGCCATGTTGTACTTGGCGCTTGCTTTACTTGGGGGGTGTTATACGACATCATTTAAATACCCCCCGACACAATCAGAATCCCCGCAGTATTTTTGGGTAAACCAAGTTCTTTACGTTGCTCATCTGAAGGCATTTCTAGTTTGACCATGTCTTTGTCAATCAGTTCTTGAATGGCAGAGGTAACTGCTTTTTCGCTAGCCTTAAATACGCCTTGGGTGCCAGCATATCCCTTGAGCTTATTCATCGTTAAGCCAGGATGACTTTTCAGGTATTCAATGAGTCGTTTTTCAAGAGCGTTATCTCCTGGCTTTGAGAGGGTGGGTTTAGCTAATTCAACATACTCAAGTACTGATACCGAGTGATGCTCGACAGTGCGTTTTAAAAACCAGCCAATTCTTCCCATTGCGCAATAGTTGGTCTTAACAATATCGAGTGATACATAGTTTTGTTTTGCCTCTGGTGCAATCCCAAGTGATTTAGCGTCTGCTTCTCCCATAACATGTAAAAGGGCAACCCAACGAGCGTTATCAACGATGGCAGTAGATCCTGACACATCACCTTGGCCAGATTCATGTTTTGAGTTCAGCGCTGCCTTATTGGTATGGGTCAAAACAACCAAACCAGCGCTAGTTTCTGATGCAATGTGCTGCATTTCTCTTGTAAAGACGGTTGCATGGGCTGAATCATTCCAATCAACACTAGCAATCATCCGTGCATGATCAATAATGACAAGGCACCTATCAATACCAGTCTGCTGCTTGAGCTGCTTTACTGCATTAATTAGCACTGCGGATTTGCCTGTGGGTTCGGCATTTCTACCTTCCATTTTGACCATGTGGACATCTTGGCCAACAAGACTAAATACTCTGATATTTCTGATTGCCTGATTTTGTTTTTCTTTGGGAAGGCTTTCAATGGAAGCGCAAAATCTAGCATTAATTTCAGCTTCGCTATCTTCACACGCTAGCATTAATACGCACGTTTCCTCACATGATCTGCCAGCAAATGATCCTCCTATTGATGCCTGCGCCGCTAGAGAGATGATGGTATTTGTTTTTCCGATGCCACCAAACCCACCCAATGCACTATACGAACCCAGAGGGATGATGTCATTGCCAGCAATAAAAGGTCTCTTGGGTGATGTGGCCACAAGCTTAATCAGTCCTGAGTCTAAATTAAGTTCAAACTCTTTTTTTCTGCTGTATGCGACGCCAATTGGTTCGGGGTTATTTGCAGTGATTTTTTCTTCCGCATAGCGTCTAGAAAGATCTAATACCTTTTCAAGTGGGAGTGGCGGATTAATTTTTTGCTGGTTAAATTCAATGCAGCCCAGTTCAATTTCCTCCTGGTTAAGACCTTTTGCCCTTAAGTGTCCAGCATGACTTAGTAGGCCGGCGTTGCGGCCCTCGCCATCATTAATCCGCTGGGGTAATTGATAGGGGGTAGATGACAGGTGTGCGAGTAGATCACTATTAATGTCTGCGGATTTGGTTGATCCAAACCACTCTCGCTCCAAGACTTCGATGCTAGATGGCAGTGTAGTTATTTGCCCACCTTTACTTTTTCCGGTGACAGTCAAGAATCGACCGCTTGAATACATTTCACGCCCATTTTTATTGCCGCCTTTAAGTGGTCTCGTATGCAACCCAAACCACCTAATTCCTGTTCCGGAGGGTGAAATTTCCCAGTATGGCTGATAGAGCTGCTTTAAATCACTCATCGCTTGAGCGCTTAAGGTTAGTTTGCCGTCTTTAATGACCACGCATTCATCAATGTCTCCGCCAATCAGGTAGAGAGGTTCTCCAGTATTGCTATAGCCATAAATAATAGGCTCGACTGGAAGGTCGAGTGCAATCCCAGCAAGTTGAGATTTATTGGAGATGTAGCTTTGATAGGCGGTCTCTAGATCTACGTGCTCGGCAGTGTCATGTGCATTAATAAGTCGACCATTAATATTAGCGGGGCGTTTTCCGTACCTACCATTCGGCTTTGGCTCTGCCTTTTTCCAGCATAGCCAGTTATTTCTTTCCTTTAACAGCGATGGAATGTTTTGGGTATTTGGTGGTATTACAAGTTCTTGATTCTGCATTAGAAGCTCCAAAATTTAAAAAATTGGAGATCTAGCTACAACAGAGACAAGACCTCCAACATGATTAGAGATTCATCTTTTTGTAGCGGTCGTTTTGCCTTATGCGCACGACAATGCTGGCTTGTTTACTTATTGTCGGTAGCCATACCTTTGATGATGTGTACGATTTCTATCGCACTATGCGATTCGACCACATATTAAAAGAGATTGCCAGACTTTTTTATATTATGAAAACATACACACCATCCACTTAGCTGATTACCCAAGCTTTTGTGCGAGAAGTTCGGGGTTCGGGTGGTAGTAGCGCTTAAGCATTGTAAGGCTCTTATGGCCAGATACGGCTGATAGTTCAATGAGGTTCGGGAGCTTTTCTGCAAGTCGTGTTATGGCCATGTGTCTTAGGTCGTGGAAATGAAAATCCTCTATCCCCGCTTTAGTTCGTGCTTTTTCTATAGCCGCAGATAGCGTCGTTCCTTTTACTGGGAATACTTGCCCATTTAGATTTCTTGGTAGCCCTCCAAGTATTTCGATAGCAGCAGTACTTAATGGCACTAATCGTGATTCACCATTTTTGGTTAACGATATAAATGCAGTACGTTTTACTAAGTCAATATGCTCCCAATGTAAGCCCAGTATTTCGCCTCGTCTCATAGCGCTTTCTAACGCAAACTTTGTTAGAGGCAAAATCCAATGATTTGAGCTTTTTATTTTCGGAGCTAGTGCTTCATAGAGCCTACTCAATTCTTCTTCGCTTAGCAGTCGGTTTCGGCCTTGCGGGTTTGCTGGTTTTTTAACTAGAGGTATCGGATTAACCATGGTGATGCCCCATTCCCGCCGTGCATGATTGATGATGCTAGAAAAATAACTTAGCTCCCTTATTACTGCACCATTGGAAACAATTTGAAGTCTTTCGTCTCGATACTCTGCTACCTTGATGGGAGTTAAAGCAGTCATGCGCAGTTTTGCTATGGGGTGTCTGGAAAGCGCCCTGAGGCGATAAGTGTCTTCACGCATACTTCGGGTCTTGAGGGTAACTTCCTGCACATAACGCTCTATAACGTCTTTAAACAGGGTTCTTTCAGCTAGTGCTATGTTGGTATAGGCGCCTTTATCAATCTCAGATTCAATTTGCCTTGCCCAGCGTTCCGCATCTTGCTTGGCTAAAAAAGATTTTGTAATTGGGGCAAAGCCTTTTCTAATGATTCGGGCTTGCCATTTACCTTGGCGATTACGTATTGATGCCATTTTTCCTCTCCAGTTGGACAGGAATTGGACAGAATCGTTTTGGTACTGTTTTTTAGATGTAAAAATGGAGCAGTAAGTGAGTTATTGCTAACCCGCTTTTAACCGCCCCATCTGATTCTTATTGCACTTAGGTTTAGACTAAATACATTACGCTATGGCTTATTCAACAGCTTTAACCATCTCTTCAACCACTTTCTTCGCATCACCGAAGACCATCATGGTTTTATCCATGTAGAAGAGTTCGTTATCTAGGCCGGCATAGCCAGCTGCCATCGAGCGCTTATTAACGATGATGGTTTTAGCTTTAAAGGCCTCCAAGATAGGCATACCAAAAATTGGGCTACCTGGAGTTCTTGCTGCAGGATTAACAACGTCATTGGCACCGAGAACCAATACAACGTCAGCCTGTCCAAAGTCACTATTGATATCTTCCATCTCAAATACTTGATCGTATGGAACTTCAGCTTCAGCCAAGAGTACGTTCATATGACCAGGCATACGACCGGCTACTGGGTGAATCGCATACTTAACCGTTACACCATGATGAGTAAGTTTTTCAGTTAACTCTTTCAAAGCATGTTGAGCGCGAGCAACTGCTAAACCATAACCAGGGACAATGATGACTGTGTCAGCATTTTCCATCAAGAAGGCTGCATCTTCTGGCGAACCAGTTTTGTAATTCTTAGGGCCACCATCATCGCCACCACCTGCAGCAGCCTCTGCGCCAAAGCCGCCGAGCAGTACAGCCAGAATAGAGCGGTTCATTGCTTTACACATAATGTAAGACAGAATGGCGCCAGAAGAGCCTACGCAAGCACCGGCAATGATCAATACTGGATTGTTCAGGGTAAAGCCAATACCGGCAGCAGCCCAGCCAGAGTAGCTATTGAGCATTGATACAACCACTGGCATATCAGCACCGCCAATAGGAATGATTAAAGTCACACCCAATACCAAAGCAATGGCACACATTGCTAAGAACGCTGCGTGGCTATCACCCATGTAATACGCAATACCAGCACCGATCATGGAAGCAGCCAGAATCAAGTTAAGTAAGTGTTGTCCTGCAAAGCTCACAGGCTTACCGCTGACTTTTCCTGAAAGCTTGCCAAAAGCAATGACAGATGCAGTAAAAGTAATTGCGCCAATGAACGCACCAATAAAGAGTTCAATCTTCTGCGCGCCAGTATGGTCATGAGCCGGATTAAATACCGCAGCAATTGCAATTAACACAGCCGACAAACCAACAAAGGAGTGCATCAAGGCAACTAACTCAGGCATCTTGGTCATCTGCACACGTTTTGCAGCAATGGTTCCAATAATCGCGCCACCCACAATTGCAATGCCAATCAAAGAGATAACTGGTTTGAAATCAGGGATAAAGAAGGTGGTGATGACGGCCAGCAGCATGCCAATCATGCCGAAGGTATTGCCTTGGCGTGAAGTAGTTGGTGAAGATAAGCCACGCAAAGCGAGGATGAACAACACCGATGAAATGAGATAAGAAATAGCGGTTATGTTTGACATAGTTTTGGTCTCTAAATGGGTCTTGTTCTAGGTTTATTTGGTTCCAGCCGCATCAGCTTTAGAAGCTTTTTTCTTGAACATTTCAAGCATGCGGCGGGTGACCATAAAGCCACCAAAAATATTGATTGATGCGAGAAATACGGCTACCGCACCAATAATGCTAGTGAGTGTAATTTCATCACCACCGATTATTTCTGTTTGAAGCAATGCTCCAACGATGATGATGCCGGAGATGGCATTGGTCACCGCCATTAAGGGAGTGTGTAATGCTGGGGTTACATTCCAAACTACGTGATAGCCAACAAAAATGGCCAATACAAACACAGTAATGTTTTGAACGGTGAGGATGCTTTGAAAGGCAGCGAGATCCATAGTGTTTCCTTAGTATTTTTACTATTAGTTTTTGCGGATGGCTTGGCCATCACGACACATTAAGCAAGCAGTAACGATGTCATCGTCACTTGGGATAACCAACTTAGCATCTTTATCCACAATGAGTTTCATGAAATCAAGTAAGTTGCGTGAGTAGAGAGCAGAAGCATCTGCTGCAACCATACTAGCTAAATTGGTATAGCCAACAATCTTCACGCCGTTTACATCAATCACTTTGTCAGCTTGAGTTAATGGACAGTTACCTGACCCGTTATCACCTTTGCCTGCAGCTAAGTCGATCACGACTGAGCCTGGCTTCATATTGGCAACAGTATCGCTATGTAAAAGCACAGGAGGCTTACGTCCTGGAATCAATGCAGTAGTAATCACAATGTCAGCTTGTTGGGCACGCTCTGCAACTAACGCGGCTTGGCGCTTCATCCAGGCCTCAGGCATAGGACGGGCATAGCCACCAACGCCTTGAGCAATTTCACGCTCTTCATCAGTTTCATAAGGAACATCAACAAATTTAGCACCCAATGATTCAATTTGCTCTTTAGCTGCAGGACGAACATCAGATGCTTCAATCACAGCGCCTAGACGCTTTGCAGTTGCAATCGCTTGCAGGCCAGCTACACCAGCACCCAAGATCAGGATGCGTGCAGCTTTAACGGTTCCTGCAGCAGTCATCAGCATCGGCATGAAGCGTTGATATTCATTTGCAGCAACTAGTACTGCTTTATAGCCAGCAATGTTTGCTTGGGAAGATAAAACGTCCATGCTTTGTGCGCGTGTTGTACGTGGTGCAGCCTCTAAAGAGAATGCCGTAACACCTTGCGCAGCCATGGCTGCAATCATATCGTTATCAAATGGATCAAGCATGCCTAGAAGCACTGCGCCGGATTTAATCTGTTTGAGTTCAGCTGCTTCAGGCGCGCGCACTTTAAGAACAATCTCTGCACCGTATGCATCTGCAGCGCTGCCAATGCTAGCGCCTACAGCTTCGTATACAGAATCAGGTTGACTGGCTTTTACGCCGGCGTCTTTTTGAATAACGACGGTATGGCCTTGACCAATTAATTTTTTAACCGTTTCTGGTGTGGCGGCTACTCGAGTTTCCCCGGGCCTTGTTTCCAGTGGCACTCCTATGCGCATGGCATGTCTCCAAAAGCAAAATTTATAAGAAATCTATTTTATAGATAAATAGGGTAGGTTTTACCTACTTATTGGGCCCCCAGGTCTGCCGGCTATGGTTTTGCCTAAAATCATGCGAAGCCTGGTTGAGGCTTCTACAATGGGGTTTATCTGTCCGTAAGCATTTTCGCATTTTTTTGATGATCCAACCTAATTCTTCCTCAATCCCATCTTCCAGGCCCAAGAAAGTCGTTATTGGCATGTCTGGAGGGGTGGATTCGTCGGTTGCCGCGTGGATGCTAAAGGAGCAAGGCTTTGAAGTTATTGGCCTTTTTATGAAAAATTGGGAGGATGACGATAAAGATGAGTACTGTTCGGTTCGTCAGGATTGGTTAGATGTGGTTTCAGTGGCCGATATGATCGGAATTGATGTTGAGGCGGTCAATTTTGCTGCTGAATATCGTGAGCGCGTATTTGCTGAGTTTTTGCGTGAATATGCTGCAGGGCGAACCCCAAACCCCGATGTCTTGTGTAACGCCGAAATAAAGTTCAAGGCCTTTTTAGATCACGCTATGAGTTTGGGTGCGGATGCTATTGCTACTGGCCACTATGCTCGCGTTCGCCATGAGGGTGGAACCGTTCAATTATTAAAGGCAGTGGATGCCAGTAAAGATCAAAGCTATTTCTTGCATCGCTTAACGCAACAACAATTAGCAAATGTCATGTTCCCACTTGGAGAGATTCCAAAGACTGAGGTCAGAAAAATTGCTGAGCAGATTGGTTTGCACAATGCAAAAAAGAAAGACTCTACTGGAATCTGTTTTATTGGCGAACGCCCTTTTAGAGAATTTTTAAATCGTTACTTGCCGCGTGTTCCGGGCCCAATCAAAACACCAGAGGGTAAGACGGTTGGTGAGCATATGGGTTTAGCTTTTTTTACCTTGGGCCAGCGTAAAGGTATTGGTTTGGGTGGTAGTCAGGATGGCAATGGTGATGCCTGGTATGTGGCCCGTAAAGATATTGCTAGTAATACCTTATATGTGGCACAGGGCCATGAACACCCATGGCTATTGGCCAATAAGCTCACTGCGATGGATGCAAGTTGGGTGTCAGGAGCGTCTCCAACTCCCGGAAAATATTCAGCTAAAACGCGCTATCGCCAGGCTGATTCTGCATGCACTTTGAATGTAGGCAATGAAGAATTACATTTTGAATTAAGTTTTCCAGATGCGCAGTGGGCAGTTACTCCCGGGCAATCTGCCGTTCTCTATGATGGAGATATTTGTTTGGGCGGCGGAATTATTTCCACCTAAGACTCACAACATAGCGGATACAAAAAAGCCAATCAGTTTTGATTGGCTTTTTTAATTAGGTGGAGCTTAGTTAAGCAGCAGGCGGTTCAGTTTCAATAAACGAAGGCCGTTGCAATAATTTTTGATACAAGCGATCTAAGTTTGGATATTGAGTTTGCCATTTCACTTCAGGAAAGCGAAATAATAAATATCCAATTGCGCAACCTACAGCAATATCAGCTAGCGTAATTTGATTGCCATGACACCACGCATTACCTCCAAGTTGCTCAGACATTTGGCGAAGCGCAATATTAATCTTGCCCATTTGGCGATCAACCCAGGCTTTACTTTGCTCGCTGGCCGGACGCCATGTGAGCTCTAAGCGAGACAAAATACCTGCATCCATAATTCCATCAGCTAGCGCTTCCCAGGTTTTGACTGAAGCGCGCTCACGGTTATTTGTGGGGATAAGTTTGCTGACCGGGCTCAAGGCATCAGCATATTCGGCGATAACCCTAGAGTCATAAATTGCCTCCCCATCGTCTGGAATGAGGCAGGGAACCTTTCCAAGGGGGTTGGAGGCGCTAATTTTAGTGTCTGCAGCCCAGACATTCTCCAATTCGAGGTCTACATCTACCTTTTTTTCGTTGAAAACAATGCGTACCTTACGTACGTAGGGGCTGGTGAGGGATCCGATAAGTTTCATGGGGCTAGTATAGCGACCCTAATTAGCTCTTGCAGAGCTTCCAAACACATTAAAATTAGCTTTTATTGACATATTCAACGCAAAGGCAATATTCGTGAGTCAGCCGCTTTCTACCCTTAATGCTCTTTCCCCCTTAGACGGCCGTTATGCTGGAAAGCTAGATGCCTTACGCCCCTGGCTCTCTGAGGCGGCTTTTATGCGTCAGCGTGTATTTGTGGAAATTCATTGGCTTTTGGCCTTGGCAGCCGCTGGTCTTCCTGATGTGCCGAAAATCAATGCTGCAGATGAAGCCTTCTTACTGTCCTTGCCTGAGAATTTCTCAGATGCCGATGCTCAGCGTATTAAAGATATCGAAGCAGTAACGAATCATGACGTTAAGGCGGTTGAGTATTTCTTAAAAGAAAAAGTGGCTGGTCGCCCTGATTTGTTGAAGGCAAGTGAGTTTATTCATTTTGCTTGTACCTCAGAAGACATTAACAACACTTCGCATGGTTTGATGTTGCGCGGCGCACGGGATGAAGTGCTCTTGCCACAACTACGCAAAGTGCTCTCTGTCCTCACTGACTTAGCGCTCGAACATGCCAAAGTACCTTTGCTCTCTCGTACCCATGGCCAACCAGCCTCACCAAGTACTTTAGGTAAGGAAATTGCGAATATTGCCATGCGTCTAGAGCGTGCAATCGACTCTATTGCTGCAGCTCCATTGCTCGGCAAGATGAATGGCGCAGTTGGAAATTACAATGCTCATCTCTCTGCTTATCCTGATTTTGATTGGGAGAATTTTTCTAAGAATGTGGTGGAAAAGCGTTTAGGCCTTATCTTCAACCCCTACACTATTCAGATAGAGCCACATGATGGTATGGCGCAGCTCTTTGATGCGATTGCTCGTGCCAATACGATTCTCTTGGATATGGATCGTGACTTTTGGGCCTATATCTCAGTTGGATATTTTAAGCAACGCACTAAAGCAGGCGAGATTGGTTCATCTACTATGCCGCATAAAGTAAACCCCATTGACTTTGAAAACTCTGAGGGTAACTTGGGTGTGGCTAATGCATTACTGCGCCACCTTGCTGAAAAATTGCCGATCTCTCGTTGGCAGCGTGACCTTACTGATTCAACTGTATTGCGCAATCTAGGTCCTGCATTTGGTCACAGCGTATTGGCTTATGACAGCGCTTTGCGTGGTCTTAGTAAGTTAGAGGTAAATCTTGCAGCGATTGCTGCCGACTTAGATGCATGTTGGGAAGTGTTGGCAGAACCAGTGCAAACCGTAATGCGTCGTTACGGTATCGAAAATCCCTACGAACAATTAAAAGAATTGACTCGTGGCAAAGGCATCAATCAAGCGGACTTACAAACCTTTATTCGCGGCCTGAAGATTCCTGAAGATGCTAAAACACGTTTGTTGGAGATGACTCCATCTTCCTATTTAGGTAAGGCGGTCGAATTGACCGAACGTCTCAAAAAGTGAGCTTGACTACCAATTCAGAATACGGAGCACGTCCCCGGATCTGGTTTGCTGTTTATCAATTGCTGTGGCATCTTTTATTGCCATTGGCATTTATCCGCCTAGCTTGGAGGGCACGCCACGCCTTCTCGTATTTGCATCACATTCCAGAGCGCCTTGGCTTTGCTTACAGCAAGCCGATTACTCAGGGATCTATTTGGATTCATGCGGTATCAGTGGGCGAAACTCGCGCAGCTCAACCTTTAATTGATGCTTATTTGGCAAGAGGCGAATCCATCCTGCTTACACATATGACCTTGAATGGACGTCGTACTGGAAAGCAGTTGTTTGCTCAGGCGATTGCTTCTGGCCAGATCAGACAAGTGTATTTGCCATACGACATTTGCTGGGCTGTAGAGCATTTCTTGAAGACCTTTAAACCAAAGCTTGGTTTGTTTATGGAAACTGAAGCATGGCCAACCATTGTCTTTCGCTGCAAAGAGATTGGCTTACCCCTATTTTTGGTCAATGCCCGTTTGTCAGAGCGAAGTGCCCGTCGCGTCAATCGATTTGGTAAGGCTGGGCGCGCACTCTTTCAAGCCTTTGCTGGGATTTTGGCGCAGACTGAGTTCGATGCCCAGCGCTATCAGAGTTTGGGAGTGAAAAATATTGTTATTACTGGCAATCTGAAGTTTGATGTACCACTAGATGCTGCTCTTGTGAAGCAGGGTAAGGTATGGCACCAAGACTTACATGCTAACCAGCGCTTAATGGTATGCGCTGCCAGTACGCGCGACGGAGAAGAAGCAATCATTCTAAAGGCCTGGAAAGATTTACTGCTGAGCAATGCTTTTGAGGTAGCGCCTTTGCTCTGTTTGGTACCACGTCACCCAGAGCGCTTTACAGAGGTCGCAGATCAAATTAATGCTGCCAGTTTAAAGTTTCGCCGTCGCAGCGAATGGTTAGGTATCCCAAATGAATGCGCCATCTTGGAGGTGATCTTAGGCGACTCGATGGGTGAGATGCCTTTGTATTACAGTGCATCTGACTTGGTCTTAATGGGTGGAAGCTTGTTACCTTTTGGCGGTCAAAATCTGATTGAGGCTTGTGCTGCTGGATGCCCTGTTTTGCTTGGCGAACATACTTACAACTTTCAGCAGGCCACTTTAGACGCGATTACTGCTGGGGCCGCTAAGCGAGTGCATGGCGATCTGCTTTTGGGAGAGCCAGTCGCTCTGATGGAAGCCTTAAAAGAGTTGCTTTTACATACTGCGGAATTGGCAAAGATGAGTGTTGCTGCTAAGGCTTATTCAGTTGAGCATCAAGGAGCAACTAAAAAAATCTTAGATGCCCTTGATCTGCAAAATACTTCTCTTAACTAAAAAACCCTCAGCTATCTTTAGTTAAACTCGTGCCCCATAATTTGGATCTTCATTACGAGCATTGTCATCTGGTTTTTTATCGCCCTTGACTAGGTCTTCGCGAGTAACACCAAGCCACATAGCTAGTGCTGCCGCAACGAAAACTGAAGAGTAAATACCAAACAAAATACCGATGGTTAGAGCTAAGGCGAAGTAAAAGAGTGTTGGACCACCAAAAATCAACATTGCCAAAACCATCATCTCGGTACTACCGTGTGTAATTACGGTGCGGCTAATCGTGCTTGTAATAGCGTTGTCAATAATTTCGCGGGTATTCATCTTGCGATATTTGCGGAAATTCTCACGAATACGGTCAAAGATCACCACGGACTCATTTACCGAGTAACCGAGAACGGCGAGGACTGCAGCCAATACAGAAAGGGAGAATTCCCACTGGAAGAAAGCGAAGAACCCCAAAATGATCACAATGTCATGCAAGTTCGCGATGATGCCTGCAACCGCAAATTTCCACTCAAAACGGAAAGAGAGGTAAACCACAATGCCGATGATCACAAATAGCAAAGCCATTAATCCATCCATTGCTAACTCGCGTCCAACCTGAGGGCCGACAAACTCTACGCGCTGGAGCTTTACACCGGTCACTGCAGGATCCAGTGCTTGCATTACTGCAGTGCTTTGATCGGCCGAGGAAATGAGTTTGCCTTCTGCATCTTTTTGCAATGGCAAGCGAATCATCACATCGCGTGAGCTACCAAAGTTCTGAATCTGGGTATCTGCATAGCCGAGCTTTTCAACCTTGGCGCGAATAGAGTCTAGTGGCGCAGTCTGGGAATAACTCACTTCCATCACCGTACCACCAGTAAATTCAATGGAGAGGTGCAGGCCGTTGTGCCAGAGGAAAAAAACTGCCGCTAAAAAAGTAATTAAAGAAATCCCATTAAGCACCAATGCATGGCGCATGAAAGGAATATCTTTTTTGATCCGAAAAAATTCCATGGCTTATTTCTCCTGTGGGCGCCAAACTTGGCCAATAGCGAGTTTTTGAATCTTCTTATGTCTGCCATACCAAAGGTTAACAAGACCACGTGAGAAGAAGACGGCGGAGAACATTGAAGTCAGAATGCCTAAGCAGTGAACTACCGCGAAGCCTTTGATAGGGCCCGATCCAAACGCTAGCAATGCCAGACCAGCAATCAAAGTAGTTACGTTAGAGTCCAAAATCGTTGCCCAGGCTTTATCAAAGCCAACGGCAATTGCGGTTTGTGGAGCGGCACCATTACGTAACTCTTCACGAATACGCTCATTGATCAAAACGTTTGAGTCAATTGCCATACCCAGAGCCAAGGCCATCGCAGCAATACCTGGGAGGGTAAGAGTGGCCTGCAACATGGATAGTACTGAGATGAGCAGTAGTAAGTTAACGGCAAGGGCAATTACAGAAAAGAAGCCAAATAATAAGTAGTAAGCCATCATGAAAATGGCGATTGCAGTAAAGCCAATTAAGAGAGACTTGAAGCCTTTCTCAATATTTTCTGCACCCAGGCTTGGTCCGATAGTACGTTCTTCAATAATTTCCATTGGTGCAGCTAAAGATCCTGCGCGCAAGAGAAGGGCTAGATCGTTTGCACTCTCGGTAGTTGGCTGGCCGGTAATTTGGAACTTAGAACCAAATTCACTTTGAATAGTGGCGATAGTCAGCACTTCGCCTTTACTTTTTTCAAACAGAATCATGCCCATTGGCTTACCAATATTTTCGCGAGTAACTTCTTGCATGACCCGACCGCCGGCAGAATCCAGGGAAATGTTGACTGCTGGGCGTTGGTTTTGATCAAAGCCGGCACTAGCATCGGTAATGCGATCACCACTAAAGATTACAGATTTTTTAAATACACCCAAGCGATTTTCACCAAAGCGGAAGGTGTCCATGCCTGGGGGAGGTGTTTCACCTAGGCTAATAGTCGAAACAAGTGGGTCGGCTAAGCGAGACTCTAATGTCGCTGTACGACCGATGATGTCTTTTGCACGTGCTGTATCTTGTACGCCTGGTAGTTGCACAACAATACGCTCAGCACCTTGTTGTTGAATAACGGGTTCTTTTACCGCCAATTCATTAACGCGCTTATTGAGCGTGATGATGTTTTGTTTAACCGCGCTATCTTGAATTTCTTTTAATGCGGTTGGTTTAAATTCTCCAACAACTTTTGGAGAGAGGCCAGTTGGCTTTACTTGCCAAATCAAATCTGGCTGAGCTGTCATCAGTAAGGTGCGCGCTGCTTCAGCATCAGCAGTACTGCCAAAATTGATTGAGATGAAGTCAGTACCACGATCAATACCTTGATGACGAATATTCTTATCGCGCAATTGACTTCGGATATCGGTAGCAAGAGAAGTGACCTTCTTCTGAACGGCACCCTTCATATCAACTTGTAGAAGAAAATATACGCCACCACGTAAGTCAAGACCTAATGGCATTGGTAGTGCGTTCATTGCATTTAACCATCCTGGCGTATTGGATAGCAGATTTAAAGCAACGGTGTAATTGGGTTCATTCTGGTCAACATTCAACTTTTGCTGCAAGAGGTCACGAGCTCGTAGTTGAATATCGGTGTTATTAAAGCGAATCTTAATGGAGCCAACATTGCCAGTGACTTCAAAGAAAATACCAGTGTTATCGATGTTAGCTTCAGTCAGAATTTTCTCAACGCGAGACTGCGTTGCCAAATCAACCTTGATGGTTGGTTTGGCAGACGAGACTTGAACCGCTGGGGCCTCACCATAGAAATTGGGTAATGAATACAGTCCGCCGATCAGCAAGGCAACGGCGATGACTAGATATTTCCAGAGAGGATAACGATTCATATTGAGATACTTTTAGTAAGACGTATTAAGCAAATGCATTAAGCAGACTTCAATGTGCCTTTTGGCAATACTGTAGTGATAGCGCCTTTTTGTAATTGCACTTCAGTACCAGCAGAAATCTCCACAGTGACCACTTGGTCTTTTAACGCTGTTACTTTGCCCATAATGCCGCCAACAGTAACTACCTCATCACCAACGCCTAATGCCTCGAGCATTGCTTTAGTTTCTTTTTGACGCTTCATTTGTGGGCGAATCATGATGAAGTACAAAACTGCAAACATCAAAATTAATGGAAGGAAGCTCATTAAGCCACCTGAGTCAGCGCCCGCTGCAGGAGCTTGGGCAAAAGCGTTACTAATCCACATACAAAACCTCCGTTAAATACCAATTAAAAACCGCATTATTTTTCGACCTTTAAACTCAAGGCCGTAACCCGCAATTCTAAACTGTGTGGGGCTTTGGAGGTGATTTGCGGGGGTTTTGCCCCCTGTAGGGTTATTAGTCCTGTCCTGGCTCAACCCCACGCTGGCGATTACTGTGAAATTCCTCGCGATAAGCGCTAAAGCGGTCTTTATCAAGGGCTTCGCGGACCTCGGTCATGAGCTGTAGGTAATAGGACAGGTTATGAATGGTATTTAACTGGGACCCCAGGATCTCATTGGCCTTTTGGAGATGATTTAAGTAGGATCTAGTGAAGTTTTGGCAGGTGTAGCAGGCACAGGTAGGGTCGACAGGGCGATCATCGTCCTTGTAGCCTGAATTGCGGAGTTTAAGGTCACCAAAGCGAGTAAAGAGCCAGCCATTACGAGCATTACGGGTAGGCATTACGCAATCAAACATATCAATACCTAAGCTGACCCCCAAAATAAGATCTTCGGGGGTACCCACTCCCATCAGGTAATGGGGCATATGTTCTGGCAATTTTGGTGCCGTGAAATTCAAAATCCGCTCAAATTCTGGCTTTGGTTCACCCACTGATAAGCCACCAATGGCAATGCCATCAAAACCTTGTTGACTTACAGCATCTAATGAAAATTCACGTAAGTTTTCAAACATGCCGCCCTGAACGATACCAAACAGACCATTGCCTGTATTGAGCTCGCGAAAGCGCTTGAGAGAACGATCGCCCCAACGCAATGACATTTCTAGTGAAGCACGCGCTGTTTTTTCAGAAGTTGCCTGCCCTTTAATTTCATAAGGAGTGCATTCATCAAACTGCATTGCGATATCGCTATTAAGCACCGCTTGAATTTCCATCGACACTTCAGGTGACATAAATAATTTGTCGCCATTAATGGGTGATGCAAAAGTCACGCCTTCTTCAGAAATCTTACGCAAAGCACCTAAGCTAAATACCTGAAAACCACCAGAGTCAGTGAGGATAGGTTTATCCCAACCCATAAAGCGATGCAAGCCACCATGCTTTTTAATGACATCCAATCCTGGACGTAGCCAAAGATGAAAGGTGTTGCCTAAAATTATTTGCGCCTTAGCCTCATTTAAATCTCGAGGCGTCATTGCTTTCACAGTGCCATAAGTTCCTACTGGCATAAAGATAGGCGTTTGAACACTGCCGTGTGGGAGGTCGAGCTGACCAAGGCGAGCAGGACTTTGGGAGTCGCGTGCCAAGATATTGAAGTGAACGGGTTTGGTCATAACTTTGTATTCTCAAGTCGGCAAAGAAACATCGCGTCTCCATAACTAAAGAAACGATATTCCTGATGAATGGCATGTTGATAGGCTGAGCGAATGTTATCGATTCCCGCAAAAGCACTGACTAACATCAATAAGGTAGATTTTGGCAGATGAAAGTTAGTTAATAGACAATCCACAATTTTAAATTGATAGCCTGGAGTAATAAACAGATTAGTTTCGCCGCTGCTTAGTCCGGTCTCCGCTTTACTCTCAAGGGCGCGTAGGCTAGTCGTACCTACCGCAATCACTCGGCCGCCATTTTTCTTGGTAGCTTCTATAGCTTGTAATGTTTCATCGGGAATGGAAAACCACTCGTAATGCATCTTGTGTTTTGAAAGATCTTCTTCGCGAACTGGAGTAAATGTTCCGGCGCCAACATGTAATGTTACGGTTGCGTGATTTACACCCGAATCTTTTAGTTTTTGCAAGATCGCTTCATCAAAATGCAAACCTGCTGTTGGTGCCGCAACTGCCCCAGGGTTTTTCGCCACCACTGTTTGGTAACGCTGCGCATCTTCACCGTCAGGTTGATGCTCGATATAAGGGGGCAAAGGGAGTTCACCAAAGCGTTCGAGTAAAGAAAAAATATTCTCAGGAAAGCGGACTTCATAAAAGCGTTCGTCATAACCTAGCATCTCAACCGGGAAGGTTTCGCCTGAGCGATTGTTTATATGAACAATACTGCCAGTTTTAGGCACTTTAGAGGCCCTAATTTGGACCCATGCTTGCATTTCACCGCTAATGCGCTCAATGAGTAGTTCAACATTGCCCCCAGTCTCTTTTTTGCCATGCAGGCGTGCTGGGATGACCTTAGTGTCATTGAAGACTAATAAGTCCCCGGGTTTAACAAGGTCAAGAATGTCCTTAAACTGTCGATCTAACAATTGAACGCAATTTGCCCCATCAGCCTTAACCTCTAGGAGGCGGCTATCAGTCCTATTCGCCAATGGATGCTGGGCGATTAGATTGGGCGGAAGTTCGTAATTGAAGTCGGAAAGTTGCATAGCATTACCATCAGGTATTAGATTTTAACGATGACTACTAAACAAGCGCCAAGCACACTCCAAAAGATGGGTTTAGACAGCCCTATGGCCCTTGCTTTGCATTTGCCATCCCGTTACGAGGATGAGACCGAGCTACTGACTATTGAGGAAGCTATCCACCAGGGTAGATTTAATTCTGCTCAGACCCAGGGGGTAGTCATTCGTAACCAGGTCTTGTTTCGCCCAAGACGGCAGATGGTCGTCACTATTGAGGACGAAACCGAAACCCTAAATCTGCGTTTTCTCAATTTCTATCCAAGTCAGCAAAAGCAGATGGCAGTAGGAGTTAATATTCGAGTACGTGGCGAGGTGCGCGCGGGCTTTCAGGGTCCAGAAATGGTTCACCCTACTGTTCGGGCTGTTGCTCCAGATGCTACATTACCTACTAGCTTAACCCCAGTCTATCCGGCGAGTGTCGGTGTTTCGCAAACCATTATTCGTAAAGCGGTAACGCAAGCTTTGCGGGACCCAAGTCTGCAAGATAGTCTGGCGGAGTTCTTGCCTAAAAAACTGATGGCCGAGTTATTGCTGAGTAACGATTGGCCCAACTTACAAGCGGCAATCACCTATTTGCATCAACCTCCAGCCGATGCCAATACACAGTCATTATTGGAGCGTACGCATCCCGCATGGCGTAGGGTGCAATTTGAAGAGTTACTGGCGCAACAAATATCTTTAAAGCGAGCTCATGCGATTCGTCGCGAGCGACATGCTCCAAGCTTTACAAAGGACAAAGGAGTGAGCACTGCTAGCAAAGAGAAGAAAGGTTTTGAAGCGGGCTTATTCAAAGTGCTTCCTTTTAAATTAACTGGTGCGCAAGAGCGCGTCTGGTCAGAAATTAGCAAGGACCTCTCCAAATCTTTTCCGATGAATCGCTTGCTACAGGGGGATGTAGGGAGTGGTAAGACTGTGGTAGCAGCCTTAGCTGCAGCAAGGGTAATGGACCATGGCTACCAAGCGGCTATTATGGCGCCTACCGAAATTTTGGCTGAACAACATTATCTAAAAATGAAAGAGTGGTTCGAGCCTTTGGGAGTTCAAATTGCTTGGTTATCTGGTAGTTTAAAAGCCAAGGAAAAAAGATTAGCCCAAGAAGTCATTGAGAGTGGACAAGCTCAGTTGATTGTGGGTACACACGCTTTGATTCAGGAGAGTGTCAGTTTTGCTAAGTTAGGTTTGGCGGTGATTGATGAGCAACATCGCTTTGGAGTCAGGCAGCGTTTAGAGATTCAGCAGCGTGTTGGCTCAGAATTGTTTTACTGTCATCAGCTCATGATGTCTGCTACTCCAATTCCTCGTACTTTGGCGATGACTTATTATGCCGACTTGGATGTTTCGGTCATTGATGAATTACCCCCTGGCCGTAAACCGATTTCCACGAAAGTGGTTAAAGCTAGTCGTCGGGACGAAGTTATTAGTGGCTTGCAAAGTTGGCTATCTAAAGGTTTGCAAGCATATTGGGTATGTCCGCTGATTGAGGAGTCAGATGCGCTTCAGCTACAAACGGCGGTAGAAAGTTTTGAGCAGTTGACGCAAGCGCTACCAGATTTCAAGGTGGGCTTAGTACATGGTAGGTTAAAGGCTGAAGAAAAGGCGGCTGTCATGGCTGCCTTCAAGGCAAACGAGATTCAGCTCTTGGTTGCCACTACGGTGATTGAGGTTGGGGTGGACGTACCAAATGCAGCATTGATGGTCATAGAGCATGCAGAGCGTTTTGGATATGCCCAGATTCATCAGCTGCGAGGACGTGTAGGTAGAGGCTCTGCAGATTCAGTTTGTATTTTGATGTATGCCGAACCGCTTTCGATGGCTGCTAAAGAGCGCTTACAAACCTTACGAGAGACCTCGGATGGATTTGTGATTGCCGAGCGTGATTTATCGCTACGTGGCCCTGGTGAGTTATTGGGTGCCAAGCAGTCGGGCGATGCCATGTTGCGCTTTGTTGATTTGCAGCGCGATGCTTGGTTGATTGAATTGGCTCAACGGGCAGCCGATCGTTTGCTTAGTGAGCATGCAGATATTGTTGAGCGACATTTAGAGCGCTGGCTTGGAGCACGTGCTGAATTTTTAAAGGCTTGATAATTACGCTATGAATTTACGAGAGCGTTTCATCTCTTACGGTTACTTAATTAGGCTGGATAAGCCTATCGGTACACTATTGCTGTTGTGGCCTACTCTCTGGGCTTTATGGTTAGCTAGTGCTGGGGTACCAGATATATCTATATTGCTAATTTTTGTAGTGGGTACATTTTTGATGCGCAGTGCTGGTTGCGCGATTAATGATTATGCGGATCGTGACTTTGATCGGCATGTCAAAAGAACGCAGGGTCGTCCTGTCACTAGTGGAAAAATTTCTGGCAAAGAGGCTATTGTTGTAGCCGGTGTATTGGCCTTTATCGCTTTCATGCTTATCCAGCCATTAAATGTATTTACTAAGCAACTCTCCGTTCTTGCTCTATTAGTTGCCTTCATTTATCCATTTACCAAGCGCTTTTTTGCAATGCCTCAAGCCATCCTGGGGATTGCCTTTGGTTTTGGAATTCCCATGGCATATGCCGCAATTTTGGATTTCATCCCTCTAGAGGCATGGATTTTATTTGTTGGAAATATCTTTTGGGCAATTGCTTATGACACTGCCTATGCAATGGTCGATCGCGATGATGACTTGCGATTGGGTTTACGAACATCAGCTATTACGTTTGGCCAGTACGATGTTCTTGCAATTGCATTGAGCTACGCAATACTATTCATTAGCCAGCTATGGGTAGCGCAGTTGGCCGATTTAAGTAACTATTTCCTCTTGGGTTGGGTTTTAGCTTTTGCTTGTGCAATCTATCATCTAAAGCTGGTCTCTACCCGCAATCGAAAAGATTGCTTTAAGGCATTCCGTCATAACAACTGGCTAGGCGGATTTTTATTTTTAGGGATTATCTTGGGCTTAGGCTTTAACTAGCTCTGACCTAGTTCATCGCCCATGGCTTTGCCGCGCTGGCTGGCTGCATCAATCGCTTGTTCTAGAATCTCGTGCCAACCTTGTTGCTTCATCACATCTAGTGCTGCTGCAGTAGTGCCACCTTTAGAGGTTACTCTTTCACGTAGTATGCCCGCGTGCTCATCAGAGTTATGAGCTAATTGAGTAGCCCCCTCTAGAGTTGCATAAGCTAGTTTGCGTGCAGTTTGAGTATCTAGCCCAAGTTTTTCTCCTGCTGATTGCATGGCTTCCAAAAAGGCGAAGACATAGGCTGGTCCACTACCTGAAACAGCGGTTACTGCGTCCATAAGTTTTTCTTCTGACACCCATACGGCCTGGCCTACCGCATTACAAATCGTTTCAGCCAAAGCACGATCTGATTCATTAACAGCGGCATCGGCAAATAAGCCTGTGATCCCTTTGCCAATAAGAGCTGGGGTGTTTGGCATAGCGCGTACGCAGCGTGCATGATCTAACCAGCGACTCATATCTTTTAAACGAATGCCAGCAGCAATGCTCAGAATTAAAGGACCGGGCGCACTAGCATGTTTGAGTTTCGCGGCCAATCCTTTGGCAACAATATTAAAGTCTTGAGGCTTAATTGCCATGACCACTACATTGTTTTTGGAGAAGTCAAAAGCAATTTGCTCTAACGCACCAATACCTTGAACTCCAAAATCCTCATGGAGCTTTAAGGCTGTTACTGCATTGGCTTCAACTACAGATATTTGATTGGGTTCAAATCCATTAGCAATGAGGCCGCTAATCAGGGCGCGGCCCATGTTGCCACCACCAATGAAAGTAATGTGTGCATTACTAATATTTTGTACAGTTTTAATTGTGCTCATTTGATAATCTTATCGCGCTTCCCAAAAATAGCTGTACCAATTCGAACCATGGTACTTCCTTCGGCAATTGCAGCCTCTAAATCATCTGACATACCCATCGAAAGGGTGTCGAAAAATTGATATCCCAGCTCAGTCGAATGGGTAGTTTGTATCTTTCTAAAGCAATCTTGCACGCTTGCAAAAGCCTGGCGCTGTTGATGAGGGTCTGGATTGGGGGCGGGTATAGCCATCAAGCCTCTTAGCACTAAATTTGGTAAAGAAGTGATTGCACTGCAAAGTTCTTCGACCTCTGCCAGGGAAACACCACTTTTGCTATCTTCTTCGCTCACATTGATTTGCACGCAGACCTGTAAAGGGGCTAGTTCAGGAAATTCACCACGTTGAGCGGAGAGGCGCTCAGCAATTTTGAGACGATCAACGCCATGAACCCAGTCAAAGTGCTGCGCAACTTCTCTGGTTTTATTACTTTGTAGTGGGCCAATGAAGTGCCAAATTAACCAAGGACGTAATTTAGCCAGCTTCTCAATTTTTTCAACGGCCTCTTGGACGTAGTTCTCACCAAAGGCAGATTGTCCCGCATGCATTGCCTCTTCCACTGCTGAGGCAGGAAAGGTTTTGCTAACAGCCAAGAGTTCAATTTCTTCGGGTTCACGCTTTGCTGCTAGAGCAGCAAGCTCAATCCGCTCCCTAACTTTCATTAGGTTGATGACAATCGAATTCATGAGGCTTTAGAAGGGTTATTGATTAATTGATCTACGATTTCAATCCAATGTACTACTGGGACATCATCTTGCTGTAGATGGGTAATGCAACCAATATTTCCTGAAACAATCACTTCTGCCCCTGATTCTTCGCAAGCCGCATTGAGGTGAGTTAGCTTATTCTTGCGGAGCTGTTCGGATAATTCTGGTTGAGTAACTGAATAAGTTCCAGCAGAACCGCAGCAAAGATGACTGTCGGCGCATAAGCGCACCCCAATGCCAATATTGGTGAGTAGATCTTCTACCTTGCCACGAATTTGTTGGCCATGTTGCAAAGTGCAGGGTGGGTGATATACAACGCCAGGCTTTGGATCTGTGCCGATCAGTTGTACCAGCTCATTTTGTAAGGAAGGCAAAATCTCAGAAATATCTTTGGTTAATTCTGAAATCTTTTTAGCCTTTGTTGCATAAGTAGGGTCATTAGCAAAGAGGTGTCCATAGTCTTTTACCATCACACCGCAACCAGATGCGGTCATGACAATTGCCTCTACACCATTCTCAACCATAGGCCACCATGCATCAATATTTTGCCTAGCGTTGTCTAAACCGCCAGCCTGGTCGTTTAAGTGATAGCGCAACGCTCCGCAGCATGTAGCATTGGGCGCGCTGATTAATTGAATCTTTAATGCATTGAGTACACGTGCTGTTGCCGAATTAATATTGGGCAACATGCCAGGCTGAACGCAGCCTTCTAGCAAAAGCATTTTTCGCTGATGAGCAGCGGTAGGTCTTGCATAAGCATCGGTGGAGCTAGCCAATGCTTTGTTAATAGCCAGCGGAATTTTGCGTTTAATGCCACTTGGCATCAATGGGCGCATTAGGCGACCCAAAGTCATAGCTGAATTAAATAAGGCGGGCTTCGTTAAACCTTCTTTGAGTACCCAACGAGTGAGTCTTTGGGCAAGTGGACGCTCTGGAGTATTCTCTTCCGCCCATTTACGTCCGATATCTATCAAGTTGCCGTATTGAACTCCACTTGGGCAAGTACTCTCGCAATTGCGGCAGGTTAGACAGCGATCTAGGTGAAGACGAGTCTTTTCGGTTGGCGCTTGGCCTTCAGCCATTTGCTTAATGAGATAGATGCGTCCACGCGGGCCATCTAATTCATCACCAAGAAGCTGATAGGTGGGGCAGGTAGCGGTACAAAAACCGCAATGGACACATTTGCCCAGAATATGGGCCGCCTCGATACCTTCCGGCGTGTTGGCAAATTGAGGTGCGAGTTGAGTTTGCATATAAAAACTTATGGAAGACGTTTAGTGGCAAATACGCCGAAAGGATCGAAAGAGGATCTCAAGCGCTCTTGCACTACCTCAAGGGCTTTGGATTGAGCTTGTTCTGAAAGCAAAGTAAAGCGCTGATAGGAGGGATTTATATTTGCTCCCTGCCTAAAACGCGTTGCATGTCCGCCATGAGAATTGGCGAGCGCCTTAATGCTTGCAAAGGTAGCTTCATCTCCAGGAGCTTTGATCCAGCGTTGTTGGCCATGCCACTCTAGAGTGACTTGATCATCGCTGTCGGGAATGGTAATTGGCCCACAGGCAGCAGGCAAAGCTAGGCGATATAGGGTTTGATCTGCGCCAAGATTGCTAAGTGTGGAGAGTTTTTGCTCACGCAAGTCATTCCAAAATTGTTCTGCAACTTCATCATTGACCTCGGAGGCAAGGACCAATGAACTCATTAGTGGAATAGCAGCCTTAACTGCAGCAGCAGCGCCAGCAAGACGGATAGTAAGTTCGCCATCTCCACCTTTTGCTGAGCCAAGCCAGCAACTTGCGGAGAGTGGTAGAGGCTGACCAGCCCATTCATTCAGTACTTTTAAGGCGTTATCTTGAGAGATTTGGCAACGCAAGGTAGCGCAGGCAGCGGGTTTCGGTAATACCTTGACTGATGCCTCTAACAGCAGCGCAAGTGTTCCTAAGGAGCCAGGAAGTAAGCGAGAGACATCGTACCCTGCAACGTTTTTCATTACCTTGCCGCCAAAAGAAAGATCCTGACCTTTGCCATCTAAAATGCGAGCGCCCAATACAAAGTCACGGAAATTTCCAACGGTGATGCGGCCGGGGCCCGCTAAGCCAGCAGCAATGGCACCACCAAAAGTGGCATTTTCACCAAAGTGTGGCGGCTCAAAAGCGAGGACCTGATTTTTTTCCTTGAGCGCTGCTTCAATTTCTTTTAGTGGAGTCCCTGCGCAAGCGGTAATGACTAATTCTTCTGGTTGATATTCCAGTATCCCCGAGTACGCACGCGTCTCTAACTTGGTGAATTGATTGGGGTTGCCGTACCAAGACTTTGTGCCGCCGCCTTCGATAGATAGCGGAGTTTTATTGTTCGCTGCATTGAGAATTTGGTCTCGGAATACATCGATTTGTGAATCGGAGTGACTCATTAGAAGCGCTCCAATTCTGGGTGGGGCAATTGGCCACCACTAATGCGCATGCGGCCATATTCTGCGCAGCGACTCAAAGTTGGGATGGCTTTATCTGGGTTGAGCAACTTTTCTGGATCAAAGGCGCTCTTCACTCCCCAGAAAGATTCGCGCTCACCTTCTCCAAACTGCACACACATCGAATTAATTTTTTCGATACCTACGCCATGCTCACCGGTGATGGTGCCACCAAGTTCAACGCAGGCTTCTAAAATTTCTGTACCGAATTCTTCAGCGCGATGCCATTCTTCTTGGTCTGCGCCATTAAATAAAATAAGGGGATGCATATTGCCATCACCTGCATGAAAGACATTTAAGCAGCCAAGGCCATACTTCTCTTCCATGCCCTGAATGCGCTTGAGTAACGTAGCAATGTGTCGACGGGGAATGGTGCCATCCATGCAGTAGTAGTCTGGTGCTAGGCGTCCAGCCGCAGGGAAAGCGTTCTTGCGGCCACTCCAAAACTTTAAGCGCTCAGCTTCATTTTTGGAGATCTGAATACCGCTGGCGCCAGCATGTTCAAGAACCTTAGTCATGCGATCAATCTCTTCTGCTACTTCTTCTGGAGTGCCATCCGATTCGCAGAGCAAAATAGCTGCAGCATCTAAGTCATAACCGGCGTGCACAAACTCTTCTACGGCACGAGTGGTAGCTTTATCCATCATTTCTAAACCTGCAGGAATAATGCCGGCAGCAATGATGGCAGCAACTGCATTGCCGCCTTTTTCAATATCGTCAAAGCTTGCCATGATTACGCGAGCCAATTTTGGCTTAGCAACTAATTTAACGGTGACTTCAGTAACCACAGCTAGCATGCCTTCGCTACCCATCATGATTGCAAGCAAATCTAATCCAGGAGAATCTGGCGCTAAGCCACCAAATTCTACGATTTCACCATTCATTAGGATTGCACGGACGCGCAGAACATTATGTAATGTGAGCCCATATTTAAGGCAATGCACGCCACCAGAGTTTTCGTTGACGTTACCACCAATCGAGCAAGCAATTTGAGACGAAGGATCTGGTGCGTAGTACAAGCCAAGATGCGCAACGGCTTCTGAGATGGCAAGATTGCGAACGCCGGGTTGAACAACCGCAGTGCGGGTAAATGGATCAATGCTCATAATTTTTTTAAGCTTGGCCAATGACAGCACTAAACCTTGAGAGAGTGGCATTGCACCACCAGAAAGCCCTGTTCCTGATCCGCGAGGCACCACTGGTATTTGCATTGCATAGCAAACCTTCAAAATTTGAGCAACCTGCTCTTCAGTCTCAGGCAAAGCTACTGCCAATGGCATCCTTCTGTAGGCGGCTAAGCCATCGCATTCATAAGGAATAGTGTCTTCCGGCTCCCACAGAAGTGCATGTTCCGGAAGTATTGGGCGTAAGGCCGATACCAATTTTGACTGAAGGGCGCTTATAGCGGCTAAATCGGGGGGTGGGGTCACCATATTCATAAGAATCATTTTAGCCATTTACCTATAATTAAGCTCATGGGAAATCGATTATCAAAAATTGCCACAAGAACCGGTGATGCGGGGATGACGGGCTTGGGTGACGGCAGTCGTGTTGAGAAGGATCATCTGCGGATTTGCGCTATGGGTGATGTCGATGAATTGAACTCAGAAATCGGTGTTTTAATGACCGAAGAAATCCCGGAAAGTATCACGGCCGAAATGCGAGAGCTTTTTCTGCAGGTGCAGCATGACTTATTTGATTTAGGTGGCGAGCTTTGTATTCCTAATTACAAGCTCCTCAATCCGGAACATGTAGCACAGCTCGATATTTGGCTAGAAAAATATAACCAGCAATTACCGCCTTTGACAGAGTTCATCTTGCCAGGTGGAACAGGTGCTGCAGCACAAGCACATGTATGTCGGACTGTTTGCCGAAGAGCAGAGCGCTCTATTGTTCGCTTAGGTTGGGAGGAGCCCTTATATGACTCTCCTCGTCAATATGTAAATCGATTATCCGATTTGCTCTTTGTGCTTGCACGCGTTTTAAATCGAGCAGCCGGTGGCTCTGATGTACTTTGGAAGCACGAAAAAAAAGAGACCAAATAAATAGTCTCTTTTAATTGCATTAGCTGAAAATGACTGCTGCATTATTTTTTCTTGCTTCTGCGCTTCTTTACTGCAGTAGCAAGACGTTCTAATACTTGTACAGAACTATCCCAGTCAATACAGGCATCAGTAATGCTGCGACCGTATTCTAATTTACTTGGGTCATCTTTTCCTGGTGTAAATTTTTGAGCGCCATCATTTAAATGGCTCTCAATCATTACGCCAAAAATCTGATGGGATCCAGCTTCAATTTGTTGTGCTACGTCATCGGCTACAACAATTTGACGCTCATGCTTTTTGCTTGAATTGGCATGCGAGAGGTCAACCATCAAGCTTCCTGGAAGCTTTGCTGCTTCTAGCTCAGAGCAGGCGGCCTGAACAAATTTAGCTTCATAGTTTGGCTCTTTGCCGCCGCGCAAGATAACGTGACAATCTTTATTGCCCTTAGTTTCTACAACAGATACTTGCCCATTCTTGTGAACGGATAAAAAGTGATGCGGACGTCCAGCTGCTTGAATAGCATCAGTGGCGATTTTGATATTGCCATCAGTACCATTCTTAAATCCGATAGGCGCAGACAAGCCGGAAGCTAGTTCGCGATGAACTTGGCTTTCGGTGGTGCGCGCACCAATTGCTCCCCATGAAATGAGGTCAGCAATGTATTGCGGGGAAATAACATCTAAGAATTCGCTACCAGCTGGCATACCCAGTCGATTGATTTCTATGAGAACTTGACGAGCAATACGTAGACCTTCTTCGATGCGATAGCTCTCATCTAAGTACGGGTCGTTTATCAATCCTTTCCATCCTACGGTAGTGCGTGGCTTTTCAAAATAAACACGCATCACAATTTCGAGCTCACCCGCAAGACGTTCGCGCTCGACTAAGAGGCGCTGACAATATTCCAGTGCAGCTTTTGGATCATGAATGGAGCATGGTCCGATGATGATGAGTAAACGATCATCTTTGCCATGAATAATGTTGCGGATCTTCTTGCGCGTTTTGCTGATCAGCGCTTCTGTTGGGCTTCCTGAGATCGGAAAAAAGCGAATTAAATGCTCTGGTGGTGGCAGAGCGGTAATGTTGTCAATGCGTTGATCATCAGTGTCCGAAGTCTTGTCGACAGCGGAATACCAAGTAGCGGGGTTTGTGTTTTGTTGGCTCATGCATCTATTTTAAGCCGTATTTAGACAAAATCAGGCGGTACCACCCACAGTTAGACTATCAATCCTGAGGGTAGGCTGCCCAACCCCAACCGGAACGCTTTGCCCTTCTTTGCCGCAAACCCCTACGCCGCCATCCAATTTGAGGTCATTTCCAATCATGGAAACCTGTTTGAGCGATTCTGGACCGCTGCCAATAATGGTTGCGCCTTTGACGGGGTATTGGATTTTGCCGTTCTCAACCCAGTAAGCCTCGGAGGCAGAAAAGACAAATTTTCCGCTAGTGATATCCACCTGACCGCCGCCAAAATTCACGGCATATAAGCCACGCTTGATACTGGCTACGATTTCTTGGGGATCATCTTTGCCTGCCAGCATATAGGTATTAGTCATGCGTGGCATGGGGAGGGATGCAAAGCTTTCTCGGCGCCCATTGCCAGTAAGAGGCATATTCATAAGGCGCGCATTGAGACTATCTTGGATATAACCTTTTAGAATCCCGTCCTCAATCAAAGTTGTGCACTGAGTTGGAGTTCCTTCGTCATCAATATTTAAAGAGCCTCTACGTCCAGAGAGCGTTCCATCATCAACTACTGTGACACCTTTGGCTGCAACGCGTTGACCGATACACCCAGCAAATGCTGAAGATCCTTTGCGATTAAAGTCACCCTCAAGGCCATGACCAACCGCTTCATGTAAAAGAACACCAGGCCAACCCGGGCCCATCACAACGGTCATCGGTCCAGCAGGTGCGGGACGAGACTCTAGGTTGACTAGGGCTCCATCAACTGCCTCATCCACATATCGATTGATCAGATCAGTATCGAAGTAGAGATAGTCGTGACGCGCTCCACCACCCGAGGATCCGGATTCTCGTCGTCCGTTTTGTTCGGCAATCACATGCACTGAAACGCGCACTAGCGGTCGAATATCGGCAGCCAATAATCCATCTGCCCGCACCACTAAAACGACATCAAACTCCCCAGCAAGACTTGCCATGACTTGAATAATGCGCGGGTCACGCGCTTTTGCACGTCGCTCAATACTTTCTAATAATGCAATTTTTTCTTTGGGTTCCAATGAATTCAGGGGGTTAATGTCTGAGTAGAGCTGATTGGAGACTGGATTAAATAGTTTGCTTGCAACGGCTTGCTTCCCACCCGCGGGACCTATTACACGTGTTGCCTTTGCTGCCTTATTTAAAGCCTCTAGATTAATTTCATCTGAATAGGCGAAGGCGGTCTTATCACCATAGATGGCACGTACACCAACACCCTGGTCAATATTAAAACTACCCGATTTGACAATTCCCTCCTCAAGACTCCAGCTCTCACTGCGAGTATGCTGAAAGTACAAATCTGCATCATCAAGACGATGAGTAAAGAGATTGCCAAAGGTGTGATGAAGGTCCTGCTCAGATAATCCTGTTGGTTCAAGTAGGATTGATTTAGCTAACTTAATTAAGTCCGCTTGCTTCTTGGCTTTGGTCCATTTACTTGGAAATAGTGCTTCTGGTGCATTCATGTGATTCAAGAGGTCTTTCGTTAAAGCTTACGGTGTGCAAGAGCGGGTAACTTAGAGCGTACCTCGTTTAGTTTTTCTTTGCTTAAAACCCCAGAAATAAAGCCTTCACCTTCGGGCAAGTCTTCTATCACATCCCCCCAAGGGTCAATCATCATGGTGTGACCCCAAGTGCGACGTTGGTTTTGATGAATACCGCCTTGAGCAGAGGCTAGAACGTAGCATTGGTTCTCAATTGCCCGAGCGCGCAACAGAATTTCCCAGTGATCTTTGCCGGTAGTATAGGTAAAGGCAGCTGGGATAATGTGGCAATCAACTTGTCCTAGTGAGCGGTAGAGTTCTGGGAAGCGTAGGTCATAGCAAATACTTAAGCCAAATGTCCAATCATTTCCATTATTAGAAATCTTTAAGATGCCTGGTTTATCACCAGCCTCAATAGTTTCTGATTCTTGGTAGCGCTCAGTTTGAGTTTGAAAACCAAACAAATGAATTTTGTCGTAGCGACCAATATTGAATCCATTGGGATCAAATACCAGTGTTGTATTTAGAACTTTATTAGCATCTTTTGCTACCAATGGAATGGTGCCTGCAGCTAAGTAAATGCCATGTTTTTTTGCTATTGCTGAGAGTTGATCCTGAATGGGGCCAGAGCCAAGCTCTTCGCGGGCCAATACTTTATCGGTATCTTTGAGCCCCATGATGCAAAAGTATTCTGGAAGGGCGATGAGTTTTGCACCACTATCAGCAGCAACCTCAATAAGACGACAGGCGGTTGCTAGATTTTCTTTTAAATCAGAGGTAGACACCATCTGAATCGAGGCTACTTTTAATTCTGCTGTATCCATAAATATCTAGTTAGTTAAATTGACCGCGCCGTTTGGGGTGGCAGGATTGCTCGGGTTCGGATTATTGTTGTAGCTGGGCCTATTTTGCTCTTTAAGTAAATCTTTGCTGCGAATTCTGTCTAGAGTTTTTGTATCAATAGGCTGGCCTTTTTGATCTAGTGGAATGACTTCCGGATCATCCCATGAGCCTTGCACTAAATAATCTGATTGCAGGTTGCGATTAATTTGATTGGTAATGAGAAATTGACCAACTAATGCACCAAGCCCAACTATCGGATTGATTGCAAAAGCAGCCAATGATCCAGCTGTAGCATCAATCGTTGGGAAAATAGTCACTCTTAAGTCTTGAGTTTGTTTAGGGATATTAATTTGCCCAGACATGGCTACGCGAGCTTGGTCTAGGATCATATTAAATTGTTTGGTTTGAGCAATCCCAGCAGAAATCTCAAAGTTACTATCAATAGAGTTAAAAGGGGTGCCTTGGGTCGCAATACTGCCAACACTACCTTTAAGGTCAAAAGTAGCAAATCTAAATAAACTTTGTAGGCTCAATACATCCAATAGTTTTGCTCCGTTAGTGTTGACCTCTAATAAGCGCCCCTTGGTAATGTTTAAATTAGCCTTACCTGAAAGGGTTTCGTATTTTGGAGTGAGAGGAGAGCCATCCCATTCAATATTCGCGTCAATTTGCCCTTGTCCACCTTCTACTGCTTTTTGATTACTCCAGTGAGCAATGATCTGACCCGCATCTTTAATTTCTAAGTTAGTAATAAACGTAGCATGTTCAGGACTATTTTGAGTAGCACCGCTCCATTGCCCGGATGCATTTGTAATTCCCTGCGGATTGATGATTTGCAGTGAGTCAATCTTGAGTAGGTTATTAGTAGTTTTTGTTTTGATCTTCACCTGACCAAGCTGGGCTTTTGACCAAGAAAAATCATCAATCACAACATCTAGCGCCGGGATGGATTGGGGTTCTAGCTTAGTTTTACCCGGATTATTTTTGATGCTCGTATTTTCGACTTCTGTTGGAGTCGAAGCTACATCAGGAATTTTGAGGCGAGAAAGACGTCCAGAGATGAAGCCGCTTTGATTGGTTTCATTGGGTTCTTGATACTGCAGGTTGCCAGAAATAGCAGGTGAATTTGCTTTTACTTGCCATGTATTGTTCTTTTCAATTGTGGCAATAGTGATGTCAGGCCAAATACGATTTAATAGAGTAAGTTTTTTGAACTGTCCAGTCACCTGAAATCCGCTGGTATTAAGACTTTGCCTACTGGAGTCCCCACCTTTTTTGCTCTGACTCTCAAAATAGTCTTGCCACGCATCTAGGTTAATTTCGCTACCGGCAAGATTGAGATGAAAGCCTTGCTGAGGTAAGGTTGCGGGTGCCCCTATACCAACGGCATGACGTAATTCATCGTTAGCATTGAGTTCGCCTTGAACAAAATATTGATCGCCCAGTTTCCCCGCCCAAGATAAGCGATTTGAGTTTGTGGCGCCACTAGTTTGAACGTTAATCTGCCCGAGCAACGGTGTTCCCATTGCTTTTTTAAGGGGGGCTGGAGTAGCGCTTGCCCAATTACGTAAATCGATCTTCAGATTGGTGTCGCTGCCACCTTTGCTGAACTTCATTGTGCCTTCGTATTTAGCTACACCAGTCATTGCCTGGAGTACCGGCACGTGTTGCATGCTGAGGTCTTTGGCAAAATAACTTTTAATAAAGTCTGCCGAAATATCTCCGGTAATGCTAAAGAGTTGGTTGCCTTGTGTGCTTGGAGTATTAGTAATTTTGATTGAGCCCCCAAGAAAGCTTGCCGTAATATCTTCAAACTCTGGATTCACTTCGGTAATGCGTATCTTGCCCTTTAGGTCTTCAAATGGAGGTAAGGTAGACCACTGAGCTTTGTTTCCAGGAAACTCTAAGCGTATATCAGTTGTTGTATCGCCGTTGCCGGAGAGAGGGATCTTTAAGTCAAGCGCAAGATTTGTTGGCCCGGAAACCTGCAAGTTTTTTTCTAGCTTAGGTTGTTTCTTGCCAACTGGCGAAGCAAATAAGTAGTTCAGCATTTGCGAGGCCTCGCCTTTTGCGGCTCCATTTACAGTAAGGGTAAGTTGCTTGGCGCTAACGTTAGGAATTTCTGCGTGAAAATTATTTAAAGCTACTTGCTTGTAATTAGCTTGCTCAATATCCACTAAAAAGTTGGATTGCTGCATTTTGATGACGCCATTGACATTGGTGAATGCAGGCCAAACACCTTGACTAGTAGCTTGACTGGGGACTGGACTAAAGGTTGCCGAGGCAATTGGAAGATTGAGGGAGTACTCGCCAGCAACGCCTTTTGGAAAAGGGATGCCATTGGGATCGCCTTTGATGTGCAGGGAACCCTTCTGAATGGATCCAGCTGCAAATGCCTTGCTTAAATAGGTTTGGGTATTTTTATCCATGTTTACTGGCAAATAGCGATAAGCGCTAGCTAGTTTTGCCGTTGGAAAATCCATATCCAACTCCATAAAGTCTGGCTTTTTCGGGTCGCCAATAATGTAATTGAGACTGAGGGTGGTAGTAATTTCTGGATTGCTTAAAAAAAGTTTGTTGGTGCTTATGGCCCAGTTGCCTTTTTGTTTGGCCCAAGTAATTTGGCCGCTAGCCTTATCGAGTGCAATCTTAGGGTCGACCAAAAGATCATTGATTTCTAGACCAAGGTTCTTTGAGTCGATTGAGAAACTTCCTTGATTTTGATTTGCCGTGAGAAATCCAGTTAGGTTAGAGACAGTGGGGATGGATTTATTAATGCCTACAAAGCTGAGGTCGATTAGTTTCGCGCTGATTGAAAAGTCTAGTTTGTTTGATTTAAACCATCCCCCTGGAATATTCAGTGCCGATAAAGGAGATTTACTTTCAGACCAGCTCACATCTAAATTTTGTAATTCACCTTCTGCTTTTGAGGCTTTAATCCACTGATGTACTTTTTTAGAGAGTGGTAAGTTCAATGCAAATAAGGCCACATCCTCTACCAAAATTTTTGGCGATGAAAATCCAAACTCTTTAATTTCTTCACCGGTTTTGGTTGGTCGCCAACGGAAGGTCATTGGACTTAAGCTCTCAAGTGAAGATGTCTTTGGGCTCTCCACATCGCGCCATGCAAAATTTTTAGTGGTAACTGCAATGAGGCCGTCGTCTGTTTCTTGAGTCAGATTGGTCTCTAGCCTTCCTAGGGCAATTGCGTCCTCATCTTTTGATAGTTGAACAGTCAAATTGTCGGCGGCAATAAATGCTTCACCTCCATCAGGCTTCCCATTGTCAATTTTTAGTTTACCCTTTGAGCTTAGTTTTCCTTCAAGAGTATTTAATGGCAGTGCAAACTCTTTTGCAATCTGATCTAAATTTAATTCCTTGAGGTCCCAATAAAGGGTACCAATCCAGTCACGCCAGTTACCCGCTTGACCGCCAAGATGGTGGACAAAATTTGCCTCAAGCCACACCGGACCATTAGTCCAGGGTGTCGTGGTTTGAACTTTGCCGATGTGACTACGAATTCCGTTGTTTAAAGATAAATTTTGAATCTCAATGCTAGAGATTGGTTTTTTATTGAGTTGATCATCCCAAATCAGTTTGACGTCTTTTACTTCAATAGTGTTTTGGGAGAAGAGCCAATCCTCAAAACCATAATCATTGGAATTTGTATGAATGGGAAGGCCGGCAATGCTAACAACACCCTTTTTGTTTCGTTGGGTGTAAATTTGCGCCCCTTCAAAATATAGTTCATGGAAGTAGGGTGTCAAATGATAAAAAGAATTCCAGCTCAATTGACCGCTGATCTTTTGCACTTGAAGGGCTGGAGAATTTTTATCGGGCGTATTGAAGCGTAAGCCATCGATTTCGAAATTGGGTCGAATGCCCGTCCAGGAAACTTCTAGCCTGTCCATGGTTACATCAGCTCCGATGCGTGCGCTTAAGAGCTTTTCTATGGAGGCCTTGGATTTTTCGACTTGCGGCCAAATAACGAAACGTATTCCGAGGTGACCTATTACAAAAACCGCTAAGACAACACCAGCAAGAATGAGGGCGCGTTTGCGCCAAGCCCCGCCCAAACCTTGAGGACGTTTTGCAAGCACGCTCTTCAGGCGAGGCGGAATCATGTTTTGCAGCATAGACTCTATTATCCTTCAGCCTAAGGCTTGTCGCCAAGCTTCTGACATCGCTTTTCTGGCTCGGATTAAGATGGGGGAATGGATGATTTTTCACGACAAATTGAGGCCCTAGAGCGAAATTCTGTGTACGCTCGACGTTGGCTCGCTGCCCAACCGCAGTGGATTGAGTGGCTTTGCACCCAAGCCCAAAAAAAAGTGGATTTACAGGGAATTGATGAGCTTTTAGAGGTCTGCAGTCTAGGCTCGCCGGAGCTGGTCCAAGATGAGGCGCAATTGATGGCCAATCTGCGTTTGGCGCGGCAACGTTTAATGCTGTGGATTGCCTTGCGCGATATCAATGGCCTGGCTTCCTTGGATGAAGTCACTCATGCGCTTAGCCATTTTGCTGAACTTGCGGTGTCTGCTGCTATTGCCTATGTCAGGGAGGATCTTAAAACCCGTTTTGGGGTTCCGTGGAGTAATGCTACTCAATCAGAGATGCCTTTAATGGTTGTTGGTATGGGTAAGTTGGGAGGTCTTGAGCTCAATCTTTCTTCTGATATTGATTTGATTTTTTTATATGAGCACGAGGGGGATACCGCTGGCGGCCCTAAAAGCCTGTCAAATCATGAGTGGTTCACCCGCATGGGTAAGCGCTTAATTCATTTGCTTGCAGAACATGATGCGAATGGTTTTGTTTTCCGAGTCGATATGCGTTTGCGTCCTAATGGAGATTCTGGCCCATTGGTGTGCAGTCTTGATATGCTGGAAGAATACCTGCTAGCGCAAGGAAGAGAGTGGGAGCGATACGCTTGGATTAAGGGTCGATTGATTGCTCCTTTGCCTAGCTCCCCAGCATTTGCTCATTGCCAAAAAGAATTAGAACAGTTGATACGCCCTTTTGTTTATCGTAAGCATTTGGATTATGGCGTAATTGCTTCGATTCGCGATCTACATGCCCAGATTCAAAGAGAGGCTGATAAGCGCTCACTGGGACGTCAGGGTCGTGCGAGGGATATAAAGCTGGGGCGCGGCGGAATTCGAGAGATTGAATTCTTAGCTCAAATGTTTCAGTTAATGCGCGGCGGCACTGATCCTCGTTTCAGAGTGAGACCTACTTTAGAGGTTTTGGAGCTGTTAAAGCTGCGCGGCATCCTTCCAGAGGATGAGGTCGCATCCCTGCAGGCCGCTTACATTTTTTTACGACGTCTTGAGCATCGAATACAGGTCTGGGACGATCAGCAAACCCATTATTTGCCAAATGATGAAGAGGCAAAAGTGCGCTTAACTCAATCAATGATGGGGGAGGATGTAGATTCTCAAGCGTTTATCAGTGAATTAGATCGCCATCAAAATAATGTCGCGCAACTCTTTGAAAAAGCATTTCTATTAGATGATGGTTCGCGTCTCGAAGTTGCTCCCTTGGCTCTCGGCTGGACTCCTGATCAGCAATTTTTTCCAAACTCCTGCGTTCGCTGGCAGGCATGGATAGACAGTCCCAAACAAAAACTATTGCCCGAAAAGAGTCGTTTAATTTTTGATAACTTGATGTGTAAAGCAGCGGAGCGTTTGCAGGGAGATGGTTCTACTGCCAAACACGCTGATCAGGCATTGTTGCGGTTCTTTGATTTGCTTGAGGCCATTGCAAGGCGGAGCGCTTATCTATCGATCTTGGCTGAGTATCCTAAAGCGCTTGCCAATGTGCTTGACTTGCTCAAGGCGTCTCAATGGGGTGCTCAATACCTTACACGACATCCACATCTCTTAGATCACTTACTTAATTCCCGCACAGAAAAGGCCTTAATTGAAGAGCCCGAACATTATTGGCTTGAAGTAACAGCTAATTTGAATATGCGCCTTGATGATGTGATGGTTGATGATGGCGGCTCAGAGCAGGCGATGGATATTTTGCGGGTCACCCATCACACAGAGACCTTCATTACGCTCCTAGCTGACTTGGGAATCGGCGTAGATAATCCGCTGCCAGTAGAAAAAGTTAGTGATCACCTATCCGCGTTGGCTGATCTGATTTTGCAGACTACCTTTGAAAGAGTTTGGCCGGATGTAGCGCGCAAGTTTGGACTCTCAAGTGATTTGATGCCTCCTTTTGCGATTATTTCTTACGGAAAATTGGGCGGTAAGGAGTTGGGATACGCCTCTGATTTGGATCTAGTTTTTTTGTACGAGGCTGATGAAGCTGATTATGCTGCACAGGAAGTCTATGCACTCTTAGCCAAGCGAATGATCAACTGGTTAACAGCTTTTACCTCTACCGGAAGCTTATTTGAAATCGATACCCGTTTACGACCTAATGGTTCTGCAGGATTTTTGGTGACAAATGCTCAGGCTTTTAAAAAGTATCAGCTACGTGAGGGCGATAACGCAGCTTGGGTCTGGGAGCATCAGGCTCTGACGAGGGCGCGATGCTCGGCTGGCAATCAAGTGGTTGGAGACTTTTTCGACATAGTGCGTTCTGAAGTCTTGTCTCAGCAAAGAAATATTGATCATCTCAGGGCTGAGATTTTAGAAATGCGCCGAAAGGTACATGCAGGACATCCAAACACAGGAGATGATTTTGATCTGAAGCATGATTCTGGCGGGATGGTGGATATTGAATTTATTGTTCAATTTTTAGTGTTGGGATATGCCTATCAATACCCACAATTACTAGGCAATCTCGGTAATATTGCATTGCTGAATATTGCAGGCAAAGTCGGTTTAATTGATGCCTTACTTGCGCAATCGGTAGGGGATGCCTATCGGACTTTAAGATCACGTCAACATCGTTTACGTTTAGATGGCGCTGAGAAAACTCGAATTCAGATAGAGAGTGAACCTGATCTTGCAAAGTCTAGAGATGTCGTTCAAAAACTCTGGCTAGATATTTTTAAGGCACCCTCAGACCTATGATGGTGTTTGGGGTTTTAGTGTTGCTCTAGGAGCTCTCGAGCATGGCGACGGGTAGTGTCAGTGATTGTGGCGCCGCCGAGCATTCTGGCAATTTCTTCAACACGCTCTGTCCTCCCCAAGACTTGTACTTGCGAGATAGTTTTCTCGTTACTTTGAGACTTGCTAACCTTCAAATGATGGTTTCCTTGTGCCGCGACTTGAGGAAGGTGCGTTACACAGAGAATTTGATGCGATTGACCCAATTGATGCAAAAGTTTGCCAACTGTTTCTGCTACTGCTCCACCAATTCCGGCATCGACTTCGTCGAATATCAAGGTTGGAGTAAATGATGCTTTACTGGTGATCACGCTAATAGCAAGGCTAATACGCGCAAGCTCACCTCCAGAAGCTACTTTTGCTAAAGAGCGCGGCGTGCTCCCCGCATGACCGGCCACTAAGAATTCCACTTGCTCCAACCCATGTGATCCACCCTCATTTAATGGACTCAGAGCGATTTCTAGTTTCCCACCTGCCATTGACAAGTCTTGCATTGCATCGGTAATCAGATTCCCAAGTTCAGTGGCTACTTTGCTGCGCTTTTGAGAAAGTTGCTTGGCGACTTTCTGGTAGGTTGCTTCTTCCTGTTTCACTTGTTCGCGTAAAGCTTCAATATTTTGAGATGCCGTTAAAGCGTCAAGGCGTTCGACTGTATCTTCAAGTAGTGCTGGGAGGGAGTCTGCATCAGTGCGATATTTACGCGCAGCTCCATGAAGCGCTTGCATGCGCTCTTCCACTTGCGCCAGTCTGACTGGATCAAGATCAATCTTTTGTAAATATCGATTAAGCCCATGAATTGCCTCATCTAGCTGGATTTGAGCGGATGCCAGGGCCTGACTAATTTCACCAAGGTTGGGGTCGTGCTCCGCTAACTCGCTAATATTGCTGCAAACTTTTGTGAGACTGGATTCAATGGCGCTGTCTGAATCGCTCAGTATCTCTATTGCTTCCTGGCAGCCGCTAATAATTTTTGCCCCATTTGCCAATAAGGAGTGCTCGCCTTGAATACTGGCCCACTCACCCTCTTGGGGTGAGAGTTCGCTTAATTCATCTAATTGCCATTGCAGTCGTTCACGCTCACGTTCAATGTCTTGTCCCGCATTTTCTGCATTGAGTAAGCGACGACGAGAATCTGCGAGAGTTTTAAAAGCCTGCGCTACTTCGCTAGCTAAGGGTAGCAATCCGGCATGGCGATCTAGGAGCTCTCGTTGCGCGCCGCCTTTGAGAAGCAGTTGATGAGCATGTTGACCATGAATATCCACCAGCTGATCGCCCGCTTCACGCAATTGCGCTAGAGTGGCAACGCTGCCATTGATAAAGGCTCTACTGCGCCCACTACTTTCAATAGTTCTTTTGAGCAGCAAACTTTGACCATCGTCTTCTAGGGGAAATCCTTGTTCCTCAAGCCAGATACCAAAGGATTTCACTAATTCAGTCTCAATCTGAAAGAGAGCAGAAATTTCTGCGCGAGTGCTGCCTTCTCTTATTTGACTGCTATCCGCGCGTTCGCCCAGCACTAAACCAAGGGCATCAAGAAGAATGGATTTACCAGCACCGGTTTCACCAGTAAGTACTGTAAAGCCTGAGGAAAAATCTAACTCAAGCTGATCAACAATGACAAAGTCACGAAGTGAGATAGTTTGAAGCATGTATTAGCGTAGCAAAAAGCTCGAGATCAAAATGTCGATGGATACTCGTTCCAATGCAGCTTTTCGCGCAAGGTTTTGTAGTCACTGTGATTGCTTGGATGGAGCAGATCAATTGTTTTGTTAGATTGGCGTACTTCAACCTTATCGCCGCTCTGCAGATTTGTTTGGGATTGCATATCAAAATTGACGATCACTTCACGACCATCAACAACCTCAATGACGGTAACGCTATCTTGGGGTAAGACAATCGGGCGGTTAGAAAGCGAGTGCGGTGCAATTGGCGCCAATAAAATACCTGCTACATGTGGATGCAGAATGGGGCCGCCGGCTGATAGGGCATAAGCAGTTGAGCCGGTAGGGGTTGAGACGATTAGGCCATCGGAGCGTTGGTTGTACATAAACGAACCATTCACGTGCACCGCCAATTCAACCATTCCTGAAATACCGGAGCGATTCACCACAACGTCATTTAGAGCCAAAGCACGGTTAATTTCTTTGCCATTACGAAGAACCACTGCATCTAATAAGGTACGTGTATCGGCTTCGTAATCACCGGCAATAATTTTAGGTAAGGTGGTATGAACGGATTGGATTGGAATATCCGTCATATAACCTAGCCTACCCATATTAATTCCTACCAGCGGAACATTACTGCCTGCTAACTGCCTGGCAATACCAAGCATGGTGCCATCACCGCCTAGAACAACAACAAGATCAATATCTCCAGCAAAATCTTTTGCTGTTTTGGTTGGATAGCCAGTAAGAGCTAGATGGGTGGCCGTGTCAAACTCAATAAAGGCCTTACAGCCCAAGTCTGAGAGCAATTTAGCCAGATCTTTGAGGTGTTCCTCGATGCCATCAGCCTGAAATTTGCCGACAAGCGCAACCCGGCTAAATGCCTTCTTGGTGGAATTTGGGGATGGGCTTAACATATAACGATTAAACCATAGGCATAAAATCCCTTCCACCATGGATGAACGTTCCCGCGCCTTACTGAAAACTCTCATCGAGCGCTATATCGAGGAGGGGCAGCCTATTGGCTCCCGCACGCTATCTAGATTCTCGGGTTTAGACCTTTCTGCTGCCACCATTCGTAATGTTATGGCCGATTTGGAGGATATGGGCCTGGTGACAAGTCCCCATACTTCCGCGGGCCGTATCCCTACTCCACGGGGCTATCGCCTGTTTGTCGACACCATGGTGACTGTTCGCCCCCTAGAGGAAATGGCGGCTAGAGAGGTTGAAAAAGGTCTTTTGCCAGATTCTCCTCAACGGGTCCTCGCATCAGCTGCTCAGATTTTGTCGAATTTGACCCATTTTGCCGGGGTGGTGATGACACCTAAGCGCGCTCAGGTTTTTAAGCATATCGAGTTCTTGCGTCTCGGTGAAGGCAAGATTTTGCTAATCATGGTGACACCAGAGGGCGATGTGCAAAATCGCATATTACCAACCAATCAAGATTACACACCAAGCCAGCTCATCGAGGCGGGTAACTTTATTAATGCGCAATTTGCTGGAAAAAGTTTTGATCAAGTTCGTATGCACCTGAAATCTGATTTAGATAATCTGCGCGCAGATATTTCTGGTTTGATGGCGCTAGCCTTGCATACCGGTGTAGCTGATTATGATATGGGTCGTGGTGACATGGTTCTATCGGGAGAGCGACGTTTACTTAATGTTGGGGATTTAAGTTCTAACCTCGATAAGTTGCGTAAGATGTTTGACATGTTGGAGCAAAAGTCAGTGCTGATGCAGTTGCTCGATGTTTCGAGTCATGCCGATGGCATTCAAATCTTTATTGGTGGTGAGAGTGATTTACTGCCTTATGAGGATTTGGCTGTAATCAGTGCTCCATATAGTGTTGACGGGCAAGTCGTTGGAACCCTTGGGGTGATTGGACCGACACGCATGGCATATGACCGAGTGATACCGATTGTCGATATCACCTCTAAACTGCTCTCCGGAGCCTTAAGTTCCTAAGCAAAAAACATACACCTCATTATTTACAAGAGACAAACTATCTTGAATCAAAACCCCCACCTTCGCGCTTCAAAAACTGCAGTGTTGTTATTGAACTTAGGAACGCCCTCTGCGCCAACTCCAAAAGCAGTGCGCGCATATTTAAAAGAATTTCTATCTGATCCTCGCGTGGTCGAAATTCCACGCGTTATTTGGTGGTTCATTTTGAACGGTATTATTTTGCCGATTCGTAGTGGCGCATCTGCAAAAAAATATGCTTCTATTTGGTTGCCAAAGTTAGGCTCTCCTTTGATGCATTACTCGCGCTTGCAAGCAAAAGAGTTGGGCGATAAATTTGCAGATGAGGGCCACACTGTCTTAGTAGATTTGGCAATGCGTTATGGTGAGCCATCGACCCAGGCCGCCCTTGAAGGCCTTAAGACGCAAGGCATGGAGCGTTTATTGGTATTACCTTTGTATCCACAGTATTCAGCTACCACTACAGCATCTAGCTTTGATGAAGTCTTTCGTGTTTTAAGTACTTGGCGTGATCAACCTGAATTGCGCTTGGTAAAACACTATCACGACAATCCCGCCTACATAGCCGCACTGCGCGATCAAGTTTTAAGTCATTGGGATAAAGATGGCCTCCCAGATTTTGCCAAGGGTGATTGCTTTGTAATGTCCTTCCATGGATTACCAAAGCGCAATTTAATGAAAGGTGACCCCTATCATTGCGAGTGTTTAAAAACAGGCCGCCTATTGGGCGAGTCCTTGGGTTTAGTGCCAGGTCAATACATTGTTACCTTTCAATCGCGCTTTGGTAAGGCCGAGTGGTTAAAGCCTTATACGGCCCCAACTATAGAAAAGTTAGCCAAAGAGGGTTGTCAGCGGATTGATATTTTTTGCCCTGGATTTCCAGCCGATTGCCTGGAAACACTTGAAGAAATCGCTATGGAGGCTCGCGAAATCTTCTTAGAACATGGTGGCAAAGACTATCGTTACATCCCATGTTTGAACAGCAACCCCAAATGGATTGAGGCCTTGAGGGATATCGCTCGTGATCATTTGCAAGGTTGGCCTTTAGGGGTAGAGTCCGAGGCTGAATTAGCGAAGCGCAATGAAAGAGCTGAGTTGGCAGAAAAATCAAAGACTTGAAATTGAATTAATTGACCCCATATTGCAATTTAATAGCCATTTCTATAGAAAAGTAAAATAGCGTCTATGACACAAGAAAATCAAAACCCAACTCCTGAGCAAGAAAATCAAGCGACAGACCCGCAGGCAAATGAAGCGGCTGCTGCTGAGGCTGTTGCTAAAACTCCAGAACAAGAAATTGCTGAGCTTCATCAAAAAATTGGCGAGCTACAAGATAACTTTTTGCGTGCTAAGGCTGAGGGTGAGAATATTCGCCGCCGTGCAGTTGAAGACATTGCTAAAGCCCACAAGTTTGCAATTGAAAGTTTTGCAGAGCATTTAGTACCGGTAACGGATAGTCTTTATGCAGCCTTGAGTACCGATGCTGGGGATGCGAAGGCTTTTAAAGAAGGTCTAGAAATTACCCTGAAGCAGTTATTGTCAGCTTTTGAAAAAGGCCGTATGACTGAAATTAATCCTGCGGTAGGTGATAAATTTGATCCACACCACCACCAAGCAATCGCTTCAGTTCCTTCTGAGCAAGAGCCAAATACCGTGGTTTCTGTCCTGCAGAGGGGCTACTCCGTGGCAGATAGAGTCCTGAGACCTGCTTTAGTGACGGTCAGCGCGCCAAAATAAGCGAAATTGGTGGGGTAAAGCCCAAAATGGCATAAAAAAGGCAGAAATCTGCCTTTTTTGCTATTTATCCCCTTGAAATCCCTTTTTTTGACCCCATTTACTGGTTATTGAAATATTCATCAGTACAACAAACAACTTAATTTTTTGGAGTAATTATGGGAAAGATTATCGGAATCGACTTAGGAACTACCAATTCATGCGTTTCAGTCGTTGAAAACAATGCACCTAAAGTTGTCGAGAACGCCGAAGGCGGTCGCACAACTCCATCGATCATCGCTTACGTTGAAGATGGCGAAGTATTGGTTGGGGCGCCTGCAAAGCGTCAGTCAGTAACCAATCCTAAGAATACTATCTATGCAGTGAAGCGTTTGATGGGTCGTAAATTTACAGATCCTGAAGTGCAAAAAGATATTAGCCTCATGCCCTACGAAATTGTTCAAGCAGACAATGGTGACGCTTGGGTATCAGCACGTGATAAAAAAATGGCACCACAGCAAGTTTCTGCTGAGATCTTGCGCAAGATGAAGAAAACTGCCGAAGACTATCTTGGTGAAGAAGTCACAGAGGCCGTAATTACTGTTCCTGCGTACTTCAATGACAGCCAACGTCAAGCCACTAAAGATGCTGGCCGTATTGCTGGTTTGGATGTCAAGCGCATTATCAATGAGCCAACAGCAGCTGCATTGGCATTTGGCCTCGACAAACAAGACAAAGTGGATCGTAAGATCGCTGTATATGACTTGGGTGGCGGTACATTCGACGTATCCATCATTGAGATTGCAAACGTTGACGGTGAGAAGCAGTTTGAAGTGCTCTCTACTAACGGCGACACATTCTTGGGTGGTGAAGACTTTGACCAACGCATCATTGACTGGATTATTGCTGAGTTCAAGAAAGAACAAGGCGTTGACTTGAGCAAAGACGTATTGGCATTGCAGCGTTTAAAAGATGCTGCAGAAAAAGCCAAAATCGAATTGTCATCCGCTCAACAAACTGAGATTAATTTGCCTTACGTGACAGCTGACGCTAGCGGTCCTAAGCATTTGAATTTGAAGTTGACTCGTGCTAAGTTGGAGTCTTTAGTAGAAGAGTTGATTAACCGTACTGCTGGTCCTTGCTTAACAGCAATCAAAGATGCTGGCGTTAACGTAGCTGATATCGACGACGTGATTTTGGTTGGCGGTCAAACCCGTATGCCTGCGGTTCAAGACAAAGTAAAAGAAATCTTTGGTAAGGAGCCACGCAAAGACGTTAATCCGGATGAGGCTGTTGCTGTTGGTGCTGCCATTCAGGGTTCTGTGCTGTCAGGCGATCGTAAAGACGTATTGCTCTTGGACGTTACTCCATTGTCATTGGGTATTGAGACTCTTGGTGGCGTAATGACCAAGATGATTCCTAAGAACACGACGATTCCTACTAAGCATTCACAGGTTTACTCTACTGCAGAAGATAACCAGCCTGCTGTAACCATTAAGTGTTTCCAAGGTGAGCGCGAGATGGCTGCAGCTAATAAGTTGCTTGGTGAATTTAACCTCGAAGGGATTGCTCCTGCGCAACGTGGCATGCCACAAATTGAAGTGACCTTTGATATCGATGCTAATGGTATCTTGCACGTGACTGCAAAAGATAAAACTACTGGCAAAGAGAATAAGATCACCATTAAAGCTAACTCTGGCCTGACCGAAGAAGAAATTCAACGCATGGTTAAGGATGCTGAGGCTAATGCTGCTGAAGATAAGAAGGCGCTCGAGTTGGTCACTGCACGTAATACTGCGGATGCCTTGGCTCACTCAACCAAGAAAGCTTTGGAAGAGCATGGCGCTAGCTTAGAAGCTTCTGAAAAAGAAGCGATTGAAGCGGCCTTGAAGGATTTGGACGAAGCAATCAAAGGTAGCGATAAAGAAGCGATCGAAGCAAAAACAGAAGCTTTAGGTAAAGCAAGTCAGAAGCTTGGTGAAAAAGTTATGGCCGCTGAACAAGCTAAAGCTGGTGGTGCCGCTCCTGGCGCAGCACCTGGTGAGGCGAAGGCTGCTCCAGATGCTGATGTTGTGGACGCTGATTTCAAAGAGGTTGATGACAAGAAGTAATTCTTAAATCAGACATTTATTAACCGAGTATTAAAGTGCTTAAATAACAAGTCGGCCTCGTGCCGACTTGTGTCATTCAGGTTGTTGAGAGGAATAGGCCGTGCCTAAAAGTAAACGCGATTTTTATGAAGTGCTTGGTGTAGCAAAAGGCGCCAGTGATGATGAGCTGAAAAAGGCTTATCGCAAAATGGCAATGAAGCATCACCCAGATCGCAACCCTGATAGCAAAACGTCCGAAGCCCAATTTAAGGAAGTTAAAGAAGCTTACGAAACTTTAACTGACCCCAATAAGCGCGCTGCTTATGATCAGTATGGTCACGCTGGTGTTGATCCATCCATGGGCGGCGGATTTGGTGGGGGTGGTTTTGCTGGTGGCGGATTTGCCGATGCCTTTGGCGATATTTTTGGCGATATTTTTGGTCAAGGTGGAGGCCGCCAATCAGGGCCTCAAGTCTACAAGGGCGCGGATTTGCGCTACAACATGGACATCACTCTTGAGCAAGCGGCTGATGGGTATACAACTCAAATTCGCGTGCCAAGCTGGAGTAATTGCAAGCCTTGTCATGGCACTGGCGCAGAGCCGGGCACAAAAGCGGAAACCTGTACAACCTGCGGCGGACATGGTCAGGTTCGCGTTCAGCAAGGCTTCTTCTCAATGCAGCAGACTTGCCCTAAGTGCCGCGGAACTGGTGAGTACATTCCTAAGCCATGCAAAACCTGCCAGGGTAGTGGAAAACACAAAGAACAAAAAACGTTGGAGATCAAAATCCCAGCAGGTATTGATGATGGCATGCGTGTTCGCTCAGTAGGCAACGGCGAGCCAGGCATTAACGGTGGTCCATCTGGTGACCTCTATGTGGAAGTGCGAGTCAAGCCCCATAAAGTATTTGAGCGCGATGGTAGTGACTTGCATGTACAAATGCCGATCTCTTTTGCAACTGCAACCATTGGCGGCGAAATCGAAGTGCCGACCTTGTCAGGACGTGTTGAGTTCCCCATTCCTGAGGGAACTCAAACTGGTAAGACATTCCGCTTACGTAACAAAGGTATTAAAGGTTTGCGTTCTGCCTTAGTAGGTGATCTTTTTGTTCACGTTTTGGTTGAAACGCCGATCAAACTTACAGATGAGCAAAAGAAATTACTGCAAAATTTTGATGACAGTCTAAAGTCTGGAGGCGACAAACACAGCCCACAACAAAAGGGTTGGTTTGACGGCGTAAAGAGTTTCTTTAGTTAGTAGCTGCTTGTATGGCTAGCTGGGAATCAGCCAGCAAAGCCATGCTCTGGTCCGGGAAATTTTCCGGATTTGACTTCTCGAACATAAGCTTTCACTGCAGCTTCAATTGAGTGGTGGCCATCCATGAAGTTCTTTACGAACTTGGGTGGCTTACCTGGGCTAATACCCAACATATCCTGTAGCACTAATACTTGACCGGAGCAATCAGGGCCTGCGCCAATCCCAATGGTTGGAATATGGAGTTCTGCAGTAATTTTTTCACCAAGTGAGGAAGGAATTGCTTCCAGAACTACCATCTGTGCGCCAGCTTCCTGGCAGGCGATTGCCTGCTCAAGCATGTGGGTTGCTGCATCCTTAGATTTGCCTTGAACTTTGTAGCCGCCCAATAGGTGTACTGATTGAGGGAGTAAGCCAAGATGCGCGCAAACCGGAACACTGCGCTCAACTAAGTAGCGAATGATGTCGACTTGCCAGTCACCGCCTTCAAGTTTGACCATATCTGCTCCGGCACGCATCAGCATCGCTGCTGATTCAAGAGCCTGAACTGGATCACCATAGCTCGCAAAAGGTAGATCAGCGATGATGAAGGCGTGGGTATTGGCGCGAACTACACACTCAGTGTGATAAGCCATTTGCTCTACGGTGACGGGAGTTGTGCTCGATTGACCTTGAATCACGTTACCCAAAGAGTCGCCAATTAAGATGACCTCAACTCCAGAGCGATTCAACAATGCAGACATGGTTGAATCATATGCTGTGAGCATAGTAATTTTTTCTTGCTCGGCATGCATAGCCAAGAGCCTAGTAATCGAGATTGGCTTGTCGCCCTGTAAATAACCCATGGCGTGAGTTTAATGAATTAATGAGCTGTTTGGCTATAAACGTTTTTTTCCCCGCAATTGCAGTTCCTACAGGGGAGTTTTTCAATTCTTTGATGGGCAACATTTGGTAAATAACTCTTTAGTTCACCCCAGTTAGGCAAAAAGATATCGGGCGCTATTTCTAGGAGTGGCAGGAGTACAAAAGAGCGTTCAATGATTTTGGGATGCGGAAGCATGAGGTCAGTCTCGTTTTGCGTAACCCCCTCGAAAGAAAGGATATCGAGATCAAGCGTGCGAGGCGCATTTGCATATGGGCGCTCTCGACCAAACTCTTGTTCAATAGCTTGGCAAACATGGAGCAGTCCGTAAGGGCTTAACTCAGTTTCAACTTCGATGACAGCATTAATGTAGTCGCCACCAGAAGCCTCAACGGGCGCGCTTTGGTAAAAACAGCTTTTTGCCAGAATTTGCAGTTCGCAGCGCAATGCTAAGCAAACAATCGCATCAGTAATAAGCTGACGCGTATCACCAATGTTGCCGCCAAATCCGATGTATGCCCGTGCCATATGTTTCCAAACTAGATATGAAACTACTTTACTGAATTTTCTCTAAGTTTGCTTAGCTTGCTGCACTCTCTGGGGGCAACGCTGATTTTGGCTTTCTACGACGCCGTCTTTTGGCAGGGCTTGGGCTGTTGCCAGATTCATTTTTGACGCTGGCCATGAGCTCATCTTGCCCTGTAGGGTCAGCTGCAATGAAGTCTGTCCACCATTGACCGATCGCTGGGCTCAATTCTCCGGTAGCGCAACGGAGCAGCATAAAGTCATAACCCGCTCTAAAGCGAGGGGATTCGATCAGGCGGTAGGGATAACGACCAACTCGTCTTTCAAAGCGGGGTTGCATAGACCAAATCTCTCGCATATCGCTCTCAAAGCGTCGTTGAATCGTCATGCCGCTACTTTGTGTGGCAATCGTGTCATCCATCGCATCGTGCAAGGCAGGAATATTGGCCATACCCTTAGCGGAGTTAGCTTTCCAGTTCTTTAAAAGATCTGGCCACAATAGAGTGGCGAATAGGAAGCCAGCTGACACGCTTTTCCCTGATTGGATCCGTTGATCCGTGTTTGCTAAAGCTAGTTTGACAAAACTATTGGCACCTTTTGAGGCTTCGCTATCATCAAGGATGTGATCAAGCAGGGGAAGTAGGCCATGATGCAGCCCAGCATCTTTGAGACCCTGTATCGCTGCCCATGAGTATCCCGACATGAGTAGTTTGAGAATTTCATCAAACAGTCTTGCAGATGGAACGTCTTGGAGTAATTTGCCAAGTTTTGCAATGGGCGCCCCGGTGGCGGAATCTAAACTAAAGCCAGTCTTAGCAGCAAAGCGAATTGCCCTGAGCATCCTCACAGGATCTTCGCGGTAGCGTTTTGCAGGATCCCCAATCATGCGCAATGTTTTCTTTTGCATATCAGCCATGCCGCCGTGATAGTCCAAGACTGTCTCAGAGGATGGGTCGTAATACATTGCATTAATTGTGAAGTCGCGCCTAGCTGCATCTTCGCCCTGAGAGCCCCAGACGTTATCGCGCAGAATACGGCCACTCTCTGCTACATGATCACCGGCGTTATCTAGAAGGGCTCGAAAGGTTGATACCTCTATGATTTCGGGATGTCCCTTGCCAAAAAAAGTGACATGAACAATTTGAAAGCGACGACCTATGAGGCGCGCTTTGCGAAACAGTCTTTGCACTTGCTCTGGCGTTGCATTGGTAGCCACATCAAAATCTTTCGGACTAATACCTAACGCAAGATCCCTGACAGCGCCACCCACGATAAAAGCTTCATAGCCAGCTTGCTGCAGCGTGTGGGTTACCTTCACCGCATTTTTTGAGAGTAGATCCGGATCAATGCGATGCGATTTCTTGGGAATACGTTTTGGTGCGTTAGTACTATTTGTGTGCGTATGCTTGACCATTGGGTCGCGCCGCAAAATACGTTTGATAAATTTAGTAATCATGCGAACAATTCAAGGATGGGCCAATTGCGCTTGCTAGCTTCAGCACGAAGGCGATCATCTGGGTTGGTAGCGACGGGATGACTAACCTTTTCTAATAGAGCTAGGTCATTCATTGAGTCTGAGTAGAAGTAGCTACATGGCAAAGTATTGAGATTGAGCTTTTGACTAGTAAGCCAATCATGCAAATTTTGGATCTTTCCTTCCCGAAAGTTTGGAATGCCCTTTACCTCACCTGTGTAGTTGGCCAATGGGTTGTCGCTGATCGTAGCTGGTTCAGTGGCAATCAAATGCTCAATTCCAAAACTTTCAACAATAGGACGAGTAACAAAGCTATTGGTTGCCGTCACCACACAACAAAGATCACCAGCATCTTGATGGCGTTTTACTAGCTCAATGGCTTTTTGGCGCAGTTGTCCATTAATAACTTCTTTCATAAATTGATCATGCCATTCTTTGAGCTGGGCTCTTGAATGTTGCGATAGTGGTTTTAAGGCAAAGCGAAGAAATTCATGGATATCTAACTTACCGTCTTTATAGTCTTGATAAAAGCGCTCATTTTGTTTGGCGTAGTAATCACTATCCACGACGCCAATGCGGGCTAAAAATTGACCCCACTCATAATCGCTATCGCAGGGTAAGAGCGTGTGATCTAAATCGAAAAGAGCTAACTGGGTCACGGATTCAGTATTGATTAAATTATTTAGGCTGCAAGAGCTCGCGCACGAGGGGTAAGGTTACAGCACGTTTTGTTTCTAGCGAATAGGCATCTAAAGCATCGATCAAAGCCATTAAACTTGGCATATCTCGATAAAAGCGATTCAATAACCAAGGCAATACATCGGGCGATAGCACCAGGCCACGAGCCTTTGCTGCCGCTTCTAATGCTTGTATTTTCTCATCATCGGCTAAAACTTGTGTTTGAAACACTAAGCCCCAGCCAAGACGGGTACGCAGGTCCTCGCGTAATTTGAGATTAGCGGGCGCCTGATTGCCGGTCATCAAAATATGGATAGCTTTACCAGCCTGAACGTTATTCAAGATTCTGAAGAGGGATCCCATTAGACGTTCATCTAGGCGATCGACATCATCAACCGTTATGAGGCAAGGAGCGTCACTTTCAGTAAGGGCGCTCATTCGATCCTCGAGTCTTACCCAAGCAGTGGGCTCGGATGGATAGAGTGAGAAATACTCCAAGCCTGCTTCTTCTGCGGCATTGCTCATGGCTTCTAGTAAATGTGTGCGACCAGAGCCTTCTGGCCCCCACCAGTAAATCCATCGTTGATTTAGGGGGTTGCTGCAGGGTACTTGTGTATTTGCTCGTGTCCATGACTTACGCAAATCTTTTAATGCAGAAAGCAGCGCTAGATCACTGCCGGGTAAATAGTTTTCTAAAGTAGCTGTGGGTGTGTGACTAATATCTAAAGCAAATTGTCTTGGTAGCGGAGATATATTCATTGCAACGAAATTACTTTTGATACCAAGAGCTTTGCGTATAAGTAGACCAAAGGTATTGAACCATCACCAGACTCACTGCGCTAATAGGTAGGGCCAATAAAACACCAAAGAAGCCAAAGAGTTTTCCAAAGAGAAGTAATGCAAATAAGACGGCTACTGGGTGTAGGCCAATCCGCTCACCTACTAAGCGTGGAGTCAATATGAAACCTTCTAAGAATTGGCCGAGGCCATACAGTGCCAATACCCAAATGATTTCATGTTGCGGTCCAAATTGAAGTAATGCAGACATGATGGCAAGGCTAAAGCCTATTGTGATTCCAATATATGGAATCACAATCATGAGAGCGGTAAAAATACCTAGAGCTACAGCTCCTTTAATGCCGATAATGCTAAGACCGATGCTGTAGAAAGCAGACATGATAGAAATCACAATGATCATGCCGTTGAGATATTGTGATAGCAGGCCATCGGTATGCATTGCCAAGTGATGAACGGTCTCTTGTGCGCGTACTGGCACTATTTTTTTCACAAGCCCAAAGAAGTGATCCCAATCAATGAGTAAATAAAACATCACAAACACGATCAGAATCGAATTGACAAATGCTGCTATGACCGAGCTCCCTGACATGAGCACTGTTTCAAAAGTAGTGGTCATAAGCGCATCTGCGTTATCGCTGATATGCGTTGAAATTTTTTGAGAGGCTGTTGTTTTTAAAGCTCCCCAATCAATATTAAGATGCATCTCTGCCAATTTAGGTCCAAGCCAAGCCTGGGTATTTGCTATCCAATCAGGTAATTGCTGCTTAACTAGGGGAATTTCTGTTTTGAGGAGTCCAATGAATAGACTCAAAATCGCTATAACTACGCCCAGTCCAAAAATGACACTTAGTCCAGCGGCAACTGGTGCTGGCAGTCGACGCCCCTCTAGCCATAGAAAAGCAGGCCGCAGGATGTAGGCCAGGATGAATGCAGCCAGAAAAGGGGTAAATATTTCAGCCATTACGAGTAATCCTCTAGAATTCAATGATTCTACTGACCCTGTAGCATTTTTTACTAATATTCCGGCTCTGACATGACTTCTTCTACCAATTCTTCCTCAAAAGGCCTTTCCTATCGTGACGCTGGTGTCGATATTGACGCTGGAGATGATTTGGTTGACCGCATTAAGCCTCTAGCTAAGAAAACCATGCGCGAAGGCGTTTTGGCTGGAATTGGTGGCTTTGGAGCCCTTTTTGAGGTCCCTAAGCGCTATAAGGAGCCGGTTTTAGTTTCGGGTACGGATGGCGTAGGTACCAAGCTACGCTTGGCCTTTGAATGGAATCGTCATGAAACTATCGGTCAAGACTTAGTGGCTATGAGCGTTAATGATATTTTGGTTCAAGGGGCAGAACCTCTCTTTTTCTTAGATTACTTTGCCTGCGGAAAATTGACTGTGGATACGGCGGCAACAGTCGTTGGCGGCATCGCTAAAGGTTGTGAGTTATCTGGCTGCGCTTTGATCGGTGGAGAGACGGCAGAAATGCCGGGCATGTATCCGCCAGGTGAGTATGACTTAGCTGGTTTTGCAGTGGGCGCAGTTGAGAAATCCAAAATCATTACAGGCAATACGATTGTTCCTGGAGATATTGTTTTGGCAATTGGCTCTAGTGGTGCACACTCCAATGGATACTCATTGGTGCGAAAAATTATTGAGCGTGCCGGCGCAAAACCTACAGACGATTTAGGTGGTCGCCCCTTGGGTGATGTCGTCATGGCGCCAACTGAGATTTATGTAAAGCCTCTTCTGAAGTTGATTTCCGAAATTGATGTGAAGGGTATGGCGCATATCACTGGCGGCGGTTTAGTAGATAACGTACCACGCGTGCTCCCAGAAAATACGCAGGCAGTTTTGCATCGTGATAGCTGGCAAATGCCAGAACTCTTCCGTTGGTTACAAATGAAGGGTGGTGTTGCTGACGCAGAAATGGTGCGTGTATTTAACTGCGGTATTGGCATGGTGGTGATCGTTGCCCCAGATCAGGCTGATACAGCAATCAAATCATTAAGCGCACAAGGTTTGAAGGCTTGGACAGTTGGCGAAGTAGTTGAGCGTCCAAAAGACGCGCCACAAACTATCGTTATTTAAGGCTTGTTGATGAAGAGCTGAGCGATTACTTCGTTAAGTTCTTTTTACAAAAATCTAAGGCTGCCGCTAACTCTGCCGGGTTAAATGGATCAAAGGTATTTCTATCTGCGATAGCGCGTAACCAAGTTAATTGTCGTTTGCCTAACTGGCGAGTAGCTGCTAATGCTTTGTAACGCATTTGTTCCGCATCAATTTCTCCATTGAGAAATTCCCAAGCTTGGCGGTAGCCTACTGAGCGAATTGCGGGTAGATCTGCATGCAAAGCAGAATTCATGCGCAAAGTTTTGACTTCATCCATAAATCCAGCGGCAAGCATTTCATCAAAGCGTTTTTCTAAATTTTGATGCAGTCTTGCACGATCACTTGGTTCTAGTGAAATTAAATGAATCCATACCGGAATAGCGGAGCCCTCTCGTCCATCATCGCTGGGTGAGTCTTCCAGGAGTGTAGACATCGGCTTACCAGTGATCTCAAAAACTTCAAGGGCGCGCTGTACACGTTGAGAGTCATTGGGTTTTAAGCGGGCAGCGGTTACTGGATCCACTTTGGCCAGTTTGTCATGCATTGCCGGCCAGCTGATTGCCTTACCTTCCTCATCAAGACGCATCCGTATTTCTGGGTTGGCTGGCGGCAATGATGATAGTCCGTGTGCCCAGGCACGCCAATACAACATAGTTCCACCTACAACGACTGGAATATTTCCTCGGCTACGTATTTCGGTGCACAAGCGAGTTGCATCTTGTGCAAAACGTGCCGCTGAATAGACCTCAGTAGGCTCGAGAATATCAATAAGGTGGTGAGTTACTGCGGATTGCTCTGCTTTGGTTGGCTTAGCGCTACCGATATCTAAGCCTCGGTAGACCAGCGCTGAGTCCATGCTAATCAGCTCGATAGTCAAGCCAATAGATCTTGCATGCTCAGCAAGAGACATCGCGAGATGGGTTTTACCTGCGCCAGTGGGTCCCACAATACACAAAATAGGGTTAGAGTCGGGCGCATGCGGAGGCTGAATGTAGGGTTCAGTTTGCATAACTCATTATAAGAGCCTGTTAATATCCGCAACAACCTATAAGTTAGAGAGCGATTTGATGGATACCCTTTTGCAAATAAGTGATTTATTGCTACATATTGATAAACATCTCGATGTGGTTATTTCGCAATATGGTCCATGGGCCTATGGCTTGCTATTTGCCATTGTGTTTGCGGAAACGGGTTTGGTAGTGGCTCCATTCTTGCCGGGTGACTCGCTGTTATTTATTGCTGGTGCTTATTGCGCTTCAGAGCATTTCAATCTCTGGACTTTATCGTTTGGCTTGTTGTTTGCCGCAGTTGCCGGTAATACGGTGAACTATTTTATTGGTCGATGGATTGGTAAAAGAGTTTTTAGTAGCAAGTCACGCTGGATTGATCAAAGCGCTTTATTAAAGACCCATGCCTTTTATGAAAAACATGGTGGCAAGACAATTATTCTTGCGCGCTTTCTGCCCATTATTCGAACCTTTGCGCCATTTATTGCTGGCGTATCGGAGATGAATTTCTCGCGCTTTCAATTTTTTAATATTACTGGGGCTGCACTATGGGTATTTAGCTTGGTAATTGCTGGCTACTTCTTTGGCAATATTCCAATTATTCGCCAAAATTTAAATGTAATCGTTTTGGTTGGGGTTGGCGCTGCCGCGTTACCTATTTTGTTTGCTGCTCTGTACAAGATTTTTCAGCGCAAAAAGAGCTAAGGCAAAGTGATAAACCAAGCTACCAAAAACTTAATGTAGTTTGGTTTGACTTTCTAGGGTTGCAATATGCTCGCGAATATCGTTAGCATCCTCAGCTTCTGGCAACTCACTAAGATAGCGGTGCATGTCGGCTAAGGCAGGACGCAAATACTCCAATTGAGCAAAAATCAAACCTCGATCGCGAACTTCTTCGATTGAGTCTGGTAGCAAAATAACTAAGCGTTCCTGAATCCCCAATAGACGCTCCCATCGTTCATCTTCTGAGTAGACCATCTTGAGGTTTCTCAAGAAGCGAGACAAAATTTCTCTTGAGCTGGATGCTCGCAAAAATATATTGAGCGGCAGACTCAGCTCACCCCGGTAACCTTTCGCATCAAGGTATGGATCAAGCATCTCTTGTAATTGGTTTTTAGAGAGAGAATCTCCAGTTAAGGGATCCATAATTACCTCGCCCTGCTGCAAAGAGATTCGCATCATAAAATGATTTGGAAAGGAAACGCCTCTAATCTTTAGTCCAATTTGATTGCCCAATTCCATCATCAAGATTGCCAAGGAAATTGGGATACCTCTACGATTTTCAAGCACATAGTGCAGGTAAGAATTCTCTGGAGCATAAAAATCATTTTGATTTGGGCCAAAGCCTAGCTCGGCATAAAAGAAATGTTTGAGAATTTGCAGGCGCTGAATCGGAGATGTATCGGGTGTAATACGCAACTTCAGTTTGTTACCCATTTGATCGAGTTGATCTAAGACGCCCTGCACATCAAGGTCGGGATACGCATGTTGCGCCACTGCGATTGCCGCCTCCGTTAAAGGGAAGTGTTCATCTTCGGCAACTAAAGAGGTGAAATAGTCGAGTTGTTGTGTTGGCATAAGGACTATTTTGCATGACGCAAGAATTTTTGCCAGCGAATTCCGACTAAAGCCAGGGACCCAAAGTAAACAATGGCGGCCACTCCTAACCATGAAGCCAGCAACCCAATACGAATCCATGGCTCTGCTTGTAAGGCAATCCAGTTATGGGCACCTGCGGCATAAAAAAGCACTGCACCAAAAGGAATTAAGGCAAAAAGTAACTGGCTCAGGTATTTGAACCATGCTGAACTTGGCAAAGCCCCGCGCCGATGAAGGCCCACCCATAAGAGGGCCGCATTTAGGCATGCGCCAGTGCCAACTGAGAGGGCTAGGCCCGCATGCCCAAGCCATGGCACAAATACTAGGTTGGCCAATTGAGTGGCAGCCAAAACAAACAGGCCAATCTTGACTGGGGTGCGAATATCTTGGCGTGAATAAAAACCTGGTGCCAAAATTTTCACCAAAATTAAACCAATCAGACCTACGCCATAGGCAGCTAGTGCACGCTGCGTCATGAGAACATCTAGCGCATTAAATTTGCCATAGTGATATAGCACAGCAGCCAACGGTTCGCCAAAAATAAAGAGCGCAAGTGCGCAGGGAGCGGCCAACAAGAAGGTTAGTTGTAAACCCCAGATTAGTAGTTCGCCCGCATGCACTAAATCATTTTTGGCATTGGCTTTGCTTAAGCTGGGCAGAAGTACGGTGCCCAGTGCCACGCCCAGAAGTGCTGTCGGAAATTCCATGAGGCGATCGGCATATGAAAGCCACGATACGCTACCTGCTTGGAGTCTAGAGGCAATGTTGGTATTAATAATCAGGGAGATTTGTGCGATCGAAACGGCAAATACTGCAGGCCCCATCAGCTTTAAAACGCGTCTTGCTTCGGGATTAGTGACTGCACTTTTGATTGCCCCGGGCAGTAAACCAATACGCGGCAAAAGACCTAAACGTGACAGTGCTGGAATTTGAATGAGCAGTTGTAAAACGCCGCCGATTAGAACGCCGACACTTAATGCATAAATTGGCCGCTCTAAATGAGGCGCTAGGAAAAGAGCGCTTCCAATAAGTGCCAAGTTGAGTAAAACTGGAGTAAAGGCGGGAATAGCAAATCGTTGAAAAGTATTCAAAATACCGGCTGATAGCGAAACTAAGGAAATTAATCCGATATAAGGGAACATGATGCGGGTCATGACGACGCTCGCCTCGTAGGCTGGTCCGCCACTAAAGCCCGTAGCAATGGCCAGAATTAGCAAGGGGGCGCCAATAACCCCTGCCAATACCGTCAGTAGCAAAGCCCAAAATAAGAGTGTGGCGACCGCATTTACGAGGATTTGAGCCTGTTTTTGATCGCCTTTTGTGGAAATTTCCCCCAAAATTGGTACAAAAGCCTGAGAAAAGGCTCCTTCGGCAAATAGGCGACGTAGCAAGTTAGGTAGCCTAAAAGCAACATTAAAGGCGTCCGTCCACTCTGAGGCCCCGAAACTACGGGCTATCAGGGTTTCCCGAAGCAATCCCGTAATGCGGGACAGCATGGTTAGGGAGCTAACCTTAGCAGCAGCTGAAAGCAGATTCATGGGTCGATTTTCACCTATTTATGGGTCGGCTGGGCTTTTTTGCCCCTTTAAGGTAAAATCTTGGGTTTTGGTGAGCTTGCTTATGAAATTGGCAAGTCCACGAGATTTTTAACTAATCGCATTTTGCAATTTATAGAGGCAAGGTTTAAAGATGGCCAATACAGCACAAGCGCGTAAGCGTGCACGCCAAGCAGTAAAACAAAACGAACACAATTCCAGTTTGCGTTCAAAGCTTCGTACTTCCATCAAGGCAGTTCGTAAAGCAATCGAAACTGGTGACAAAGCTGCTGCTGCAAAAGTATTTTCTGCAGCTCAAGCAACAATCGATAAGATTGCTGACAAAAAGATCGCTCACAAAAATACTGCGGCTCGTCAAAAGTCTCGTTTGTCTGCAGCTATCAAGGCGATGGCAGCGTAATACAGTATTAGTTTTAGGCTGGTCGAAGTAATTTCGATCTAGGCCCGCTCCTCATCAGAGCGGGTTTTTGTTTTTAAGGCTGGGCTGGGGATGTTGGGTTGAACTCACATGCCTCTTCAATCGGTAGACTATTGTCTTTGGCAAAGTTCATGACAAAGTCTAGCGCTCTTGGATCCAGATCACCCAGTCTAGTATCAATAACAACGCATTTCACTTTTGCTATAAGCACTGGTCTGACATAGGGCGAATAAGTGAAGCGAGGGTCCCCGGAATCCCCGGGAGGGCGAAAAGTAGCCATCACCCCGCACAGACGCTCCGCCCAATCGCTGGGCCGAAATGGTTTGCCAGAAGTGGTAATGCCTTGAATGAAAAGCTTTTTGTGGTTCAAGTTGGCGTACAAATGATGTTAAGAAGCAGTAATGCTAAGCCCTCTAGCTTAACAGCCTGAGGTGGACGTAAGATGACTTTAGGGTCCATTTTCGTGCAGTCGAATGTTTTAATAAAAAAAATGCAAGCCAAAACTTTAGTAGAAAGCTCAAAACTATGACGTCTCTGGCAAAGCCGCAAGTGCCCGGTCAGGTAAAGCACTACCTGCAGTTTTCCGACCTGACTCGTGAAGAGTATGACTATTTGCTGAATAGATCAGCATGGCTCAAGGCGAAATTTAAAAGTTATGAGACATGGCATCCATTGCATGATCGTACTTTGGCAATGATTTTTGAAAAGCATTCCACTCGTACTCGTCTTTCTTTTGAGGCAGGCATCCACCAGCTCGGAGGCCATGCGGTATATCTAAACACCCGAGATACTCAGTTAGGTCGTGGTGAGCCCGTAGAGGATGCTGCGCAGGTGATGTCGCGCATGACCGACATCATCATGATTCGTACCTTTGGCCAGGAGATTATTGAGCGTTTTGCTGCTAACTCTCGCGTTCCTGTCATTAATGGCTTAACCAATGAATTCCATCCATGCCAAGTACTGGCTGATATTTTTACCTTTGTGGAGGCGCGCGGCCCTATTCAAGGTAAGACAGTTGCCTGGGTGGGGGATGCCAACAACATGGCCTATACCTGGTTGCAAGCTGCAGAATGCTTAGACTTTCAATTGCGTTTTTCTGCGCCAGAAGGCTATCAGCTAGACCCAGCGCGTTTAACGCCGGCATCAGCAAAGCATTTGACGATTTGTGCAAATCCGGAGGACGCATGTAAAGGCGCAGACTTGGTGACTACCGACGTTTGGACCAGCATGGGTTATGAAGACGAAAATACTTTGCGTATGAATGCTTTTAAAGAGTGGATGGTGGACGAAGATTTGATGTCTTTGGCTAAGTCTGATGCTTTATTCATGCACTGTTTGCCGGCGCATCGTGGCGAAGAGGTTTCAGCAGGCGTGATTGATGGCCCACAAAGCATTGTGTGGGAAGAGGCGGAAAATCGTTTACATGTCCAAAAGGCTTTGATGGAATATTTGTTATGTGGACGTTTGGGCTAAAGCAGTAATCCAGTTTTTGTAAGTTGTTTTAATTTATTTTGATTGAATAAGAAAACATGTCAGATATTAAAAAAGCAGTCTTAGCGTATTCAGGTGGTTTAGATACTAGTGTGATCTTGAAGTGGCTTCAAGATACCTATGGCTGTGAGATCGTCACTTTTACAGCCGACTTAGGCCAAGGTGAAGAGCTAGAGCCAGCGCGAGCTAAGGCTCTGCAATTTGGGATTAAGCCAGAAAATATTTTCATTGATGATTTGCGTGAAGAGTTTGTGCGCGATTTTGTTTTCCCAATGTTTCGCGCAAACACTATTTACGAAGGTGAATATTTGTTGGGTACATCTATTGCTCGCCCATTAATTGCTAAGCGTCAAATCGAAATCGCCCGCTTAACTGGCGCTGACTCTGTATCCCATGGTGCTACAGGCAAAGGGAACGACCAAGTTCGCTTTGAGTTGGGTTACTACGCACTAGAGCCCGGAATCAAAGTAATTGCTCCTTGGCGCGAATGGGATCTTCTCTCTCGTGAGAAGCTAATGGCTTATGCAGAAAAGCATGGCATTCCTGTGGAGATGAAGCATAAGCAGGGTGGTTCACCTTACTCTATGGACGCAAACCTCTTGCACATCAGTTATGAAGGCCGTCATTTGGAAAATCCAAACGCTGAAGCTGAAGAATCGATGTGGCGTTGGACAGTTTCTCCTGAGAATGCTCCAGATGCCCCAGAAATTATCGAAATTGAATTTAAGGGTGGCGATCCTGTTGCCATCAATGGAAAAGCATATAAGCCACATGAGTTGTTAGCTGAGCTCAACCGTATTGGCGGAGCTCATGGTATTGGTCGTCTTGACCTAGTAGAAAACCGCTTTGTTGGGATGAAAAGCCGTGGCTGCTATGAAACCCCTGGCGGCACAATTCTCTTGAAAGCACATCGTGGTGTTGAGAGTATTACCTTAGACCGTGAAGTGGCTCACTTGAAGGATGACCTGATGCCACGCTATGCGAGCTTGATATACAACGGTCTGTGGTGGGCACCAGAACGCTTAGCTTTGCAAACCTTAATTGACCATACTCAGCAAGCTGTAAATGGCGTGGTCCGCTTAAAGCTCTACAAAGGATCTGTTTCGGTGATTTCACGCGATTCAGCAAATACTTTGTTTGATCAAAATATTGCGACCTTCGATGATGATGGTGGCGCTTATAACCAAGCAGATGCCGGCGGCTTTATTAAGCTCAACGCATTACGTATGCGCATTGCAGAAACAGCAAAGCGTAAGCGTGCCAAGAAATAATTAGAAACAAACAGAATAGAAAGAACTTCAATGCAATTTGATCAAGTTTCCGTCGGTAAAAAAGCCAATGTATTTTTTGATGGCAAATGTGTTTCACACACTGTGACTTTGCCAAATGGTGTGCGTAAGTCGGTTGGCGTTGTATTGCCAAGCACCTTGCGTTTTGATTTGAGCACTAGAGAGGTAATGGAGGTAGTTGATGGCAATGCCTTTGTGAGTATCAATGGTGCTCCCGAAGTTGAGTTCAAGGCTGGCCAAAGCTGGGAAGTGGAAAAAGGCGGATATTTTATTATTCGCGCCGAGCAGCCTGTGCACTATGTTTGCCACTTTGAGTAAACGCCATAGTCTCGATTAAGACTGCATAAGCTAATCTGCAAACCCCTTAGCAAGATGCTTAATCTGGCTAGGGGGTTTTGCTTTGCTAGGGCATTTAATGCGGAAGCTTAAAAAATCTGTTGTAAATGAGTAGTCATTGTTAGTATTCTCATGATTACTTTTATAAAAATAGTGCCAATCTATTTGGAGGCAATGTCATGGGATATCGAAATACTTCCGCCATCCTAAAAGCAGTATTGGTGGCGATGCTTTTCTGCCCACTGTTAGTAAAAGCTCAAAATTATCCTAATCACCCACTGAAAATCATTGCGCCATTTCCAGCTGGCGGTACTAGCGACTTGATTAGTCGGGTGATTGCTCAAAGATTGGGTGATGCCTTAGGTCAAAGCATCATTGTCGAAAATAAGCCAGGTGCAAACGGGACTATTGGGCTTGAGGCTGCAGCCAAGGCACCTGCTGATGGCTATACATTGCTCATTTGCAGTAATGGGGTCGTATTAAACAGCCCGTTTTTATACAATAAATTGAACTATGACTGGTTTAAAGATTTTTCTGCAATCTCAATGGTCGGCATCGCGGGCCAGATTTTAGTTGTTAATCCAAATTCATCAATCAAAACAGTGGCGGAGTTAGTTGCTCTTGCTAAAGCAAAGCCCGGTCAAATTAATTATGGATCCGGCGGAAAAGCCAATGCATCACATTTAGCTGCAGAAAAGTTTAAGTCGGCTGCAGGGATAGATATTGTTCATATTCCCTATAAGGGAAATGGGGCTGCAACTACGGCGTTAGTCTCAGGTGAGGTTCAACTTGTTTTCTCTGACATGGCCCCAGCGTTACCGTTTATCAATACTAAAAAATTGTTGCCATTGGCGGTCACCACTCTTCAGCGGTCAAGCTCTCTACCTGATACGCCAACGATGGCAGAGCTTGGGTATCCCAACTTTGAGTCGGTAGTTTGGTGGACGCTTGTGACCCAAAAGGGTGTACCCGAGCCCATTATTCAAAAGTTAAATGGCGCGCTTGAAAAAATCATGAGCTCTGCTGAAGTCAAGGATAGCTTTATGAAGCTGGGGGTGCAGCCGCTCTATAGTTCACCTGAGAGAGTAAATGAAATTGCCAAGAGAGATTTGGTGCTTGCCAGCGATCTAATAAAAAAACTCAACATACCAAAAGAATAAATTCAGAGGCCCGATGGTTTGGTATCGAGAGATAACGTTATTCCATTATCTTTTAGGCAAGCCCTGGATAACTGTTCCCGGGACAATCACTCGTTCTGAGAACCATTGCTTATTCATTTCTAGCGCATAGCGCACTGCAGCTTTAGGGCAGTGATTGTTAGTAGTCTCGGCCTGCATCTCTTCAATATTTACAATCTTGCCATCATCCGCAATGAACGCAATGGAGAGTGGAATTTTGGTATTACTCATCCAGAAACAATGACCAGCTTTTTGTTCAAAGACAAACAGCATCCCAGAGTTAGTGGGCATGCTGGTGCGATTCATGAGCCCCACCTCTCTCGCTTTGGGTGTATCTGCCAGCTCAGCCTGAATTCGATAGATCCCTGTTTTTAATTCAATGGTGGGTAGGCCTGTATTAACCTGTGCAAAAGCTAGGCTATTACTGATAAATAGCAAGCCTGCAAAAAATTTTCTTAAAGAGTTTTTATGAATGTGCATGGTATGCATTTTAAGTGAGGCAAATTGAAGACGAAAAAAAACCCAGGAACGAGTCCTGGGTTTTTAATAATGATCTAAGGACTATTAAGCCGCTTGGATATTGGTAGCTTGCTTGCCTTTAGGGCCTTGGGTAATGTCAAACGTTACCTTTTGGTTTTCCTTTAGGGTTTTGAACCCAGGCATAGTAATTGCGCTGAAATGCGCAAACAACTCTTCTTCACCATCATCAGGTTTGATAAAGCCAAAACCTTTTGCATCATTGAACCACTTAACAATTCCGGTCGCCATGCGAACTCCATTACATAAACTTAAAACAACCGTGATGAGGGTAAATACTTT
>CANFMT010000006.1 GCA_947448415.1 Burkholderiaceae bacterium | reverse complement strand
ATTCGTAATGAAAAGGTCGCCAGTTCGATTCCGGCAAGCGGCACCAATCCTCTTATTAATTTAGGGTTAACCCTATTTAATTAAGTCAAAGAATCTCTGGCATTAGAAAAAGTTAAACCCCTATTGTTTATAGGAATTAATACTGTATTAAATTGAAAAAAATAAGCTTACAGTCTTTAGTGTATTTGAATTAATTGCTAGTCTATTTACTAGCTTTATTGGCTCATATACCTTGTAGGTGAATAATGAAATCCAAGGATTTCCAAGGTAATCGGTGAGGAATGAAATTGAGATTGCCAATTTATTTTTGGGGAGTATTTTTATGAACATGAGATTAAACGGGGCTTTGATTTCTGCGATGTTAACCGTAGGTGCTTTTATTGCTTCACCTACATATGCAGCATGGGAGCCAACTAAGCCAGTGGAGTTTATTATTCCTGCGGGTCCAGGCGGTGGAGCTGACCAAATGGCTCGCATGATTCAAGGAATCATCACAAAAAATAATTTAATGAAACAAGCTGTTATTCCTGTTAACAAAGGTGCAGGCGCTGGGGCAGAAGGTTTCTTAGCAATGAAAGAGGCGAAGGGCGATCCAAATAAGATCGTCATTACGCTCTCCAATTTGTTTACCACTCCATTAGCAACTGGAGTGCCATTTAATTGGCAGGACATCACGCCGGTAGCAATGTTGGCGCTTGATCAATTTGTTTTGTGGGACAACTCAGATAAGCCATACAAAACTGCCAAGGAATATATCGATGCTGCTAAAGCAGCTGGACCAGGTAAATTCAAAATGGGTGGAACGGGGTCTAAGTCTGAAGACCAAATCATTACTGTAGCGATTGAAAAAGCGACTGGCGCTAAGTTTACTTACATCCCATTTAAAGGGGGTGGTGACGTCGCTGTTCAGCTCGTTGGTAACCACATAGATTCATCAGTGAACAACCCAATTGAAGCTGTTGCTCAATGGCGTGCTAACAAGTTACGTGCTTTGTGCGTGTTTGATGACACACGTATGCCGTACAAAGAAAAAATTACTGATACTCAATCTTGGTATGACGTTCCGACTTGTAAAGAAGCTGGCGTGCCAACTGACTATGTCATGTTGCGTGGTATTTTCATGGCTCCAGGCGTAACTCAAGAGCAGGTTGATTACTATATTGAGGTATTTAAGAAGGTACGCGCAACGCCAGAATGGAAAAAGTTTATGGCTGATGGCGCATTCAATCAAACTTTCATGACTGGTAAAGAGTTTAGAAACTGGCTTACATTGAATGAAGCTTTACACAAGCAGTTGATGAGTGAAGCAGGATTCTTGGCTAAGTAATTAACAGTAAACCACATAGGACCTCCAGTAGGGGGTCCTATTTTTTGAGTAAGCGTATTAATCAACTTTATTAAAAATAAAAAAATGTCTGAACATTCAAATAACTCAAATCAAGACTCAGTGATTAGCGTAAGAGCGATGGATATCATTACATCGCTTGTGTTTCTTGCTATCGGCCTGACAGTCATGGTCGGTAGCCTGAAGTTGGGCGCTAGCTGGGGTAGCGATGGCCCAGAGGCTGGCTACTTTCCTTTCTACATCAGTTTGATCATCATGCTTTCTAGCGCAGTGACTTTGTATCAAGCTGCAATTGTGAACAAGAATAAAGAAACAGAAACATTCGTTGAGAGAGAGCCTTTTAAACAGGTGATGGCTGTATTGTTGCCAGCGATCGTTTTTGTTTTGGGCGTGCAATTGATTGGTATTTACGTTTCTTCAGCCCTCTATATCGCCATCTTTATGGTGTGGTTAGGAAAATACCCAATTTGGAAGGCGGTTGTCGTATCTGTTGGAGTGAGTGCGGCCCTCTACCTCATGTTCGAATACTGGTTCCAAGTACCACTGCCACACGGCTCATGGATTAATCCCCTTGAGTTTTTGGGTATCCAATAAAAAAGAATGACTATTAAAAAAGATTAGAAAAAAAGGAGTCCAAGTTGGAAGAAATTAGCGCTCTATTCAACGGCTTTGCCGTTGCAATGACACCCTTTAACTTGCTGTTGATGTTGGTTGGTGTAACGCTTGGTGTGATTATCGGAGTGTTGCCTGGTCTAGGCGGTGCAAACGGAATCGCGATTCTGTTGCCGTTGACTTTCACAATGCCTCCAACTTCGGCCATCATTATGCTCTCTTGTATTTACTGGGGTGCATTGTTCGGCGGTGCGATTACATCTGTTCTGTTTAATATTCCAGGTGAACCATGGTCAGTAGCGACAACCTTTGATGGTTATCCAATGGCCCGAAATGGTAAAGCTGGTGAAGCATTAACTGCAGCATTCACTTCTTCATTCGTTGGCGCTTTCTTTGCGATTGTGATGATTACCTTCTTGGCGCCATTAGTGGCTAAGTTTGCACTGCAATTTGGTCCACCCGAATTCTTCTCGGTTTACTTGCTAACCTTCTGTAGTTTTGTGGGTATGAACAAGGGATCGCCATTTAAAACAATCTCTGCCATGATGCTCGGCTTTGCGTTAGCAACGGTTGGTATGGATACCGTTACTGGTCAACTGCGTTTGACTTTTGGTAACCCCGAGTTGATGCGTGGCTTTGACTTCTTGATTGCTGTGATCGGTTTGTTTGGTATTGGCGAGATTCTTCTTTCGATGGAAGAGGGCTTGGCATTCCAGGGCGCTGCCGCAAAGATTCGCGGTAAAGTAGTTTGGGAAACTTGGAAGCAATTGCCTAAGTACTGGGCTACATCATTACGCAGTTGCTTAATTGGTTGCTGGATGGGTATTACTCCAGGCGGTGCAACACCAGCGTCATTCATGGCATACGGTGTTGCTAAGCGCGTATCTAAAGATGGCGACAAGTTTGGTACCGGCAAAATGGAAGGTATCGTTGCTCCAGAAACTGCAGCTCACGCAGCTGGTACTGCAGCGCTTCTCCCAATGTTGTCATTGGGTATCCCGGGATCACCAACAGCCGCTGTGCTGCTCGGTGGTTTGTTGATCTGGGGCTTGCAACCTGGCCCTTTGCTTTTCGTAGAGAAGCCAGACTTTGTTTGGGGTTTGATTGCTAGTATGTACTTAGGTAACTTGGCTGGCTTGTTTGTTGTTTTAACTTGCGTGCCACTGTTTGCATCCATCTTGAGAATTCCGTTCTCCATCATCGCTCCAGTCATTATTGTGATTTGTGCTGTTGGTGCATATACCGTTCACAATGCGATGTTTGATGTGTGGTTGATGCTCGGCTTTGGTGTGCTCGGATATGTCTTTAAGAAGCTGGACTACCCAATGGCGCCAATGGTATTGGCTTTGGTATTGGGCGACCGTGCAGAAGACTCTTTCCGTCAATCCATGCTGTTTTCCCAGGGTAGCTTGGATATTTTCTTCTCTAACCCACTGGTTGGCGGCATTACATCTCTTGCTTTGCTGCTTCTATTCTGGCCGTTGATTGGCAAGTTAGTGGGCAAGAAAAAAGCTACAGCAGCCTAAATAGCATTTCATGGGCAAAAAGGGGCATAAGCCCCCTTTTTGCGGTTTAAATATATAAAAAACTATATAAAACAATAAGTTACATATATTTATTTTTAGTTTTCGCACCAAGTTGGATTGATTCTATCGCTCCTACCCACTAGTAATATTAGGGTTATACTCTAGGTACTAACCCTTAAGGAGATTCAAATGACTGTTTTATTGAATATGATTAATCAGCTTTTTTCTGAAAGCAAAACTAGCCAGGTGCAAACTGCTCGTCATTATGATTATGATGGCGCTTATCGCGGCATGTAATTTAATAAATTACGGAATGAATGAAGCCACCTTTGGGTGGCTTTTTCTTTTCCTAAGGAATTGAAAAGCAATGCGCATAAGCTGCAAAGCTAAGAAATTACCCGGACTTTTTTTAGGTTTGTGGCAAGGGTAATCACTAATGAGGTTTTAAAGAAAACTTGATTGCTGTCAAGGGGCCCATTGTTTAAATGCTTAAAAATCAGGAGTCCCAATTTTTTTTGGGCTAGATAAGTATTTATAAAAAGTAAAAAATAGGAGATTCAGGATGAGCGGCGAGAAAACTGCAGGGCCTTTAGGGGGTCGTTGGTTTCAGCTACTAATCGGCATTATCTGTATGTCGATGATTGCAAACTTGCAATACGGTTGGACTTTGTTTGTAAACCCAATTGACGCGAAGTTTGGTTGGGGTCGCGCAGCGATTCAAGTTGCATTCACCATTTTCGTACTGACTGAAACTTGGTTGGTGCCAATCGAAGGTTACCTCGTTGATAAGTTTGGTCCACGCCCAGTTGTTTTCTGCGGTGGTATTTTGTGTGGCCTCGGCTGGATGATGAATGCTCATGCCGATACATTGACCATGCTCTACGTAGCCGCTGCTGTTAGTGGTGTAGGTGCTGGTGCTGTTTATGGTACATGTGTGGGTAATGCGCTCAAGTGGTTCCCGGATCGTCGCGGTTTGGCTGCTGGTATGACTGCTGCTGGCTTTGGTGCGGGCTCTGCATTAACTGTTATTCCAATCGCCAATATGATTGCTAATCAAGGTTATCAAGATGCGTTTTGGTATTTTGGTATCTGGCAGGGCATCATCGTTGTTGTTCTGAGCTTGTTGCTTTCAAAGCCAATCAAGAGCGCTATCACTACTGTGAAAGCTGCCGTTGTTCAGACTCGCAAAGATTTCCGCCCAATGGAAATGATCAAGCAGCCTGTGTTCTGGATCATGTATCTCATGTTCGTCATGGTTGCGGCTGGTGGCTTGATGGCTACTGCACAATTAGGCCCAATTGCTAAAGACTTCCAAATTGCCGGCGTAACTGTAAGTTTGATGGGCTTGGCATTACCTGCTTTGACCTTTGCATTGACCGTTGACCGTGTATTAAACGGCTTAACCCGTCCTTTCTTTGGTTGGGTATCAGACAAGATTGGCCGCGAACAAACGATGACCTTGTGCTTCACATTTGAGTGCCTGGGTATTCTTGGTTTGTATTACCTCGGTCGCGATCCAGTCATGTTTGTTCTGTTAACTGGCTTGGTGTTCTTTGCTTGGGGTGAGATCTACAGCTTGTTCCCATCAACTAACGCTGATACTTTTGGATCAACATACGCTGCTGGTAACGCAGGTCTTCTCTACACAGCCAAAGGAACTGCTTCATTGTTAGTACCTTTGTCTAGCGTATTGGTGGCTACTACTGGTGGCTGGGAAGTGGTGTTCTGGGTTGCGAGTTTCTTAAATGGAACTGCTGCAATCTTGGCCTGGTTTGTTTTGCGCCCAATGCGTCGCAAACTCATCGAGCGTTCTGCTTCTATGTAATTCAGGTTAAAAGCCTAAAAAAGGGGTCTTCGGACCCCTTTTTGTTTGCCTAAAATAAAGCAAGCCTAGTAGGGTCAGTCGGAGGGGGAAATCAGATAAAATTCACCCATCATGAACTTCCGCAAAAACCACCTCATTCACTGGATTGCCGCCCTGGCAATCGTAATGAGTGCGCTTGCACCAGCGGTTTCTCAGGCGGTATCGCTTGCGAAGCATGGCCAAGGTTTTTCAATGGAGATTTGCTCTACATCTGGCACCAAGATGCAAATCGATGTTCAAACAGATGACCAAGAAGTTGCTGAGCAATCTCAGCCTTGTCCTTATTGCGTTGCCCAAAGCAACATCACCCCAGCATTTAACAGCAACCTCACATTCCAGGCGCCGCAAACTTTAGCTTTGCTGCCAGCCCTTTTTTATCAATCACCCAAGCCACTTACTGTTTGGGTAACGCCTCCTTCCGCAGCACCTCCTACACAAGCCTAATTCTTTTTAGGGCATAGCCTAGCTATGTAATTGGCAACAAAGAAGTTCTTTGATTGCTGCAATATTGTGTGGAGAAGTAAATGCAGTTGAAGCAAAAGAAAATTAGCGAGTGCATTGGCCTGTTTTGTGGTCTTGCAATGCTTGCTATCAATTCTCAGGCGCAAATTGCGCCACCGCCGGATTACGATCAAAAGCTAAAGAACGTTACCGTCACGGCGACTCGCTCCGGCACTCCTTTAGATGAAATTCCTTTGAATACGACAGTTCTGACCAAAGAGGCATTAGAGGTTGCTCCAGACCAGAGCATTGACCAAATTTTGAAGAATGTGCCAGGCGTCATTTTGAATGACACGCCTTATTACCAAAAGGATCCAACAGGTCAAAGCATTAACGTTCGCGGTCTTGGAAATGCAAGAACATTGGTATTGATCGATGGATTGCCAGCTAATGATGCTTTCTATGGGACTGTTCAGTGGAATTTAGTGCCAATGTCCTCAATTGATTCTGTTGAATTTATTCGCGGCGGTGTTTCTAGTTTGTGGGGTAACTATGGCATGGGTGGCGTAATTAACATTAAGACCAAAACACCCGTCAATAGTCAACAAGACGTTTCTGCAAGCATTGGAACATTTGGCACGGGCAATGTGTCAGCATCTAAAGATTTGATGGCTACAGAAGCTTTGCAATTAAGATTTTCTGCTGATTATTTTGGTACAGACGGATATCAAAATATTGCAACCATTTCGCCGGCATCGCCCAATAGCATCAAAAACGGCCAGGGAAACGCTGCATCACACAACTCAAACTTTAGATTGCAGGGTTACTTTAAGCCCACCCAAGACACCAGTGGATTCTTTAGGGTTGGTTATCACACCATGTCTGACTTATCCTCTGGCTATGCTTTTGCAACGAACATAACCCAAGAAACTGATGTTGCTGGCGGGACAACAACTCGCTTAGATGACAAATCTAAAGTTGACGTGAACTTCTTTTACGAGAACACGGGCTTTAACAAGCAAAATGGCTCAACATCAACCACCAGATCAAATGGCGTTCCAGCCAATACTCCTTATATCAACGCCAACTATAAAGATCCGTACAGCACAGTAGGCGCCTCTGCTCAATACACTCAAGAGTTGACTGGCTTGGTAGATCAATTCGTTGCGGGTGTAGATGCGCGCAACATTGCCGGATCAAATCAAACAAATAATCTCAACAATATTGGCGGCGTTACTGCCGTTAACTACGGTAAGGGACAGCAAAATTTTTATGGATTATTAGGGCAACTTAAATCTAAGGCCGAGTCAATTCCTTTGGAGGCTACATTAGCGGCGCGTTTAGATCAGTGGAATAGCCAAACTCCAAGCTCATACAATGCCGGTCTGAACGGTATCCCCGTTTATCAGAACATTTCTAATCAAAGCAAAACTCAGCTTAGCCCAACCTTAGGCTTGTTGTACAAGCTCAATAAAGATTGGGATTTGCGATCGGCAGCTTATCAGGCATTTCACGCTCCTGGCATGAATAACACCCTCCGTAGCTACGGATCAGGTAATGGTTATTCATTTGCGAATCCAAATTTGACTCCAGAAACTATGACTGGTTATGAGGTCGGAACGGATTATCGATGGAGAGGTGGATTTGCGCAGTTGACCGCCTTTAATAACTACATTCAAAATGCGATTGTTAGCTATAAGATTGGCCCCAGTCAGCAATCTTTGGCAAATAGCCTCTGTGCGACAGTGGGCAACCCTTCAGGGTGTGCCACCAATTCTAGCTACTACACGAATAATCAAAGTCTCTTAAGCCAAGGTATTGAATTTCAATTTCATCACGATATCAATGCGCATTGGGCTACAGACACTAACTATGCCTTTACCAGTACGAAGTTGACTTGGACGGCCACTACTGATCCGGTTGGCAAACAGGTTGCAGGAGTGCCTCAAAATATCTTAGGTGGGGGGATAACGTATTACCCAGTCCCTCAGGCAAGCTTAACTGCCACTGTTCGTTATGTCGGAAGCTCTTGGCTAGATAACAGCAATACCTTGCCGGTCCCATCCTATGCGGTAGTTGGTTTGCGTGCTAATTATGAGGTTACTAAAAATGCTACTGTGTTTGCATCTGCAGTGAACCTATTTAATCGTCAGTACATCACATTTGGCACCGGAAGCAGTAATACTTCCTATATTCAGGGAATGCCTCAGTCAATTTCTGTAGGTGGACGTATCATCTTCTAATAATGAAAGCATCTTTAAACTTACTGTCTATTCGACTGGTGTTGAGCACGCTCTTTATGTGTGTGCTTGCGCTTTCAAGCCCCGCAAGAAGCCAAGACCACGCGTCACATATGACTGGCCCATCCAAGTCAAAAGATCATTGCCAGGGTTCTGGTCTGGAGTGCGCAAATGCTGCAACGCCATTTTTTGATCAAGATGGAAAGCTATTTTTAGCATGGACGGCAAATGGGGTAGTTTCAGTTGCCCAGTCTCAGGATTTAGGTAAAACCTTTGCATCTCCTGTGAAAATTGCAGAGCATAGCAAGTCATTGGATGTGGGGGCTGACGCACGCCCACAAATCCTTGTTGATAAACTAAGCAACGTATTTCTAGCTTATGCATTCTTTAAGGATTCCAATTGGAATGCGCAAATTAACACGAGTCGATCTACTGATGGCGGGAAAACATTTTCCACCCCAGAATCTTTAATTCAAGATGGTTCAAGTCAGCGTTTTCCATCGGCATTAATTCGATCCGATGGAAGCATTTTTATGTCGTGGATTGATAAGCGCTTGGTTGCGACTGCAAAGCAGGGCGGTGAGAAGCGTTTGGGCGGTTCAATTGCGTATTCATTTTCTCAGGACGGCGGAAAAACATTTCAGACGGAACGAATTGCTAATGAAAGTAGTTGCGAGTGCTGCCGCATTGGCGTAACTCTTGATCTTAAAGTCCAGCCAGTGATTGTTTATCGGGCAATTTTCCCGGGAGGCATTCGGGATCAGGCTAGCCAAGTAATCACAGCAAAAGCTGCTGAGCCAATTCGGAGGGTTGCAGATGATCAATGGAAGACTGATGCCTGTCCACATCATGGACCTACTATTGCCATATCTGAATCTGGAAAATTCCATGTGGCTTGGTATACCCAGGGATCAAAACGCTCTGGAGTTTTCTATGCAAATTCTACCAATCAAGGTGTAACTTACTCTCAACCCACTCGGGTTGGTAAGGAAGGCGCTAGCGTGTCTAGGCCATATCTTTTAGCTTCAGGAAAGCAGGTTTGGTTGGTATGGAAGGAATTTGATGGCTCAGATTCTTCGGTTTACTTAAAGCAGTCCGATGATGATGGAAAATCATGGTCCACCCCAAGAGTGATCTCCAAAACAAATGGCTACAGTGACCACCCTTTATTGCTTTCCCAGGGGGCTGATGTATTTCTCTCTTGGCTGACACGTAATGATGGATACCAACTCATTAGAATTGTTGATAAATGATTAAAAAACATTTCCTTTTCCTCTTTCTGGCGGGTGCGCTGATATCTGGTACTTTTGCCGATAGTAATATCCTGAAGCCATATCAAACGGGTGATTGGGCCAGCGTGGTAACAAGCGGCAAAGGCGCCCCCATGGCGATTCATTTTTGGGGGGTTACTTGCCCAGCTTGCGTAAAAGAAATGCCTCAATGGGGAAAATATATAAAAACTCATCCAAATGCAAAAATTATTTTTATTCAGGTAGATGATGTCTCTTCGGATTCAATAAAGAAGATGCTCAGTAAAGCAGATCTTGAAAATGCCAATAATTATTACGTTGCCTCGCCCTTTGATGAGCGTATGCGATATGAGGTTGATCCAAAGTGGCATGGGGAAACTCCCACTACTATCTTTATTGATAAAAATGGCAAGACCTCTAGAAAAACGGGGTTGATCGACTTTCAGAAATTGCAAAACACTTTAGGTGCTAGCTCTTAAGCGTTTAAATTAGTTCTATTAAAATAAGCAAAAGGTACTCACATGAAATCCAATTTACTCATAGCAATATTTGCTGTAGTAGGCATTACCTTAGGTAGTGCCGCTCAAGCGCAAGATGCAAAAGTAGGCTCAATTAAGATTGAAAATGCTTATACACGTGCAACGGTACCTGGTCAGCAGGTGGCTGGCGGTTTTATGAAGATTGAAAATAAGGGCGGAGCAGACCAATTGGTGTCTGCAAGCTCATCCGTCGCCGGTGAAGTGCAGCTGCATGAAATGGCCATGGAGGGAAACGTCATGAAAATGCGTCAGGTAAAAGATATCGCTGTGCCTGCTGGTGGCGCTGTGGAATTAAAGCCGGGCGGCTTGCATTTAATGTTCATGAACATTAAGGCGCCTTTAACAGCTGGTGAGACTGTTCCTGTAAAACTCAAGTTTGCTAAAGCAGGTGAGGTGGAAGTGAAGATGCCGGTAAATGCGATGGGTAACCCAGGTGCAATGAAGCACTAAGATTTAGCATAAATGCTAAAGAAATAAAAAAAGCCCCTAGATTTACTTAGGGGCTTTTTTAATAATCAAAATTAATTAAATATTTAAATCTCGATCAGTTACCGCACCTTTGCTGGCGCTACTTGCAAGACTTGCATACTTGGCCAGCAGGCCGCGTGTATAGCGTGGCTTAGGCTGAACCCAAGCTGCACGACGCTTAGCAATTTCTGCTTCATCCACGTTCAGCTGAATCAGCAGCTTGTGCGCATCAATCGTCACTGAGTCGCCTTCATTAATGAGAGCTATCGTGCCGCCCACATAAGCTTCAGGAGCCACGTGTCCAACTACCATGCCCCAGGTACCACCAGAGAAACGGCCATCGGTAATGAGGCCTACAGATTCACCTAAACCCTGGCCTACGAGGGCAGAGGTCGGGGCAAGCATCTCGCGCATACCAGGACCGCCTTTAGGGCCCTCATAACGAATGACCACGATGTCACCATCTTTAATCTTCTGCGCCATGATGGCTGCCATGGCGTCATCTTCAGAATCAAAGACACGTGCTGGACCAGTAATGGATGGATTCTTCAAGCCAGTAATCTTGGCAACGCAACCCTCAGGAGAGATATTGCCTTTGAGAATAGCTAAGTGACCTTGCTTGTACAAAGGATTGTCTAGAGTGCGAATTACTTTTTGATCAGCTCGCGGTACTGATGGAACATCCTTCAATACTTCCGCAATTGTCTTGCCAGTGATCGTCATGCAATCGCCATGCAAGAGTCCGCCGTCCAGCAAAATCTTCATCACTTGTGGAATACCACCAGCTTGATGCAAATCCGTTGCTAGGTAAGTGCCAGATGGTTTCATATCCACGATCACTGGAACGCGCTTACGAATACGTTCGAAGTCATCGATTGTCCAATCGATTTCAGCTGCGCTAGTAATGGCCAAGAAATGCAACACTGCGTTAGTAGAGCCGCCAACCGCCATGATCACGCTTACTGCATTCTCAATAGACTTTTTGGTAATGATGTCACGTGGACGTAAGTTATTTTTAACTGCCTCGACTAGGACACGCGCTGATTCAGCAGCGCTCACCACTTTCTCTTCATCAACGTTAGCCATCGTAGAAGAGTAGGGCAAGCTCATACCCAAAGCCTCAAATGAAGAGCTCATGGTGTTTGCAGTGTACATGCCGCCACACGAGCCGCTCCCAGGACAAGCGTGCTGCTCTACACCTTTTAAATCTTCCTCACTCAATCTACCGGAAGTAAATTCTCCAACTGCTTCAAATGCAGAAACAATATTGAGTTCTTTGCCCTTGTAATGGCCTGGCTTAATTGTGCCGCCATATACATAGATACCGGGCACGTTAGTGCGAGCTAAAGCCATCATGCCACCAGGCATATTTTTATCGCAACCACCGATGACTACTACACCATCTTGCCAAAGACCATTTACGCAAACCTCAATACTGTCGGCAATCACTTCGCGAGACACCAGTGAGTACTTCATCCCCTCTGTGCCCATGCCGATGCCATCGGAAACAGTTGGCGTGCCAAATACTTGTGCTTTTGCACCTGCAACTTCTAGCGCTTGAACAGCGGCGTCTGCTAATTTTTGTAAACCACTATTGCAAGGAGTAATCGTAGAGTGACCATTTGCCACACCAACCATTGGCTTTACGAAATCCTTTTCTTCGTAACCCATTGCGTAATACATCGAACGATTAGGTGCGCGTGCGACCCCTTCGGTGACCATGCGCGAGCGTTCATTAAGGCGTTTCATGCTTTTTACTCCAGATAAGGTTTATTGCGAAAGGCTCTATTGTGCCGTGAGATGAGTGCTAGTGCGCCTAAGATATAAGGTCGAGTTAATTTGGCTGAAATGTTGCGCTGCAATAAAAAATATGAATGAATTCATTAATTTAGCGCACATATATTAGCTTAATGGCTAATAGCTTTAAAAAAGACGCTACAGTACATTAACCCATCAATCACCTTTTCCTTTGAATTCAATGACTAAAGTCGGGCATATATACCTAATTGATGATGATGAATCGATGCGTATTTCTCTTTCGAGAATGCTGCGGGAATTGGGCTATCTCGTTGAAGACTACTCATCTGCAAGCACTTTCTTTGAGGAATCGGTTCCAGTTGCGCCTGCCGTTATTCTGTTGGATATGCAAATGCCCGATATGACGGGGTTGGATTTACAGGAAAAGCTCCAGATGTTTGGCCGTAAGACGCCCATCATCTTCATAAGTGGGCAAAGTCATCCCCATCAAATTGTTCAGGGATTGAAGAAGGGGGCATTAGATTTCTTATTCAAACCATTTAACTTGAAAGATCTTTTAAAAGCGGTTGCAGATGCAATCGATTTTGATAGCCGCCAGCTTAAGCGTGTTTCTCTAGACGTGGAAACTAACAAAGAATATGAAAGTCTTACGCCAAGAGAGCGCGAAGTATGTGGATGGCTAGTTAAGGGCCTTTTAAACAAGGATATCGCCGTCAAGCTCGGAACAACAGATGCCACGATTAAGGTTCACAAGGCTAGGGTGATGGATAAGATGCATGTGGATTCAGTACAGAGCTTAGTGAAAAAATATTTAGAGTCTAATTTGGAATGCCATCCACTCACAAACTAGCCACAGGGCTAATTTATCCATTGGTATAAAAGTACTAGTATTAATTAAAGCATTAAAGTTATCGTTAATTTAGAGTTATATTAACAATATATAGCGAGACAAATCCGCAGTGGTTACTAAGGCAAAACTTCCTGAAATTCGCAAAGAGGCATTTAAAAAGGCCAGGGAAGCTCTTGGTTTGAGTGCGAAGGATGTATCGGGAATGTCTTGTTTCTCGGTGCGTCAGATTGAGCAAATTGAAAATGGCGAAAGCAGTAGTTACTACGGCGCTCAGAATAAAGTAACTGCCGCTAAAAAAGTTGCAGAGATTCTGAAGTTATCGGAAGAAGAGGCATTTGATTTTGGTGCAACTCCTCCGACACCAAAAAGCGCACCAGCAGAAGACTCTCATGTTGCTGTGAAGAACGACTCTCCACATGATTCTGTTGCAGAAAATAAATCGAAAATACCCAAGGCAAGTGATGTTAGTAAAACTGCAAGTAACTCAGCGCCGCTTGCTACACCAAAAAGTTACGAACCTATCGCACCTCTTGGCGCTGGTAAAAGAACGAAGCAGGGAAATCCAAAGAAGAGATTGATTGTTCTTTTGGGAATTGCTGCAGCAGTGATATTTTCAGCGGTTAATTTACGCCCACTATTTTTCCCTGAGCCCCCAAAAGAAGAAGTGGTGATTGTAGAAGAAGTGGTACAAGCACCAGAGCCAGAGACCAAGCCTGAGGCGGCTGCAGCTGCAGCGGTGCCTGAGTGTCCAGCTACTGATTCATCTGTGATGAACTATAAAGTGGATGCGCCAAAGAAGCCTGGCGATATGGTGTATGCCCAATCTAAGACAGCTCAAACTATTTGCGTTGTGGATGCAACAGGTAAAACCCAAATCAAAGTACTTGAGCCTGCTATAGGTGTGAGTTTTTATGGAAAGCCACCTTTGAAGGTATTAACCAATGGCTTAAACCAGGTTGAATTGTTTTATCAGGGAGATAAGGTTCGCTTGAAAAACGCTGTTGGCAAATCCATTATTTTGGAACCAGCAGAGGTCATTCAGCCTATTGTTCCGGTAGTCACTACAGAGTCTCAACCTTAATTCATTTAAATAAACACAGCGGCTAGATAAGCCGCTGTGTTTATTAATGCGTTAACTCGTTTTTTAAACTGCAGCGTTATCAGTTTCGCCTGTACGAATACGAATGACTTGCTCAACAGCAGTAACGAAAATCTTTCCGTCACCAATTTTTCCTGTGCGAGCAGCTTTTGTGATCGCTTCAATAGCGGCATCAACACGGTCATCTGCTACAACAGCCTCAACTTTTACTTTAGGCAAAAAGTCGACTACATATTCAGCGCCACGATAGAGCTCGGTATGACCTTTTTGACGGCCAAAGCCCTTAACTTCAGTCACTGTAAGACCTGTAACACCTACTTCGGCTAAAGCCTCGCGAACTTCGTCAAGCTTGAATGGTTTAATGATTGATGTAATTAATTTCATTTATTCCCCCTAATGCAGTAATCATACCTAGAACTGGCAAGAACTGCTAAATTTGACTCTATTTGCTGTTTACGCTCTAAATTGCGATGTAATGGGGTAGCGCCAGTCTCGGCCAAAGGCGCGGGTAGTCACGCGCACACCCGGCGGAGCCTGACGGCGTTTGTATTCATTGAGCTTGATTAGGCGAGTTACCTTTTCAACGCTCTCAGCATCAAAACCTGCCGCAATGATTTGGGCTATCGACTGATTTTGCTCCATGTAGCGCTCAACAATGCCATCTAATACTTCATATGAGGGAAGACTGTCTTGATCTTTTTGATCCGGACGTAATTCTGCGGATGGAGCGCGCGTCAAAATCCGCTCCGGAATAATTGGAGCAATGCTATTGCGATATGCGCACAAGCGATACACCAAAGTTTTAGCAATATCTTTGATTACAGCAAAGCCGCCCGCCATATCGCCATACAAAGTGCAGTAGCCCACTGCCATTTCACTTTTATTGCCGGTTGTTAAAACCAGTCTTCCGGTTTTATTGGAGAGCGCCATGAGTAGGGTGCCACGCACGCGTGCCTGAATATTTTCTTCTGTCGCATCTATTTTCAGACCTTTAAATTGCTCCGCTAATGAAGCCTCTAAAGCATCTACGGGTCCGCTAATAGGAATCTCGTCGTATTGCACGCCAAGGTTTTTAGCCATCTCGCGAGCATCAATCCAGGAGATGTCTGCGGTATAGCGTGACGCCATCATGACGGCCCGCACCTTTTCAGCTCCCAAGGCATCAACGGCGACCGCTAAGACTAAAGCTGAGTCTACGCCACCAGATAAGCCAATGATGACCCCAGGGAAACGATTCTTATTGACGTAGTCACGCACTCCCAAAACAAGTGCTTGATAGGCCTGGGCCTCTACAGATTGGGGAGGGTTAATAAAGCCTTCTTCTAATTCACCATCTGCGGAAGCTGTGACAAGTCCTAAGCCGGTTTCGAACTGTGGCATTGCCATAACCACTTCGCCCTGGCTGTTTAGGGCAAATGATCCGCCATCAAAAACCAATTCATCTTGACCGCCAACAGCATTGACATAAACCAAGGGCATTTTGGTCTGCGCAATATGACTGCGCAATACATCAATGCGTAGCGCTTCTTTTTTCAAGTGATAGGGTGATGCATTCGGAACAAGTAGTACTTGTGCGCCAGCAGCGTGTGCTTGTTTAGCGGGACCATCGTGCCATGCATCCTCACATAGAATCAATCCGTAATGAATTCCTGAGCACTCAAAGACACAAGCTTGCTCACCGGGAACGAAGTAGCGTACTTCATCAAACACTTCGTGATTGGGTAGCTCTTGTTTAGCATAGCCTGCAATCACTTTTCCGTTTTGCAAAACCGAAGCGTAATTTTGCAAACCTGCAGATGTTTGTTTAGGGTGACCCACGATTACCGTAAGGTCTGAATATTGAGCCAGTTCTTTCATCAGAGACTCAAGCTGCTGGTGCGCCGCTTCAATGAAAGCGGGGCGCAGTAATAAGTCTTCTGGGGGGTAGCCGGTGAGCGAAAGCTCAGGGGTTACAAGGATCTTGGCGCCTTGAGAATAGGCATCTTGAGCGGCTTTGTGAATGAGTTGCGCGTTACCAACCAAATCACCCAGTAATGGGTTGATTTGGGCAAGAGCAATTTTTTGTAAGCTCACTTCAGAATCACAAAGCCTTTGTTAATAACTACTAATAAATAATAAATTAAGCGTGCTCTTTGTTGTAGCGCTCGATGCCTTCAAGAATTTCTTTATGAGCATCAGCAACGCCACCCCAACCTCTAACTTTTACCCATTTACCTTGTTCGAGATCTTTATAGTGCTCGAAAAAGTGTTGGATTTGATTTAAGCGCAATGGGTTCATATCTTCTGGTTTTTGCCAGTGGGTATAGATTGGCAAAATTTTGTCTTCTGGAACAGCTAATAATTTAGCGTCTTCACCGCCTTCATCTTCCATTTGCAGCACGCCAATTGCACGGCAAGCAACCACAACACCTGGAATGAGTGGGAATGGAGTAATTACGAGAACATCAACAGGGTCGCCATCACCAGCAATCGTTTTATTGATATATCCATAGTTGCATGGGTAGTGCATTGCGGTACCCATGAAACGGTCAACGAAGATTGCGCCACTCTCTTTATCCACTTCATACTTCACTGGATCAGCGTTCATTGGGATTTCAATAATGACGTTAAAGCTTTCAGGGATCTTTTTACCTGGCTTGACGTTGTCGAGACTCATAAATACTCCGAATAATGATTAGTAAATACCCTGATCCCGTGGAGGGGGCGCAGGGGTAATTCTGCTACATACTGATACGGCTTAAAGACATAGTTTAAAGCTTTCGAGAACCGGGTCTACCTTAAGCGCAAGTTATATAAAACAATAATGATTAACAAATGATTAACTTTGGGGAGTTCAAGCATGAGTAATGTCACTTTAGGCTTGTATTTTGCCTTGGCGTGCGGTGTCCTGGCCGTGATTTACGGCTTTGTGATGCGCAGCTGGATTTTGAAGCAAAGTACGGGCAATGCCAAGATGCAAGAAATTGCTGAGGCGATTCAGCAGGGCGCAGCGGCTTATTTGTCGCGCCAATATAAAACGATCGCAGTAGTCGGGGTAGTTTTAACCATTCTCATGGCACTCTTCTTGGATTTTGCGACCGCTATCGGTTTCGTAGTGGGTGCGGTTCTCTCTGGTGCCTGCGGCTTTATTGGTATGAATGTTTCTGTTCGGGCAAACGTTCGCACAGCAGAAGCAGCAACTAAAGGCATGAATGAGGCCCTTAATGTTGCATTCAAAGGTGGCGCTATTACCGGCATGCTGGTAGTGGGACTTGGTCTTCTTGGGGTTGGATTGTTCTTTATGTTCCTCGTCTCTATCGGCGCAGGGCAAGACCTCTCATCTGTTTTACATCCATTAATAGGTTTAGCTTTCGGTTCCTCACTCATTTCCATCTTCGCTCGTTTGGGCGGTGGCATCTTTACTAAGGGCGCAGACGTTGGCGCTGACTTAGTAGGTAAAGTGGAAGCAGGTATTCCGGAAGATGACCCACGCAATCCTGCGGTAATTGCCGATAACGTAGGCGATAACGTTGGCGACTGTGCTGGTATGGCGGCTGACTTATTTGAAACTTATGCAGTGACTCTGATTGCAACGATGGTACTAGGATCATTGATGGTTACTGGCGCACCTGTAGCTGCCATTATTTATCCATTAGTTCTTGGCGGCGTTTCCATCATTGCTTCGATCATTGGTTGCTCATTTGTTAAAGCAACTCCTGGTATGAAAAACGTGATGCCAGCGTTGTATAAGGGCTTGATCATTGCAGGTGGTTTATCACTAATTGCTTTCTACTTCGTGACCAACTTCATCATGCCTGATGATGCATTGGGCATACCTGGCAGCCAATGGCGCTTATTTGGATCCACGGTAGTAGGTTTATTGCTTACTGCAGGTTTGGTATGGATTACCGAGTACTACACAGGCACCCAGTTCAAGCCAGTGCAACATATTGCTGAGGCATCTACTAAAGGTCACGGTACTAATATCATCGCTGGCTTAGGTATCTCTATGAAGTCCACTGCCTATCCAGTGCTCTTCGTTTGTGCAGCAATTTTTGCAGCGTATTGGTTGGCTGGTTTGTATGGCATCGCAATTGCAGCAACAGCTATGTTATCTATGGCCGGTATTGTGGTTGCGCTTGATGCATATGGCCCAATTACTGATAACGCAGGTGGTATTGCAGAGATGGCAGGCTTGCCACAAGCAGTGCGTGACATTACCGATCCATTAGATGCTGTTGGTAATACCACTAAGGCGGTTACCAAGGGCTATGCGATTGGTTCAGCAGGTTTAGCATCACTCGTACTTTTTGCTGACTACACTCATGCATTAGAGGCCATTGGTCAGCAAGTGTCATTTGACCTGTCCAATCACATGGTGATCATCGGCCTATTTATTGGCGGCATGATTCCTTACTTGTTTGGTGCTATGGCAATGGAAGCGGTTGGTCGTTGTGCTGGCGCGGTCGTAGAAGAAGTTCGTCGCCAGTTCCGCGATATCCCAGGAATCATGGAAGGTACTGCAAAACCAGAGTACGGCAAAGCAGTTGACATGCTTACTTCTGCAGCAATTAAAGAGATGATTGTTCCTTCACTCTTGCCAGTGGTTGCTCCAATTATTGTTGGTTTGTTATTAGGACCAGCTGCGTTGGGCGGCTTACTCATGGGTACGATCGTGACGGGCTTGTTTGTAGCTATCTCAATGTGTACTGGAGGCGGTGCTTGGGATAATGCCAAGAAATATATCGAAGAGGGTAACTTCGGCGGCAAAGGTTCTGAGGCTCATAAAGCTGCAGTAACTGGCGACACAGTTGGTGACCCTTACAAAGATACTGCTGGTCCTGCTGTAAACCCACTGATCAAGATTATCAACATTGTGGCATTGCTCATCGTGCCATTGTTGCCAGTGATTGGTCGCTGATTAGCAAAATGAAATAACGCAGCAGTAGCAGTAACGTATTAAACAAAACGCCTAGCATTGCTAGGCGTTTTTTATTGGCATTGCCATTTCGATACTCAGGTCTTTGGTTTAATTATTATTTAACTCATGCAAAAAATTGAGTTAATTAAAGTGCGCGTGGATGTTACAAATTCCAAAACTTTTCCAAAGGGTTTTGTTGATATTGGGGCATTAAATCTTGTTGCGGAGATGCAAATCTTGGCACATGAAAAGGAGGATGATCTAGAGTGGGAAGTGTCATGTAAAAGTTCATTCATGCCCCATAAGGGCAAACTTTCCCTTCAAAGGGGTTGAAATTAGCTTAAGTGCGATATACAATTGCTATATACATATGGAGGGTCGAATTTTGGCTATTTCAACAGTGTTCACCAATAACCGTACTCAGGCGGTGAGATTGCCTGCAGAAATGCGATTACCAGAAAATGTGCGCAAGGTTAACGTACGATCAAAAGGTCGTGAGCGCATCATTGCACCTATAGAAAATATGTGGGACAACTTCTTCTTGAGTGAAGAAGGCGTAAGCGAAGACTTCATGAATGAAAGAGGCTCCCAGGAGCAAGGCGATAGAGAGCCCCTCTAATGCTGAAGTATTTATTAGATACAAATATTGTTGTTTATGTCATAAAGCGAAAACCACTAGAGGCGCTTAAAGTTTTCAACAAAAATGCTAATCGTATGGCTATATCAGCAGTTACATTGGCAGAACTGATTTATGGCGCCGAAAAAAGTGCGCATGTGGAAAAAAATCTCAATGTTATTGAAGACTTCATTAGCCATCTAGAGGTTTTGCCATATGACATTACTGCAACTCAACATTATGGGCAAATTAAGGCCTTTTTAGAGCGTGCGGGTCAGCCCATTGGAGTAAATGATATTCATATTGCAGCTCACGCCAGAAGTCACGGCTTAACTCTTGTTACCAATAATATGTCTGAGTTTGAGAGGGTTCCAAACCTTGCTCTTGAAAACTGGGTTTAAGTATCGCCCCTAAAACAAAAACGCCTAGCATTGCTAGGTGTTTTTATTGATGAACTACAAAGGAACATCTGAGCTTCTTATTCCAATGTTTCTAAATAACGCTGCGCATCTAGTGCAGCCATACAACCTGTGCCAGCACTGGTAATAGCTTGACGATAGATGTGGTCTTGAACATCTCCGGCTGCAAATACGCCAGGAATATTGGTGGCTGTTGCATTACCCTCAAGTCCTGAGTGGGTCTTGAGGTAACCATTGTTCATGTCTAGCTGACCAACAAAAAGTTCGGTATTAGGTTTATGACCAATCGCAATGAAGGCGCCAGTCACAGCGATATCTTCAGTGCTGCCATCTTGCTTCTTAATACGAACACCAGTCACACCTTTTTCATCGCCGAGGACTTCATCGAGTGTGGCATTCAATTTGAGCTCGACTTTACCTTCAGCAACTTTTGCCATTAAGCGATCATTCAAAATTGGTTCAGCGCGGAATTTATCGCGACGATGTATCACGGTAACTTTTTTGGCGATGCCTGTTAGGTAGAGCGCTTCTTCAACTGCAGTATTGCCACCACCAACTACACAGACATCTTGATTGCGATAAAAGAAGCCATCACATGTAGCGCAACCAGAAACGCCGCGACCCATAAATGCTTCTTCACTGGGCAGACCGATATATTGAGCAGAGGCACCAGTACAAATAATTAATGCATCGCAGGTATAGGTTCCAGAGTCGCCTACTAAACGAATTGGCTTTTCTGTAAGGGCGGCAGTATGAATATGGTCAAAAATGATTTCTGTATTAAAGCGCTCAGCATGCTTCAAAAAGCGGTCCATAAGCTCTGGGCCCTGGACGCCATCCGCATCAGCAGGCCAGTTTTCTACGTCAGTGGTGGTCATTAATTGACCGCCTTGAGCTAGGCCAGTAATCAGGGTAGGCTGCAAATTGGCCCTAGCCGCATAGACGGCCGCAGTGTAGCCGGCAGGGCCGGAACCGAGGATGAGAACTTTGGAGTGTTTTGGGGTATTTGTAGTCATATCCAAATTATAGGATTGCTTGTTTACAATCGGTAGAACATGGCTAGAACCGCATACCCGAAGTCCAAGACTCCAATGAGTCCCCAGCCCCCAGAGAATGGCGGGCAGGGCCGGATGCCCCGCCTACTCTTAGAGGCGCGCTGGTTCATTTCGCTGGGCCTTTGCCTGGGGTTATTTGCCATTTTGCTGACTTATAGCAAGGCTGATCCTGCCTGGTCTAACGCTAGTTTTGAGGCCCCAAGGAACCTTGGTGGGCGTTTTGGAGCCTATTTAGCCGATTTAATGCTCTATATCTTTGGAGTCTCGGCCTTCTGGTGGGTGATTCTATTCGGTCGTCGAGTTTTGAATGGCTGGAAAGAGCTCTGGAGCATTCCTCTGCCACCTGACCCAGAAGCAAAGCCAGATTCCCTATTAATGCGTTGGTTGGGTTTTGGCCTGACTTTGATTTGTAGCATGGGCCTAGAGTCTATTCGGATGCATTCTCTAGCCTGGGAGCTTCCACGGCCACCTGGCGGCATTTTGGGTGAGTTGATTGGCGACCCCTTACAGATGTCCCTCGGTTTTACGGGATCAACGTTGGTGCTCTTGTTTGGTTTGTGTGCCGGCCTGTCTTTATTTCTCCATTTTTCTTGGTTGGATGTTGCCGAGAAGGTAGGGCGCTTTTTGGAGGTGACCTATCACCGAATTCGTGAGCGTCGCGATAGCGAGGAAGATCGCAAGCTCGGTGAAGCCGCTGCAGAAGAGCGCGAAGAATTTGTGGAAGAGATTCGTGGTCGCGTAGAAGTTGCTGCGCCAGTACAAATTGTGCGTGCACCAATAGAAATTCCAAAGAGTGCTCGTGTTGAGCGTGAGAAGCAACAGCCTTTGTTTATTGATATCCCTGATTCAGAGTTACCGCCTTTAGCATTATTGGATCCCGTACCAGAAGCAAAAGAAACGATCTCTGCTGATGTGTTGGAATTTACTTCACGCTTAATTGAGCGCAAGTTAGCAGAATTTAATGTTCAAGTAACCGTAATCGCAGCATATCCAGGCCCAGTGGTAACGCGCTATGAAATTGATCCAGCTGTTGGTGTAAAGGGTAGTCAGATCGTGAATCTTTCACGCGACTTGGCTCGCTCACTAGGTGTAGTGAGTATGCGCGTTGTAGAAACTATTCCGGGTAAGACCTGTATGGCTTTGGAATTACCGAATCCAACACGTCAATCTGTATATCTGTCAGAGATTCTGACTTCACAGGTTTATAACGATAATCATTCATTGCTTACTCTAGCTTTGGGTAAAGACATTTCCGGCAGTCCAATGGTGGCTGATTTAGCCAAGATGCCTCACTGCTTGGTTGCCGGTACAACGGGTGCTGGTAAATCAGTTGGTATTAACGCCATGATTCTGTCTTTACTCTTTAAGGCTAAGCCAGATGAAGTGCGTTTGATCATGATTGATCCAAAGATGCTTGAGATGGCAATCTACGACAAGATTCCTCATCTTTTGTGCCCAGTAGTGACAGACATGAAGCAGGCGTACAACGCACTCAATTGGGCGGTGAATGAGATGGAGCGCCGCTACAAACTCATGAGTAAGTTTGGTGTGCGTAACTTAGCCGGCTTTAATAAGAAGATTTTGGAAGCGGAAGAGAAGGGTGAGAAGCTCACTAATCCATTTAGCTTAACTCCGGATGATCCAGAGCCAATCTATAAAGCACCAGTGATCGTCATCGTGATCGATGAGTTGGCTGACTTGATGATGGTGTCTGGCAAGAAGATCGAGGAGTTAATTGCGCGTATTGCGCAAAAGGCGCGAGCTGCAGGGATTCATTTGGTATTAGCAACACAACGTCCAAGCGTGGATGTGATTACAGGCTTAATTAAAGCTAACGTACCAACCCGTATCTCATTCCAAGTTAGTAGCAAGATCGACAGCCGCACTATTTTGGATCAGCAGGGCGCGGAAGCTCTGCTTGGTATGGGCGATATGCTCTACATGGCTCCTGGCACCGGCTTACCAGTACGAGTGCATGGTGCATTTGTATCGGATGATGAAGTGCATCGTGTAGTGGAGTGGCTCAAAGAGAAGGGCGAAGCCAACTATATTGAAGGTGTTCTCGAGGGTGCTGATGAATCTAATGTTGATGCCTTAACTGGTGAGGGCGGCGGCGAAGCTGACCCACTCTATGATCAAGCTGTAGCCATCGTTCTTGAAAACAAGCGTCCTTCGATTTCATTGGTGCAACGCCATTTACGTATCGGTTACAACCGTGCTGCACGTTTATTAGAAGATATGGAAAAAGCAGGCCTCGTTTCCAAAATGGGTAACGGTGGCAATCGCGAGATTTTGCATCGCCCCTCAGAGTAAGGTTTCATGCAAAGATTTTTATCGGCAGTAGCCATCAGTATTGCGAGCGTCTTATTTTCGGGAGCGGCATTCTCTCAAAATGAAGGTGGTGCGGAGCAATTACGTCAATTTGTTCGCAACTCTAAAACGGCAGAGGGTGATTTTGTACAGCAACAGCTGCGAATCCCTAAGGCGAATGAACCTCAAGATAAGGGTTTGAAAGTGGTGCGTCAAACGCAGGGCCACTTTGTATTTCAGCGCCCCGGTAAATTTATCTGGGATACTCAAAAGCCATTTGAGCAAAAGCTGATTACCGATGGCAAGCAACTCATCTTGTGGGATAAAGATTTAAATCAGGCCACATTTCGCCCGGCTGGTCAGGCGTTAGCCACCACACCAGCAGCCATTTTGTTTGGTGAAACATCTTTAGATCAACATTTCGATTTAATTGATGGCGAAGATCGTCTGGGGATGAAGTGGGTCGGATTGGTTCCTAAAAAAGATCCTAATGCTAAGAGTAAAAATGACCTGCCTTATACAAAGATTTCAGTTGGCATGGCAAATGGTCTTCCAAAAGCCTTGGAATTAGTCGATGGCTTAGGAAGCGTTGTTTTAGTTACCCTGGATAAAATCCAGTTAAATGTAAATTTACCTACCAATCGCTTTACCTTTACTCCGCCTGCCGGAGCTGAAGTCTTGCGCTTAAACTAGAGCTAAAACCAATAACCCCTAATCTACAGAGCATCACATGATTGATCCGCAATTACTCCGTAAAGATATCGCCGCAGTTGCTGCGCGCCTTGCTACTCGAAAGTTCCAACTCGATGTGGAGAAATTCAACACACTCGAGTCTGAGCGCAAGTCTTTACAAACCCGCACTGAAGAATTGCAAGCAAAACGCAATCAATTATCAAAAGCCATTGGTATGAAAAAGGGCAAAGGCGAGGACGCTTCTGTTGAGATGGCAGAAGTTGCACAGGTAAATGCCGACATGGAATCAGGCGCTGCAAGATTAAGTACTCTGCAAGCGGAGATCTCTGATTTCTTGATGGGGATTCCCAATCTGCCAGATGATTCTGTACCAACCGGTAAAGATGAAACTGAAAATAAAGAAGTGAAGCGTTGGGGTGAAGAACCCATTTTTGATTTTGAGATTAAAGACCACGTAGACCTTGGTGGTCCACTTGGTCTTGACTTTGAGGTTGCTGCAAAGATTAGTGGTTCACGTTTTGTGGTTCTCAAGGGGCCAATTGCGAGATTGCATCGCGCCTTAGCTCAGTTCATGATCGATACACACGCAACTCATCACGAATACCAAGAGGTCTATGCGCCTTATATGGTCAATGCTGCTTCTATGCGTGGCACAGGCCAATTGCCAAAGTTCGAAGAAGATTTATTTAAGGTTCCTCGTCAAATGGGTGGTGAGGATGGCAATGGCGAAGCGAAAACTGAAAACTTCTATCTCATACCAACAGCAGAAGTGCCTGTAACGAACTTGGTCCGCGATGAAATCGTGAATGCAGATAACTTGCCAATGAAGTTTGTGGCTCATACCCCATGTTTTCGCTCCGAAGCGGGAAGTTATGGGCGCGATGTGCGCGGCATGATTCGTCAGCATCAGTTTGATAAAGTGGAATTAGTACAAATTACCAAACCAGAAGACTCTATGCAAGCGCTAGAAGAACTCACTGGGCATGCAGAAAAAATCCTAGAGCTACTAGAGCTTCCATATAGAAAAGTATTGCTCTGTACTGGCGACATGGGTTTTGGTAGCACCAAGACCTATGATTTAGAAGTGTGGGTACCATCACAAAATGCATATCGCGAGATTAGTTCTTGCTCTAGCATGGGCGACTTCCAGGCTAGACGTATGCAAGCTAGATTTAAAGCTGGCCAAGGTAAGCCAGAATTAGTCCATACCTTAAATGGTTCAGGTCTTGCTGTTGGTAGAGCATTAGTTGCCTTACTGGAGAATAAACAACAAGTTGACGGCAGCATTGCTATTCCAAAAGCATTGCAATCGTACTTGGGCGGCCTAGAAGTACTCAAAGCGATTTAATTTTAGTAAATACTAATCGGGCTCACTCAAATGAATAGGCGCCCCTTATTTGCATTCTTAATTTGTACGGTATTTCTTTCTTCAGGTGTTTTTGCTGCGGAAAAAATATATCGATGCGAAGTATTAAGCGACGCCCACATCAAAAATAATGGGGAGTTGGTAATAGTTCAGGATAGTCCAAGAGTGGGCCAAGAATTTACGGTAATTAGAAAGACCGGAGAAGTCATTGGGGATGTGATGGATACTCTGATCAAGCCCAGGGTAATAGCATCTGGAAGCGAAAGTAATTCTTATAAAGTGATTTGGATACAAAAGTCTGCTGGTAAAAATGGTGCTTTTGTAGACTATCTCAGCATTGAAGAGTTTGCAAAAGGCGGTAAGAAGCCTTTTGGATTTTTTTCTGGCGGACTTCTCTTATCCGGCATCTGCGAATAAAAGTTGACAGAGACTTAGGCATAATTAGCATTAAAGTTTTACTCAGTGTAGTACGGAGAGGTGGCAGAGTGGTCGAATGTACCTGACTCGAAATCAGGCGTACTGTCAAAGGTACCGAGGGTTCGAATCCCTCCCTCTCCGCCACGAAGCAAGATATAAGGGTTTGCCGCATGATGGGGGCCTAGTTATAAAAATCATAGCTGGTAGTATTTGTCCTGGTGCAACTCCCAAGCGAAACGACTCATTATGAAAAAGCTCAAATCTATTGCCAGCATTCTTATTGCTGGATCCCTTATTTTTTCTTCCGTTGGTCAAGCATTTGCTTGTACCGTACTAATTACTCGGGATGCCAATGGTGCCGTGTATCAGGGTAGAACAAATGAGTACGCCGGAATGCAGCCGGATCGTCTGACCTACTATCCAGCTGGATCAAGGATAGAGTCCATGAAACCAAATGGACAGTCAGGTCTAACTTTTAATACAAAGCATGCATTTTTAGCTGCCACTCTTTATGGAATGGTCCCAGGAGGCAAGCAAGATTTTGTACATGAAGGCGTAAATGATCAAGGCATGTCATTTACTGTTAATGCGATCATGGGCAATCGTTCTGCACAGTTAGACTCTAGTGCGCAAAACGTATTGGCTGTAACCGATATGGGTGCGTGGGCGCTTGGTAACTTTCAGAATGTCGGGCAAGTAAAGCAAGCTCTACAGAATAATCAAGTGAGCGTATGGCTGCCTAAAATTCCAAGCATGGCCAATTTAGAAGCCCCAGTGCACTTTGCCCTTTTTGATAAAACTGGTGCTGGCATTGTGATTGAGTTCTTCAATGGTCAGGTGCAGGTTTACGATAATCCGGTTGGCGTGATGACCAATACACCAGCATTCCCGTGGCATTTGGAAAACTTGAATAACTATGCCCAGCTAACCAATGTAGATAAAAATGCCGGAAAATTTGGCAACTACAAGGTAGCCGCCTACGATAGTGGCAATGCTTTAGGAAATTTACCTGGTAGCCAAACTTCCTCAGGTCGCTTTGTTAAAGCCGCTTTCTATTCTACTTATATTGAAAAAGCCAAGACGCCAAAACAAGCTATTCAGAATCTTGCGCATGTCATGAACAATTTTGATAGACCTGTAAATATCACTATTGACCTACCTGGTACTGGTAGTGCGGCAGAGGGCGCTTCAGCACTACCAACTAGTGAGGCAACTTACTTTACGGTATTAAATGACCTAGCTAATAATCAGTTTTACATACGCACCATTTATGCCATGAACTTCTCTAGATTTGATCTGAAGAAATTAGCTTCTGTAAAAGAGGTTAAGGTTGTCATGTGGGATAAGCTAAATGCTACAGATGGTGGCGATTCAACCAGCCTATTTCTTCAATAAATGGGAGGGCAGGCTTGCCCGTTTTTAGAAGTCATAATAACCACCTTCGGGTGGTTTTTTGATGTCCGTGAGTAAGGGGCTATGGTTTTGGATGATTCATATTCTGTCGTAGCAGAATTGGTGTGAAGCCAAATGGTTGCGCAGATCTGGGATTTACATCTACCTTGATTGCCTGCACTTGCTCTGCTCCCATCACCTGCAGGCGAAGAACATTTTCAAGGGTATATTTCTGATCTACGGTTTTTAAAGGCTGATCAATGATGAGTCGATGGCTATCACCGTGGATTAATAAAATAGGCCCCTTAAATTCCTGCGCGTTTTTACTAAAAGCATGCAAGGTATCGCGGTAGCCACTATCCTCTTTAACTGCTTGTGTTGGCGTATAAAACATATCTGCTTGGTAGAAAAAAATGATACCAAGATAGCCCTTATTTTTCGCCAGTTCAAATGAGCTTTCTATCCAAGCTAGGTTTGCCTGATTACGTTCAAAGTATTCTGCTTTTGAGCGCTCATCTCGTTCAAAGTTGTTATTAGATCCTGGGATATGAAGATTCACAAAGAGAAATTGATTCTTTACCCAGTAAGAGTTTTCAACAAATTTCTTGTACTTTGGATCAATATCGGCTTGTCTGCTTAGATTAAGTTGCGCCTTGCCAAAACTTTTTGAAGTGCCGAAAAAGATACTTCTCAGGCTATCTAAGCGTTCAATAGGATCATAAGATCCGGCAAGCGGTCTATGGCAATCCGTCCATTCATTGTCACCAATACTATAAATTAGTGGGGCAGTAAATTGATTGAAATAGCCTTTAACTTTTTGATTGTATTCATCACTACACGGAGTAGATCCAGATTTTGTATCGCCAATGAAGATACTGAAGCTAGGCTTAGTCTGGTTGATCTCAAAAATTAATCTTTCGTAACGAGAATAATCATCTGGGATGGTGTAGGGCATATCCCCCAAGGCGATAAACTGGAAACGCTCATTTGATTGGGCAAAAGACGCGTAAGAGCAGAATAAAAGCAGTCCCGCGAAAACTAATTTATTGAATTGCATATTCATTTATAAGATATGGGCCCATCTGTTAATTCCTTAATTTCAAGCTCGCCAAATATATAAGATTCTGAGCTGATTTTGATCCAACCCAAGTCATGGTAGACGTCTTCATAATTTTTTGAATATTTTCGATTGCTCTGGTAAAAGATATCCGTCAGCTCATCTTGCTCATCTTCTTCAACTGTATCTGAAAAATAAATTACTTTTTCTCCGCCATAAGTTTTGCCGATTGCACCGCCAGGAATATCATCAATGCAAATTCCAATATTAGGGTCGTAGAGCTTGAGAAAGTTGGGTTTGATATTGGTTAATACGGATCCTAACTTCCAGGCTACTCCGCACTTAATTTCTTTATTCTTATTTTGAAATATATTACGCTCCACTAAGGAACCCATCTCAAGGGGAATAATTTGATAATGCATAGACGACTCCTGTTTCAGTGCATTGAGGACCGATCTGAGTTTGCTACGAAATTATGACAATTTGATATTGCTTGATGAATAAGTTATCAGAACCTCCAGGTGATTCCCACTTCGCTGCGGGTTGCCCCCGCCTGTTGCGATGCAAAAGTTTCGGCGTAGTTCATGCCTACACGCATGTAAGAGACTCCAAGATCAACGCTTTCCGTAAGAGAGAGAATACCTGCGATGAGGGCGTAATGGCTTAGATATTGTTCTGTTGAGGGCGGGTTCGTGGTCGCTCCAATATCCAGGGCCAGTTTTAAATTTTTGCATATAGTCCAAACAGGTGCGATAGAAACCAAAATGATATTCGTTCGATTCAGGTCGGTAGCAGTGCCAACACTATAGTTGGTGTTGTAAGGTGAACGCATATACATGGCATTTACGTGCAGCTCTAAACTTTCCCAATACTTAGAAGCAATGAAGTTAATACCATAGTTAAAGGCAGCTAAGCCTAATCCCCCAACTTGTTGTGGTTGACTGGCGGGCAATATGAATGTCGGCTTAACTGCAAGGGCATAGCCTTCTTGCTCATCTTCATAAAACCGCCACTTACTTGCAAAAACATAGTTTGAGAACTTGGAGTAAGCCCCGCTAGGTTCGTTATAGTATGTTGTAGAAAATGAAGCCTCTACTGAATCGCTTAAGCCTCTGGTATAGGTAAACGGAAAAGCTTTTGCATCTGTCCTTCCAGTATATTCTTCACCTGGTGTCACTATATCTGCTTGTTGCGTACCGCCGGTTCGGTTAATAGAGAAAAAATATTGTTCTATCTGATTGCCACCTGACTTAACAGTGCCTGCATCATCCGTATTCAAGGGCTCAAAAGCACATGCAAGGACTGGTAAAAGTAGAAGGGCAAGACATAAGCTTTTCATGAGAGTCTAGCAAGATCTACTATTTGTGCAAATATTCTATTTAGACTAAATACATGACATTTTGATGTCAGCAAAGTCTTGGAAAATTTTCCTGCTGCCATACAATTTGACGATGTCTAACGAAATCATTTCAAAACCTTTTCCAGTGGCTGGCGTTGTATTTGCATGGGCGATGCCTTCGTCGGGCAATGGATATGAAATCCCTTTGTTTGAAATTTCTGACGCTCTTGAAAATCCAGACATATCGATTTGGTTACATTTGAATCTCTCTAACTCTCAAATACAGCGCTGGCTTCAAAATACGCCGCTTATCCCAGAGAGGGTTGTGGAGATGATTCAGGAGGGCGTCAACCTGAGTCGCTTAGAGCGCATTGAGAAGCTTGACGATTGCCTATTGATGGTGATGAATGATTTTCACCAAGAGTTTGGAGAGGATGGTGGTGATTACAGTTTGGGGACTCTTTGGGCCATAGTGACACCAAGGCTGATGATCTCCTTACGCAATAATCCTCTCAGAACTACTGATAAGCTACGTTACGATCTAAGGAATGGCCAGCTGAATCCAGCTTCGGCGATTGAGCTCTTTCATGAGTTGCTTGATTTGCGTGCCGAACAATTACGCACGCTATTGGCACGTATTTCTGAGGAAATGGATGATTTAGAAGAAAACCTTCTAAAAGGAAGAGAGTTTCCTCAGCACGAAAACCTTGGTCGGATCCGGATTCAATGCAGTCGCCTCCGTAGACATTTTTCACCTGAATTAATAGCCATACATCGCTTGGTAAAACGTCTTCCATATTGGTTTAGCGAAGAAGATAAGAATCGGCTAAACGATGATTTAGACCTGCTGTCTTATCTCGTGCAAGAGATTTCGAGTCTTTATGACCGCGCTAAAGTTCTTCAGGACGAACAGGGCGCGCATGTCGCCGAATTTAATGCTAAGAACTTGCAGGTCTTGTCCGTAATGACGGTGATTTTTCTGCCAATGACCTTAATTACCGGAATTATGGGAATGAATATGGAGGATCTGCCAGGTTTAAAGGGCTCCTTTTATGAGGTAATGATCTTGATGTCGATCGCGGGTGCGGCAGTTTTTGCCTCCCTGAAACTAAAGAGAATCATTTAAATCGGTGGTTTTTCGCGTCTTCTGCGTGACAAAACTACTCTCGATTTAGTCCAACAGTATATTCATAAACTACTGATTTATAAAGGTTTTATTATTATTAGATGCTATGTCATGAAAGCGTCATAGTAGAAACGTATCGTCCTTCTATCGCAACGTTGCGTTATTTCAATATTAGGACCAATTAGATGAAATCTTTTTTGAAAAAAGCACTAGTTATTAGCGCTATTTCACTTGCTCCAACTGCTTTTGCTTTGGATATGACAGGTGCCGGCGCAACATTCCCATATCCAATTTATGCTAAGTGGGCAGAAGCTTTCAAAGCGAAAACCGGTTCAAATTTGAATTACCAATCTATCGGTTCTTCTGGTGGCATCAAGCAAATTAAAGCAAAAACAGTTGATTTCGGAGCTACCGATAATCCAGTTCCTTTTGAGGAATTAGAAAAAGACGGCATGGTTCAATTTCCAGCTATTATCGGCGGCGTTGTTCCTGTGATTAACGTTGAAGGTGTAAAGCCAGGCGAAATCAAATTAGACGGCCCAACTTTGGCCGATATTTTCCAGGGCATTATTTCTGATTGGGGTGACAAGCGTATTGCGATCATGAACCCTGGCGTGAAGATTCCTACAGGTCCTATTACTGTAGTAACACGTGCAGATGGCTCTGGAACAACCGCTATTTTTACTGATTACCTAGCTAAAACAAGTAAATTATTTAAAGATTCTGTTGGTGCTGGCGCAAACGTAAAGTGGCCTGCAGCCTCTACAGTAGGCGGTAAAGGTAATGAAGGCGTTGCTGCTAACGTAACTCGTGTGAAGAACTCTGTTGGTTATGTTGAGTATGCATATGCCAAGAAAAACAAAATGACATTTATCTCTTTGAAAAACAAAGACGGTAACTTTGTGGCTCCTGACGATTTAACTTTTGCAGCTGCTGCAGCTGGCACTGATTGGGCAAAGATTCCAGGTATGGGTACTTTCATTACCAATGCATCTGGTGCTAAATCATGGCCAATCACTGGCGCTTCTTTTATCTTGCTATACAAGAACCCAGAAAACAAGGCTAATGCTGCTGAAGTAATCAAGTTCTTTGACTTTGCATTTAAGGACGGCAAGAAAATGGCGGAAGAGTTAGATTACGTTCCAATGCCTGATGCTACTACCGACTTCATTCGCAAGAATGTATTCACAAAGGTTGTAACTAAGTAAGATTTAACGGATAAATCCTTAAACATTCATTAATGAACAGCTCCACAAATTGTGGGGCTGTTTCAATATTTAAATAAGCCTATCTAAATGGATATTACTCAGTCTCATTCAGCACCCACGCCACAGGCGCTGAGAATTGCGAAATTACAGCGCGTACAAGACTTCCTATTCCATGGAGTCACGCAATTTTTCGCATTATCAGTTTTGATTGCCTTAATGGGTATCTTGATTTCACTGGTCATGAATGCATGGCCAGCCCTACATACATTCGGCCCTGGTTTCTTCTTCTCTCAGGAGTGGGATGTAGTAAATGGTGAATTTGGTGGATTGATTGCTATCTATGGAACGGTTGTTACTTCATTAATTGCCTTGCTAATTGCAGTACCCTTAAGTTTTGGTATTGCAGTTTTCTTAACTGAATTATGTCCAGGTCCATTACGTAGACCTTTGGGTACTGCTGTTGAACTTCTGGCTGCTGTTCCATCCATCATCTACGGTATGTTTGGTCTCTTTATCTTTGCACCTTTGTTTGCTGAATACATTCAACCTGCTTTAGCTGCAACCTTGGGTAAAGTGCCTGGTTTGGGTATCTTGTTCTCGGGCGCCTTTAATGGCATTGGCATTTTGTGTGCTGGTTTGATCTTGGCTATGATGATTCTGCCCTTTATTGCGTCTGTCATGCGCGACGTATTTGAAATTGTTCCGCCAGTTCTTAAAGAGTCTGCTTATGGCATTGGCTGTACGACCTGGGAAGTGGTTAAGAACGTTGTATTGCCATATACAAAAGCAGGTGTAATTGGCGGTGTAATGTTGGGTCTTGGTAGGGCGCTAGGTGAGACGATGGCAGTTACATTTGTGATTGGAAATGCACATCGTTTATCTCCCTCATTATTCTCTCCAGGCACTTCAATTGCCTCAACTCTGGCCAATGAGTTTGGTGAGGCTGAGGCTGGCAATCACTTATCCTCATTATTTGCCCTAGGCTTGGCACTGTTCATCATTACCTTTGTAGTTTTGGCATGCGCTAAATGGATGCTGAACAACATGGAGAAAAAGCAGGGATTGAAAACATGAACAATACCTCCAATATCAATCAATCTATTTTCGCAAAACGAAAGCGTGCCAACAAGATTGGTCTAACTCTATCCATGGGCGCAATGGTTTTGGGAATGATCTTTCTGTTTTGGATTTTGAGTGTATTACTTTTCAAAGGCTTGTCAGCAATTGATTTGAATCTGTTTACGCATAGCACGCCTGCGCCGGGTTCTGAGGGCGGTGGTCTTGCAAATGCTATCGTTGGAAGCCTATTGTTGGTTGGTACTTGCACCTTAATTAGTACCCCTGTTGGTGTGTTGGCAGGTTTATATCTATCTGAGTATGGTGATCGCAGCCGTGTAGCTGCTGTTACTCGTTTTGTTACGGATATCATGCTATCGGCACCATCAATCGTGATTGGTTTATTTGTGTATGCATTTGTTGTTGCGCAAGTTAGGCACTTTTCTGGTTGGGCAGGAACCATTGCGCTAGCGTTGATTGCGATTCCTGTAGTCGTTCGTACTACTGAAAATATGTTGCGCTTGGTGCCAGGTAGCTTGCGTGAAGCGGCCTATGCCCTGGGTACTCCGAAGTGGAAAGTGGCCTTTATGATTACTTTGCGCGCTGCTCAAAGCGGTGTCATGACTGGTATTTTGCTCGCATTAGCTCGCATTAGCGGTGAAACAGCGCCATTACTATTTACCGCTTTAAATAACCAATTCTTCTCTACCAATATGAATGCGCCAATGGCCAATTTGCCGGTGGTGATCTTTCAGTTTGCTATGAGCCCTTACGACAACTGGGTTGAGCTAGCGTGGGGTGGCGCATTACTTATCACTTTCGCTGTTCTCGGCTTAAATATTTTGGCACGAGTGGTATTTCGTGAGAAGGTCCAAGGATGATGAGTAATATGAAAACAATGTTTGACTTAAATAAGATTGATAGTCAAGGGGGTAAAGTGGAAACAACAAATCAACATTCAGAGCAGGCCACTATCAATGCACTTGAAGTCAGAAATCTGAATTTCTTTTATGGCGCATTTCAAGGCCTCAAGAACATCAATCTTGATATTGAGCAGGGTAAGGTAACTGCTTTTATTGGCCCATCTGGATGCGGTAAATCGACTTTATTGCGTACCTTAAATCGTATGTACGACCTATATCCTGGGCAGCGCGCTGAAGGCGAAATTAACTTCTATGGACAGAATATTCTCGAGCCAGGGCAAGACTTAAACCTATTGCGTTCACGCATTGGAATGGTTTTCCAAAAACCAACTCCGTTTCCAATGTCAATTTATGAAAATATTGCATTTGGTGTTCGTCTCTATGAAAAGCTTTCTCGCTCTGAAATGGATGAACGAGTTGAGTGGGCGCTTAATAAAGCAGCCCTATGGACTGAAGCTAAGGACAAATTAAATCAAAGTGGCTTATCCCTCTCTGGTGGCCAACAGCAGCGCTTATGTATTGCACGTGGTGTTGCAGTTAAGCCTTCTGTGATTTTGTTAGATGAGCCAACTTCGGCATTAGACCCAATTTCGACCGGGAAAATTGAAGAGCTGATTAACGAACTTAAGCATGAGTACACCATTGCAATCGTGACCCATAATATGCAGCAAGCTGCACGAGTATCTGACTACACTGCTTATATGTACCTTGGTAGTTTGGTGGAGTATGGTAAAACAGATGAAATTTTTATCAAGCCTAAGCGCAAAGAAACAGAAGACTATATTACCGGTCGCTTCGGTTAATTGGAGACATTAAATGCCAGATAAACACTTATCATCACAATTTGACGCCGATCTTAATTCGCTTTCAAGCCGTTTGCTTGAAATGGGTGGCTTGGTTGAGTCCCAAATTGCTACAGCCATGCGTGCATTTACGCAAATGGATCTTGATACATGCAATATCGTGATTGAGAACGAAAAGCTTGTGAACGATCTTGAAATTCAGATCGACTTAGCTTGTACTGAGGTCATTGCACGTCGTCAACCTACTGCGCGCGATCTACGTTTGGTAATGGCGGTTTCTAAAGCAATTACGAATTTGGAGCGAGCAGGCGATGAGGCAGAGCGAGTTGCTAAGCGTACAAGGCGCTTAATTGAGTCTGGTTCACCACACAATATTAACGTGGCTGAAATTCGTCTTTCTGGACAAATGGCGATTACTTTATTGCGCCGTAGCTTGGATGCCTTTGCAAGACTTGATACTGTCGCTGCTGCGGAAGTGGTTGCTGAGGATCGTCAGATTGACGAGGAATTCAGGGGCTTTGTTCGTAAGTTAATTACTTATATGTCTGAAGATCCACATATTATCAGTACAGGTTTGGATATGCTCACCATTGCAAAAGCCATTGAGCGTATTGGTGATCATGCAAAAAATATTGCGGAATTTGTGATTTACATTGCTAAAGGCTCGGATGTTCGTCATATTCCCCATGCAGATTTGGTGCGTGAAGCTACTAAATAAATAAGCAAAGACTCCCTATGACTCACCGCATACTAGTAGTTGAAGATGAGCCATCAATTGCAGAGTTAATCGCAATTAACTTAACTCATGCAGGATATGAAGTTGAAAAGGCAATGCAAACCGACCTTGCCCTGGGATTGATGAAAGAGCGCCTTCCCAGTCTGATTATTTTGGATTGGATGTTGCCTGGTAAGTCTGGCGTTCAATTTGCAAAAGAGCTAAGGGCGAATGATCGCACACGCGGCTTACCTATACTGATGCTAACCGCTAAAAGTGAAGAGGCGGATAAAGTGTTGGGTTTGGATTCTGGGGCTGATGACTATGTCACTAAACCTTTTTCTCCAAAAGAGCTAGTAGCTAGAGTAAGAGCCCTGTTACGAAGACAAACTCCCATTGAGGATACTGGGCCACTGACAGTAGGCCCGTTGAAATTGGATCCTAGTTCTCACAGGGTACTAGCCGTTTGGCCAAATTCAGATCCAAAGCCAATATCCTTAGGCCCCACGGAATACAGGCTTTTACAATATTTCATGGCCAATCCTGAGCGCGTCCATTCACGAACCAGTTTGCTCGACAATGTTTGGGGTAATGAGGTTTATATTGAAGAGCGCACTGTGGATGTTCACATTAAGCGTTTGAGGGCTGCTTTAAGTCCAATGGACTGTGATCGTTTTATTGAGACGGTTAGGGGTAGTGGGTACCGTATCACTAAAATGCCATCTGAGAGCTAAGTCCTATTTATCAGGCTTTTTTAAGCCATTTCAAGGTCTATCTTCAGATAGTCTAAGATTGCACTATGATTTCCGCCTTAACTCGTTTTATTTTCCTTGTTTGCCTTGCATTTATAGCCGCTTTTATTGCCCTATATAACTGGGGTCCAGAATGGGCTATCTTCATAGGCATTTCACTGCTTTCTATTCCTTTGGTGTATTCCTACATTAACCTAGCGCGATTGGGAAAGTATGTTCAATCTGACTCTGTTGAGAATATGCCCCTACCAAGCGGTTTTTGGGAAGAGGTTTTTTTTAGGTTACAGCGCTTGGTTAGGGCTCTAAAGCAGAGAATAAGGAATATTGAGCAACAACACGATCATTTTATTGAGGCCTTTCAAGCATCTCCTAACGGCATTGTGATGCTTGATGAGAATGATCAAATCGAATGGTGCAACGCTATCGCGGAACGTTTTTTTGGCTTAAATTTTAAGCGTGATGTCCTGCAAAGAATAAACTTTCTTATACGTCGACCAGAGTTTATCCAATACATCACTAAGCGTCATTTTGATGAGCCATTATTATTAGAGAGGATGGGTCAACATAGTAGCCTTAGCTTAATGTTGCAAGCTTTTCCGTTTGGAAATCAACGCCATTTATTGTTGATACAAAACGTCACTGATCTGCAGAAAGCCGATGCTATGCGACGTGATTTCGTTGCTAACGTTTCACATGAAATGAGAACTCCAATTACTGTCTTGATGGGTTTCTTGGAAACAGTGCAATCCTTAGATTTGGAGAAAAGTCAGCGTGATCAGTATTTTGACATGATGATGTCTCAAGCACAGCGCATGAAAAGCTTAGTAGAGGATCTGTTGACCTTAGCTAATCTAGAAGCAAATTCTTTACCTGCAACTACGAACAAAATCAATGTTGAAACTTTGATGGCCTTACTTAGAAATGATGCTGAGGCACTATCTCAAGGAACGCACAGCTTTAGTTTCAATATGATTGATAAAGATTGTGTATTGGGCGATGAAAGAGAAATACTGTCTGCTTTTAGCAATTTAGTCTCTAATGCTATTCGCTATACCCCTGATGCTGGTGAAATTGACGTGAAATGGCGGGTCAATGCACAAGGACAGGGTGAATTCTCAGTAACGGATACTGGCCCTGGTATTGCCTCTGAACATCTCTCAAGGCTGACAGAGCGTTTTTATCGTGTTGACAGAAGTCGCTCTCGGGATACGGGAGGGACTGGCTTGGGGTTGGCGATCGTGAAGCACATAGCCAGTCGCCACCAAGCTCAGCTTTTGATTGAAAGCACTCCAGGTAAGGGGAGTACTTTTACACTGCAATTTCCTAAGGAGCGATTGGCTCCTTAATAGCTGAGCTAGTCTTTTTTCTTCTTTTTCTTCTTTTTAGATTCTTTTGGAAGCTTCTCAGTTTTTCCGCTGGCGTATAGACACCAAACTTTGATTTCCTCAAACAACTCTACAAGATCGTCATGTGGAAGGCTTTTAAGATCAACAAGCCCGATTGCACCAGTTTCTTGCAGTTGTTTTACTGCATCTTCATATCGATAGTCACTCATGGCATTAACTCGTTATTGTTCGAATTGGCAATCCTAGCAAACTAATATGACAAAACCTCGTTTTTGAGTGTTTAAATGGCTTTTTATTCTGGATCATCCGAAATCTCAGATCCTCTCTTGACCCCATTTAGCCTTGCAAATAGCCTCTCTAGGGGGCCGCCAAGGACTAGAGTAAGCAATATAGCCCCCAAAGTTAATCCCCCAAGAGCAAATTGGCCAGCGCCAAAAGCTGCTCCTATAAGGGCGCATGCCCAAAGACTGGCGGCAGTAGTGAGTCCATGGACCCTTTGTGATCGTTGTTCATGAATAATTACACCAGCCCCCAAAAAACCAAGACCGGTGATAAGGCCTTGTAGAACACGGCTTACTGATTGCGCATCATCGGTAACAAAGTCGCTAATCAGCATGATGGCGGTTGCTGAGCCAATAGCTACTAAAGAGTGGGTGCGAATACCGGCTGATTTATGGTGTAACCATCGGTTTAGACCAAGAATAGCTCCAACCAAAATGGCTAAACCTAATCTGATTGCAATATCGCCATAAAGACCCCAGTCAAGCATATGAATTTCCTTATTGGGTAACGTTGATTGATGATCCAGTGTATCTCAGCAACTTTGATTGGTCACAAAAATGCCTTCATCGTGTCATTTCTGTATTGAATAATGAGAATGAAGTTTTGGCGGCGACTCTACAAAATAGAAAAGCCCAAATGATTCTTTCACCACAAGGATGCAATATGAAAATGAAGAAAATTATTTTACGCGTTTGGCAGGCATGGCGCGAAGCTAGGTTGAGCTATGCAAATCGTTATGCGCATCATCGACTGGGCAGTTAGTCATCAGAATGTCACGAATTCGAGTTACATTGAATTGCCGGATATTATCTGGCCAAGATAATGAAGCTTCATCATCCTTTTAAACCCAGTTTCTACTGGGTTTTCTTTTCCTGAAAATTAATAAAACTGCAATATATCCCCTCTAGGATAGTCGAATAAGCAATCTATCTGAAAGCGAAATAATGATGAATTCAAATCTTAATAAATATTTGTCCGATGTCTTTAGAAATGAGGTTAAAGAAAAGACGATGTTAGAGATAAAACAAAATAAAAATAACGTTAGTCATTTCAAAGATCAAAAACTCAATCAATTTCTGGTGGATGGAAAGTACACTTTGCGTCTTGACGAGATCATTTAAGCTCAATTCTTTATAAATGAATTTACTGTGAATCGCTCATACAACATTCTTTTTCTTTGCTCTGGTAACTCAGCGCGTTCTATTCTTGGCGAAGCTCTTGCAACGACTCTTAGTCACGGACGCTTTGTTGGCTATTCAGCAGGCTGTGAGCCAGAAAAATTTGTACATCCCATAGCGTTAAAGCTCGCTCGGGAAATGGGCTATCCGCTTGAATTACTTCGCAGTAAAACTTGGGATGAGTATGGCAGGGCAGATGCACCACACATGGATTTCATCATTACCGTGTGTGATTCTGCGGCAGGTGAGGAGTGCCCATATTGGCCTGGTCATCCCACTACAGCGCACTGGGGTTTTATGGACCCAGCAGCAGTAAACGGTAGCGAGCAAGATGTCTGGGATGCCTTTAGAAAAGTTGAAATGGGTTTGCGCAATCGTATTGAGTTATTAATCGATCTTCCGATTGATAAATTAGACCATCTACAGATCAAGGATGAGCTGCATTCTATTCATCATCGGTCTAAATAAGGCTATTACATTCGGAGCAGAATATGGCGACATACAGCATTTATTACGCAGGCTTATCACTAAATACGCATCAAAAATTTACCCTTTCCAAGGCGATTACTAAAATACATGCGGAAGTAACTGGTGCGGAAGCCTACTTTGCTCAACTGATCTTTAAGGAATTAGATTTACATGATTTTTTTATCGGCGGAGTTTTGCTTGATGAGCCCCACATCTTTTTGAATGGTCAAATTAGGGCTGGTAGAAGCGAGCAAACCAAAAAACAATTATTAGTTGAGCTCGAAATAGCGATTCAAAGCGTTAGCAAGATTGCGAGCCATCAAATCTGGGCATATATAGTTGAGATTGCTCCAGGGCAAATGATTGAATACGGTCAGGTATTACCAGCGGTTGGGCAAGATAGCGTATGGTTCTCTACCTTGCCAGCGAGTATTCAGACAAAGTTGAACTATCTTAATTCCTAGTTTGGAGCTAGATTTTGACGTAGGCATTAGAATTAACGGGTAAGCCCATTACCCAGGTAGTCCATGTCTTCCCAAAATAAACCAAAATTTGCGGCTCTAAGGTCTGTAGAGTCATTTAAAGACCCGCGCCCCAGTATCAAAAAACGTATGGCTGACGGCAAAGCCCTGCGGAAGACTGTTTCTATTGCAGAGCAGGGTATCTATAGGCCTCCTAAGCATCGGATCGACCCAATTACCATTCTTGAGGAACAAGCTAAAACACGTATTGAATCCTTAATACCAATTCGATATAAAAGGATGTTGCAATCCCCGTTTGCGTTTTATCGTGGTGGAGCCGCCATCATGGCGCAAGATTTGGCTAATCAGCCTACAACCAATATTACCGTGCAGCTATGTGGTGACATGCATGTATCGAACTTTGGGCTGTTTGGCACAGCTGAGCATCGATTGGTGTTTGGTATTAATGATTTTGATGAGACATTACCGGGGAGTTGGGAGTGGGACATTAAGCGCTTGGTTGCTAGTGCTTTAATCGCATCTGATAGCATGGGCGGTGATAAGGCTTTAGGTAAAAGACTGGTCTATCACATCACTGGTGAATATCAAAAGCGTATTGAGCAATACGCTAAGATGCCGTACCTTGACTTGGCACAGGAATTTATTGGCGAAAAAGATATTCGCAAACACTTTAGTAAAGAGCATCAGAAAAAATTAGACGCTTATCTTAAGGAAACTAAAGGCCAGGGCAATATACAGATCCTACAAAGCTTAACAACTTTGGTTGGAAAGAATCGCAAAATTATCAACAGACCACCGTTGATCGAGCATTTCAAGAAAAATGCATTTGGCGTACCCTTAGAAACCCTAGTGGATAAGGCCTTGTTAAATTACTCCAGCACATTACTGGCGGATCGACAAATTTTGTTTGAGCGTTATTCACTAAAAGACTACGCTAGAAAGGTGGTTGGTATTGGCAGTGTGGGTACGAATTGCATGGTGTTATACCTTGAAGGTGATAGCGCAGAAGACCCTCTCTTCTTGCAATATAAAGAAGCGCAAAGATCCGTATTAAGTCCATATCTGGGCGAATCAATCTATCGCGATATGGGAAGGCGAGTTGTAGCGGGTCAACGCTTACTTCAAGGTGCTCCAGATATCTTTTTAAACTACGGCGCAGTTCAATTCGACATTAATAGAAGTCAAGGTTTCTATTTGCGTCAATTGCGCGACATGAAGGGTGGTATTGCGGTTGGCTCTGGCGGCGTTACCTTGCAGACTTTCCCAGATTATGCAAAGTTGTTTGGTTGGGCGCTTGCTCTTGGTCATGCACGTTCTGGCGATGCTGCAGTGATTGCTGGGTATTGTGGGCAGTCTCAAGAGTTTAATGATTCGATGTATTCATTTGCTAAGTCATATGCCAAGCAAAATGAGCAAGACTTTGAATTATTTCAAGAGGCGGTCAAGAGCGGGAGACTTAAGGTTGCCAAGAAAAAAGCGGCTGTATAGCTTGCCTATTTGGCGTCATCAGATTGTCATCTTGGTGGGGGATAGTGGAGTTTGACCTATTTTATCCATCGCCCCCATCATGAATGCTTCAAAATTTATCAAGATAGTATCCCTATTATTTCTGGGATTCTTTACTAATTTAATTCACGCTTCTGCGATATATCCTATTGATCAAGCTGCCATTTTGGCCGGATCTAAGTTTGATATCAAAATTGAGTTCAATGCAGTTATTAATTTAGACGATGTTGTTATCGAGATAAATGGCGCACCTATCAAGAAGGTGATTGGTTCTAAGCTTGACTTTATCGCCAATGAGAATGGCAAAGGTAGCTCGATTCTTTTTCGAGATGTTCAACTCCCCAAGTCTGGAAAATATCAAATCACTGCTCGCACGCACCAAGAAAATCTGCAAGTTAATTGGGATGTTTACAGTAGTGGACCCCGCCGCGTAAAAAATATCATTCTCTTCGTGGGTGATGGTATGACCATTGCAAATCGCACTACCGCTAGGGTTCTATCCAAGGGTATCAAAGAAGGTAAGTATCAAGGTAGATTGGCTTTTGACGATATGCCTAGTACCGCCATGATTGGTACTTCAGGCTCTGATTCTCTGATCACGGATTCTGCCAACTCCATGAGTGCATATACAACTGGGCATAAAACAGCTGTTAATGCTATGGGCGTTTATGTTTCTCGCGCCACCGATAACCTTTCGCACCCGAAAGTGGAAACGATTACAGAGCTTATTAAGCGCAATACCAAAATGGCTGTAGGCATCGTTTCTGATGCAGAGTTAGAGGATGCAACCCCAGGGGCCATGGTTTCACATACAAGGCGCCGTGCTGACAAACAATATATTGCTGATCAACTGCTTGCAAGCGGTGCAGAGGTTATTTTAGGAGGCGGTTCTGCCTATTTCTATCCGCAGACTGCCAAGGGATCAAAGCGGAAGGATGAAAAGAATTTAGTAGAAGGCTTTAAGTCAGGCGGTTATCAGTTGGCTTTTACAAAACAAGAATTGCTTACTGAATCTGAGAATAAAAATACCAAAAAACTATTTGGCGTTTTTCATCCAGATAATATGGATGGATCATTAGATCGTCTCTATCTCAAAAAGAATACTGTTGAGCAATATCCAAATCAACCAGATCTAACTGAGATGACGCAGTCGGCCATTAATGTTCTCTCCAGAAATCCTAATGGCTTTTTCTTGATGGTAGAAGCCGCTCTGATTGACAAGTTCAATCATCCGCTAGATTGGGAGCGAGCAGCATTTGATACGATCATGCTCAGCAATGCTGTACAAATCGCAAAAGACTTTGCTAAAACACATCCCGATACATTGATTATTGTTACGCCAGATCACACTCATAGTGGATCAATTAGTGGGGTAGTACATGACGATAAGCCGGGTCCTTTACGTGAAAAAGTAGGCATCTATGCTGACGCTGGCTACCCTAATTATCCTAAAGCCGATATCAAGGGATACCCAAATCAGATTGATGTATCTAAGCGGATTGCGTTCTTTTACGGAAACTATCCTGATCATTACGAGACCCTGCATCCCAAGCTTGATGGCACTTTTGTGCCTGCGGTTAAGGATGCTGCCGGTCAATATGTCGCTAATCCAAAGTATGTCCAGCTTCAAGAGGATGCTATTCATGTTGGCGGCAATCTGCCATCACATCAAGATACTGGTGTTCATACTGCAGACGATGGTGTGCTCAATGCAATGGGACCGGGCTCAGAAAAATTTAAAGGGTTTATGGATAACACCGAGGTCTTTAAGGTGATGGTTGAGTCATTGGGGCTAGGATCCAAGTAAGGCGCCATGGAGTTCATCAATAACATTAACTTTGGATCATTAGCCGATACGTCTATTAGTCTTTGTGCGGCTTTTATCTTAGGTGGATTAATTGGCTTAGAGCGTCAATATCGACAGCGAACTGCAGGTTTAAGAACCAATATCTTGGTTGCTTTGGGGGCTGCAATCTTTGTTGACGCTGCCAACCGGTTAACGGGACATGATGGCGCTGTTCATGTAATGGCTTATGTAGTTTCAGGCATTGGCTTTTTAGGGGCCGGTGTCATCATGCGTGAGGAAGGCAATGTTAGGGGTATTAATACAGCTGCAACGCTTTGGGCCTCCGGTGCAGTTGGCGCCTGCGCTGGCGCGGATCTCATTCTAGAAGCTTGCTTGGCCACCTTCTTTATTCTTGCGGCAAACACATTATTACGCCCAGTCGTTAGTCTAATCAATCGTCAACCACTCGATACCGGCTCTGTGGAGGTAACAAACTCGGTTTATATCATCACTCCAAAGCAGGCTCAGAAGCATGTATTAAAGCAATTCATCAAGACGCTTGAGGATGCTGGCTACCAGACTCAAGATATTGAAGTCCATCAGTTTGGCAGTGATGAGGTGGAGATACAGGCGGTATTAACAGCTTCCGCTGTAGATGGGGACAAAATGGATCAACTGATTGCAAAAATTGCCGATCAAGACTTTGTAACTCAGGCTTTTTGGAGTCCGAGCACAACAGATTAAGGTGTTACGTTTGTTTGACACAATACTGAAATAATCATGCTTCATGATTGCGCTGTGAATACATCCACCCTTGATCAACAATCTATCGTCACTTGCCCTTATTGCCAGGCTTCTGAAGTGATCAACACCGAGCATGGTGCCTCAAATCACTTTTACCGCTGCCGTTCTTGTGCCGCCATTTTGAAGCCTAAATCTGGCGATTGCTGCATTCTTTGTAGCTTTGGTAATCGCGATTGCTCAAGCTCTGAACAGAATTTGGCAGCCTAAATTACACGGCATTACCCCAGCCACAAAGGCTTGCTGATGATTTCATCAATATGTCATGGTTTTTACATAAAATAGACATAATTGATACAGCAATCCATTTTGGGGAAAATTTTGGCCAGCTATCCCGTAGATCCTTTAGCAAATTCCGAAGAGCTCGTAGCTGCGGTGGATTTGGGATCTAATAGTTTTCGTATGCTAGTAGCGCAGGCCGTGAATACGCCCTCTGGAACGCAGTTACGACCCATCGATACTTTGCGTGAAACAGTGCGCTTGGCGGCCGGACTTACTGAGAATAAATTACTTGGTAATGATGCGTATCAAAGAGGTCTTACAGCCATAAGGCGTTTTGGCGAGCGTATTCGTGGATTTGATCCTGCAAACGTTCGTGCTGTTGCCACCAATACATTGAGGGTTGCCAAGAATTCTCGGCAATTTGTACAAGACGCAGAGGAGGCTCTAGGTTTTCCCATTGAGGTGATTGCTGGTGTAGAAGAGGCGCGTCTCATTTATATCGGTGCAGCTCACGAGGTTCAAGCGGTTCAGGGCAATAGACTAGTCGTCGATATCGGTGGCGGCTCAACTGAATTTATTATTGGCAAAGGATATGAGCCAAAGTTAATGGAGAGTCTTTACATTGGCTGTGTATCTCACAGCATGCGTTTTTTCCCTAAGGGCAATATTGATGCGTATGCATTTAAAGAGGCTGAGTTAGCAGCACGCCGTGAAATACAGGTTATTTCTGGCGCCTATTTAAAAAGTGGCTGGAATCAAGTTATTGGTTCATCTGGAACCGCTAGGGCTTTAGCGGAACTGATTACAAATAATGACTTAAACGGCCTGGGCGATGGCTTGACTATGGGTCGCGTCAATGGCTCTAGTGGGCTGATTACTCGCGAGGGCTTAAAGAACCTTAAAAAGCAGTTACTGAAATATGAGCACGTTAGTCAAGTGGAGCTTATTGGTCTGAAGGATGACCGAAGGGCAGTGTGGCCTGGTGGTTTAGCCATCATGCTAGCTGCATTTGATGAATTGGGTATAGAGGAGATGGAAGTTACCGATGCTGCATTGCGTAGTGGCGTGCTCTATGACTTGTTAGGTAGATCGCAGCATCATGACATGCGCTATGTAACAGTGGAGCAATTTATGCAACGCTATACAGTGGATCGTGAGCAGGCTTCCAGAGTTGGTAAATTGGCCGTAGATTTTTTGCAGCAGTTACCTAAGCCTGTATCTGAAAGCAGGGCTGATAATGTGGCTCTCTTGCAGTGGGCCGCTAACTTACACGAAATTGGTTTGTCGATTTCTCATAACGGTTATCACAAGCATTCTGCATATATTGCCGGTAATGCTGATATGCCAGGTTTTTCTAAGAATGATCAGGCAAGACTCGCAGCATTACTCATTGGGCATACCGGCAAGCTAGGTAAGTTGGCCAATAATCATAGCTTTGAAGACTGGCGTATGCTCTTTTGCTTAAGGCTTGCGCAAGTACTTTGTCGAGGCCGTAATGATGTGAGCTTTCCTAAAGTAAAGGTTTCGGAGCATGACGGATCCTATTTGGTTAGCCTGCCCAAGGATTGGGCTGCCGAACATCCATTGACTGAATTTAGCCTACTAAAAGAGGCGACAGAGTGGGAGAGAGTAGGTCGCTCTTACCAAGTAAGCTTTAAGTAGGAACTAAAAAGCCACCGCATAAGGTGGCTTTTTGATATCAGACATTCTGTAGTTATAAACCGAGAAAATGCTTTGCGTAACGTGGGTTTGTATCTGACAGACGTAGCATAGTTAGCAGGTCGGCAGTATTAAAGTCTGGATCCCAGGCAGGAGCGCTACAAATTTTTGCCCCTAGCTTGAGGTATCCCTTAATTAATGGTGGAGGCTGCACCTCTAAGCCGCCATTTAATTTTTCTAAAGGTAAAGGCAGGCGTGGGAATGCATGAAATTCTGTTGGCGCCATTTGATCGTTGTTTAGTGAGTTATAAAGGCTGGCTGCGAAGTGTCCCCCATCAGCCATTGGAATGCTGGCGCATCCCAGCATGATTTCATAACCATTCTTCTGCATATATTGAGCTATGCCGCTCCATAGCGCCATAATCACGGCGCCAGATCGGTAATCTTGGTGTACGCAAGATCTGCCTAACTCAACTAACTTTGGACGTAAATGATCAATTCGAGATAGATCAAATTCAGAGTCTGAATATAAACGCCCGATTTCTTGTGCTTTGTGAGGCGGTAAGACGCGGTAGGTTCCAACTACTCTTAAGCTTTCTTCATCGCGAATTAACAAGTGGTCACAATAAGAGTCAAATTCATCAATATCTAAGCCATTCGAATTATTAGGTAGGTTAGCGCCCATTTCTTCTGCGAAGACTTTGTAGCGCAATCTTTGCGCCTCTTTGATCTCTCCAGGTGTGCTAGCCCAGACAATTTTGAAGCCAGGTTTTTTGGGTTTTGAAACTTGCGTTACTAATTCTGTATTAGCAGAACTGAGTTCAGCTCTTGCCTTGGTGGCAAATTTCTTGCCAAATAGTTTTTTAGCAACCTTTTTTGAGAGCTTTTGAAGGGTAATCAGCTTACTCTTTTTTGGAGATTTGATTTTTTTAGGAGCAAAAATCTCAAAAGAGCCAATTGGGTTGGGTATATCAGACATGTTTATCCTTAATGGATGATTAAATTAATGGTTGAATTTAAATTTGCATCATTAATGGAATGCAAACTGCGGCCCAAATGAGGGCAGCTACAAGCAAAGCAAGCATTACAGCGGCGCTGCCAAAATCTTTTGCTCTCTTTGAGAGATCATGGTGCTCAAAGGAAATACGATCAATTGCAGCCTCTACACTGGAATTGAGAAGCTCAATCACTAGGACCATTACCAAAGAAGAAACTAGCAGGGACTTTTCTAGAAGTGAAATTGGTAAGAGTGCGGCAATAGGTGTCAGGAGCACAAATAAAGTGAGCTCCTGCCTGAAAGCACTTTCTTCTAAGAAGGCGTAAACCAATCCGCACCAAGAGTTTTTTGCTGCATGCCATGCCCTGGCAACACCTCGGTTACCTTTATGCGGGTTTTGATCAATGTGATACGGAGAATTCATTAAACGCTCTTCTTAGGCTAGTGCAGTGACATGTACTTCAGGCGATGGAACTGGCTTAAGATGATCAGCAAATTGTTCAGAGGCTGCTCTCCATGAGAATTTCTCCGCATGAGCCCGTGCAACCTCGCGAGGAATTTTTAGAGCCTGCATACATGCTTCGCGGAGATCTTCGTTCATGGCGCCCGCATTCGAGCTTCCAAGGACATCAATTGGGCCGGTGACTGGGTAGGCGGCAACAGGTGTGCCGCAAGCCATAGCTTCTAATAAAACAAGCCCGAAGGTATCAGTTTTGCTTGGGAATACAAATACGTCTGCAGCAGCATATACCTTTGCCAACTCATGTTGCTGTAGTACACCGAGATAATTTACTTCTGGATATTTTTCTTTTATTCCAGCCATGGCTGGACCGTCTCCTACCACCCACTTTGAACCTGGCAAATCAATTTCTAAAAACGCATTGATATTCTTTTCAACAGCAACTCGTCCCACGTACAAGAAAATAGGACGGGCACTATTTAAGGCCTTTGAATCCTGCATCTTGAAAATATCAAGGTCCACACCTCGTGACCATAAAACAACATTTTTTAATCCATATTTCTCTAGATCATTTTTTACAACAATGGTTGGCGCCATTACTGCCATGGATGGGCCATGAAACCAGCGAATAAATGCATAGGTGATTGCCAGAGGAATGCCAGTACGCGCTTTGACATACTCAGGAAAACGAGTGTGATAGGCAGTAGAAAAGGGTAAGTTATTTTTTGCCGCATAGGCACGTGCTGATAAGCCCAGAGGACCTTCGGTTGCGATATGCATAGCATCTGGAGCAAACTCTTTAATGCGACGTGCCACTTCTTTGCCTGGAAATAAAGAAAGGGCGATATCAGGATAGGTTGGGCAGGGGATTGATTTAAAGCCTGTTGGCGTAATCATTTCCACTTCATGACCCATGGCTATTAATTCAGCGCGAGTTTGTTTGAGGGTACGGACAACACCGTTTACTTGTGGATCCCATGCATCAGTGATGATCATAATTTTCATAGCACAGCCTCTTTGATAAGTGATTCGATAGCGGGTTGCAGAGTAATTTGAGGGCTTTCAACTGGCTCACCTTTAATGTGGGTCCAGTAGATGATTTTGAGTTCGCCTGTGTGTGTTTCGACGAGGGCAGATAAGCTTTCGACCCAATCACCATCATTGCAATATAAAAGGCCATCTATTTCGCGAATTTCTGCTTTATGAATATGACCACAAACGACCCCATCACAACCACGTAAGCGTGCCTCTCTAGCCATGATGTGCTCAAAGTCAGCGATATAGCTGACAGCATTCTTTACTTGGTGTTTTAGGTATTGAGATAGAGACCAATACTGCAAACCCATTTTGATGCGCAACATATTGAAATGGCGGTTTACGTATAGGATGAAGGAGTACAGCGTATCCCCAACATATGCAAGCCATTTAGCGTACTGCATCACGCCATCAAACTGATCGCCATGCGTTACCCAGAGTTTTCTGCCATCTACGGTTGTGTGAATCACCTCTTCAACTACTTTCACATCTCCGAAGGAAAGCCCAAAGAACTGTCTTGCGCTTTCATCATGATTTCCTGGGACGTATATGACTTCGCTACCTTTGCGCGCCTTACGTAATAGTTTTTGTACAACGTCGTTGTGTGCCTGAGGCCAATAGAAGGACTTTTTGAGTCTCCAGCCATCAATAATGTCGCCTACCAGGTAGAATTTCTCAGCTTCATTGTGTTTCAGAAAATCTAAGAGGTAGTTTGCCTGACACCCTGATGTTCCGAGGTGTACGTCTGAAATCCAGATGGCTTTGTAATGCATCATGAAACAGTATTAAGCCTACTGAGTATGAAAGCATCATGACAGTTACAAGTCAGTTTTGTGACGATAGAAGAAATTTTTCAACTTGATTTATATTCCAATTTCATATGAGTAAGAACCAGACACCCTCAGAAGCTAGTACACAATTTTTACTAAGAATGTACCTATGGCTGCAGATATGGTGTCATGTCTTTTCGGGATTGCTGATCCTGTTTTTGTGCTTTCCTTTTATTGGTCAGGAGGCCAAAAATAGACATATTAAAAATTGGTCCGTGCGATTGCTTGGGATCTTTCGAATAAGGCTACGAGTCATTGGCGAAGCCATCTTGCCTGCCACCCCGATTTTGTTGGCATCAAATCATATTTCTTGGATGGATATACATGCCATCAATGCTTTTAAGCCTATTCGATTTGTAGCTAAGTCAGATGTTGCAGCGTGGCCCATATTTGGTTGGATGGCAAAGCAGTTGGGTACAGTATTTATTAAGCGTGATAGCGCTCGTCATGGCAAACAGGTGGCAAGTGAGGTTAGCAGGGTACTGAAAAATGATTCTGTTTGCATTTTCCCAGAGGGCACCTCTACTGTTGGCGATGGAGTTCTACCCTTTAGGCCAAACTTATTTGAATCTGCAGTGATTGCACAGGCCCCCGTCTTTTCTTTAGCAATTACCTATAAATCAATAGAAACGGGCCTTAGAAGCGTTGCGCCAGCTTTTATTGGTGATATGGGGCTTTTGGAGTCAATGGCCAACATATTGCGTAGCCCTGGTTTGATTGTGGAATTAACCTTTTTACCTCCCTCTGGCGCATCCCCTTCAGCCTCAAGTGATCGAAAGTGGCTGGCATTGCATAGCCAGGAGGCTATTTCTGCGCTGCTAAAGGGTAATCAGCCCCCGATGTAACAAAAGTGTCATGCTTTCTGGATATAAGTATGATCTAGGAGTGAAAAACATGACATCAAAAAATCAGGAAATGGCCGAGTGGTATCGCCGTGCTCAAGAAGAAATTCTGGATAGCATGGATGAAGAGCTCGAGATGGAGCTCGACGATGATCGTTTGTCGCCTGATGGTGATGGCCAGTCAGAAATTCCCCGTAATGTTTACTTCCGAGAACTTTTCAGGCTGCAAGGTGAGCTGGTCAAGTTGCAAGACTGGGTTGTTGCCAATAAGCTTAAAGTGGCCGTCTTATTTGAAGGTCGTGATTCAGCAGGTAAGGGTGGCGCAATTAAGCGGATCACCCAAAGACTGAATCCACGTGTTTGTAAGGTTGTAGCCTTGCCCGCACCTAATGAGCGCGAAAAGACACAGTGGTACTTTCAAAGGTATATCTCCCATTTACCCGCTGGCGGTGAAATCGTCCTCTTTGACCGCAGTTGGTATAACCGTGCTGGCGTAGAGAGGGTGATGGGATTTTGCACAGATTATGAGTACGAAGAGTTCTTAAGAACAGTACCAGATCTTGAGCGCATGATGATTAGCTCTGGAGTCATCTTGATTAAATATTGGTTTTCAATATCGGATGATGAGCAATATAACCGCTTCATGATGCGTATTCACGATCCATTGAAACAGTGGAAATTAAGTCCGATGGATCTAGAGGCAAGAAGACTCTGGGAGGCCTATACCAAGGCTAAAGAAACAATGCTTGAGCGCACGCATATCCCTGAGGCGCCGTGGTGGGTGGTAGCGGCTAATGATAAGAAAAAAGCACGTCTAAACTGCATTACACACCTACTGAACCAAATACCCTATAAAGAAATTGATCACCCCTTGATAACTCTGCCTGAGCGAGTGCACAACCCAGACTATCTGCGTGGGCCAGTGCCTCCGCAGATGTACGTTCCAGAAGTCTTTTAAGGCCCTTTATTTCTCGAGTTTAGATAAATTTCCATCCCATTTAAAGGCAATCTCTTTATCCGCCTTTAATAGGTCTTTATCTTTGCCGGGATAGTCAATTCTGGAAAGCATGTCTCTAATGAGATTCAAATGAGCCAGCTTTTTATCATTAGCCCTGACTATTGTCCAGGGCGCACCCTTAGGGCTGGTCTTATCTAACATCTCATTTCTACACTTGCTGTAGGCATCCCATTTTTTCTGAGCTTGCTGATCGATAGGACTGATTTTCCACTGCTTTAGCGGGTCTACTTCTCTAGCCTTTAGCCTTAAAGCCTGCTCTTTTTTAGAAATATCTAAATAATATTTAATCAGGGTAACGCCAGAACGCATCAGGATAGATTCAAAATCATTCACCGTTTCAATAAAATTTTCGTACTGGGATTTAGTGCAAAAATTCATTACCCGCTCAACGCCGGCACGGTTGTACCAGCTACGGTTAAATAGAACAACTTCCCCCTTCTTAGGTAGCTCAGCTACATAGCGTTGAAAATACCACTCTGCATTTTCAGTATCTGAGGGCTTGCCAAGCGCTACTATACGAGTCTCTCGCGGGCTCAAGTGCTCATTTATCGCTTTAATGCTGCCGTCCTTACCTGCGGTGTCACGACCCTCAAGAATTACTAGGATCTGATCACCCTTGCTGATAAGGCTATTTTGGAGCTTTACTAACTGTATTTGTAGGGAATGGAGTTGTGACTCGTAGCTAGTTTGATCTAGCTTACCTTTCTCTTTATTGCCCATTAATTCGCATCACTTGGACTTGGTACTTTCTTAGCTGCTGCCTTTTTTGTGGGTGCTTTCTTTGCTGGCGCCTTCTTAGCTGCTACTTTTTTTACTGCCGCCTTCTTGGCAGGAACTTTCTTGGTTGCCGCTGTTTTTTTAGCTGGTGCTTTCTTGGTGGCTACTTTTTTCTCCAGCTTATCTAAAGCTTTTGCTAGCTTATCGATTAACTTCTCTCTATCGGACTCTAATTTATCGAGCTTTTTTAAAAGCTGCTTTACTAACTTCTTTTGGCTCATGATTATTCCTGTGTAAGTTTGTGTATTGATTTTAAATAAGTCCCTTTAACGATCCTAAGGTGTATTTCTGCTAATTTCAAGCATATATGACACTTATGTGACATTAATTGTCACGATTATGAAATATATATTTCTATATAATTGGAAATATGAAAAATACAGATGCTATCAAGGTCTTTCTGGCACTTGGACAAGATACCCGCTTAAATATCTTTCGTTTAGTGGTGCAACGTGGTGAGCTTGGTTTGACTCCGGGTGAAATCATCGAAAGATTAGGCGTGGCCAATGCTACGCTGAGTTTTCATCTAAAAGAATTAGTGAGCGCTGAATTGCTAAAGGTTGAGCGTCAAAGTCGCCATCTCATTTACCGCCCAAATGCAAAGCTAGTAGGGGACTTGAGTCAGTTCTTGCTTGAAAATTGCTGCGGTGGTAAGTCGTGTGAACCAGTTTCTATTATTAAAAAGGTAAAGAGTAAGTGAAGCAATACAACATCTTATTTTTATGCACACATAATTCTGCCCGTTCTATTCTGGGGGAGGCGCTGGCATCGACACATCCAAGCGGTAGGTTGATTGGTTATTCCGCTGGTTCGACTCCAGGTACTAGCATCAATCCTATCGCCGAGAAATTAGCCATAGAGATGGGTATGGATCCAGCTAAATTAAAGTCTAAGAGTTGGGATGTGTTTGGAGAGCCCAACGCTCCAAAGATGGATTTCATTATTACCGTTTGTGACAATGCTGCCGGTGAAGTATGCCCATTCTGGCCAGGTAATCCTGTGACTGCCCATTGGGGCTTTCCAGATCCATCTCAAGTACAGGGCTCTGATCTGGAGAAGAAAACTGCCTTTATCAATGTGATGAACGGACTAAAGCAGCGTATTGATATTCTCGCCTCGATGCCTTTAGATAAATTAGATTCAATGAGCCTAAAAGAAATTCACACCCAATTATGAGCACAGTCACTAGCAAGCTATCTTTTTTAGATCGCTACCTTACAGTTTGGATTTTTGCTGCAATGGCAGCTGGTATTGGTCTTGGCTACTTTATCCCAGGGATTGAGACCATGATCAATTCCTTTCAATCGGGTACCACCAATATTCCTATCGCTATCGGATTGATATTGATGATGTATCCACCTTTTGCTAAGGTGAAGTATGAGGACTTGCCTGATGTATTTAAGGATAAACGGATATTTGGTTTGGCATTCCTGCTTAATTGGATTATTGCGCCAACACTAATGTTCTTGTTGGCTATCATTTTTGTACCCAATCAACCTGAATATATGGCTGGCCTTATCCTCATTGGGATCGCGCCCTGCATTGCGATGGTAATTGTATGGAACGATATCGCCAAAGGATCAACCGAATATGCTGCGGGTTTAGTAGCTTTTAACGCGTTATTTCAAGTGCTGTTCTTTAGCATCTACGCCTATTTCTTTCTAACCGTACTGCCACCTTATTTTGGTTTTCAAGGATCGGTTGTCGATATCACCATTGGCGAGATAGCTAAAACAGTAGCTATTTACTTAGGTGTGCCATGTATCGCTGGCTTCTTAACCCGCTTTGTGATGCTCAAGTTTGTTTCGAGAGAGTGGTATCAAGAAGTGTTTGTGCCAAAGATTGGAAAGCTGACCTTCATTGCGCTGCTCTTTACGATTGTGGTGATGTTTAGTCTTAAGGGTAAGCTCATCCTGCAATTGCCAATGGATGTCATTACTATTGCAGTGCCATTACTTGTCTTTTTTATAGTGATGTTCCTACTGACTTTTTTCCTCACTATTAAGATGGGGATTGAGTACAAGCGTTGTTGCACACTCTCATTTACAGCTTCAAGTAATAACTTTGAATTGGCTATCGCTGTAGCAATTGCAGTATTTGGTATTAACTCAGGAGCGGCCTTTGCTGCGGTCATTGGGCCATTGGTGGAGGTACCCATCATGGTAGGGCTTGTTTCGCTTGCCCTATGGATAAAGGATAAATACTTCAGATAGGGTAGGGTGGTTTGCATAGAGGGCAGACATGATTTATGGGCTTTGGCCCAGATGTATTGCGCTAGAATGGACGAATACTATCTACAAGTTAAATCATGAAATTGATTCGTCATTGTCTTCTGCTTTGCCTTCCATTCATCTATCTTGCATGCTCAACTCCGCCAAGTAAATTTGGTGTCTATCAGCAATCTGATGGGGCAATTGGGGTTCATACGCCCAAAGATGTAAAAGAGAATGAAGCGCAGGAGGTGGCTTTAGCCGAATGTCAAAAACTGGGTAAGAGAACTGTCACGATTACAGAAAGCAGAAAAACGGTCAATGACCGTTTTCCTTTTACCTACATCTATATTTGCCGTTAGGCTTTACACAGCTAGCCAGTTAGTTAACTAAGTAGCCATTTCTTAATAGACTTATTGACACACATCGCATCCAATGCGAGTCCAAAGAACTCGGATCCATTAGTTACCATGCTTTCAATAGCTTCAACCTTACCAGACTTGATACCGCGTAAATAAGTTGCCGCACGATAGCGCAAGAAGTGCTCTGTTTCACCTTCTTCATTCTCGGTTGAACAAAGCTCTAAGCTACCATAGCGAGTTTCTGGATTGATGTTCAAGATAGCCAAGCCCAATGCGCCAATAAGCTTATCGGGCACTGGAATCGGCACATAAGAATAGAGCGAAATCAGCATTTCATCTTCGTCTACTTCGATGATGTGATCGATATCCAAAACATCTTGTTCAGTTAGCTCTGTTTCACCAGAGTCACCGCCACCAAATGTAGATTCAAACTGCAACATTGCAGTATTGCTACCTTTGGAAATCTCAATCATGTCAGGGTAACCAAGCAAGCCTTTCCACCAATACATCAGTGAGAAAGTGCAGGGTTTGACTTCTACTAAACCTTTGTTGGTAGATTTTGCAAAATACAGACCATAAAACTCATCATCCTGCTCTAGACCATATTGATCCACTTTAGGAGATTTTGCGGCCACTTTTTTAACTGCCTTCTTTGCTACTTTTTTAGCAACAGGCTTTTTTGCTGCAGGTTTCTTGGCTGCAGGCTTTTTAACAGCGACTTTCTTAGGCGCAGGTTTTGTCACTACCTTTTTGGCTGGTGTTTTGCTTGCCACTTTTTTGGCGGCAACCTTCTTAATAGCAGCTTTCTTTACAGGGGATTTTTTTACCACCTTGGTAGCTACTTTCTTTTTTGCTGGAGACTTCTTTGTAGCCATGGTTTCTTACCCTTCTTTGGTAGTTATTGTGCCTAATGCACTTAGTGATATTACTGCAATTTCGTCTCAGAAACGATCTTTACTATATGGGGATTGCCCCATTCAATTCAAGGGCCAGGGCGCATTAAATATATTTAGCTCACTGATTGTTATTAGATGGCGACATTGCTAAACTGAAAATGCGTATTTTTGATAAACCTAATATAGAGAGAAGCTATGTTTCCTGAATATCGCGAACTAATCACCAAGCTTAAAACTTCAGATCGTCACTTTTCCCATTTGTTTGATAAGCACAATAATTTAGATCAGAAGATTCAGAGAATGGAGGCTCACTCGGAGCCATCGACTCCTGAAAAAATAGAAACTTTGAAGAAAGAAAAGCTACTACTAAAAGATCAGATTTATGCTGTATTGAAAAAAGCAGATAGCTAGGCCTTCACTTCAGGCATTGCTGAGCTAGTACTCAAGCTTTTTTCAGGAAGCAGGCTTTTAACAGCATATTGCCTGCTTCTGTTTTGCAGTCCACCTCGTGGTCTCCAGAGACCAGGCGAATTCCCTTGATCTTGGTTCCCACCTTTAGCGTGGTAGATGACCCCTTAACCTTGAGATCCTTAATGAGTGTCACTGTATCGCCATCCGCTAAAAGATTGCCATTGGCGTCCTTTACGATTAAGCCAGCCTCATCCTCTTGGATAGGATCATTTATAGGCCATTCGTGACCGCATTGAGCGCATACTAGGTTATCCCCATCGGGATAGGTCATATCTTCCTGGCAAGCGGGGCATTTAGGTAAGTTGTCTGTGCTCATCTTGTTATTTTAGTTCAACCCATTTATTTGACTGACAAACGATCGAATTAGAATAGTCACATCATGTCTAAATCACTTAAGCCCATCATCATTGGAATTGCTATTTTTCTGGCCTTATGTGGGCTTGGGGTTTGGTATGCCACTTCAGCGATTAATCCCGCTAAATTAACGAAGTTGCTCAGTTCAACTGTGAAGCAAGCTACTGGCCGTGACCTCACTATTGCAGGGCCAGTTGGCCTGAAGATTTTTCCATCTATTGGCGTGACAGCTGATCAAGTGTCTTTAAGTAATGCACCTTGGGCTACTGATAGCCAGATGTTTACTTTAAAACATATAGAGCTGAGCATTAAATTGCTACCTTTAATTAAAGGCAATGTGGAAATTGATAGTCTGAGAATTGCAGGATTAGATGCCCATTTGCAAACCAATAAAGCAGGCGATGGAAACTGGGTAATGACTGGATTTGCGGACATGATTAGTGAGCCCACAGTGAGCACGGCAAGCAAGGAAACAAGTAGCCCATCCTCCCCTGAAGGCAATCCATTTGTAGCGATACAAGCAATGGATGTAACGGATGCCCGCATTAGCTATCAGGATGACAAAAGCTCGCCCAAAGTGTTTTTGTTGCCCAAATTGCTATTAGATAGAAATGGCTCTAAGACAGATGTCCTTATAGAGGCTCAATATACTAATTACAAATTGGGCGTAAAGGGAAAGGTTGATTGGCTTCGTCAGGCTGTTATCGATTGGGATCAAAAACCAGTAAAAATGGATGTTGATTTAGTGGTTTCTGTAAATGGAAAGTCGCTAAATATTGCCGGGGTAATTAATAAGGCCCCTCAAGTCTTGCCACAATTTAATATTGCGGTGAACTCTAAATCTTTCGATTTATTGCCGCTTGCTGGATCTGCTGCTCTTGCCGCAAGTTCTGGGGGAGTGAGCCCAACAGCTCCAGCAAAAGGTTCGCAGGGAAAGTATTTATTGAGTGATGATCCTTTGCCATTCGGATTATTACCAGATGCCAATGGGCAAATCTCACTCAATATTGCCGAGTTAGCAATTCCGCAGCAAGCCCCGTTTATCAATCTCAAGGCTGACGCTTTATTTAAGAATCAGAGTATTGAGATTAATGATTTAAGTTTTTCTCTGGGTAAGGGAAGTGTGCAGGGACAAATAGCCATTGATCAATATGATGGCCCTAGTCCAAATGTCAGGCTGAAATGGATGGCTCAAGGATTTACTTGGGAGCAATGGATTGGCTCATCGAATTCAAGCTCAAAGGTTTCTGGTGGTCAGACGCAGGTTGCGATGAATGTGCGTGGATCGGGCAAAAGCCTTCATCAACTGGCTAGCCGAGCAAATGGAGCAGTGCAGATTTCAGTTGGGCCTGCCACCTTAGGAACTAAATATCTGAATGAGGGTGGAGACCTATTTATATCAGTATTGAACGCGATTAATCCAATGCAAAAAAAATCGGCACAAACAACGTTAGATTGCGTTGTTGCTTACTTGCCAATTACCAATGGCGTCATTAACGTTGATAACTCCATTGGGGTTGAAACAGATAGATTAAATATCACTGGAAATGGTTCAGTCAATTTAGCTACCGAAGCCATTAATCTAAGTATTGATCCCAAAGAAAAATCTGGGCTTACTACAGGAATTGATTTGGGGGGCTTGGTCAAATTACAGGGAACTCTACAAAACCCGCGAACTGGGGTGAATCAGTCTGGAGTAGTTAACAGCGCTGTTTCTATTGGTTTAGGATTTTTAACGGGCGGAATTAGTATTGCTGCTGAAAATGCTAAGTCAATACTAACCAAGACGCAGCCTTGCAAAACGGCGCTGCATTCTTGGTCAGATATCTATCCTGGAGCTGCCAAGTAATTAGCTCTTAAAACACTAGCCCACTAACAAACAGGCTGAATAAAGAAATAAAGATGCTTGCGAAAAATGCGGTCCAGAAGCTGGAGATCGTAAAGCCGCTGACAACTGCTGATACCAGCATTAGGACCATTGCGTTGATAACTAATAAAAATAATCCCATTGTCACAACAGTCAATGGCAGCGTGAAAAGAATCAACAGCGGTTTAACGATAGCATTGGCAAAGCCTAGCAGTAGGGCCGCAATCAGTAGTGAGCCGCCATCAGCAAAACGTAAGCCACTAAATATATAGCTAGCCACCCATAAAGATAAAGAAGTTAAGCCCCACTGGACCATAAATAGCGTTAAGTTACTCATATTGTGAATCCTTTTTAAGGGGTTAATGATGTTGGAATATTAGCAGTATGTTAGTAGTGCGGTGGGATTTCATCTTTTAGGCTAGCGCCTGAGCCACCACTACTAGCTTGCTCTTTAATGGCTTTGAGTTCTCGATACAGAAATTCAATCTGTTGCTGTTGTTTGTAGACAGTCTCATTGAGCTTCTCAATCAGATCTTCCGTAAAGCTAAGTTTGATTTCTAGGTTAGTAATGCGTTCTTCGCTCATTTAGATGCCTCTTTGTTATTCTGAGATAAGCTCAAAACGCCCATCTTCCATTTCGGCTTTTGGCCTAATCCAAAAATCATGCGATTGCAAAGATTCATAAACATAAGCAGGCTCAAGAGAAGCCTCTACATTCGCCAGTAAGACGACTTTATAGAATCCGCCAGTTTTGAGATGCCTTAATTTATTGCCAGGCTTAAAGAGTCCGTCATCAGGATCCGCCATTTTGGGTTTACTCATGAAAATAATGCACTTTCTCAGTATGATCTAGAGATGGCCAATCGCATCCCATACTCCATTCTAGATATATCTCCGATTCCAGAGGGATTTACTGCTGGCGACGCTCTTCGCAATTCTTTAGATGTAGCGCAGCATGCTGAAAAGTGGGGTTACACACGCTATTGGGTAGCCGAACATCACAATATGACCGGAAATGCGAGCTCTGCAACTGCCGTGCTGATTGGCTATATTGCGGCGGGGACCTCAAGTATTCGGGTGGGGTCAGGCGGGGTGATGCTTCCCAACCATGCTCCTTTAGTGATTGCAGAGCAATTTGGTACTTTGGAGTCTCTGTATCCAGGGCGCATTGAGCTTGGATTGGGAAGGGCTCCTGGAACTGATCAAATGACAGCCAGAGCATTACGTCGTGATTTATTAGGAAGTGACGATCGTTTCCCGCAAGATGTTCGTGAGATGCAGCATTATTTTGGGCCAATACAAGAGGGGCAATCTGTAAGGGCGATTCCGGGGGCCAATACTCATGTGCCCATTTGGATACTGGGCTCTAGTTTGTATGGTGCTCAGCTTGCTGCCTATTTTGGTCTTCCTTATGCATTTGCCTCTCACTTTGCACCCGAGCAACTTTTGGAAGCAATGACAACCTATCGAGATTTATTTAAGCCATCAGAGCAACTAACATCACCCTACTCAGCTTTTGTTGTAAATGTAGTAGCTGCAGATACTGATGAAGAGGCTCAGCATCTATTTACCACTTTGCAACAGAATGTCGTGAGGATGCGTCGCAATACTCGTGGCCAGTTGCCACCCCCAATTGCTAGTCTTGATGAGTTCTGTGATCCACATGAGCAGGCTGCAGTAGAGCAAAAGCTTCAATGCTCAATCGTAGGTTCTCTGGAGACTGTTAAAAAGGGTATGCGTCATTGGCTGGATAAAACTGGCGCAAATGAAATCATCTGCACAGGGCAAATTTTTGATCATCAGGCAAGACTCAAATCCTTTGAGATTGCAGCCCAGGCTGCTCAAAGTCTATAAGGGTAGAGTGTAATCAGCGGTAATGATAACGAGCTCTTTCGCTGCTCTACTGGAAAATTTTAAGACTTCATTGTCCTTGCTGATCAAAGTACAGGGCTTATTGGTATAGGCAAGATCTAAAAAAACTTGATCATCCGGGTCTTGGCATTTCCAAGGGGAGGTGCTCAGTGTGTCGTCTGCAATGATTTTAGCTAGTCCACTCCATTGCAGCATCATTTTTTCTTGCGCTGCTTGATCCAAAGAAAATAGTGGGCGAGAAATCACATCAGCAAACTCTTCGAGCGTATTAGGGGTAGCAAGGGCAGTCACATTCCCAGTAACAAGCGCCTCCTTTAGATGAATTGCTCTAAAGTCATTGAAGACAAATAAATCCAACAAAATATTGGTATCTAAAACAATGACACTCATATTCTGATCTAAGCTTTACTCTTGGTTACTGCGCCAAACTTCTGGAGTAATAGTGACTTGTCCCTTATCTGAAGAAACATAAGCCTCACCATCTTGGATGTTGACGTGAATCACCATACTGCGTTCTACGAGTTTATTTAATTCATGAGCCTGCTCAGATGGAATAGAGATGATCTCTAGATTACGAGCGCGGTTTAATTTATTAGCAATACCATCCCACCAAATCTTGCTGGTATGACCACCATAGCAATAGACGATGACTTGATCAGAGCGACCGCAGGCTTTCAGAATTCTGCGCTCATCTGGCTGACCAACTTCAATCCATAATTTAATAGCATCGGTTAGGTCCTTAACCCATAGATCAGGCTCATCTGTATCGCTCAAGCCCTTGGTAAAAGATAAGTCTTCGCTGGCCTGTAGGGCAAAAGCAATTACTCTCACCATCATCCGCTCATCCGTTTCTGAGGGGTGCTTGGCAATAGTGAGGGAATGACTACCGTAATAGTGGCGGTCAGAATCTGCGACGTGAAGGTCGACTTTGTAAATAGTTGCGCGTAGGGCCATGACGCATTATCGCCTTTATGTGGCACGATAAGGCCTATATGGCCCATTACCAGTATTATTTATGCAAGAAGGTCTAAAAACCCTCAAATTACTGTGTATCGTTGAGCCCCATGATCCGTATTACTGAACTACGCTTACCTATTGACCATGCCCCTGAAGCGCTCGAGGCGGCGATTCTGAAGCGTCTTAATTTAAGCCCTAAGGATCTAATACGGTTCGAGGTTTTTAAGCGCAGTTATGATGCTCGTAAAAATGTTTTACTCTCATTTATCTATACGGTTGATCTTTCCGTGAGGGATGAAGAGAAAATCCTTCACAAGTTCTCAGGGGATATTCATGTAAGGCTATCCCCAGATACAAGCTATCACTATGTCGCTAAGGCGCCAGAGTCTATTGAAAATGGCCAAGTACTGCGCCCAGTTGTCGTGGGTTTTGGGCCTTGTGGCATTTTTGCGGCACTCATTTTGGCGCAAATGGGATTTAAGCCAATTGTTCTAGAGCGCGGCAAAAAAGTTCGTGAGCGCACCCAAGATACTTGGGGATTGTGGCGCAAAAATATTTTGAACCCTGAATCTAATGTGCAATTTGGTGAGGGTGGAGCAGGAACATTTTCTGATGGCAAGCTCTATAGCCAAATTAAAGATCCAAAATTTTATGGTCGCAAAGTCATCAATGAGTTTGTTAAGGCTGGCGCGCCTGAGGAAATTGTCTACGTTGCGAAACCCCATATCGGAACTTTTCGTTTAGTAGGCGTGGTTGAGAAAATTCGTCAACAAATTATTGATTTGGGTGGGGAGATACGCTTCTCGCAAAAAGTGATTGGTTTTGACATTCAAAATCAACAGATTACCGGCGTGAAAATTGAAGGGCATGATGACTTGCCTGCAAATCATGTCATTTTGGCTTTAGGGCATAGTGCGCGCGATACCTTTGCGGCCTTGCATGAGGCAGGTGTCTTTATGGAGGCTAAGCCTTTTTCAGTTGGTTTTCGCATTGAGCATCCACAGTCATTAATAGATAAAGCACGCCTAGGACCTCATGCAGGCAATGAACTCATTGGTGCGGCAGATTACAAGCTGGTTCATCACGCTAAAAATGGTCGTGCTGTATATAGTTTTTGTATGTGTCCTGGTGGCACAGTGGTTGCGGCCGCATCAGAACCTAATAGAGTGGTTACCAATGGCATGAGTCAGTACTCGCGCAATGAGCGCAATGCTAACGCAGGCATTGTGGTGGGTATCACTCCAGACGACTATCCAGGCGGTCCATTAGCAGGAATTGAGTTTCAACGCGCTATTGAATCTAAGGCATTTGAATTGGGTGGCGGCACCTATGAAGCTCCAGGTCAACTGGTAGGAGACTTTCTGGAGGGTAAGCCCTCGACGCAATTCGGAAGTGTCTTGCCCTCCTATAAACCAGGTGTGCATTTAACTGACTTGGCGGAAAGTTTGCCTGCTTATGCAATCGAAGCCATCCGCGAGGCGCTTCCAGCATTTGAAAAGCAAATCAAGGGCTTCTCAATGAAGGATGCCGTCTTAACTGGCGTTGAAACCAGAACCTCTTCACCGTTGCGTATTACGCGAGGCCCGAATTTACAAAGCCTCAATATCAAAGGTTTGTATCCAGCGGGTGAGGGCGCAGGCTATGCTGGTGGCATCCTATCTGCAGGCGTCGATGGAATTAAGGTGGCAGAAGCCGTTGCATTGGATTATTTGGTCAAGTAATACCATCGCATTACAATTCTCTAATGAGCTCTATAGAGAAGCAATTGACATCAAAATCTATCTCCGATGAAAAAGAAGTGTTATTTCATCCTGAGTTGGTACAGAAATTTGATATCAATGGCCCTCGCTATACTTCTTATCCTAGCGCAGACCGCTTCCATAGTTATTTTTGTGAGGCAGATTATTTAGGGGCGCTTAAGAGGGTGGCCAAGCTTGATGAGCCCTTATCGCTCTATTTTCACTTACCGTTTTGCCCAAATATTTGTTATTACTGTGGCTGCAATAAGATCATTACCAAGGATCATGGGCGTAGCGCCAAATACATCAAGTATCTAGCTAAAGAGATGGCGATGATTTCCTCGGCTATGGGTGCTCAGAAAAAAATACCGATTACTCAGTTGCATTGGGGTGGGGGGACTCCCACATTCTTATCTCATGAAGAGATGACCGAATTAATGCATCACACACGAGAGCACTTTGATTTATTGGCTGGTGGAGAATACTCGATTGAAATTGATCCTCGACGTGTTACTGAGCAAGATATTGCATTGCTTGCAGAACTTGGATTTAATCGCATTAGCTTAGGTGTCCAAGACTTTAACTTAGCCGTTCAAGAGGCTGTGCACCGCGTCCAAACAATAGAAGAAACACAAGCCGTGATGGACTGGTCTAGAAAGTATGGATTTAAATCCAGAAGCGTAGATCTGATTTATGGCCTTCCCAAGCAAACACCGGAAACGTTTAAAGAAACGGTTGATGTGGTCTTGGCCATGAATCCCGATCGATTATCGGTATATAACTATGCCCACCTACCTCACATCTTCAAACCTCAGCGCCGTATTGCTGAAGCGGATCTTCCACCGGCGGCTGATAAGTTAGATATCTTATCGAACACAATTAATAGACTAGGTGAAGCTGGATACGTTTTTATTGGCATGGATCATTTTGCCAAACCAGATGATGAGTTAGCAATTGCTCAAAAAGAAGGAAAGCTACATCGTAATTTCCAAGGCTATTCAACTCAAGCTGAGTGCGATCTTCTAGCCTTTGGAATTTCTTCGATTGGCAAGGTGGATGATTGTTACTCGCAAAATGTTCGCACCCTGGATGAGTACTATGAAGCTTTGGATCATGGCCATTTACCTGTACTGCGAGGATTGCAGTTAGATTCAGACGATCTTTTGCGTAGAGAACTGATTGGTGAATTAATGTGCCAATTTAAATTAGATACAACACAATTTGCCAAAGATCATCAATTAGATTTCTCAAAGTACTTCCAAAAAGAAATTGAGGATTTAAAAGGGTTGGAAGAGGCTGGTTTGTTGGAGTGGCAGGGCGCCAATCTTTCTGTTCCGATCAAGGGCCGACTTCTAGCAAGACGTGTAGCCATGACCTTTGATCGACACCTTAGAGAATCTCAAGCAGAAGGAACGTATTCAAAGGTTCTCTAACCTTGCGCCAACTCTTTATTAGGGTTACTTCTGATCCATTTGATCTAGATCAAGTAAGCAAGGAAACCGTGTTGCTTTTTAGCAAATAAAAATTTCAGAGCCGATCTTCATTTGATTCAGATCAAATTACCTTCCTATTATCAATTCGAAAATGATTTCATCGAAATTGATTACAAAAAGGAAACCATCATGCGTATTAAGTCACTTGTTGCAGCAATGGCTGCAGTTGCATCGTTAGCTCCAATCGCAGCACAGGCCCAAGCAGCTGCTGAGAATCCTTGGATGGTACGTGTACGTGCAGTGGATGTTTTATACCAAAATGGGCAAACTGGTGTTGCATCAGATTTAAATCTTAAAGCTAAGAATCAATGGATTCCTGAGTTTGATGTTTCTTATTTCTTTACCAAGAATATCGCTGCTGAGTTGGTATTAACTTGGCCACAACAAGTTAATATCAACGCTAACTCTGGCAATGTTGGAAAAATCACTGCCTTGCCACCTTCATTGTTAGCTCAATACCATTTCACAGATTTGGGCGCATTTAAGCCATACGTTGGTGCTGGTATCAACTACACCATTTTTGGCAACCGTCAAAATTTCCCAGCTCTTGGCAACACAGTTCAAGTTGAGCCATCAAGTGTCGGCTTTGTGGGTCAGGTTGGTATGGACTATATGTTTGATAAAAACTGGGGTATGAACGTTGATGTGAAATACGCCACCATGGCAACGAATGTTCAGGCAGTTTCTGGTGGCGCTAACTTAGGTAAGTTAACTTTAAACCCTTGGATGCCTGCAGTTGGTGTAACCTACAAGTTCTAAGAATTCAGTTCTTGGATCTTGCGATAGAGCCCCTTAGGGGCTCTATTTTTTTGTCATTATGCAATTAAGTCATCGATCAATTGATTAAAACGCGCTTCATCAAAATGTAGATTATTAAAGCGATGAATAGCTCTATGGGATGGTGGTTGTGTTCTGCGCTTGGCATATTCACTCCAGTGGGTTAGTTTCCATTCATCCCTAGGATCCGCTCGTTTGAGCATTCGGTTTTTTGCTTCGTTTTCCTCTAAATCAATCCAAGCAATTTGAATGCTAGTTTGTGGCGGAATCCCTAAAGCAACTGGATCAAACATTTGACCGCTTTGAATTTCCTTGGAAAATGGCCCAACTAAGATGACGTTGACGCCTAAGAGTAAGTTTTCTCTAGCAATATCAATCAGCCCTCTGTACTCCCAGTCACGGAGGTGTTCGAGATAGTAGGGGCTATCACGATCATTGGGGTTTTGGGTGGTTAATTTCATAACCTGAGCACTAAATGCCCCGTAAACCGTATCTTTGTCTAGGAAGATAAAGTCCTCACCAGTCTTTTCCACAATCAAAGGCAAGGCTCTCTTAGCGAGAGTGGACTTGCCCGTTCCAGCATGGCCTGCAAAGAGGATTAAGCGTGGTGCAGTAGGGGTTAGTTTGCAAATCATATGGGCTAGTCTCGCAGAAATTGGGAGAAATATCCTGTTTTTAAGTATGCGACGATAATGTCGCCATGGCTTTAATCGTACTTACAGATGCAAAACTGGCTTTTGGCCACGTTGACCTCCTCGCAAACACTGCTTTTTCACTGGAATCTGGTGAGCGTGTTGGCTTAATTGGGCGTAATGGAACAGGCAAATCTTCTTTGTTGAAGATCTTGGCTGGCATAGAAAAAATGGATGACGGGCTCTTGCAATATCAGCAAGGCCTGCGTATTGCCTATGTTCCGCAAGAACCTATTTTTGATGCCGAAGAATCAGTATTTGATGCGGTTTCTAAAGGGGTATCTGAGGCAAAGGCTTTGCGTGAGGAGTATGAGGCTCTGAGCGTTGGTGAATGGGATGATGCTTCGCACAACCGTCTTGATGAGGTGCAGTCACAGTTAGAGGCACTCAGTGGCTGGAATTGGGAGCAACGTGTTCATGAGACTTTAGATCGCTTGCATCTAGAAGCTGATGTAAAAATTAGTACCTTATCTGGTGGAACCAAAAAACGTGTTGCGCTTGCTCGCGCGTTAGTGGAGATGCCAGACGTATTGCTTCTTGATGAGCCAACCAACCATTTGGATTTAGATTCTATTGCCTGGCTTGAGGAGCTTCTAAAGGAGTATCAAGGCTCAGTCATATTGATTACCCATGATCGCGCATTTTTAGACAATGTTTGCACGCAAATCGTCGAGCTTGATCGGGGAATCTTGCGCAGTTATCCTGGTAATTTCACGCAATACGAAGTGCTGAAGGATCAGGAGCTCAATGCCGAGTCCTTGGCTAATGCTCGTGCTGATAAGTTACTGGCACAAGAAGAGGTCTGGATTCGTAAGGGGGTAGAAGCTCGTCGCACACGGAGCGTTGCCCGTATCGCACGTTTAGAAAAGTTGCGCACTAGCAGGACTGAGCGCAGGGATGCGATGGGTCAAGTTAAGCTTGCAGTATCTTCTGGTGATCGCAGCGGCAAGATCGTGGCCGACCTGCAAAATGTCAGCAAGTCATATGATCGTCCTATTGTTCAAGATTTCACGGCGACGATATTAAGAGGGGATAAGGTTGGTCTACTTGGTCCAAATGGCGCCGGCAAAACAACTTTACTAAAGCTGATATTAGGTACTATTGCGCCTGACTCGGGGACTGCTACGATGGGCACTCGTATCGAAGTAGCTTACTTTGATCAAATGCGCGAAGGCTTGGATCTAAATGCCTCGCTTGAGGATTATATTAGCCCTGGTAGTGAGTGGATTGAGATCAATGGCAATAAAAAGCACGTCAAGAGTTACTTAAGTGATTTCTTATTTGCACCAGAGCGTACCAATTCACCAGTTAGCACCTTGTCGGGTGGTGAACGCAATCGTTTATTGCTAGCTCGTTTGTTTGCAAGGCCAGCCAACGTACTGGTGTTGGATGAGCCAACCAATGACTTAGATATTGATACCTTGGATTTGCTTGAGCAATTATTGCAAGATTACAAGGGCACTGTTTTCTTAGTAAGTCACGATCGTTATTTCTTGGATAACGTAGTCACAAGCATTATTGCTAATGAAGGGGATGGTTTCTGGCGCGAGTATGAAGGTGGTTATGAGGACTGGAAAATACAGAAAGCGCGTTCAGATAAAATTCGCGCTTCTAACGCTAATGGAAATACTAAGTCAGCCGATAAAGTACAGGTGAAGCCTGAGGTAAAAGTAGAGGCGAAGTCTGTTGCTAAGAGCGGAGTTCAAAAGCTCAACGGTAAAGAGCGCCAAGAGTTAGAGACTTTGCCATTAAAGATCGAAGAACTTGAAACAGAGCAGGCTGATATTGGCATTGCTATGAGCAATCCTGATCTTTATAAAAATGAACCTGAGTTGGCAGCAAGTATGCAAGCGCGCTTGTCTGAAATTACCGCAGATTTAGATCAAAAGCTGCAGCGCTGGGAGCAGCTGCTGAGTCGTTCAGAATCCTGAGTATTGCTTAGTCTTCGCGAGGAAGGCGAGCACGCAGCTGGGCGATTTCATCAAGTAGATCAAGGGCTAAAGCAACTCCCGGTATATTTAACTCTAAATCGTGTGTGAGATGTGCCGCTGTTTTAGCTCTTCTTAAAGAGTCACCACTAAAACGCCAATCTTCAGGTGATGAGCCTGCTGGACTTAAAACACCTTCAGACACCCAAGTCATGATGAGGTCTTCTGGCGTACGTGAGGCATGTGAGAGCTCAACAATTGTCATGTGAACTTCATTCTCAACAACTGCGCCTTCAATCCAAGTGATATTAGTTTGAGTCATATCAATCATCCCTTCAAGTGAGTTCTAGGGTTGAAATCAAAAGCTTTCTCAAATGTTTGATAGGCTTCTTTTTGTGCATCAGTATCCGCAGGTGGAAGAGCGATTGATGGCACAACATAAAGATCTCCCGGCTCCGCGCTTGGAATTCCTTTACCCTTGAGACGCATTTTTTTGCCTGCTACTGTACCCGCAGGAATCTTGAGTTCTAGAGTTGATCCCGCTGGGGTAGGAACTTTGACTGTTGTGCCAAGGGCTGCTTCCCAAGGTGCCAATGGAATATCAATGTAGACATCTTTGCCATCAACACGGTAGGTGGAATTAGGGTGAAATTCAATTTCTAGATAAAGATCTCCCGTTGGGCCCTCACCAACACCAGGGCCACCTTGTCCTGAGAGGCGAAGGTTTTGTCCAGCTTTAATTCCTTTGGGAATGCTGACGTCGAGTTTGCGCTCTTGTGTACTTACATGGCCGCTAGCATCTTGCACAGGCATATGCAGCGCAATAGTGCGTTTGGCGCCGTTATAAGCGTCAGCTAGATCAATGAATACTTTGGCATGGTGATCCTGGCCTTTGAAATTCATGCCTTGACGTGCATGGCTGCCCTGACCACCTCTGCCGCCTTGGCGATGTTTGCCTCTACCAAAAAGAGATTCAAAGAATTCGCTTTGATCGCCTTCAAAGCCGCCACCATAGCCTGGGTGTCCGCCACCAAAGCCGCTATCAGAATATTCAAACCCATCATTCCAGTTTGGCGGAGGAGTAAAGTCCTGACCATTTTTCCAGTTCTCACCGAAACGATCATATGCGGCGCGCTTCTCGGTATCTTTTAGAACTGCGTAAGCTTCGCCGATTTGCTTAAATTGCTCTTCGGCGCCAGCCTCTTTGTTGACGTCTGGATGATATTTGCGCGCCAGCTTGCGATACGCTGACTTAATTTCTGCTTCGGTGGCACTTCGTGCCACCCCAAGAGTTTCGTAATAATCCCTGAATTTCATAAGCCTAATTAAATCCTCATTGAGCTAGTGATTAATTCTACAGTCCTATTAGCTCATGACTCCAATTTGCCAGGGAACAAATTCATAATCCCCTAGACCAAGAAGCTCGCTCTTGGAGTGCTCCCCGGAAGCTGTTTTCAAGAAAAGCTCAAATATGCGCTGGCCCATTTCTTGAACTGAGACTGTGCCATCCAGAATCTCACCGCAGTTAATATCCATATCTTCTGTAAGTCGTTGATACATGGGGGTATTGGTGGCTAGCTTGATGCAAGGGGCCGGCTTGGAGCCAAACATAGACCCGCGACCAGTAGTAAAGGCGATGAGGTTGGCGCCACCAGCGATTTGGCCGGTAGCAGATACGGGGTCAAAGCCGGGAGTGTCCATAAAGACAAAACCTTTGGCTGTAACTGGCTCCGCATATTTATAGACTTCCATTAGGGGGCCTGTTCCACCTTTCATAGAGGAGCCTAAAGATTTTTCGAAGATGTTGGCAAGGCCGCCGATTTGATTGCCCGGACTTACTTGGCCATTAATTTGCACATCTCTACCGACAGAGTATTCATCTTTCCACCAACGAATCCGTTTAATGAGTTTTTCACCAACAGACTGACTTGCAGCGCGACGGGTGAGGGTGTGCTCTACACCATAGATCTCAGGAGTTTCCGAAAGGATTCCTGTACCACCATGTCTCGAGAGAATATCAATCGCCGCACCTAGTGCTGGATTAGCAGTGATAGATGAAAAACCATCCGATCCACCGCATTGCAGACCAACGCAAAGATGACTTGCTGAAACGGTTTCTCTTTTGCATGCGTTAGCTGCGGGCAGTAGGGCTTTAACCGCCTCAATCCCTGCCTCGATAGTTTTGCGAGTCCCGCCAGTTTCTTGCATGATGAAGGTATGCAAATTAGTACCCGCGGTTAAATCTTCTTGCTCCATTAAACCTTTTAATTGGTTACGCTCGCAACCTAGTCCAACAATCAATGCCGCTGCAAGGTTAGGGTGACGCGCATAACCAGCCATAGTGCGGCGTAGCAACTCCATTGGCTCACCGCTCATTTCCATGCCGCAACCAATGTCATGGCTAAAGGCAACTACGCCATCAACATTGGGATAATCTTTTAATCTTTCAGGGGTAAACCAGTCAGCAATTTTATTGACTACAGTGGCAGAGCAGTTCACGGTAGATAGAATGCCAATAAAGTTACGTGTACCAACTTTGCCGTTAGGTCTTACATAACCTTGAAAGCTTGCGCGCTCAGATTCAGGGAGCATTTGTGTTGGTTTGAATTCGCTAGCATAAGCATAGTCACGATCAAATTCACGAAACTCAGTATTGTGACTGTGAACCATTGTTCCGGCTTCAATGTCTGTATTAGCAAATCCCACTGTTACGTTGTATTTAAGGATAGGCTCGCCTTTTAAAATCTTTTTAGCTGCGATTTTGTATCCAGCAGGAACTTGGCTGCGACTTGTGAAATTCTCACTCGGTACTACCTCACCTATACCAACATCAATCCTTGCAACCACGATATTGTCGTTTGGGTGAAGGCGAATAATGGGGCCTGCTAAGCGTTTTTCAGATATTTCAATCATGATGATCTTTCTGGGTAAGTGTTTTTATTATTCAGGGGTGGCGCCAGATTTTTTAACAATGGGCGCCCATTTGGCAACCTCTGATTTAATGTAGTCGCCCAATTGAGTCGGGGTACTAGTAGCAACCTCAAAGCCGATAGCGTTCAGCTGAGATTTGACTTCGTTATTACTTAATACGCTAACTAATTGAGCATTAAGTTTGTCAATAATTGGCTTGGGAGTTTTCGCTGGGGCAACTATTGCATACACAAGCTCAACCTCAAATTTAGGTATGGTCTCTGAGATAGCTGGAATTTCAGGGGCATTGGGTGAGCGCTTAAGGCTAGTCACTCCTAAGGCAGTGAGTTTGCCTGATTTCACATACGGAAGAGCAGCAGGCGTGCCAACGATTGCAGTCTGAATTTGACCGCCCAAGACATCAGTCAGCGCAGGTGCCGCACCTTTATAAGGTACATGCAGAATGTCAGTCCCAGCCTGAGTGTTAAATAACTCTCCGCCAAGGTGAAGTGGTGTGCCAGTTCCGGATGAGCCAAAATTGACTTTTCCAGGATTTGCTTTGGCGTAGGCAATCAATTCGGGGATTGTCTTAAAAGGGGCGCTTGGTGTTGCTACAAACATCAAAGATGATGAGCCCACAAGAGTAATCGGGGCAAAATCTTTAACCAGGTTGTAATTTAATTTTTTATAGAGAGTTTCATTGATGGCTTGTGTGCCAACCATCATCAGGAAGAGTGTGTAGCCATCCGGCTTGGAATTAGCAACATACTCTGCTGCAAGATTGGCGCCAGCCCCAGGCTTATTTTCAATAATGATTGGTTGGCCTAGGTTTTCGCCAAGCTTTGGAACAAAAGCTCTTGCCAAAACATCAGATGGACCACCTGCTGCAAAAGGGATGATGAGTTTAATAGGCTGAGTTGGGTAATTCTGTGCAGAGACCATTAAAGAAGCGCCGACCAAAGACAATGCCAAAATTATTTTTCTCATGCAACCTTCTCCTGAAATACTCTTATTTAATGTTGAGAACATCAAAAGCAGCTTTCAGTCTTCTTGAATAGGATTCGGAAGTCTGCGCAATTTCTTCTGGAGTCCACTTTCGAAATCCTTCACCGGCTTTCATGCCGGTTTTGCCATCAGTCATTAACTGAACTACCTTGGGTGGCAGAGTGGTGATGTTTGAAAGGGATGGGTAGATTTCTTTTGCAGCATTCGCCATTCCATCCCAGCCAGAAATTTCTTTTTGAGTCATAGGGCCAACGGCGGCATAGCGAAATCCAAAGCTATATCTCACGGCATCATCAATATCATCTGGAGTGGCAATACCCTCTTGTACCAAGGAGAGGGCTTCTCTCATCAATGCATGCTGAATGCGATTCGCAAGGAATCCAGGGATATCTTTTTTAACGAGTACTGGTTTTTTGTCGACTGCTTTATAAAGCTCGCAGGCTTCTTGCGCATATTTCAGTTCAGTATTTTTCCCCATCACAATTTCTACCAAGGGAACAACTTCAGCTGGCATGAAATAGTGAGCGCCCATCATACGATTAGCAGTCTTCAGGCCTTCAGCAATTTTGCTAATTGGGAAGCCAGAGCTATTGCTTCCAATTGGAATGTTTTGCGGAACTACTTGATCGAGGTATTTAAAGACCTCTTGCTTGATTTCTAAATTTTCAGCAACTGTTTCGATGACCCATGAGCAATTGTCCCAGCCTTGCCAATCTTCTAATATTCCAACAACTTGCTGCTTCTTAATGTCAGCTTCGTTTTTGGTGGCATTGTCTCCATCCACGCCTATTTTTTTTGCCAGAACTATAGCTTTATCCAGGCAGGCATCTGCTTTTTCTTTGCTCCTAGCCAAAATCACAACTGGAACATTTTTTGCTATGAATCCAGCAGCGATCCCCGCCGCCATGATGCCACTACCGATAACAACTACAGATTTCATAATTTTGAACCTATACGGCTAAGTTAAGAGGTGAGTTGATTTAATTAAACTCAATATAGATATAAGATTACCATTAAATATGTTTTAATAGTGTGGTAATAATATACAACCTATACGGATAACTTATCTAAGCTAAGGAGACAGCCCCAATGACTATGCATAACCCATTCCAGCCTGTAGAAAAAATCAAAACGGAAGTTTTTGCGACCATGCCCGAGAAATTTAGAAAAAAGGCTCGCACAGGTTGGTCAGACCCTAATCGTCAGGGTGCGGAAGTAGAGTGCTTTTTAGAGGGGCCGTCTTTCGACCGCGAGGGTAATTTATGGTTTGTGGACATCCCATTTGGCCGTGTTTTTCGTATCGATACCAAAGGAAACTGGGATTTAGTGACCCAATATGACGGCTGGCCAAATGGCTTGAAGTTTCATAAAGACGGGCGCGCCTTTATCTGTGATTACAAGGCAGGTTTGCTGGCTTTAGATCCTAAGACTGGCAAGATTGAAACTGTATTAGGCTCAATGTATAGCGAAAACTTCAAAGGGCTTAACGATTTACATTTTGCTTCTAATGGAGATCTTTATTTTACGGATCAAGGTCAAACTGGAATCGCTGATCCAACTGGACGCGTATTTAGATTGCGTGCAAATGGTCAATTAGATCGTTTGGCGCTTAATGTGCCAAGTCCAAACGGCATCACATTAAACACTCAAGAAAAGCATGTCTTTGTGGCGGCCACTAGATCACAGCAGATTTGGAGATTGCCTTTGATGGCTGATGGTTCAGTTTCAAAAACTGGCGTTGCCATTCAGCTTACTGGCGGTGTAGCAGGTCCGGATGGTATTGAGATGGATTCTGAAAATGGCTTGTTGGTATGTCATCTTGGTATCGGTATCTGGAGATTTGACAACAATATGCTCCCAACACATTTGATTTACTCAGAGAACCCACACCATCATCATTTGGCCAATATGTGCTTTGGCGGTGCCGATGGTAAAGATCTATACATCACCGAGTCTTTATCTGGCGATATTTTGAAGGCACGCCTTCCTGTCGCTGGCAAAAAAATGTTTGGACTTTCTTAAATTGTCTGAGCGCCTACCTCTATACAAAGCTCTAGCTGGTACGCTAGAGCAGCGTATTTATAACGGTGACTGGCCTGTTGGTTCAATCTTGCCTGCAGAGGCCGATCTTTGTAAAGAATTTCGGTCGAGCAGGCATACCTTAAGGCATGCATTACAAATCCTAGAAAACAACGGCTTAATTTATCGCCGTCAAGGTGCGCCAACACAAGTAGTTTCACGGCAGAGATCACGTCGTTTTACACAAAGCTACAACTCGCCTAACGATATTTTGAGTTACTCCCGCAATACCTATCGCTTTAATTTAGTCGAAGAGTACGTGGAGCTCGATAAGGACCTCAGTCAAATCGTGGGGGCGCCAGTTGGGTCCTCCTGGTATCACATTGGGGGCATTCGGAAGAGGCAGCAATCTGAAGAGGTGATTGCTTGTACTGATATTTATATCTTGCCTCAATTTGCATCATTAACATCTGATCCTGAGCATGCTCAGGTGATGGTTTATGAGCAGATTGAGCAAAAGTATGGTGCGCGGATTGGGCGTGCGGAGGTTGATGTTTATGCGGCCCCAGCACCTGCAGATATTGCTCAAAAGCTTAATTTGCAAACGCATGCCCCATGTCTAGTGATTATTCGGCGCTATTTTGATGATCAAGATAAGCTTTTTGAAGTTACCGTTACCCATCACGCCGAAGATAAATATATCTACAAAATGGAATTTAAAGCTAGCTCCGAGGTTTAAATAAGTATGTCAAATAAAAAATATCTTTCTGTTTCTGACGCTCAAGCATTTATTTCTAAAGCATTGCAATCCGTGAAGGTTCCATTAGAGGATGCCAACTTAGTTGCGAATTTAATGGTTCAGTCTGACTTGGTTGGCGCAGATGGGCACGGTATTTTTCGTTTGCCAGCATATTTAAAAAGAATTCGTGCGAACGGAGTTAACCTCGCGCCCAATATTCATATTGAGCGCGAGCAGGGTGCTACCGCTTTAATCAATGGCGATAATGCCTTGGGTCATCTCGTGATGAACAAGGCTGTAGAAGTGGCTATTCAAAAAGTGAAGCAGCACAGCGTTTGTTGGGTGGGCAGTCACTTTGGTAACCATTCTGGCGCAGCATCCGTGTATGTCCGCAAGTTGGCGGAGCAGGGGTACATAGGCATATACATGGCTGTTGGAAATGCTAATCATATGGCACCTTGGGGCGGCATTGATTTGCTGCTCTCCACCAATCCGATTGCAATTGCAGTTCCCGCTGGGGATCGCCCAATTGTGCTGTTGGATATCGCTACAACAGTTGCTGCTTATGGAAAAGTAAAGGTTGCGGCGCAAAAGGGTGAGCCGATCCCAGAAGGTTGGATGATGGATCGCCAAGGAATGCCTATAACAGACCCTCAAAAATCTTCAGAAGGCTCATTATTGCCAATTGGCGGTTATAAAGGTTATGGATTGGCTGTGATGATTGGCTTGTTAGCGGGCGCCTTAAATAACGCAGCTGTAGGAAAAGGTACGATTGATTTCAATGCACACCATGATTTGATTACCAATACTGGTCAAACGATTATTGCTGTTGATCCAAGTGCATTTGGCGATAAGGAAGAATTTATTGGGCGAGTAATCGCACTGGTAGATGATCTGAAGAATTCGTCAACATTACCTGGTGTGAAAGAAATCCGCGTGCCTGGTGATGGCGCTGCCAAGGTGATGGCAGAGAGGATGCGCTTAGGTATACCTGTAGCACCTGAGTTATTAGAAGCTTTAAATGCTTGTGCAAAAGATTGCGGCATTGCATCTTTGGATTTATAAATTACTGGAGGAGACAATATGTTTAAAAAAATATTAAAAAACATAGCAATAAGTGCGGTAGTAGTTCCAGTGTTGGCAGGCGCAGCTTTGGCTGCCTATCCCGATAAACCAATCAAGATGATGATTGGTTATGCGCCTGGTAGTTCAACGGATATTGTTGGTCGAATGATTGCCAATGATCTCAGCATTGCATTAAAGCAACCTATCATCGTCGAGAATCGTGGTGGTGCAGCAGGCAGTTTGGCTGCTGATGCTGTTGCTAAAAGCAACCCTGATGGCTATACCGTGTTATTTGCTCAAAATGGGTTAGCAATCAACGTAGCAGCTAATCCAAAATTGCCTTTCAATGGACAAAAGGATTTATTGCCGGTTGTGGGTGTGGCAGCTACTCCTCATATCCTGATCGTTAATAACAATTCGAATGCTAAAAATGTTGCTGAATTAATTGCGATGTTAAAAGCTGAGCCAGGTAAGTTGAGTTTTGGTTCATCCGGAATTGGTAACTCAGATCATATGGCTGGAGAATTATTTTTAGCGACTACTGGTTTACATGCAATTCATATCCCATATAAAGGTGGAGCTCCAGCTGCAACAGATTTAGTTGGCGGACAAATTGATTTTTATTTCGCGGGGATGCCAGTTGGCCTTCCCTTATATAAGGGCGATAAGGTAAAGGCTTTAGCGGTGACTAGCAAAGCTCGATTTGGTGGCGCCCCTGAGCTGGTAACTATGCAAGAGGCAGGGGTGAAGGGTTATGAAATGTCGCTCTGGCAAGGCATGTTCGTACCTGCAGGAACACCAGCAAGCATTGTTCAAGCTCTGAACAATTCTGTTTTAAAGCTATTAGAAACTCCAGAAATGAAGGAGCGCTTTGAGAAGGCGGGAGTACAAATTGCACCCATGAATACTAAGCAATTTACAGATTTGTACAACTCAGATATCGCCAGATGGAAAGTGGTGATTGAAAAATCAAAAATTAAGTTAGATTAATTTTTTGCCATTACACCTAGGCGCTGAGGTCAAATATCAAGACTTCAGCGCCTTTTCCATTTGAAATTTCTAATTTCTCTTCATCGGTAATCAGTAGGGCATCACCGGCATTCAGCTCTTGATCATTGATCTTCAGAGATCCGCTAATGAGATGGGCATAAGCCTTACGAGCTGGATCAAGAGTGAAGGTAGTCTTTTCGAGTCCATCAAATAATCCCGCATACACATGTGCATCAGCATGAATTTTGACTGAGCCATCTCTACCATCGGGAGAGGCAATGATGCGTAAATGCCCTCTTTTTTCGCTTGGCGCAATGGTTCTTTGTTCGTAGCCTGGTTCAATCTCTAATACATTTGGCTCTATCCAAATCTGGAGAAAATGGGTTGCCTGATCTTTTGCATGATTAAATTCGCTGTGCGTAACCCCAGAGCCTGCACTCATGCGTTGAATATCGCCAGGAGGAATGCCTTTCACATTACCCATGCTGTCTTCATGAGCTAACTCACCAGACAGTACATAGCTAATGATCTCCATGTTCCGGTGACTATGTTTCCCAAATCCCATGCCAGCAGCAACCCGATCTTCATTGATAACCCTGAGATTGCCCCAGCCCATAAATTTCGGGTCGTGATAACCAGCAAAGGAAAAAGAGTGAAAGCTTTTGAGCCAGCCATGGTCTGCATAGCCGCGTTCTTGGGATTTTCTAAGAAATATCATGGTTTAGAGCCGTTTCGCTAAGTATTGAGATGGTGGGTACAAGCACATTATCATTAGCTTTTGTAATGTTTGCTGATTGGTAATGCATGGGAAGTTTTAAGCAAGACCTCAAAGAAACCTACTTTGGCCTCAGGGAGGCTGCAGAGGAGAAGTGGAGTGACTTCGTGCAGTTTATGCACGAGGCTTGGCCACTGCTGACCTTGCTCTTAGTGATATTGATGGGCATCTGGTGGTACGCAGATCCACCACCACCAAGACATGTAATGATGGCTACGGGATCGCCTGGCGGATCATTTGAAGACCTTGGAAAAAAATATGCTGAATTCTTTAAAGAAAAAGGCGTTACTCTAGAACTAGTTGCGACGGAAGGTGCCCAAGAAAATATTAATCGTTTGGTCGATCGCAATGATTCTGTACAGGCCGCATTTGTAGAGACAGGGGTAGCTCATGCAAAAGATTTAATCGGTGTGCAGTCTTTGGGAGCGATTTCCTATGACCCCATTTGGTTTTTTTATCGCGGCCCCGAAGTAAAGTCTTCCGATTTTGAGGCGGTAGGTGGTAGGTTGAAGTATTTCATGAGCAAGACTATCTCTGTAGGAGTTAAAGGAAGCGGCACCTATGCCCAGGCCGTAAAGATACTAAAGGCCTCTGGTTTTGAGGGCGGCGTCCAGGTACGCAATTTATCGGGTAAAGAAGCTGTTAAGGCTCTGCAAGCTGGCGAAATTGATGGTGCATTCATTGTGGATGCCTTCGAGGCACCCAATGTCCAAGCCTTGCTCAATGATCCCTCAATGCACCTTACCACCTTTAAGCGGGCAGAGGCCTACGCCAAATTAATTCCTTACTTTCATATTCTGAATGTGCCTCAGGGTTCATTTAATTTAGCTCGCAACTTCCCTTCTGTGGATATGAAGCTTCTTTCCACGACTACTAATATCTTGATTGATGATCGCATGCATCCTGCCATCCAATTTTTATTTTTGGAAGCAGCGCGCTCAATTAATGGCAAGGGATCTTTTTTTGCAGAAAGGGGAGAGTTCCCATCATTTAAAGACTCGATTACCAAAGAAAGTCCTGTAGCAGTTCACTATGAAAAAAATCGTTATCCACTGCTGTCGGCTTACTTCCCATTTTGGTTGGCAGAGTTAATTAGCCGCCTATTATTTGTATTGCTGCCATTTTGTGTATTGGCTTATCCAATTTTGCAAACATTGCCTGGGTATCGTGCCAAGCGGATGCAAAACAAGATTAATCGCCTGTATGGATCTCTTAAAGAGTTTGAGCAGGGCTTACTTGCTAACTATAACCCTGCAAAACAAGATGAATATTTAAAGCAATTGGATTTGCTGGAATATCAAGCCTTGAATATAAAGCTCTCTAAACGTCTCTCAAGCGACTATTATTCCTTGCGATCTAATATTGACTATGTGCGCGGCTGCCTAAATAGAGGCTTTCATCAACCCATTCAAGTTGGAGGCAAAATTAACTTAGACTTATAAAACTGCTATTCATTTTCTCTGGTTCTGCTAGGAAATTTGAAGGAAGCGTAGCGCACTACGGCATTTGCTAAAGCCAGAATCAATATGGTCAAGCCCATATATAAAATGGGTAGATCGGCCTCATGCTTGGTGTTTACAAGATCAATAATGAGTCGAGTCACTGCGGTAATGGCAACATAGATCAAGAAGCGCACTGGCATATGGTTGGTTTTAAAGTAGATGCCAACCATTGCGCCAATCTCAAGATAAATAAACAATAAGAGTAAGTCTTCAATGGAGGCAGATCCTTTGCCAACCATTCCCATGAATGCGACACCTGCTGACCATACCGTTGCTGCGCCAATGCCAAAGAGTGCTATTCGGTGAAAGAGGGAAACAAATAAATTACCAATAGGCACAGTCCATTTTTCAATGCTAGCCTCTAACTTAGATGCATCCTTGGGTGAAGTAGGGGTCGAACTCATAAAGCCTCCAGAATCATTTGTTTTGTTTACTAGCTTCAGTATATTTATCTATAGGACTAAGTAAACAAAAAAGAGGCCCTGAGGCCTCTTTTTTTTTGGAAGTATTGCCTTGGGTCAACCCAGACTGTCAGCCCAGATGTTGTGAGCCCATCCCCAGGCATACACGCCTTCAAGTGTGGAGGGCGCCGGAGACAGCCCCCCAGATCCTGGCACAGCCTTAAAAGTCTTCTCTGCAGCATTGTATTGATGCACGCTGGCCACATGTACTACTTCCTTGTCGTTGACGAAGCTATAGCAGGTATTGGTGAGAACTGGGGCAGGATTGATTTCCCAGCCACTCAGTTCAGCAACAATTGCAGCAGCAGCTACTTTGGCATGCTGATTAGCCATATGCCCAGACTTGGGCATTGCTGGCGCCACTTGAATAGAGTCACCGAGCACGTGAATATCTTTTTGGGCCGTAGACTCAAAATTCAGGTAATTCACATTAACCCAGCGACCATTTGAGTTTGCTAAACCAGTTTTGACAGCAATCTCCCCGGCACTCATTGCAGGCAATAGATTTAAAACGTCGGCCTTAACGTCATCTTGCACTTCAAATTTTATGGTCTTAGTTTTTGCATCCACTGCAGTGACATTATATTTTGGTAAATACTCGACCATTCCGGGGTATTGCTCGGCCCAGACTTTTTTGAATAACGCACCTTTGGAAGTGACATCTTGATTGGCATCCAGAATCAACACTTTTGACTTAGGTTTATTTTGCTTTAGATAGTTAGCAACTTGGCATGCACGCTCGTAAGGCCCTGGGGGGCAGCGATAGGGTGCCTCAGGAATGCTGATAGCAAAGGTCCCACCATCTCTCATTGCTGCCAATTGTTTGTGTAGCGCAACGGTTTCAGGGCCCGCTTTCCAGGCTTGCAAAGTAACACCTGCTTTATTGGCTTGAGCAAGACCTTCAATACTGTTCATCATTAAAGTGACACCAGGCGAAACCACAGCTTTGTCATATCGCAACGTTTTTCCCGATGCTAGCTTGACAGTTTTTTTATCCGGATCCATGCTGGCAACACTGTCTTGAATGATTTTGATTCCATGACGCTTGCTTAAGCTGTCATAAGAGCTGGTGAGTTCAGACAAAGTGCGTGAGCCACCTACTACCAAGTTAGAGAGGGGGCATGAGATGAATGTAGGGTTGGGTTCAATCAGGGTAACCCTAGCGGTGTTATTAGAAAACAGGCGCAAGTATTTCGCAGCAGTAGCACCGCCATATCCTCCGCCAATTACCAATATTTCTGCTTTTTGTAAATTAGCTTGTGCCTGACCAGAAAATCCTGCTAGTAAACCCAGTGCAGCAGCGCTATTCCCAATAAAGTGTCGACGATCCATGATGTGATTCCCTATTATTTTTTGCCGAGTTGATTGGCGATAGTTTCGAGTTGCTCATCAGAGTAGCCTTTGGCTAGCTGCGGCATGATTGTTCCTTCGCGTGCACCAGATTTGAATGCTTTGAGTTGAGCAAGCATCTGTTCGCTAGTAAGGCCATTTATTAAAGGCATTCCACCGTCAACCACTCCCTTACCGTCTGTACCATGGCAATTTGCGCAGGTAGCCGCAAGACTACTTTGATATAGTTTTTTGGCATCGGCATTTTGCGCCAGGGCATTCCCGCTCCATTGACTGATGCCGATATAAATCGACATGAGGATTGCGGGTTTTAAATACTTTGCTCGCATTGGGTCTATCTCCGTTTTATGCTATTTCTGAATAATCAGTTAAGTTCTTCTGCTTTAGCATCTTAATCAAGAAATTCTTCCAAGGCGATATTTGCCTCAGATTCATTTTTCATAAGCTCATTAGAAAATGTAGGCATTTTCGGTTTTATCTGAGCTTCCCTTAAGCCCTATAAACTATAGGTATGCGCGCTTCATTTTCATACCGTTCAGCCTTTTTCATACTGCTTTTAGGTGTGTTTACCTATCTTTATGGATTAGACAGTCGATTTGCCCCTAAAAACGGCGATGAATATCCGTATATGCATATTGTGCGAATGACTGCGGATACCGGCAACTGGTTGCCACTGCAATCTCAGATGGATGGCCTCAAGAACACTAAACCCCCGCTCATTTTTTGGCAGGGAATCGCTAGTACGAGTTGGGCAAGTGAGTGGACCTTGGGTAACTTACGTTGGCCCAGTGTTTTTTACACAGGCTTGACTGCGCTTTTTTTATTTTTGGCGGTAAGACGGTTTAGCGGCAAAACACAAACCGGAATTCTAGCCAGTTTGATATGGCTTTCTTTTTTTGCAACTTATCGTTATGGCCGACCTTTTCTAACAGATCCTCCTGAAGTCTTTTGGATCACGCTACCATTCTTTGCGCTTTTATATTACGGTAAAAGTGCATTTGATTCTAAATTGACGTTTCCCTTGGTTGCCGGTATTTGTTTTGGTTTTGCTTTGTTGGCAAAGTCATTTGCTTATATTGTTCCGGCATCATTTGCCCTCAGTTTGTATTACTGGCGTTGGCGTCAATGGAGTATTCCAGAAGTCTCAATCAAAGATCTATACAAGGTAGTTCTAGTAAGTGTTTTAGCTTTGGGAGTTTTTGCCCTGTGGTTTGCCTTGGACCCTTATCCGCAGGCTATTTGGAGCGAGTTCATTCTTGGTGAAAATGCTGGGAAGTTTGCAGCACGTCAGTCCAATTATTTAATGGACCTCATTCGAGGCGGTGACAGTATTTGGTTGCTGCTTATAACCACCGTAGCCAATGCAGGCTTATTTAGCTTTGTTCTTCTATCAAGCTTAATTCAGTGTTGGCGTACTCGCCGCTTCTTATCTTTTGAGGAAGTCTTGCTACTGCTATTGGTAGGTGCATTCTTGCTGGTATTTAGTTTGCCTAGTCAGCGCTCTGGTCGCTACCTTTTACCGGTAATGCCGGCGTTTGCAGCCTTGATTGCTTTGCATTGGGATAAGTTGGGTCTATGGAGTTTTCGAGTTGCAATTCTCTTGCAATTATTAGTGCTTTCATTGCTGCTCTGGATTGGATTAAATTTGCAGTTCTATCACTTCACGAATGCTGCAAGCGCTTGGATGTACTCTTACTATCATTGGGTTCTTATGGCCACCGGATTCATTGTGGCTTTGGTAGGTCTGTTTCGAGTAAAACTTACAAAGACTTTGGCGTTAGCTGGATGTTTTTTGGTCTACTGCGCCTTAACTAGTAGCTTGACTCCTTTAGAGGGTCAGTTGGGGCGCTTTTCTCTCGCAACTATCAGTCAACTGCAGGGCAAGAATGTGTGGATTCCGTGTGACTATCGCGCCAAGGATGAGGAATATAGGCTGCTTTTACCGGGAGCTGCCTTACATGGCTATTTGGCAAAAGATGCCGGTGATATCCAGGGGCTGACCAACACCTATCCACTAGTAGCAGTCCAAGCCCCTCTAGGAGTTAGCCCCCAATTGTGCGACTCTTGTCAGATTGTTGGACAAAGAATGGAAATGCGCGCTCGTCATTCCAATGAAGAGATTATGGCTATGCTAAAAGGGCAAATAGGTGATTATTTATTTGTGAATGAATATCTCATTTCTACTCCCGTAAATAATGCTGAGCTTTTAAATGTGAAGGATGTTTGTAGATGAGTCGTGTTATAGCCTTTTGTTTTTTGCTGCTTGCCGGAGTCCTTGGGTATTTACATATAGATAGTCGTCCAGTTTGGACCCCGTTTGCCATTACCTCAGTCATAGAGGTCGAAGAAGAGGTTGAAGTTCAGGTATCGCCAAAATCTAAATTACCCCTTAAGCCTAGCATCGCAAATCCACTGGCCACATGGTTGCCAGATACTGGCGCAGCTTCAGTTCATGCGGCTTCCCTGATTGCGTTAAAAGATGGTGCTGTAAGGGCATTTTGGTTTGCAGGTAGCCGAGAGGGCGCTCCTGATGTTTCAATTTATAGCTCAGTATTTAATCCCAAAGAGAATATGTGGAGCGCACCTACGATAGTTATCGATCGCGTGGCGGCTGAAAAGGGTTTGTCACGTTACATCGCTAAATTGGGTAACCCCGTACCAAGTAGACTTGCCGATGGGCGCCTGCAACTCTTCTTTGTTACGGTCTCCGTTGGAGGCTGGGCCGGAAGCTCTATCTCTGCAATTACATCTGATGATGAGGGTTTAACGTGGAGCAAGCCACAAAGATTAATCAGCTCGCCATTAATCAATTTAAGTACCCTGGTTAAATCTCCTACGGTTCAATTTACGGACGGTCGGTTAGGGTTGCCTGCTTATCATGAGTGGATAGGACGCTTTGGTGAATTTCTGAGAGTAGATGCAGGGCAGGTCATTGATAAGCGTCGCATGAGTTCTGGGCGTAGCTCTATTCAGCCCTTGCTGCTTGTGAATGGCGCCCAAGAAGCCACAGCCCTTTTTCGCCAAACGCGCAGCGCTGGTCAAACCAAACAGATTCCAATCAGCAAGACTGCGAATGCCGGACAGTCTTGGGTAGCTGATGATGATTTGTCGATTGCCAATCCGAATTCAGCAGTGACGGGCATCGTTTTGAAAAACGGCACTCGACTCATCGCTTTAAATAATATTGAGGAGGGTCGCTATCGTTTAGTTCTCATGATGAGCGATGTTAAAGCAGAGCATTGGGAAGTAGTGGAGGTTCTGGAAGATGATGAGGCATTAGATGCCGGACAGCGAAAAGAGTTTTCTTATCCATACCTCATTAGCGTAGATGGAAATGATGCTCACCTGGTATATACCTGGGATCGCAAGAAAATTCGGCATCGTTACTTTTCGGACGCTTGGCTAAAGCATGCCTTTAGTCAGATGATTGCCTCTGATGCTAAAGACAATAGTAAGGAGTCTCAATGATGAATGAATTGATGCAACCTATTGCTTTGATTGAAATGTCCATAAGCTGTGCGGTATTGATTGTTTTGCTTTTGCAAAAACTCTCGATGAAAGCGTGGCCAATGCTGCCTAAGGCTGTACTCATGATAGTGCTAGCAAACCTTTTCTTTTGGCCAATAGGACTTTCCTTGGAATTACCCCTGGCAGCCTACGCTCGTGGTGTTACTGGTGATTTGAGTGTTGTGACGATGCTTTTACTCTGGAGCACTCTATTTGCATTGAATAGACCGACTCCGCTGAGTTTCAAAGCGTTCATAGCTATCGTTGCGATCATTTTTTATCCCTTTGCTTTGGGTCTTGGTATGACTGATCCCTATATATGGGGTTATGGATCAACGATATTTCTGGTTTCAGTAATCCTGCTAGCTGCAATCTGCGGACTTGCCAATTGGAGCAAGGGTATTTGGATTATCGCCATTGCTATCATTGCTTGGTCAGCGCATTGGCATGAGTCAGCTAATCTATGGGATTACTTGCTGGACCCATTCTTAGCAATTTGGGTGCTAGTAAGTTCTTTAGGCGCTTTAAATAGAAGACGTAAAGATAAGGCGCGCTCTGGCTATTTATTTAGACCGGGTTAATGAGGCCTATTGAAATTAAAGATATAAAAAAGCCAGCCTAATGTTATTAAGCTGGCTTTTTATCTTCGAACATTAATGCTTAGTCTGGAATATTAGACTTGCGAATAATTGGACCCCACTTATTGATCTCAGTATCTAGGTGAGCCTTCAGACCTGCCGGGGTCATCTTCTCTGGGGATACGATATCAATGTTGGCATCTGCCAAACGTTTTTTCACGTCAGGAGTATTAAGGGCTACCTTAAGGGCGGCATTTAACTTATCCAAAATTGGCTTTGGAACGCCTTTTGGTGTGTACATACCATGCCATACCTTTACTTCAAAACCTTTAAGGCCTTGCTCATCAAGTGTTGGGACATTTGGAATAGCTGGCAAGCGTTTTAAAGTTGTTGTGCCATAAGCTTTCACGCGACCATCTTTAATGTACGGAATAGTTTGTGTGGTTTGGTCACACAAAAGGTCAACTTGGCCACCCAATAAATCGGTCAGAGCAGGGCCAGTTCCTTTGTATGGAATATTGGTGAGCTTCACACCCATGCGACTCTGAAATAATAATCCGCAAAGTTGTGACACTGCACCAGGACCTGCATTTGCCATTGTGACTTTAGAGCCATTGGCCTTGATGTAAGCCTCAAGCTCTTTAAAGTTATTGGCGGGTAAATCTTTCTTGCCCAAAAGCACCATCGGAACATCTGCAACCTGACCAATGTATTCAAAACTACTCATAGGGTCATAAGGAAGCTTGTCGTAAAGAGCATTAGCAGTTGCCATACCCATGTGATGCAAGTAAATGGTATATCCGTCAGGCGCAGCTCTAGCTACCTTGGTACTAGCAATCGTTCCACCTGCACCGTTGACGTTTTCCACCACAACTGTCTGGCCAAGATATTGACCCATTGGTACAGCAATTAAGCGCGCTACAGAGTCAGTAGGTCCACCGGCTGCAAAAGGCACGATTAAGTTAATTGATTTTGTTGGCCAATCTTTTTGCGCTAGGGCGCTAGTACTTAGAAGAGTTCCGGCAGTCAAAGCCGCCGCTATTCCTGAAAATAAAGCTTTCTTAATTTTCAATTTGATCTCCTTGGTGTTGTTATGGAGACCAATTTACCAGTTTTGTAACTTTTTTGGCCTGAGTAAGCCCTAGTATTTACCAGTAATGGCGAGAGTTCTTTGAGCCAGTAAAACCACGGGACGATCTATCATGCGTCCGTCGAGCTTAACGGCGCCACCATTAGCTGCTTTGTCTGCCTCAATGACGCGCCGGGCCCAGGCAAGCTCTTCCTCATTGGGGGTAAAGGCTTTAATGACGACGTTAACTTGCTTGGGATGAATGCAAAGTTTTCCGCCAAATCCCATGCGTTTTGCACGCTGGGCATCATCGGCAATGCGCTCGATATCATCTGTGGACGGTGTAACCCCATCAATAGGAGGGGCAATCTGAGCCAGACGGGATGCGAGAACTATTTGATAGCGAGCGGGTTGCAATTCTGTTTCTTGATGATCGCAGATCATTCCCAAGTCAGCTTGTAAATCAAGATTTCCTAAGGCGATACGAATGACTTGATTGGAGTTGGCAATTTCTTTAATGCAATCCAAGCCAACGGCAGTTTCAATCATGGGAATAATCGCGGTATTGGGAAGTATTAGTGCAGCACCATTAATCTGGTCCATTGATTCACTTTTTGGGATCAAGATGCAGGCGACATTTAATTCTTGCGCCAATATCAAATCAGCCGCATAGAATTTACTGCCTGGAGAATTCGTGCGAATGACTAGGCGCTTTTTTTGTTCTGCACTAAAGTTTGGCCATGCAGCACGAATAGCGTTACGGGCAATATCCTTATCCTCTGCTGGAACAGCATCCTCAAGATCCAAAACAACACCATTGGCGCCGCTATCAAGAGCTTTGGTAAAGCGCTCGGGACGGGTGCCGGGTACAAATAAAAAGTTAGTACTAAAGCCGAGCGGCGTATCAAATGGGTTCATATCAAAATGGTTCTAAGAGTATTTGGTTGGTGACTTATTGGGGCGGTAGTAAAAAGCCTATCTTGGCCTGATTGCGAATATTCCACAAGAGATCAATAGCCTTCTTCATCTCTATTGGGCTTGCGCCACCACTAAAGGCCGCTAGACGCATTGCTTTATCGGTAATTTCTGCGCGAGATAAGGTATTGCCAGGATCACCTTTAGGCTCGTCAACTCGACCATCTAAGATTTTCCCGTTCTTTAAATGCACTTTAACTTTACCAATCCAGCGCTGTGGGTATGAACTATCAACCTCTGGATCAAGCGTCATAAAGACGCGCTCACGGAATACGCAAATCTCTTCATCATGAAAGTGCTGATCAAATTCTTGCAAACCTGCAAATTGATAGTGTGCCACTAGAGCAAGTACTGTGCCCATTGAGAATTTTGACTGATGAACGGTTGCAGGATCGGTGACTGGTCCTAGTACATCAATAGCGCCTTGGTGTACTAAGGTGTCTACTTTGATAATGTCACTGGGCACTAGCTTATTAGTCAGCATTACTTGTAGCAGCGCGTCAGCAGCGGGGTGGGTGTGACGGCATGAAGCGTAATACTTAAAGCTAGTTTCTGCTAAAGCCCAACGACTCCCTAGGCGATCAGTCAGTTTGCTGGGATCACTATCGCTAGACATTCCTGCAGCAAGTCCTTGTTTACCTTCTAAGATATGCTCGGCACCAGTAAAGCCAGCATGAGCAAGATAAGCCGACATCAATCCAGTTGCAGCGGCATGCGCAGTATGTAGTTGCTTAGAATCAGCTGCATCGCGTAAAAATTCCCAAAGACCAGCCGATTGTGTGCCCGCAGAGCCAAATGCATGGAGCATTTGTTTAGGGTTGAGTTTTAACAACTTTCCAACAGCCGCAGCTGCAGCCAAAGTACCAGCGGTGCCAGTGGTATGGAATACCTTGTAATGAGAGCGACCCAAGAATTCACCAACGCGGATGCCCACTTCATAACCCGCTATTGCAGCAACCAATAAATCTTCACCAGATGCGCCGATAGCTTGGGCGCAAGCTAACGCCGGTGGAAACACTACGGTAGCCGGATGAAAAACGGAACCATTGTGCACATCGTCCTGCTCTGCAACATGTGAAGCAGCTGCATTAGCCATTGCCGCTAAAAATGGACTGGAAGTTTTACGCGTTACTAAAATTTCTGCAGGACCAGCATGGGATGCATCAAAGCCACCCATATTCTGGGCGAATTGAGTAATGGTCTCTACAGGTCGAGAGCCTTTACCGGCAATTGCAGAGCCAAACCAATCGACTAATAAATCTTCAGCACGGTTCATCACATCATTAGGGATGTCTGCAGCTTTTAGATTGGATGCAAAGCTTGCCAGTTCTTGAGATAAATGTGGAGTAGTCATGGGTGAGTTACGCTAGTACAGCAGTCGCCTGCATAGTGAGCCAACCTTCATGGTCTTGAGCCCAAATTGAAATGGTTTTTCCGCTAAGATCTTTTTCTAAATCAGGCTTAGCATTTACCGTAAAGATATTGATATCAAAAGTGGGGCGAATAGCGCGGAACTCAAAACTCTTGAGCGTACAGCCAGGGATGCTTTGACGCACTAAGTCGACTAATAGCGTAGCAATTAATGGTCCATGCACAATCAACCCTGGATAGCCTTCCACTTCAGTCACGTATTTGCGATCATAGTGAATGCGGTGACCGTTAAAAGTCAGTGCTGAGTAGCGAAATAGCAGGACATCATCTGGTGTAATGGTCTTGCTCCATTTAGCATCAGTGGGCGCAGGTGTTGGAGCTACCGGCTTATCATCAGGCCCTGGGGCATCGCGATAAACAATGTCATGCTCCTCAATGATTGCCAGACCATCTTGATTAGAAATTTGGTGATTGACTAGTACAAAAATCAAATCGCCGGTTCGGCCTGCTTTATGAGTTACCGACTTAATAGTAGAGACTCGCTCAATTTGATCGCCAACCGCAAGTGGCTGTACCCATTCAATGCGACTGCCAGCCCACATACGTCGTGGTAGCGGAACAGGCGGGAGAAATCCTCCGCGTTTTGGATGACCATCTGGTCCGATTTCTGATTCACGGGCATGTGGCAAGAAGTAGAGCCAGTGCCATAACTCAGGCAGGAACGAACCTTTCTGAGGAGATGGATCTTCGCGATCTAGTGTTGCTGATAGGGCGCGCACGGGAGCGGCCGTGACGGTGTCTTGAAATGACTCGGTTTTACCAAGCCATTCTTGAAGGTGGGTAATGGTTTGAGGTTCGATTCGCATAACTTGCATTATGCCAATCCTGGGAAAAAATTCACCCCAGCAAAGCCGAAATGTAATGCAAGAGCAATCCAGCTAAAGCTGAGCCACCTAGCACTGAAAGAACTCCTTTTTGAAGTCTAAATAACGCTACAGCAGCTAAAGCACAAATGACGATCGATATCCAGGAAATTGAGCCGCTTAAGCCTGTCGGTAAAAACACATGATAGGCAAAAAATAGACCTAGGTTAACGATAACGCCAACTACTGCGGCTGTAATGGCGGTAAGTGGTGCGGTAAACCCAAGTTTGCCATGTGTGGATTCAATAATGGGGCCGCCCACTAGGATGAAAAAGAAGGAGGGTAAAAAAGTGAACCACGTAGCAACGCAAGCACCTAAAACCCCAAACCAAAATGGATCGCTATTACCAATCAGATGCTGAATATGGCCTGCAAGGTAACCCACAAATGCTACCACCATGATGAGTGGACCAGGCGTAGTTTCTCCAAGTGCCAAGCCATCAATCATTTGATTGGCACTTAGCCAATGAAAGTGATCAACAGTGCCTTGATAGACATAAGGAAGAACGGCATAAGCACCACCAAAGGTCAAAAAGGCTGCTTTGGTGAAAAACCAAGCTAGTTGCGGGTAAAGCGTCTTCCAGTCAAAGATTACAACTAATGCGCCAATCGGTATCAGCCAGAATAAGAGCGCAACTAGGCTGTGACGAATGGTTTTTTGGTAAGAAAATTTCGCATGCTCAGGTGTTGGGGTGTGGTCGTCAATAATGGCTGCACCAAATTCTTTAATTTCTTTATCGCCGTGCCCACCACTCTGTTGGAAATATTCTGGATAGCGTTTGCCACCCCAATAACCGATAGCCGCTGCAATAGCGACGATGATTGGAAAAGATAGATTTAAAATAAAGATGGCAAGAAAAGATCCCACTGCAATCCACCGAAGCGCTTGATTATGAATCGTGCGTTTGCCAATGCGTACTGCAGCATGCAACACGATTGCCGTGACAGCGGGTTTAATACCAAAAAAAATAGCGGCAATCCATGGTACTTGGCCGTAGGTTAAATACACCCATGACAGACCAATCAAAATAAAAAGGGATGGCAGTACAAAGAGGGTTCCTGCCAAAATGCCACCCCAGGTTCGATGCATTAACCAACCAATATAGGTAACTAGTTGTTGGGCTTCAGGCCCAGGCAGCAACATGCAGTAATTGAGGGCATGCAAAAAGCGCCGCTCAGAAATCCAACGACGCTTTTCAACTAACTCTTGATGCAAAACTGCAATCTGTCCAGCAGGCCCACCAAAGCTAATGAAGCCAAGCTTAGCCCAAAACTTAAGGGCTTCGCGCAGGGGAATGCTCAAACGTCTTCCATTCCGCCAACAACATGACTAAAGCCGTTATCAACATAAATGATTTCAGCAGTAATACCATTTGCTAAATCAGACAATAAGAACGCAGCAGTATTGCCTACATCGTCAATGGTGATGTTTCGGCGCAGAGGTGCAGTTTGCTCAACCGCTTCTAGGATCTTGCTAAAGCCTTTAATACCAGATGCAGCCAATGTCTTGATTGGTCCAGCAGAGATTCCGTTTGCGCGAATGCCTTTAGGGCCAACTGAACCAGCAATGTAGCGCACTGATGCTTCAAGAGATGCTTTTGCTAAACCCATGGTGTTGTAGTTGGGAACATTCTTAGTGGAGCCCAAATAGGTAAGCGTTAGTAATGAAGATTTGTCGCGCAACATTGGAAGAGCTTCTTTTGCCATTGCTGGGAAACTGTAGGCGGAAATATCGTGAGCAATTTTGAAGCCTTCGCGTGAAAGGCCCTCCAAGAAATCACCAGCAATAGCTTCGCGTGGAGCAAAGCCGATAGCATGAACAAAACCATCAAACTGAGGCCAGGATTTAGCTAAATCCTTAAAAAGAGCACTAATTTGCTCATCACTACCAACGTCGCAATCAAAAATCAGCTCGGTATTGAATTCTTTTGCAAAATCAACAATGCGATCCTTAAAGCGCTCACCTACGTAGGTAAAGGCTAATTCAGCACCTTCGCGGTGGCAGGCCTTGGCAATGCCGTAGGCAATAGAGCGGTTAGAGAGGAGGCCGGTAATGAGGATTTTTTTGCCGGAGAGAAAGCCCATGTTGTGTCCTTTACTTCAAATATGATTAGCTATCTACAATTGTTGCATATATGCCTACCCTAAACCCTATTCGCCGAATTGCCCATTTTTTGCTTCTAGCCCTGCTAGTTGGGCTTGGAGCCAATGTAGTTCAGGCGGGACAGGGAATTGCGCAGTATGGAAAACCCAAGTATCCCGAGGGATTTGCCCACTTTGACTATGTCAATCCCAATGCCCCCCGTGGCGGAACCTTGGTTTTGCCTAACCCGGGACAGAGAACCAGTTTTGACAAATTCAATCCCTTCACTCTTCGAGGGATTACTGCACCGGGCATAGAACTCATGTTCGAGTCTCTAGCCGAGGGAAGTGCGGATGAGGTATCTAGTATTTATGGTTTATTAGCGGACGACATTCAGGTAGCTAAAGATCGTAAGTCGGTTACTTTTCATCTTCGCTCAGAAGCAAAATTTTCTGATGGTAGTCCAGTGTTAGCTGCTGACGTTAAATATAGCTTTGATACTTTAATGAGCGGTAAAGCGCATCCTCGCTATAAAACAACTTTTGCAGACATTAAAGATGCAGTGGTTTTGTCTGATCGATCTATTCGCTTTGACTTTAAGAATGACAACGCAGAACTTCCAATCTTGGCAGGAACATTTCCGGTGTTCTCGCGCAATTGGGGAAAGCAGCCAGATGGCTCGATGATTCCATTTGATAAGTTGGCTTTTGAGGTGCCGATTGGAAGTGGCCCGTATTTAATTGAATCTTTCAAAGCAGGCAAGTCGATTGTTTACAAAAAAAATCCTAACTATTGGGTTGATCAACTGAGTAAGCCACTGAATGTCCGCGTTGGTTTCTATAACTTTGATCGTGTTCTATACAAACTCTATAGCGATGATGCTGTAAGGCTAGAAGCCTTCAAGGCCGGGGAGTTTGATGCACTGGTTGAGTATCGCGCCAAGATTTGGGCCAAGGGATACGTGGGCTCTAAGTTTGATAAAGGGATCTTGCTAAAGAAAGCATTCCTTAATCACAACGGTGCTGGTATGCAAGGCTTTGCCATGAATGTGCGGCGTCCGATTTTCAAGGATGTGCGGGTGCGTGAAGCATTGGGTTATGCGCTCGATTTTGAATGGCTCAATCGCCAGATATTTTTTGATCAGTACAGTCGTATTAATAGTTATTTCACAAACAGTGATTTAAGCGCCAATTTTGATGGTCCTCGTAAACCTACTGAGGCAGAGCTCAGGCTACTTAAGCCATTAAAAGCAAAATACCCTCAGTGGGTACCAGACGCTGTCTTTGGTCCAATGCCGGCAGCACCCTCTACAAAATCGCCTGCTAGCTTGCGCCAAAATTTAAAGAAGGCGCGTGAATTGCTGATGCATGCTGGTTGGCAATATCGTGATGGGGCATTGCGTAATGAAAAAGGCGAGCCATTTCGTTTTGAGATTGTGGAGGATGGCGGTTTCTTTTTGAGAGTGATTTCCTCCTATGTTCGTAATTTAGAGAAATTAGGAGTACAGGTAGATATTCGTACTAGCGACTTTGCGCTTCATCAAAAACGTATGAATGAATATGATTTTGATATGACTACCGTTCGCTTTCAGGATTCACAAAATCCGGGTAATGAGCTTTGGGATCGTTTTGGTAGCCAGGCCGCTAAAGAAAAGGGCTCGGATAATGTTATCGGTGTGCAATCACCGGTGGTGGATGCTTTAATCGAAGAAATTACCAAGGCGCAAAATCGTGAGCAGCTCACAACGGCTACCAGGGCGCTTGATCGAGTCTTATGGAATAGTTATTACGTTGTTCCTCAGTGGTACAACCCTACACATCGTGTAGCGTTCCGTCATGAGATGCGCTACCCAGAGCCTCCGTTGTATTACTCAGCTGAAGCGTGGATCATGCAAAATTGGTGGAAAGAAGAGACTAAATAATGCAAGGTCAAATGCGCGCCTATATCTTCAAACGTTTGCTCTTGATGATTCCAACTATCTTGGGCGTGCTCACTCTCACATTTGCAGTCGTGCAATTTGTGCCGGGCGGGCCGGTAGAGCAAATGGTGCTCGAATTAAAAGGAAAGGGCAGCGCTGCAACTGGCGGCTCTGAGTCTTCTGGGTCTGGTTCGACATATCGTGGTCGTCAAGGTGTCGATGCTCAGCGATTAGAGGAAGTGAAGGCGCTGTATGGATTTGATAAGCCGCCACTTGAACGCTATTTCATGATGTTAGGACGTTTTGCGCGATTCGATTTAGGTCAAAGCTATTACCAGCATGAAAGCGTATGGAGTTTGGTAGTTTCTAAGTTGCCTGTGTCTATCAGTATTGGCCTATGGACCTTTTTCATTACCTATTTGGTATCGATCCCGCTTGGCATTGCTAAAGCGGTGCGCGATGGTACACGCTTTGACGCTATTACTAGCAGCATGATTTTGGTAGGCTATGCGATTCCTGGCTTTGTGCTGGGCGTATTGTTGCTGGTGGTCTTTGGGGGTGGCAGTTTCTTGCAGATATTCCCGCTCCGAGGTCTTACATCGGATAACTGGAGTGACCTTAGCCTGATTGGTAAGGTCACCGATTATTTATGGCATCTAGTTTTACCTATCACTGCATCCGTACTGGGTAGTTTTGCGGTAGTCACCATGCTTACGAAGAATTCTTTTTTGGAAGAGATTCGTAAGCAGTATGTTTTGACTGCGCGTGCAAAAGGACTTACTGAAAAGCAAGTGCTGTGGAAGCATGTTTTCCGTAACGCACTCTTGCCTCTGGTAACTGGTTTTCCCGCTGCGTTTATCGGTGCATTTTTCACTGGCTCGCTATTGATCGAGACTTTATTCTCTTTGGATGGCCTCGGATTGTTATCTTACGAGTCCGTCATGCGTCGTGATTACCCGGTAGTCTTTGGCACCTTGTACCTATTTACTTTGATTGGCTTATTTACGAAGTTAATTTCTGATCTTTGCTACGTCTATGTAGACCCACGCATTCAGTTTGGCGCTGGAGGGGGATCATGAGTCGTTGGCTGCGCTTTAAAAATAGTCGTATGGGCTATATAAGTCTATGGATCTTCCTAGTGCTATTCGGTCTATCAATGTGCGCAGAATTGATTGCTAATGACAAGCCTTTAGTGGTTCGTTATGAAGGACATTTTTATTTTCCGATTGTGAAGAGCCAACCCGAAACTGTTTTTGGTGGTGACTTTGCAACCCCGACTGATTTTTTAGATCCTGATATTCGTCACAACATTACTAGTAATGGCAATTGGGCAATCTATCCGCCGATTCACTACAGTTACGAAACTCTTAATTACTTTTCTAAGGTGCCAAATCCGGCGCCACCTTCATGGGAAAACTGGTTGGGCACCGACGATCGTGGTCGCGATGTCCTAGCGCGCTTAATTTATGGCTTTCGTCTATCCATTCTCTTTGGTTTAGCGCTGACAATTGTTGGCGTTAGCGTGGGTATTATTACTGGATCCTTAATGGGATTTTTTGGTGGCAAGTTTGACCTCATCTCACAACGCCTGATTGAAATCTGGTCAGCTATGCCAGAGCTGTATTTGCTGATTATTTTTGCTTCAATCTTTAATCCCAGCGTTTCTTTGTTGATTATCTTATTAGCCGCCTTTGGCTGGATGGGATTATCAGATTACGTTCGCGCGGAATTTTTCCGTAATCGCGCCTTAGAGTATGTGCGTGCGGCAAGAGCATTGGGCCTTACGAATGTGCAAATTATGTGGCGTCATATTTTGCCTAATAGTTTGACCCCGGTAATTACCTTTTTGCCATTTCGTATGAGTGCAGCCATCCTGTCTTTAACAAGCCTCGACTTTTTAGGTTTAGGCGTTCCTCCTGGGACACCTAGCTTGGGCGAGCTTCTTTCTCAAGGGAAAAGCAACTTAGATGCATGGTGGATATCTTTATCAACCTTTGTAGTGTTGGTTGCCACTTTGCTGCTTTTAACTTTTATGGGTGAGGCATTACGCAATGCTTTTGATTCTCGTAAGGCTGACATCATGAGTGGAGGGCGACCATGAGTTTGCTGCGATATGAAGACCTCTGTATTTCTTTTGGATCAGGACGTCGCGAGAAGTTTGCTGTGAAGCACCTTGATCTAGAGATCGGTATTGGCGAACGTGTTGCCTTAGTGGGTGAGTCTGGTTCAGGTAAAACCTTGACTGCATTAGCGCCATTGCGACTAGAGCCTGAAGGAGCCAAGGTATCTGGCAAGATTCTCTGGGAAAAAAAGGATGGCAAAGGTACGCTAGATTTGCTATCTATGCCGATAGAGGATATTCGGGAAATTCGTGGGCGAGAAATCGCTATGGTGTTTCAGGAGCCCATGACAGCGTTGAACCCATTGTTCACTATAGGCAATCAAATTATTGAAGCAGTTCAAATCTATCAACCTTTGATTTCTAAGGCGGACTCCATAGATGCTGCCATTGATTTACTCAGAAAGACTGGTATTCCGGAGCCTGAGCGCCGTTTCTATTCTTATCCACATCAACTCTCTGGAGGCCAGAGGCAGCGCGCCATGATTGCAATGGCATTAGCCTGTAAACCACGCCTTCTGATTGCTGACGAGCCAACTACAGCATTAGATGTGAGTTTGCGTTTGCAAATATTAGATTTGCTAAAAGAGTTACAAGAGGAATCTAAGGGCGATGGTGGAATGGGTATCCTCTTAATTACTCATGACCTTAATTTAGTGAAGCATTTTGCGCAACGTGTAGCTGTGCTCAATCAAGGAAATTTGATGGAGTCAGGTACTACGAAACAAGTCTTTGGACACCCTGTAGATCCCTATACCCGTGCTTTAGTCAATAGTGAGCCAGTCCGTGACTTGGCGCCATTAATGCCTTTGGCACCAGTTCTACTAAAAACAGAAGAGTTATCAGTAGCTTACCCAAGTTCAGAATCAGTCTCTTGGTTTAAAAAAGCACCGCCACATAAGGTTCTGAAAAAAGTAAGCTTTAGCTTGAAGCAGGGTCAAACCATTGGCGTGATTGGTGAGTCCGGCTCAGGCAAGACAACATTAGGGATGGCGGTGCTTGGTTTGTTGGGTGACTCAGCCGCGGAAGTCTCTGGTGAGGTGGATGTACTGGGTAATGATTGGCAAAAGCTTAAGCCTGCCGATAGAAGGGCGATGCGCTCAAGTCTGCAAGTGATCTTTCAAGATCCTTTCGGATCACTGTCACCACGAATGAATGTATTCCAAATTGTTTCTGAAGGCTTGGATGTGCACTTTCCAAAGCTGACCGCATCTGAGCGTGAGTCTCGTGTCGTGGATATGCTCAAAGAAGTTGGGCTTGATCGCTCTGCGCTGCTACGCTACCCACATGAGTTTTCAGGTGGTCAGCGTCAGCGCATTGCAATTGCGCGCGCTTTAATCTTGCGCCCACAAATTTTGGTGTTAGATGAGCCCACCTCTGCTCTAGATGTTTCTATCCAAAAGCAGGTACTCGCTTTGTTGACTGAGTTACAGAAAAAATACAACTTAGCCTATTTGATGATTAGCCATGATTTGGCGGTTATCCGAGCAATGTCCCATGAGGTGATGGTGCTCAAAGGCGGCAGGGTGATCGAGTTTGGCGACACCGAAACCCTTATTAAGCATCCTAGGCAGACCTACACAAAAGAGCTTTTTACAGCCGCTGAATTAACTTAGGTATTGACACAAGGCCCTGTGAATGGTCCAAATTGGTGCATTAGTTACTGATTATTAAAAATAATCTATTATAAACAATGACTTAAGAGTTAATCCATCATTTGGTTAATTAGAAGTTCTTTGTTAAACTGAATAAATGTCATTGAAAACAATACTGCTTTCAAAACTCTTGGGCTTTGGTCTGAGCGCTTTCGTTTGCGCGTCTGTCCTCGCTGCCGACCCAGTAGTCGAGGCATCTGCAGATGCTGCCGTTCCCAAAGAAAGCATGTTCCAAGCAGGTAGGTCTTACATTGCACGTGTTTCAGATCGTTTGGCTGACACCGTTACTGGAAAGTCAGATGAGTTGATTAACCGCGCCATGGAGGTTATTGGTGTTCGTTATCGTTGGGATGCGGAATTACCTCAGTCAGGCTTGGATGGCAGCAGTTTTGTTGGCTATGTATTTAAAGAAAAACTGGGATTTTTATTGCCGCGCAAATCCACTCAAATGAGTCGCGTTGGTAAGCCTATCACTCGAGAAGAGTTGCAACCAGGTGATTTAGTATTTTTTAATACGATGCGCTTAACTTTTTCTCATGTCGGCATTTACGTGGGAGATAACAAATTTATTCACTCGCCTTCTAAAGGTACCAATGTTCGAGTGGATGATCTTGGAAGTCTCTATTGGGACAAACGTTTTGATGGTGCGCGCCGTTTAGATGGTAGCGACAATCTTAACGACTCAGAACGCCAAGAACTTCTGAATGAAGTAAAAAATCTAAAGCGTAAGTCACGCAGCCTTTAAGCGGTTGCTGTACAGCCTTATAGCTACTAGCTTTTCAGCCTTTCCTTAATCAATCCCATTTGCTCTTGTGCGGCAACTTCGCCAGCCAAAATAGCAGCATTTCTGGATTTAAAATCACCGCCACTCATTTGCTTTAAGAGAGGCTGAATCACAATGTCGGCACTTTTTAGTTCATGCTGATTAATACTTCGCTGCATGATCGAGATAGTTTGCTGTAAGACGCCAAAGGTTCCGCTTGCATCCTGATGAACTGGTTCTGAAGAAATATTTACCGCAATCACAAGGGTTGCCCCCATTTGTCTTGCGTAGCTCACGGGTACTGGCGCCACTAATCCACCATCGACATAGTCTTTGCCGTTAATGACCGCAGGCTGAAATACGCCTGGCACACTACAAGATGCCCTTACTGCTAAGCCAGTGTTGCCCGTTCTAAATAGAACACCTTTTCCGGATTGCAATTCTGTTGCAACAATTCCCAAAGGGATGCGCATTTGTTCAATGGTTTTGTTTTGTACTTCGCGATTGACCATGGTTTGGAGGGCATCGCCCTTAATAAGTCCCCCAAAGCGACCTGCAAAAGGTAGGCCCCAATCTGCGATGGTGGCCTCATCTAGATTTAAAGCTAGGCGATTGAGGTCATTGCCGGTAGCCCCCGAGGCCAAAAGGGCAGCAATAACACTGCCAGCGCTACTGCCAACAACAATATCGGGTTTGATTCCCTGTGCCTCTAGCGCCTTAATGACCCCAACATGTGCGAAGCCTCGTGCTGCTCCGGCTCCCAAAACCAAGCCTAGCACCGGTTTTTTATTACCAACTAGGCTGCATGAGCTCAGACTTGCACCCCCGATGAGGGCGCTCACGCCAATGCCCAGACCCAGGAGTCTGCGCCGCTCAATGGAGTTTGGGGCATTAAGCAATGGAAAAGGGGATTTTGAGGAATTTTTATGCATGTGGCTATTGTATTGAGCCTACCTTATAATGGATGCAAGGTGAACGAAAAGGACTTCGTTTCAGCGCGGGCATATCCCAATAAGAACTGATGAGATGGATTGTCCGTAGTAGCTAGAGAACACCAAAACCCATTACTAAATACATTTTTTAAAGCCTAATCAGGATTGCTCCTGATAGCCCGAATTTTATGGACGATCACAATAAGCGCGTAATTGAAACAGCCCTCCTATGTGCACAGGAGCCACTCACCGTTGCCGATATCTCTCGTTTATTTGTTGAAGACATCACTACTGCTGATATTGATGAAGCATTAGTTGAGTTGCAGCGCTCTTGGGACGATAAAGGGATGGAGTTGGTGCACATTGCTACTGGTTGGCGTTTTCAGAGCCGCCTTTCAATGCGCGAGTATCTTGATCGTTTGACTCCAGAAAAGCCGCCGAAATATTCTCGTGCCGTGATGGAGACTTTGGCTATCATCGCTTATCGTCAGCCAGTAACCCGTGGTGAGATCGAGGAGATACGTGGCGTAGCGGTAAGCAGTAACGTCATGAAGCAATTAGAGGATCGTGGCTGGGTAGAGGTGATTGGTCACAAAGAAACGGTTGGGCGTCCAGGTTTATACGCAACCACTAAACAATTTTTGGATGATCTTAGTCTCACGAATTTACAGAGCTTACCGATCTTAGAAGATGCAGCGCCAATGGCTGCTGCAGAACAATTAGGTCAAGCGGTAATGGAGTTTGATCCATCGGCCACAGTAGAGACGGTGATCATCGATGCTGAAGCGCAAGAAGTAGTCATTGAGGATGAAGTTGAGGCCTTAGAAGTTACGCTAGACGAAACAACTGAAGAAATAGCGGCAGAAATAGTAGAAGACACAGTAGAAGACACAGCAAAAGAAGCATCCGAAGAAGTTACCCCTGAGTCTGAAGACAATCCAGACCAAATAAAATAATTATTAATGACAAGCTCTAACGAAAACGATTCATCTCCGGTAGTCAATCCATCGGCAACCCCATCTAATGCAGACGCTGCGCCATCGAACTCTGATGGTCCTAAAACTGAGGGTGGTGAACGCGGTGAGCGGGGCGATCGTCGTCCGCGTCGCCAGGGTACCGGCAAGCATCCGTTTAATAAGAAGCGGCCTTTTAATAAAGACCGGTCACGCCGTGAAGGCGGTGATACCAATGGCCCGCGTGAAGGTGGCAGTAATCAAGCCTCCAAATTAGCCCCCAATGCAGCGGAAAGTGAAGCATTGTTTGCTTCGGTGGTATCTGGCGAGTTTGATGCCGCTTTAGATGCGCCTGAGATTGAAGAAGTTAAAAATCCTGATGGTGTGAATGAGAGTGAAATCTCCCATCAAACTGCTGCTGAACGTCGCGCACAACGTGCTCAACGTTCACGTGAAGACGAAGATTCTGATGCGCCAACAGAAGAAGAGATGAGTAGTTTGCAATTTGCGAACGTAGATGATTTACCACTCAGTTTGCGTGATGAAGTTTGGTCTGACCTTGATGGTTTAGATGATGATGCTGATGACGAAGATACCGTTAAGTTACATAAGGTATTGGCTGATGTCGGTATGGGATCTCGTCGCGATATGGAAGACTTGATTATTCAAGGGCGCGTATCTGTTAATGGATTGCCTGCGCACATTGGCCAACGTATTGGACCAACAGATCAAGTGCGCATCAATGGCAAACCAGTTCATCGCAAGATTCAGACTAAGCCGCCGCGTGTCATTATGTATCACAAGCCTGCTGGCGAGATCGTGAGCCAGTCTGATCCTGAAGGTCGCCCAACTGTATTTGATCGTTTGCCCAAGCCGCGTCAAGGGCGTTGGATCGCAGTAGGTCGCTTGGACTTTAATACTGAAGGTCTTTTGTTATTCACTACTTCTGGTGAGTTAGCAAATCGTTTGATGCATCCACGTTATGGTGTTGAGCGTGAATACGCCGTGCGCATCTTGGGCGACTTGAGTCAAGAAAATACTGCGCTATTAAAGAGCGGCATTACGCTTGATGATGGCCAAGCAAAATTCTTGCGTTTAGCGATGGGTGGCGGTGAAGGTGCTAACCGCTGGTACCACGTTGCATTAAGTGAAGGCCGTAATCGCGAAGTGCGCCGTATGTTTGAAGCAGTTGGTCATACGGTATCTCGCTTAATTCGTACTCGTTACGGCATTTTCTTATTACCTCCGCGCTTGAGACGCGGCAAATGGGAAGAAATTGAGGCCGGTGGCATCTATAACTTGATGAAATCTGCCGGCTTGAAAATGCCACAGCCGCAAGATAAGGGTCGCAGTCCTAACTCCAATCCAAATAATCGTGATCGTCGCCCTATGGGGGAAGATTTCCAACCCGATCCAATGCAAACCTCGGTTTCTTACTGGGGCTCTCGTGATGCTTTAACTCTTGCTAGTGGCCATAATGGGCTGACGCATCAGGGAAGAGGCGGTAAACCGGGCGGTGGCGGTGGATCTAGCGAAGGGCGCGGTCCTTTCCGGGGTCGTACTCAAGGCGGCAGACCCGGTCAAGGTGGTCAGGGCGGACAAGGTGGTGGCCAGGGCCAAAACCGCAGTAAAGGCAGCAAAGTTCACCACGGGCAGTCTGCTTTTGTGACTGGCAACCCCCAAAGCCCAGGAAACGGCCCTAAACGAGGGGCACCAAAAGGGCGCAAACCTTTCAATAAGGGGCCCAGAAAACCGCGCAATCCGGGCGAAAGCTTCTGATTTGTATCAGTTTTCTTCCAAATAGGCTATAATTTTGGTCTTACAACAGAGTTTTGTTGTTTTAAGTAGTTACCGACTGATGTTGCGATCAACGTAAGTCGGCCTGTTCTGAATTTCGAGAATATGGGCTTTGAAGCCCATTTTTTTTTGCCATTTTGGTATGAAGGGGTGTCGTGAAGGATCAGCAGGTTATTTCTGCAGAGCTGGAAAACT